>JAHLLK010000178.1 GCA_020444165.1 Deltaproteobacteria bacterium | reverse complement strand
TTAATGGCCAGCACTCCCGCCACTAGACAACGAACTTCCCTTCATACAAGCCTATATATGTGGTTAGCCTAGGAAATATAAATTAACGTTAGCTTATTAATCATGTTGTGGAAGTTTTCGTGCAGGCCCTTTCCTATTCTTTCAGACTCAAGCTGTTCGAAAAGCGTCAAAAATTCATCCTGTTTGGCTCTTGAAAAAACCTTTTCAATTAGCGGCAACAGGTTTTGGTTTTCATTATTGATATGAAACCGCATTAAATTTATATATGATCGTGAAACGGCTATTAGTTTATCTACAGCAGCTTCGCTTGCCGGAGTAATTAGAAGGCCGTCGGCATTTTTCATTACTTTCATTGTTTCCCGCTTCTCTTGTACCAAGACGCGTGCCTTCTGATGTTCTTTTATCAAAAAATCAACAAAATCTTTCTGCTGTAACGTTCCAACGATGTATAGCTCTGGAAATAAAATATCCTCTTCCTTTCCATGGTGACATTTATCAACAAATACATCAATAAAATTAATAATGTCTTTGATATGCGCTAAAGGCATTTGAGGTAATTCGGAAAACTCATCACAAATAATTTCTAAAATGTCCAAAACTTTTAACACGGCCTCGTGTTCAGCGATGATCTCATCAGATGGTTTCACCTCTAACTCCTTGTACAGGTGCTGTTAACGTAACATCCCAAATGACCTCTGGGAATAAAGATAGTTTACGCACAAACGCCTCGATAGATTTCTGTGAAATTATAATTTGTTGATCCGTTCAACTTCTCCGGCATATTAGCAGCACAACTAAAAAGTTGATTGCTCTACCCAAATTATATTAATTAAATTGGTGGAGCGATGGTCACTATCACTCTTAAGTGACTTTTGGCCTTTATCCCGTGAGGTTCGGCAATGTCGCAAATAAAAATGTCGCCCTGTTTTGCAGGAAGGCTAGCGTCTTCACCCAAAAACACACCTTCGCCCTCTAGCACCAAAATGCTAACCTGTCCATCTATGTTGTGTGCATGTATTGGCAATTCTTGCCCAGGCTCAAAGTTGAAATTAATAATTTTGAAATATGGCGAATCATGGACGAGCAAACTATTGAAGTTCTGACTTTTAAATTTGCCGTCGACATATATAGATATTTTCTTCATTGGCCTCTCCTTATAGGTTAAGTTGAAATCTTGCTATGTCATTATAAATAATCTGCTATGTAATCATTTTAAAGATGTTTTTAACAATCTAATTTTGGAGCATTACGATGTGTTGCAAATTTCTTTGGTTGACTAAAACCGCAGCATTTATTTGTTCATAGTGCGGTCATTTATTTCTTTTAGTGCGAATTCCCAAATTATAAAATGGCACACCACAGCCACCAAAATAAATGTCAAAATTAAAAACAGTATATCGGTAGCAATCATGAGAAAGCTTTCGTCTTTCCAAGATGGAAGCGCTTTTTCAAAATGCCAAACTCCGAGTACCCCAGCTAAAATAGAAATACATAGGGCTATTGTTTTAAGTTTCATGTTCATTTATTGCGTTAGCTTGCCAAGTGAGTATTTAAGCTGAGAATCAGCAGTGTGGAGATTCCATTTAGCCTCCACAGCATTTCCTTCAGCCTTTGCTAAAGAAGTTTCGGAATCAATTAAGTCAGTTATAGTCCCAGCCCCAACAGAATAACGTTCACGACTAGTACGCAAATCTTCATTTGCTTCTACCACGAGAACCCGTGCAGCTTGTACCGCCTCTTTGGCCTCTCGTAAATTACTAATAGATGCCCAGACCTCTTCTCGCACTTGGTTTATTACCCGATCTCGGTCAGCTTCGGCTCTTCGAAGCTCTGCACGGTTTTTTGCTACACCATGCGTTCTTGCAAAGCCTGTAAATATGGGGAGTTCTAAAACAATGCCTGCTGACCATGCCTCATCATGGGGAGCTAATTCATCATCACGCCAACCATAGCCGCCTTCTGCCCGTATAACAGGACCCCATTTACTTTCAGCTGCATTAACATTCTGTTCAGCCGCAATAATGCGCTGGACAGCGGCTTTTACTACTGGCCGTTGTTGCTCTGCTTGCTTAAGCATCAGTGTCAAATCTACCTGAGGCTCAAAAATTAGTTTGGCCGATTCAGGCCTTACTCTTGTTGGCCTGCCCACAGACAGGCCCATAGCCGTGTTAAGACCACCCTGGGCTATACGGACCATGTTTTTTGCTCGGACCAACGAAAGCTCGGCTTGAGCCACTTGAACCTTTGCCTTAATGACGTCAGCCTGGGGGACAGCTCCAGCATCATGGCGAATTTTCGCTAGACGTAAATGTTCATTAGCCCTTTCTAAGCTCCGTCTTGACACAGAATCAGCTTGGTATGCAGCCTCTAAGGCAAAAAAACTCTTATGCACACTAAGAATCAGCTCTTGACGCAATCTTTGGTTGTCTTCCTGCGCCTCACCAAATTTAGCCTTGGACCTTTCCAACCTTGCTTTGCGAAGGCCGCTGTCGAATAGTAGAAGCCGGGCCTGTAGGCCAGCGCTCCAATCATCGGTCGGCCCGATTACTGTAGGTATGTCCGGCCGTGATAGGCCACTAGGGAGAAAAGCATGGGTTTGCCATCTTTTAAAGCCAGACTGCAAACTTATTTCTGGATAATAAGGGGCTTTCATTTCGCCGATTTCTTCGCCTGCTGAAAATACGCCTTCTTTTCCAATCCGCATTACAGGATTATTTTTCAAAGAAATCCTGACACACTCTGTCAAGGTGAGAGCCGCATTCTCATGGTCTATTTTTATTGGCTTCTCAGCAGCGGAACTAGCGGCATTAATTAGTATGCATAGAAGAAATACTAAGATAATAATGTGCTTACTTGGTGAACTTGTTTTTATATAAGATAACATGGTTGGCTCCAAGGTACGGTTAAGCTATGGTTTTGCGGAATCTGCTAGAAGCTAATAGAAGAGTGGCCAGGCCCATTACTGCAAGGACAAGCATTTGAGGCCATAAAATATCTGGCCCTACGCCTTTAAGGAATATGCCCCTGATGATGACTAAAAAATAACGTAGTGGATTTAAGTATGTAAGCCATTGTATTATTATGGGCATGTTTGCTATTGGAAACATAAACCCAGATAGAAGTGTTGCCGGGAAATAAAAGAAAAAAGTGCTCATCATGGCTTGTTGCTGAGTTTGGCTGACCGTGGAAATAAGCAAACCGATCCCAAGGGTGGTCATGAGGTATAAAGCAGTAGCTATAAACAAAAGCGCTATACTGCCGCGTACAGGTACATCAAACCAAAAAACAGCTATACCAGTGATTAACAATACGTCAGCAAATCCGATTAGAGCAAAAGGCACGGTTTTACCCAGGATGAATTCTAATGGCGAGATGGGTGTGACCATTATCTGTTCCATGGTACCTATTTCCTTCTCGCGAACTATTGCCATGCTTGTTAACATAAGAGTTATCAACATGACAATGATGGCTATTACACCGGGTACATAAAAGTTTCTACTTTCAAGGTTTTCATTAAACCAAGCCCGTGTCTCTAGAGTAGTCCCTCCGCTATTAAATGTTTTTACAGGTGACCGCATAAGTTTTTTCAAAAGAATATTATCTGAAAATTGACCAACTATTTTGGCACTATAACTCAATATAATGCCTGCTGTATTTGAATCAGTGCCATCGACTATAAGCTGTAAGGGTACTTTTAATCCCTTCACCAAATCGTTTTGGAATCCCTTATTAATTTTTAGAACAGCCCTGATGCTTCCTTGATCCATTAATTTATTTATCTGGTTATTGTTCTCAACTCGCTTGGCAATAATAAAGTATCCTGAGTTAACAAAACGTGCAGTCAGCTCTCTGCTTAGTTGGCTAGCATCACTATCATAGATAGCCATTTTTACATCTCGCACATCTGTAGTTACGGCATACCCAAAAACCATGGCTTGGATCAGGGGCATTAAAAAAATCACGCCCTTCATCTTGGGATCACGAAATATCTGAATAAACTCTTTTATGAGCATATGTTTGATTCGCTCTAGCATGGCTACGCTAACTTCTTTTTGAATTTAAAGATAGATATTAGAAGCATAGCGCCTCCAAATATCGTTAAAAGCGACGCTTCATAAATTAATATTTCCAAACCGATTCCTTTCAAATATATTCCTTTTAATATTGTTACAAAATAGCTTGCAGGAACAAGATGAGTTATAAGCTGAATTGCCTTAGGCATATTGCTTATGGCGTACATGAATCCTGATAATAAAAATGAGGGGAGAAAAGTCAGTACCATAGCTAATTGGCTGGCTAATAATTGGCTTTTTGTGATTATGCTGATAAGCAGGCCTAGCGAAAGAGCCCCCCCGAGAAAAACAGCCGCTATTGAGAATAGTAGTGCTGGGCTGCCTCGTAATGGTACCTGGAAAAGGAACTCGCCCATAAGGACAGCCAGAATTACATCCACCATGCCAATTATGAAATAAGGAAGGAACTTACCTAAGATCAGCTCTGGTCCCTTCACAGGGGTTGAAACTAACTGCTCCATAGTCCCTCTTTCCCATTCTCTAGCAACGGTCAAAGAGGTCAGCAGTGCCGCTATAACCATCATAATTACAGCGATAAGGCCAGGAATAATGTAATTCTTGGATTCCAGGTCAGGGTTGAACCAAACCCTAGGCCTTAAGTCAACAGGGCTGGTTACTGTGCGTCCTCCAAGTCGCTGATATTTTATAGTGTTTATTTGACGAGAGTAGGCTTGCACCACACCTTCAGCGTAACCCAAAGCTATCGTTGCGGTATTAGAGTCGCTGCCATCTAACACTAGCTGGACAAAGGCCTGATTGCTGCTGTGAGATTGCCTAGGGAAATCTGAAGGGATCACAGCTGCCATCAATACATCACCTGTATCAATGGCGTGCTCAAGATTAGCATAATTATCTACTGATTCTTTTACAGTAAAGTAAGGGGATGCAACAAATCTACTTATGAATTCCCTGCTGTCCACTGAATGGCTTTGATCCCAAAAAACGATTGGAACTTTATCAACATCAAGTGTAAGGGCATAACCAAACAAGACGAGCAATAACATAGGAATAGCGACAGCCATGCCTAGACTACGAGGGTCGCGCAGGACATGAATAAATTCTTTGTGCGCAATTGCTATGATGCGGCTAAGCCTCATTGAGTGACCTCTACTTGGGAAAGGCTCTCTCGGTCACGAGCTTCAACGAGCGAAACAAAAACGTCCTCCATCGATGGAGTAATAATCTCAATTTGGTCAACGATATAGCCATTTTCATTTAGAAAACTAGATAAAAAGGAAATAGCCTTTTTGCCATTATTCACCACTACATGCAAACCTTTACCAAAAAGAGCTACCTCTTTGATACCGGAAAGCTTTTCAATACCTTCCATCGCATCTTGTGGCCGACTACATACAACAGAAAGAACATCTTCTTTCATCTTTTCATTTTTGAGGATTTCCGGAGAACCCAGTGCAATTAATTCACCGCGATATATTAGAGCTATGCGATCACAATATTCCGCCTCATCCATATAATGTGTTGTCACGAAAATGGTTACACCCTTACCGGCTAATTCATAAATAAGATCCCAAAACTGACGACGGCTGACGGGGTCTACGCCGGATGTTGGTTCATCTAAAAAGATGATTGGTGGCTCATGCAAGATCGCGCAGCCTAAAGACAGCCTTTGTTTCCAGCCACCAGATAGTATCTTAGTTAAAGATTTACGATGTTCCCGAAGCCCTGCCATCTCCAAGACCCAATCTTTGCGCTTGTTCCTTAGGTGAGAGGGGATGCGATAAATACCGCTGTAGAAGTCGATGTTTTCCTCTACTGTAAGGTCTTCGTAGAGTGAAAATTTTTGACTCATATAACCAATATGAGATTTAATTTTTTCCTGTTCGCTTCGAATGTCGAAGTCAGCTACTTTGCCAAAGCCGTCAGTCGGTTCTAAAATACCACATAACATTCTGATGGTAGTTGACTTCCCAGCCCCATTAGGCCCCAAAAAGCCAAATATTTCTCCAGAATAAACTTCTAAGTTGATTTTGTTAACTGCTATGAAATTGCCAAAGCGTTTTTCTAGGTTTGTCACGAAAACAGCGGTATTGTTATGTGTATTATTTGTTTCCATTCGATGCCTCTGCTTGGGTTGAGAGCATTGACACAAATACATCTTCTAGAGCAGGAGTTACGATTTTTACACTATCAACTTTGAAATTGTTTTCGCTAAGTATCTTTTTTGCAGTTGCTATACTTTCATCAGGGTGAAATGAAACTATATGAACGCGATCACCAAAAAGGCCAACTGAGTGACCCGGCAATTTTTCACGCAATAATGTGGTAGTCTGTCGTGGCTGAGGGACTCTAAACTCAATTATTTTACCTTTCATCAATTTTTTAACTTCATCTGGAGTGCCGATGGCAAGCAGATGGCCTTTATCCATGAGGGCTACCCGATTGCAGCGCTCCGCTTCATCCAAGTAGGCCGTAGAAAGAAATATAGTGACCTTCTCGCGTAACAATTGGTATAGAATACGCCAAAAATCACGGCGTGAAGAAGGATCAACACCATTGGTGGGTTCATCTAAAAATAGGACTTTAGGCTTGTGGATTAGAGCACACGCAAGCCCTAATTTTTGCTTCATCCCTCCTGAAAGGTTGCCTGCTAAACGTCGCTTGAACGGTGTAAGGTTACTGAAAGATAATAATTCCTCAATTTTATCTAGTCTACCTTTACGAGGAACCTGGTAAATATTTGCATAGAAAAGGATGTTTTCCATTACTGAAAGATCAGGATATAAACCAAATCTCTGGCTCATGTAACCTATGCTTTCTTTAACCATTTCGGCCTTTTTAGTCACATGATGGCCTGCTATCCAGGCATCTCCAGAGGTTGGGTCCATTACAGATGTTAGAAGCCGCATTGTCGTTGTTTTACCTGCACCATCCGGGCCTACCAAGCCAAATATTTCACCTTCTTTCACGCTAAAGCTAAGTTCATTAACTGCTACCGTATTTTCAAACCTTTTTGTTAAATGATTACTTTTGATAGCTTCCATCTTATTCTTCAACCTAATTATCGGGTGGTAATTATTTTGCCGTCAGCAGGCATTCCCGGCTTTAATTCTTGCCTGGGATTAGGAATGTCAACTTTTATCCGATAGACTAGTTTTACGCGCTCTGCTTGAGTCTGTACGTTTTTAGGTGTGAATTCTGCTTCTTGAGATATAAATGAAATTTTACCTCTATAAACCTTATCTGGATATGTATCTATCGTAACCTGTACCTCTTGATTTATCTTGATTCTCCCTAAATCCGTTTCGTTGATGTAAGCTCTTAACCAAACCTTATCTAGCCTGCCCACAGTAACCACAGGAGTTCCGGGATAGACGTATTCACCGGATTCGATATGCTCACTCAAAACCACACCATCAAGAGGAGATTTAAGGATAGTGAAGCCAAGTCGTGTCTTAGCAAGAGCCAACGCTTCCTTGGCACGTTCAGCCTGAGCTTGCGCATGCGCAATAGCTTCCTTCCTCGGTCCCTCCTTAACTAATTTTAAATGCTCTTGTGCTTCGCGTAACTTCTCCCTGGCTGTTTGGTGAGCCGTTTGTGCTATTTCAAAATCTCTGGCTGGTATTACATTTTTGCGAAATAAATTTTCTTGACGTTTATATTCCGCTTGCCACCTTTTTTCTTCAGCTTTGGCTCGGCTAACGATTGCCTTTGCGGTTTCTATTTCTTGTGGACGCGAACCAGCTAGGAGCTCAGCTAGCAAGGCTTTTGCCGCTGCCAACTCAGCAGCGCTCAAAGCGACCTCTCGAGAATATTCTTCTTCGTCGAGGCGAGCCACAGGCTGGCCCTTCATAATCCTTTCACCTTCTGAAACTAATCTAACGGCGGTTCTACCCGGTATTCTGAAACTTACCTGAACCTCAGTGACCTCTATGTTTCCAGAAACAAGGATAGCCTCACTGTTTGGTTCAGGACGGGTTTGCCAGTACCAATACCCTGCTCCAGACGCAAATATTATGACTAGAATCGTAGCAACGAGGTTCTTACGCATTACTTAATACCCCTGTTAATGTGAAAATAGATTCACATTGAGCGCAAAAAAGATTACCGGCTCAGACCATCGGCAAAAATTCCCCATGCCTTTTCAGCCTGTTTGGTGACGTCAAATTTATTGTTGCTTAAATGCCACAGAATTGCTGCGGGTTGTATCAAACCTAAAAACATGACTGCTAGTACCAAAGGGTCAGTGTCTGGCCTGATAGTCCCATTTTTTTGGCCTTCAGAGAAAATATCACTGACATTGGTCAGATATCTGCTAATGATATTAAATAGTTTAGTTCTTCTTTCTGGCTTTCCGGAGTATATCTCTTCAGAGAACACGATGCGTGGAAGAGCTTGGTTTTCTCTGATCAAGCGTATATGTCGCATCAACAGCTGTCTCAGTTGATCCAAAGGAGGGGCTGACTCCCGTCGTACTGCTTTTACATTGGTCATCAGACGATCACTTATCAAATCGAGCATCGCGTCCAGAACTTCATCTTTTCCATTGAAATGCCGATATAAAGCTGAGTTGACAAGCCCCACTCTGCGAGCCAGGGAAGCAATCGCCAACCCTTGCATACCTTTCTCTGATATCAAAGCCAGGGCGGCCTCTGCAATTTGTTCACGCCTGGTGGCGGTGTCTAGCTTTTCGGTAGCCAAGTCGCTCTCCAAGTGAATATAGGTTCACATGATATGCGAGAGAGAGATGCCTGTCAAGAGTATTTTCCTCTTTTTTAGTAGGATTCGGTCCTTGTTAGATTTCACCAATTAATATAGTAATTATTATCAATATCACTGAGGGAAATTTTGCCCGGATTTGACATTTTGAATGGTAAATATCTCATGTTCATGCTCGAGTTAAAAACAAAGATAATTCAGTAGCATAGCGTGGCAATGCTAGGCGGCAGCGCAGTTTAGTAATTGAAAACTAACTCTTCGCGCAGGACGACGGCGTTGTTGTGTTCCCTATCCTTGGCGGCATATAAGAGAGTTATGGTTTCTTTGCGCTGCTCCTGCGCCAATTTGCTTAACAAGACTTTCTTGCCTTTGGACTTAAGCTCCAAGCGATAGCACCTTTTAAACTCACCCCAACGCTCGGGGTCATGGCCGAACCATTTCCTCAACTCATCGCTGGGGGCTAACTCCTTGAGCCAGCCATCTAGCTTGGCTTCCGTTTTACTGATGCCTCTAGGCCATAAGCGATCCACCAGGTAGCGTTTGCCGTCACTGGCCTCAGCTTGGTCGTAAATTCTTTTGAGATGCAGCCTATTTTGTTTCATTTAGTTCACAGCCCGTTCAGGATATTTCCTCCCAATGTTTCACTTTATCACCAAAAAAATCATGAATCATTTGCCGATCGAATTCATGGAATTCCTCAAGCATCTTATCCATTTCTTCTCTGCTAAAGTGGTCCATCACCGGGAAAAAGAAATGCTTGTCCTCTTTTTCGATGTGTTTGGGGTAGAAAGAAGATAATTCTATTAGCAGGCGTGCCAATGGCTTGGCATCACCGCCATGGTTGACGAAGTCCTGATTTACTTTGTGAAGTTTGTCCACCATGCTGCGGCCAAGTCTATGCTCCTCAATTAGTTCATTCATAATCGTAATTAAATCAGAGTTGAGGCCTTTATTAGCAAGGTCCTTGAATAACAATTCCTCTTCTTTGCCGTGATGACAACGGTCGGCATAAACGCGGAAGAAATCGACGGCATCAGCAATGAAAGCAGTATTTGGCTCTCCACCTTTTTCGATGAGTGCGGCTTGTTTGCCAATCATTGCAACCATGCGTTCAATTAGCCGATGCTCATGCATCAATGGTCCTATGGGCTGCATGCGACCTCCTTTTCACCTTATGCAACGAGAGTAATTTTCACGTCATATGGGCAGATAAATATTCAGTTAATAGTTAGATTGATTTATTGGTTTTTAGCAGTTAACTACGCTGGCAAGTCCACCAATAAATGAGTGCCATGGCTTTCATTTGAGGTGAATGAAATCTCTCCCCCGTGCGCTCTGGTTACTATCATGGCGTTATGCGTTCCCAAACCAAATCCACCCACTTTCCCAGAAGTTACATATGCATCAAAGAAGTGCGGTTGGATTTCAAGTGGAATGGCCCCCTCGTTATGAATATCTATTCTCCAGGCTGGGGCTTGATTCAGCGAAGTTCGGAAAAAACTTACGGTTACGTTTCGGTCGGCGGGGCTTGCCTCGACCGCATTTTTAATCAAATTGGTGAGCATGTTTTCCAGAAGGATCGGCTCACCATTGATGTTCAGTATATTGGCTTCTTTCGGAGCCTTGGCAATATTGATCTCTACGCCCTTTGTGGCCGCTGCCCCTTCCAGCTGATCGATCACTTGTTTTACAGTCTCAAATAGGTTGACCGGCTTCGGCTGGAGTTCATACGTGCCTTCCTCCAATTGATAAAAATCACGCGAACGGTCAAGCATCTCCAACATCTTTTTGCCCAGCTCGCTTATGGTAGCTGCTGACTTAGTTTGTTTTGCATCCAAATTGACAGCCACAGCCAAACGATTTGCCAGACCAATGATACCTACCAAAGGTGAACGTAAATCATGGCGCATCATGTGAGTGACATCTTCTTTTAATATTTCGATTCTTTTTCTTTCGCTTATATCCCTGATAATCGACCCAAAGAAAATTCCCTCGGCTCCATCCCAACTGGAAAGTGTTAATTCAATTGGGAAAATTGTACCGTCAGCCTTTAGTGCTGAAAGCTCCACTTTCTTACCAATAATGTGCGGAACCCTTGTTGCCAGATACCGTTTAACACCTTTTCGATGCGCTTCCCGCAAATGGGCAGGCACCATAATTTCAACGTTTTTACCTATTATCTCAACGCCATAGCCGAACATCGTTTGACCGGCGTTGTTGATGGTCAGTATTTGTCCTTCAGACGTGGTGGTAATGATTGCGTCGGGGCTAGTCTCGGTTACGCTTCGATATCGTTCTTCTCGTTCGCTCAATTCGTTGAGGAGCGTGTTGTCTAATGTATCCATTTCCATAATTTAGAAATGCCCCCATTAAGACGGATAGCTGCTTAATCAATACCAAAACTCAGGATAGCGCCGCTGAGCGGCCAGATTGTTGACAATCAGCGCAACGATCAGCATCATCAGTACTCCCGCTCCAACAGGAACAAAGATATACAGCCAGCCCAGCGCCTGAATTTTTGGACCGCCGATTACGGCGATCAAAGCGGTGGCCCCACCAGGTGGATGTAAGGTCTTGGTCAGATGCATCAGGGCTATCGCCACCGAAACAGCCGCTGAAGCCGCCAACCATGGCTCCACTTCCAGCATTTTGGAGCAGGCAACACCAACAACCGCCGATAGCAAATGGCCGCCCAGCAAATTTCGCGGCTGCGCCAACGGGCTGCGAATAGCGCCGTAGATGAGCACCGCCGTCGCACCAAAAGAGCCGATGATCAAAACCAGGTCCGTGCCTTCAAGCCAATGTTGGTTGACCAGTGCCACGGCGGCGATACCCAAGAACGACCCCAGCCACGACCAAAGCACCTCACGGGTGGAAACTCGAGGCGGGCTTGATGCACCGCCACGCATTTTGTTCAAATAATCAGTGAGATTCATCAGTCGTCGGCTCCACACAATTCCGGGGATGATAATTTGAACAAACTCATGATGTCGGCACGAGTAACGATGCCCACGAGACGCCCTGATTCGTCCACCACGGGAGCACGGTTAATACCTTTCAAGCGCATAGTTTCAGTAGCTTGGGACAGTGGGGTGTCCGGTTTCATGATGATGGGAGGAGTGCTCATCACCTCGGCGGCAGTCTTGACCCGTAAAGGAGCAGCAAGGCAAGGCCTTGAGGCCAGGCAACTTGCCAGGACTTCCATGAAGTGGCCATTTTTACCGCCCATATTCAAGAGAAAATCACTTTCGGCGATTACCCCCACCACTTTTCCATCATCCAAAACCGGCACGCCTGACACACCCTTTGAGGCCATTGTCTCGGCCACCTCCAATAGAGTCTGGTCCGACCCTACACAGACCACCTCGCGGGTCATCACTTTGGCGATGGTTACGTTCCCGCTCAACCTGTCCAGCGCGTGATTGTAAGCAAGTCTAAAAAGACTGCTCAAATCCTCGGGAGTGACATCAAGGTAGCCGGATAGCTCCCGCATGGCTTCGACGATATCTTTCTCATCCAGTGGCAAGGGCTCGCCGTATTGGTCTTGCTTCATTTGCTCCTCGCACCATTATTTTCACTAACAAGATAAGCCGGTCCGAAGCAGCTGGTACCAGACGGCTTTCTCAGTAGCGCTAAAGTTGATTTGCGAGCGACCGCCCGTACTCGAAGCATTGCTGCCGGCCTTGTTGATCCGGCTTCCAGTTCACCCTCAGGCCTTCATCTAGGAGGCTGAAACCGCTCTCACTCAGCCACTGGCTGATGATCTTCACGCTTTCGCCGCTCCAGCCGAACGAGCCAAAAGCCGCCGCCATTTTGTTCTTGAAGGACATCCCCTTGATCATTTCCAGCATACCGGCCATGGAATGAAGTATGCCTTTGTTGATCGTGGGAGAGCCGGCCAATAGAAGCTTGGACTTGAAAACCTCCGTGATGATTTCGTTTTTATCGCGACGGGCCGTGTTGAGCAGCTTCACGGTCATTTCCGGCCTGGCGGATAGGATGCCCTCGGCCATGGCTTCGGCCATAAGCCTGGTGCTTTCCCACATGGTGTCATAGATGATCGTCGCTTGGTCTTCCTGATAGTCCCCGGACCACTCAAGGTATTTGTGCACGATCTGCAAGGGATTTTCGCGCCAAATCACCCCGTGGCTGGGGCAAATCATGTCCACGGGCAGTTTCAACGCTATGATCTCGTTGATTTTGGTCTGAACCAGTTTGCTGAATGGCGTAAGGATATTGGCGTAGTATTTGATGCACTGCTCGTAAAGCTCACCCTGGTCCACCTGGTCGTTGAAAAGTTGCTCCGATGCCAGATGGTGGCCAAAGGCATCATTGCTGAAAAGTATATTGTCTCCGCTCAGGTAGCAGAACATGCTGTCCGGCCAGTGCAGCATGGGTGCGGAAACAAACGTCAGTTCCTTTGCACCCAGGCTGAGCGTGTCGCCGGTCTTGACGACCTGGAAGTTCCAATCTTTGTGATACTGGCCCGTCAGGGATTTCACGCAATTGGCCGTGCAATACACCGGCTTGTCAGGGATGCGTTCCATCAGGGCGGGCAAAGCGCCGCTGTGGTCGATTTCGGCGTGGTTGGCGATGACGAAATCTATCTCGTCCAGGTCCACCACTTTTTCCAATTTGCTGATGAATTCCTGACCATACGGCTTCCATACCGTATCAACGAGGGCGATTTTTTTATCGCGGATCAGATAGGAATTATAGCTTGACCCTTTATAGGTTGAATATTCTTCGCCGTGGAACTTTGTAAGCTCCCAGTCAACCTTTCCCACATAGGTGACTGAATCGGTAATACGTGACATCACATCCTCCTTTTGCGATAGGTCAAAGCTCTCATTTGGAGGTCAGGTTGTCAAGAAAATTATTATTAAGGTACCAATTTACCTAATTGAGGGCATCGCTCCATTTCCTCCAGCATGACGATGTGGCAGCCCATAAGCATAACATCCTAAAAATACAACAAATTAAACAAAAGCTGGATGAGGTAGAGTCGCTTCTATACAGTAACTTGTAACAACCTTCTAGTTCCAACACGCTAGCTTACACTTTTCCCATTACCGAACTGGTTATTATTATTAATTAAACGGAGAGTTTAGTCTTTCTTTCTATTCTATAGTTGTCCGATGGACGTAACAATTTATTTCAATCGCTAATTAGCCAAATCCCTAACCAACGTCTCCGAATACGGGAATCCCTCCACAATCCACTCGGCTAGCATGCGCTTGCGGACTTCGAAGCTATCATCCCGGACTTCCTCGGTATATTTGAACCACTCCTCCACCGGGACTGAGACGCGGGTCCAGGTGTCTATCCGCTTGTTTCCGTACTTGTCCTCCATCTCGCCGTTGTAGGTGAAGACAACAGTCTGGAGGGCGCGCAGGTCCGGGTTTTCCTCGACCACCTTCATGGCGGCCACCAGGTGCCGGGCTATCTGCCAGGACAAGATGTAGGTAGAGTCATAGTCGTCAAGGTGCTTTTCAACGTAGGCCACGTCATCGTAAACCTTGAAATCATTGTGAGCTATATCCTCACCCCCTGCGAACAAGATCAGTCCCGTCAACAGTAAGATTACCCCGATGCCTATGGCATATCGCATATAATCATCCACCTTTCTGGATACCTATGCTTCCTCTTTTTGTTGCTATAATGAGTAGTAAAGTACCTATTTGCAAGCAAAAAATAAGCACTGTAGCTGGTTCTGGGAGACGGACATGGGAATTATAGTTCCTCATAAAAGGAACCAACATGTCAGGATTGGCGGGCCGACTGGGCCACAACATACGCGCTCTGCGCGATTCCCTTGGCTTGACCCAAGAGCAGCTAGCCGAAGGTGCCGATATTTCCCTCAAGCACTTGGGCGAGATAGAACGGGGACGCGGCAATCCCACCCTGGTCACACTTACGGCCCTGGCCAAGGCCCTCCATGTCACGTTGGCCGAACTCATGAACCTGGGCGATGAGCGGCAACCGCTGGACACTTCCGCAATAGAGATTCGTGCTCTGGTAGAAAAGCAGGACAAGGCAACTCGGCTGCGCATGCTCCGGGTGCTCAAGGCCATGATTGCCGAGGAGTGAGCCGAGCCGAGCCGAAAGCGGCCCCGCGCGCGCGTGAAGCCCGGCCCCAGCAGGAGTGTGCCCGTTTTT
>JAHLLK010000006.1 GCA_020444165.1 Deltaproteobacteria bacterium | reverse complement strand
CACGCCGGCCCCGTCCGGCCCGCCCTCGTCCGCCCCGGGCACCTGGCCCACGCCGCCCCCGTCCAGCCCGCCCCCGTCTGCGCCGGGGACCTGGTCCACGCCGGCCCCGTCCGGCCCGCCCTCGTCCGCCCCGGGCACCTGGCCCACGCCGCCCCCGTCCAGCCCGCCCCCGTCTGCGCCGGGGACCTGGTCCACGCCGGCCCCGTCCGGCCCGCCCTCGTCCGCCCCGGGCACCTGGCCCACGCCGGCCCCGCCCGGCCCACCCTCGTCCGCCCCGGGCACCTGGCCCACGCCCGATCCGGGCGGCTCCCCGGGCGGCTCCCCGGGCGGCTCCTCGGGTGACCTCCTGCCGCCGCTGCGGCCCTAAAAGACCGGCACGCTGTTTTTCAACAGCGTGCCAGCCAAAAATATAAAGTTTTTTGGGAGATGGGGGGTGTGGGGGGAAGGACCTTTTTTTTCAAAAAAAGGTCCTTCCCCCCACATTCTTACTCTTCCTGAATTCTCCTAGCCGTCCACGATGCCGTCCTTCAGCATCTTGGGGCTTTGCACGGGGATGGCCATCAGCGAGCCCTGGGTCGGGTTGAACATGAGCCGGTAGGTGGAGCCCAGGTTGCCCTGGCGGCCCAGGGTGTCATAGCCGCCCAGGTAGTAGGGACAGGTGTCGTTGAAGCAGATGTACATGTGTTCGTTGTCCCACTCGGTGAAGGGGGTCTGGGGCACGGCCCACTTCCGCAGGCGTTCGCGGCAGTAGGGGCATTCCAGGGTCTCGGCCACCAGGGCCCGCCGCCGCTCCAGCTCCGCCGGGTCGGGCCGCTCTGCCGTGGGCGGTGGCGGCAGGGGCCGCTCCGGGCGGGCGGGATCACCGCCCTGGCGCTCGGCGAACACGGCGTACACCGGATCGCTGGGCAGGCCCAGGTGGGCGTACTTGTCCCCGGCCGGCCGGGGCTGACCCTTGGACACGAAGACCCGGGGCGCGGTAAAGCCGCCGGCCAGGCGCAGCCACTCCTCCACCAGGATCACCCGCTCCGCCTCGTTGGCGGCGCGCCACAGGCGGGTGACCTTGGGCTCGAACCAGCGGTTGGAAAAGATGACCAAATGCAGGCCGCCGGGCTTCAGCACCCGGGCGGCTTCGCGGAACACGGCCACCGGATCGGTGAGGTAGTCCACGGACACGGTGTTCAGCACCACGTCAAAGCTGGCGTCGGGCCAGGGCAGGGCGGGGTCGCGGTTCAGGTCGTGGAGCTGATAGCTGGTCAGGGCCGGGTTGGCGGCCAGCTCGTTTTCGTTCAGCCCCAGGCCCACCACCGTGGCCGGGGTCAGGTGCACCGGCAGGTGGGAGTCCCAGGAGGCCATGAGGTCCAGGATGGCCGGGGCGGGCTCGGTGAGCAGGGAACCGATGATCTTCTTCACCGTGTCCAGGGCCCGGGCATCCAGATGGGCCACGAAGCGGTCGCGGGCGTAGAAAAGGGCGTCGTCACCTTCGTCGTCCCGCGCGAAATCACTCGGGCTGAACAAGGGGTCCCGCTTGCTGGCCAGGGTAGGGGTGTTCTCCGACATCACATCATCTCCTCGGGCCGCCGCGCCGGGCGCGGGGCCTTCTGTTTTGCTGCTAACTCTCGGCGGTCGCCCATCGGGGGAACTTCTTCCCGGGGGCTTGCCGCGGTGGTGCCGGCGCTTGGCCGGCTCGCGGGGGTGGGGCCATTCCCCAGATTCCCAGCCCGCTCTCGGCTCCTTTCTCCGCCAGGGGGCGGGGTAGGCGGCCGAGCAAGGGACCCATCATCCAGCTAGGTTCAGTGTTGGCTTAAAAATAAGGATGATTACTGACTGGCGCACGCCCGGGCGGCGGATTTTTCGGTCACCCCTGACCAGAAATCCCCGGCCAGCTCCGTCACTTGGGCTGGCGTGTCCACCAGTTGGGGGCGCCAGTGGGAGGGTAGAAGGCCGGTGTAGCGGGCGCTGGCGTAGCGTTGGTCCAAAAGCAGCACCACGGCCCGGTGCTGGGGGGAGCGGATGAGCCGGCCCACGGCCTGCACCACCCGGTTGAGGCCGGGGTAGAGGTAGGCGTACTCAAAGCCCTGGCCCAGGGCCCGGCCGTAGTAGCGCCGGAGCGCCTCGCGCTCGGGCCCCGGCCCGGGAAGCCCCACCCCCACCACCGCGGCGCCGGCCAGGCAGTCGGGCGGGAAGTCCACCCCCTCGCCAAAGGCCCCACCCAACACGGTGAGCCCTACCCGGGTGCCCTTGCCGGGGTGGCTCAGGCGCCACAGGAACTCCCGGCGGGCGGCCTCGTCCATCTGGGCATGCTGGGCCAGGATCTCCGCCCCGCCCAGGGCCACGGTGAGGGCGGGGCGCACCAGCTCCAAGTATTGGTAGGAAGGGAAGAAAACCAAGTAGCCGCCCCGCCGGGCCCGGACCAGGGCGGTCACCAGGGCGGCCACCTCGCCGCTGGTGGCCGCGCGCTGGCGGAAGCGGGTGTTCACCCGGCGGGCGGCCAGCACCCGCAGGTTCTCCGGGGGGAAGGGCCAGGCCAGGCCCAGGGTCTCGGGCGCGGGCCCGCCCAACAGGCGGCAATGGTAGGCCGGAGGGGTGAGGGTGGAGGAGAACAGGGCCACGGCCCGGGCCCGGCCCAAGACCCGCTCCAAGCGGGGGCCGGGCTCGCGGCAGAACAGCCGCAGCGTGAGCCTCTCGAAGTCGTGCACCCACAGGGTGACCATGTCCGGGCCGAACTCCCGGGCGGTCTGGGCCAGGCGCTGGCCGGCCAGGTAGAATTCCCAGAGCCAGGGGTGGACTTCCCGGCCCTGGGCCAGGTCGGTCTCCAGGGCGGCCAGGGCCTCCTCCAACAGGGGCAGGAGGGCCCGGGGCGGCTCCTCGCTCTGGCAATGGCCCGGGCCGGGGGGCAGGCGCTGCCGCTGGCGCTCCAGGGCGGCGGTGAGCCGGGCCAGGGCCCGGCCGGTCAGCGGCAGGTCCACGGCCTCGGCCCGGGCCGCGTCCACCCGGGCGGCGTCCAGACCGGCGGAGAACATGCGGGGGGCGCGCTCGGCCAGGTTGTGGGCCTCGTCGATGAGCAAGAGGGCGCCGGAGAGCGCCTCGCCGTGCAGCACCGAGAGGTGGGACAGCGGGTCCAGGAGGTGGTTGTAGTCGGCCGCCACCACGTCCGCCGCGGCGGCCAGGTCCAGGGCCAGCTCAGCCGGGCAGACCCGGTGCCTTTCGGCCACCGGGGCCAGCTCGGCCGGTGTGACCACCCCGGCCTCGGCCAGCTCCCGGGCGGCGGCGCCCACCCGGTCGAAGTGCCCGGCCGCCCGGGGGCAGCACTCCGGGCGGCAGTCGGCCTCCATTTGGGGGCAGAGGGCCGCCCGGGAGGCCAGGATCACCGCCCGCACCAGGGGGCCTTGGGGCATGAGCTGGGCCAGGGCCGCGGCCACCGCATCCTTGCCGGTGTTCTTGGCGGTGAGGTAGATGACCTGGTCGGCCAGGCCGTGGGCCAGGGCCTTCAGGGCCGGGAACAGGGTGGCCAGGGTCTTGCCGCTGCCCGTGGCGGCCTGGGCCAACAGCCGCCCCCCGCGGCCGGCGGCGCGGTAAACCGCCACGGCCAGGTCCCGCTGGCCCGGGCGATAGACCGGGAAGGGAAAGGGCAGCTCGGCCAGCAGGAGGTTCCGCCGCCGCCGCCAGGCGGCGAGTTCGCGCTGCCGGTCCAGCCAGGGGTCCAGCAGGCTGGCGAAGAAGCGGGCCAGCTCCGGGGCGCTCAGGGTCTCGTCCTGGGAGATGGGCTCCGGCGCGGCGCGGCCCCGGCCGTTTTGGGGGCAGAGGGTGAGGCGCAGCGTCACCCGGGGCAGCTCCTGGGCCACGGCGTAGAGGTGGCCATAAGCGCGGAGCTGGGCCCAGGCCCGGGCCAACTCCAAGGGCTCCAGGCCGGGTCCGGGCCGGCGAAAGGTCTTGATCTCCTCCAAAAGCGGCGGGTCGTTCGCGGCCCAGAGGCCGTCCACCCGGCCGCCCACGGTCAGCTCCCGGCCCTCCCGGGCCAGGGTAAGGGCGAGGGGGACCTCGCTTTGATAGCCGGGGCCGCGGCTTTTTTGCAGGGCCCGGTGCAGGGCGGCGGCCACGGCCGGATCGGGGGGGAGGCCCTGGCCGCGGCGGAGGTCACCCTGCCGCACCACGCTTTCCACCAGGCGTCGGATGGAAATTTTCAGGCTGGGCAGCATGGGGTCTCACATGTATGGCAACACGTGTATAGCATAATACCTGGAGGATAGCCGGGCCGGGCCCTGGTGTCAAGTTAGGAAGCAAATCGGAAAATGATAGTGTTCGAAGTAGCCTCAGATTTGCTATGGTGGTCAAGATTTAGTAAAGTAAACATGACGTGTGATATCAATGAGGTGGAAGTCGGGAAGTTGTTCTAAGTGGTGATGATTAGCTCTTTTGCGTAACATGTGAATTAGACACACAACCCAACGTAATTTTTTCTTTGATGTCAGAACCCGTCCAACAATATTGTTTTTTTGTATGGATTTAAAAAAATGCTAGTTAATATGATATACATCGGTTTAATTGCCTAATTTGTTTAGATAATTCATGGCGCTGGCTTGACGGAGTGCATGGATCTAGACATATAGAAAGCGGAGCTTTCTATCGGCTTGCGAGTTCGCTTGTCCGCCTGGTTTTTTTACCTTTCTACGGGGCATCCTCTCGTGGATATCCCGTAGTAGGGGATATCCACGAGAGGATGCCCCGATCGCTTGGAGTAGATCATGCATTCCGTTAAGCCAGTGCTGTTGTGCTTTGGGTCAGAAAAAAGCGCAGTAGGAAGAGTTATTAAAAATTTTAAAAAGGTTATTGAGAGTAACAATATATGGCGTCATAGCGAGGATGTAGTATTTGTCTTTTTATGTGGAGCAAATAAGAGTGGAGGCGGTGGTGTTTCTGCTAGACGGGAGGCGCTGTTAAGGTTTTCAAAAAAAAATTTACCCAACACCGAATTTTTTTTAGCAGAATCTATTTTTGATGTACTTAAGGCAGAGGGATACGCAAGAAATTTTTTAGATATTGAAAGTGATGTTTTTGAATTTACAGATTACGTATTAATAATTTTGGAAAGTGAAAGTGCTTTTTGTGAGCTAGGTGCGTTTTCTGTAAAAAAGGAAACACGTGGTAAAATTATCGTGATAAATGATGTTGCCCATAAAGAATCGAAGTCGTTTATTAATATTGGACCAATTCAAGCAATAGCTGATTCCGTTGGAGATGAAGCCCTGCTTTACTACAAAATGATCCCAACAGGACGTGATGGAGGGGATGGAATTGGTCGCATATTTTCTAGGCTTGTGAGACTCCTTGATAAGGGTAAACCTTCCAGGCGTAGCCGGGTGCTAAACCTGAACCCGGTAACCTTTCAAAACAAGGAAAGTTTACGTTTAGTGCATGACCTCGTGTTCTTTGCAGGCCCAATAACTTCGGTTGAACTTAGCTTCTTGGTTAAATTGCTGTTTGGGAGGAAGAGTTTTAACAACTTAAAGATGCTTCTAGCTATTTTAAAAGCGATAAACCATATATCGATAAACGATGAGTTATATTATACTAGTTGTTGTGCTAGGCCATATTTTATGTATGACGGGATAGATGTTTTTGACGTAATCGCTGCCTTTAAAAATACTTACTATCGTTATGATAAGGCCAGGCTTGGTTGGGTAGCGTGAAATTTTGGGAGCAAATAGAAACTAGTTTCGGGCTGGGGAAGCCCGAAATAAACAGAATTATAAATGATTCTAGGCGCTGCGTGAAACATATAAAAATCCCAAAACATAATGGAGGCTTTCGTCTGGTTGTGCAGCCGACACGTAAAGTTAAATTGATTCAATATTGGTTGATAGATAATGTTTTTTCAAAAATGGAAGTTCATTCTTCGGCGATGTCTTATCGGCCAAATATATCTATACGGAGGAATGCAGAAGTCCATAAAAACATGCGATATTTTCTTAAGTTGGACTTTATTGACTTTTTTTGGTCCCTGAATTATTCTGATTTTGTTGTCGTATTTGATTCATTTTTGGGTAGAAAAAAAATTCTTTGGAGCGATAATAAATTTGATCGAAACCTAATGAGGTGTTGTTGTTTTTATAAGGATGACGCATTGCCTATTGGGTACCCGTCTTCCCCGATTATTTCTAATATAATTATGTATAATCTAGATGTGGCAATCAAAAACAAGTTGGAGGTTTTAGAGGAAAAAATCGGCGGAAAAATTGTATATACCCGATATGCAGACGATTTAGTATTTTCAACAAATATTCCCGGCGCTTGTGAAGAAATTAAAAATTCTATTATTTCTCTTGTGTCTGGTTGTAACTCACCAAAGTTGAAATTTAATTATAATAAACTAAAGATGACTAGTTCCTCTGGTGGCTCGGCTGTCGTGACCGGATTACGTATATGTCATGATGGACATATAACATTAAGGAGAGAATATAAAGATCAAGTACGGTTTTTTCTTAATCTGATGGCTAAGGATGGATTAAAAAAAGAAGATATTTTTGTCTTGCGCGGACATCTTGCTTATGTGCAAGATGTTGACCCTGTTTTCTATACCAAATTACAGGAAAAGTATTTTAAACAAATTGAAGGTGTGGAGAAATAATAGAATTGTAGATAAAGTTTGATAAAGCGAAAAAATCATATATGTAATGTTGGGGTTCGCTTATTTCGGAGTACTTTAGGTAAATTTTAATGATTATAAACCCTGGCTTTGACTGAGACTCTACCTCCGCTCTCACTACCGTAGCGGGCTGGTAAGGTCCCGGCGCATAATCTCCAGCGCATTTCTACTATGAGGGAGTGCCATGAACCGAAAGATCAAATTGGCTGCGGTGGGCTTGCTGCTGGGCAGCATGCTTTGTCTGGGAGCTGGGCCGGCCAAGTGCCCTGATGAACAGGGCGTCAAGGAGTTGGTGGGGGAGGCGGTGAAGCATATCCAGGCCAAGGGTGAGGCCGCTTTCGCCGAAATGAACCAACGCCCCAGCCGTTGGAGCCAGGGGGACCGCTATATTTTCGTGTGCGATGAAAAGGGCACGGAACTGGTCAATTCGGCCTTCCCCGAGTTGGTGGGCCAGAATCTTTGGGACCTGAAAGATGAAGCTGGCAAATACCTGGTGCGCGATGAGGTGGAGTTGGCCAAGGCCCGGAGCGGCTGGGTGGAGAGCACCTGGCCCAAGCCCGGTCAGAGCGCCCCGGTGAAGGTACGGTCCTACGTGAGCGGGGTGAAGCTCAACGGCAAGTTCCTGGTGGTTGGCGCGCCCTGCTACCTGGAGTAGAGGGGCGTGGCTCTCTCGCGGGATAGTCAATTTTTCGGACGGCGGGTGCGGCGATGAGCCCGCCCGCCGCGGTTATTTTTTGGTATCCTCGGTTTTCTTGAGCACCTTTTCAGCTATCTCCGGATAGAGCTTTTTGATGCATTCGGGGCAAATGCTGTGGGAGAATTTGGCCTCGGAATGCTCGCTGATAAATTCCTCGACCTGACTCCAATAGCCCGTGTCATCCCGGATTTTCTTGCAGTGGGAGCAGATGGGCAAGAGGCCGCGCAGGGTTTTTATCTCTTCCTCGGCTTTCCGCCGTTCCGCTATCTCCACTTTGAGGTCGGCATGGGCTTTTTCCAGCTGGGTGTGCTTGCTTCCCAGGTCCTTGAAGGCATCGGACAATTCCCGCGTCCGGAGGCTGACCAGTTGTTCCAGGTTTTCGTTAACCAGTTGCAGATTGGCATACAGGGCGGCGTTTTGAATGGAGATGGCCATGTGTCCGGACAGGAGGTTGAGGATCATGACCCGTTTGTCGGTGAAAGCCCCGGCGACGAGGTTGTTTTCCAGGTACAAAACGCCGTTGAGTTGCTTTTGATTGATCAGCGGCAGACACAGGATGGATTTGGGCTGATTTCTCAGCACATGGTTGCAGCGGACAAATTCCCCTTCGTGGGCGGCATCGACCAAGACCACGTATTTTTGGGTGCGGATCACGTAGTTGACGATGGTTTCCGAGACCCCGATTTCGGTGGCGGTTTCCGTATTAAAAGGGATGGCTTGCAGTAATTTTACTTCCCGGTCTTCCACGGCACCCTGGGCCTCCACCACCCACTGGCCGGACCGCTCCAGCAACAAAACGCCTTTCTGAGCGCCCGCGTGTTCCAGAACCGTGCGCATCATTTTGGTCAGCAATTTGTCCTGGGCAATCTCGCCGGTGATGATCTGGGTGGATTTAAGGAAGGCGTTGATGTCCATATCGCGGGCCAGCGAAGAGGACAGGCGCGTCTGGTCCACCTGCCCGGAACTGGACAGGCCCAACCAATGGGGATGCTGGGCTTCCAAGTGAGCGGTTATCGCCTTGGCGCCCCACAGGTGGTACAGGGCGTAGGCATTTTTCATGAATTGCCTTACGATCCTGCCCTGACCGCGCCGATGCCAAAATCTGGCGTAAAGTTGGCAGGCGAGCGCCTCCTCCTGGATGTATTCGTGCCGCTTGGCGCCTTCCAGGGCCTTCTCATACAACTCCTCAGCCTCCAGATAATCACCCACCGCCGCCGAGCGCTCCGCTTCGACCAGATGGTATTTATGGAGGAAATTCATCGGGGCATAATCCGCCCAATTCTTCATCATTTCTTGGTTGGAGGCAACTTTGGCCAGGATTTCCTTTTGGGTTGCCTCCTCCATTTCGGGAAACAAAGCCAGCCTGGTCAGGGAATCATAAAAATATAATAGAGGGACCAGAATCAACCCGGGCAGGCCGTAAAGATTTTCCTCGGCTTTGGGAGCATGGCCCAGGGCCAGGGAGTATTGGTCAAAGTGGTAGGCGAGAACGAGCTTGGTCACGTGGAACATGGCCACGCCGCTGATGTCGCCGACTTCAGAAAAGGTCTGGATGGCCTTCTCTTCCTGGCAATATCGGCCGGTCAGGATCCAGGGCTTTTCCGCAAATTCGCCCAACAGATTGACCACCATTTGCTTGTAAACCCGCTCGCGATGATAAACTTGCTTATGGTTTTTCAGGATGGTGGTCCGGATGGGAATTTCCGCCTTGAGTGCCTCCAGTTGCCGGCCGGTGTAAATGGAGTTCAGGAAGTGCACGTGCAGCGCATGGCCCACAAATTCGAAGTCGCCCGAGGCCAAGCCGATTTGATGCGCCTCCCACAAGGGCGCCAGAGTCTCCCGGAGATGGGCTTTCCAGTGCAGGGTGAAGGAGTAGACGATGTGGTACGTCCTGGCTCGCAGGGCGTGGGCGTCGAAGCGCTCCAACAGCCGGAGGGAAAGCCGGCCGAATTGGTAGCTGGCGTCGTAATCCCCCAGGACACCGGACAAAATCAGCCCGTACATGGAGTAGGCCACGGTGCTCAAGGGCGTGTTGCCGTGCTGGATGGACAGGATCACCATTTTCAGCACGATCAGGATCATCAGGTGGGGGTTGGCGTTATAGGAGGGGGCTACGATGCTGGCCAGAATACGCATGGTGTTGAGAACTTCCGGCTGGTCCATTTCCGGAAGCTGATCCAAGTCCGCAACCATTTGGGCCGCCATGAGCTGGTTGATGGTTTGCATGGCCTCGGCGATGTCCGTTTGCTCCGGGTTCTCCGGCAGCTCGGCCTGCAAAAGTTTCAGCACGTGGAGGGCGGTTTCAATCGATTTATGAATATTGCTCTGGGTGGCGTAGGCCTGGATGAGCACTTCATAAACCGGGATTTTGTCCGACAGGGTTTGGGCCTGTTCCAACACCATGGCGGCCAGGCTTTCCATGGTGGGGAAATCGTGATTCAGATACGCAGTCTCCACGGCTTCCTGGTGGGCAAGCAGGGACAACTGGTAGTCGTCTTGCCAATCATTTTCTTGGAGCAATCGCAGGGCAAAGGCATAATAGCTCTGCCCCGGGCCATAGGCCGTGGAGGCATTGGCCTTTTTCCCGGCGCTCAAGTTCAGGCGGATCAATTCCTTGCGTTCGTCGGGTTCTTGAATCAACTTGTGGCCTTTGTTCAGGTGGCCGACCAAGTCGAAGAGCGACTCCTCCCTTTTTTCGGGGAGGATTTGTTGGAGCAACAAGCGTCCGATGCGCCAATGCACGGCTTCCCGATCTCTTTCAGAGATCAGGAGATAGGCGGCTTGCTGAATACGGTCATGGGCGAATTTCTGGTCCGCCTCCAGGGGGTGGATATAGCCTTCCCGGAGGGCCGGCTGTAGGTTTTCCCGGGCCTGGTTTTCCGTGGTTTCGGCGATGATGGCCAGCATTTTCAGGGAAAAACGGGAGCCGATGCACGCGGCCAATTTCAGGAAATCCTGGGTCAGGGCGGGGAGCCTATGGAGTTTCTGGATCAACAAATGAACCACGTTTTCCGAAATCACGAGGTTCTGCATGGCCTCCAGATCCCACCGCCAACCCCGGGTGGTTTCATCAAAATAGAGGAGCCCCTCCTCGTTCAGGGTATAGAGCAGTTGATGCACAAAAAAGGCGTTGCCCAGGGTTTTTCCATAGACCAGATCGTTCAGGCTTCCGGTACCGGTTGGCGAACAATTCAGACTCTCCGCCACCAGGGAGCGTACTTCTTCCCGGGAGAGGTTGCCCACCGACATCTGGTGCAAGCGGGGGTTGCGGGCTTTTAGGTCGTTGATTTCCAGCAGCAACGGGTGGGATTCATCCACCTCGTTGTCCCGATAGGCGCCGATGATCAACAGATGACTCAATTCATCGTCAGCGGCCAAAAGCCGGAGCAGATTCAAGGACGCGGTGTCGATCCATTGCAGATCGTCCAGAAAAATGACAAAGGGGTGCTCTTCGCAGGCAATGGCCTTGATAAAATTGGTAAATACATAATTGAACCGGTTCTGGGACTCCTGTCCGCCCAGCACGGGGATCGGAGGCTGCGGGCCGATGATCAGTTCCAGGTCGGGAATCACCTCCGTCAGCACCCGGCCGTTATCGCCCACGGCGGCGGTGATGGCCTCCCGCCAGGCGGCCAGCTTGTCCTCGCCCTCCATCAACCAGAAATTGGTCGCGGTCTTAAAGGCTTGAATCCAAGCGTAATAAGGGATGTTTCTTTGGAACTGATCGAATTTGCCCTCGATGAAATACCCTCGTTTTTCGGTGATGGGCCGATATATTTCGTGGACCAGGGAGGTCTTGCCCACCCCGGAATAACCGCTTATAAATAGAAATTCCGCTTTTCCGTCGCAAATTCGCGCAAAGGCGCTCAGGATTTCTTCCGCTTGTTGGCCGCGGCCGTAGAGCTTTTGCGGAATTTGAAACCGGTCGGAGTAATCCAAACGGCCGAGCGGGAAGGAGGATAAAGACCCCGTGGTTGACAAGTCCTGCAAACATTTTTCCAGATCATGTTGCAAGCCCAAGGCGGATTGATAGCGCTCTTCCGGGTTCTTGGACATCAATTTCAACACGATTTCCGAAAGGATCGGCGCCAGTCCGGGAGTACGCTCGTGAGGGGGTATGGGTTTGACCGCCAGATGGCAATGGAGCAGTTCCATGGAGTCCTGGGCTTGGAAGGGCGGTACACCCGTCAACATCTCGTACAAGGTAGCGCCCAGGGAATAATAGTCCGTGCGGTAATCCAGCACCCGGTTCATGCGGCCGGTCTGTTCCGGCGAGATATAACTCAGGGTGCCTTCCAGGTAGTCCGGCGGGATAAGGGCGATCTTTTGGCGGGCGGCAAAACTGGCAATGTCGAAATCGATGATGCGAAACTCATCGTTGGCCGGATTCCAGATGATGTTGGCCGGATTGATGTCCTTGTGGATGACCAACCGGCTATGGATACGCGCCAGAACTGCGGCGATTCTGATGGCCAAGCGGAGCGCCAAGGCGACATCCAGGCGTTGCTTGCTCATCAGCCGATCCAGCGAATCAGCTCCAATATCCTCCAAAATCAATACAGGCTTCTGTCCGTGCCTTTCCAGCCCATAGCACTTTATGACGCCTTCGGTAACCAGGCTGGAAATGATCTGGTACGCTTGCTCAAAACGACTGATCCTATCGTTGTCCAAGAGAGGAGCCTTGATCGTTTTCAAGATGACCGGCAGGGAATCTGTCGCGCGGGTCGCCCTGAACACGATCGTTTTTGAGCTGTCATAAATTTTGCGGATATTGAGAAAACCTGATGCAAAGATCGGCACGATGGCAATACCCCCGATTCTGCGACAAGCGTCGGCTTCCGCCCAGTTGGGATAATTTCAAAGCCTCTGGAGCACCCTGTCCGGCGTTGAATCCGGACTTCTGAGCTTAACGGCGATCCCCACGAAATGCTATATCGTCGAAGACCCTGTAAAAACTATAAGATCACCGATCTTAAGAATGATATCCCCGTTCTCTTTTCTGGTCAATCGCTTCCCCGGTCAGTCCAGAGCGCAGCCATCTCCCACGAGGCCAGCCGGGAGAGGCGGCCAAGGGCCGTGGGGGGAAGCCGAGGGGTCGCGCTCCAGATGGAAAGCAGGGTTTTCACGCCCCACCAAGCTTGCGGCGGCACACCGTCCTCCGGTTGGCTGGCTGGTGGTTTGAGGCCATTGCATGGTGAAACACATAAAACGTGTTGATATTATGTCAAAAATGGCTGTGAAACATGATTACGGCAGGCAATGGCCGATGCGGGCCAAGGATGGCCCGCCAAATTGCAAGCTTCAAAAAGCTTGCAATTTGTGAGGGTTGGCAAAACCCGGGCCCCCGGCAAGCTCTGCTTGCTGGGGTGGAGTCACGTTTTTGCCAACCCGACATTGCACGGGGCAGGACGCCCCGTGCACTGCTCTCGGTTTGGTTGAGCCATTTCCTTTGGTAACGCCAGTTGGCCGGGCGGAAAAGGTGCCTGACGAGCTGGGCCGGCTGGTTGGCATAGCGGCGGGCAATGAAAAGCGCGTAGCGGGACGCGTACAGGGGCAGGTGCAGGCGGGGATGGCGAAGCCGGCGCAGCAAGGCGGCCAAACGCCCGGGTCCGGGAGACACCTGCTGGCCGGGTGGGGGGGCTTGCCCCAAGAGGTCCCAAGCCAAGCCGAGGAATTCGCTCCAGGGACGGGCCAAGCCGTGGCCACGGGCGGCCTGGGTCAGCTCGTCCCAGGGCAGGGGGGAGCCGGGGCGGCGCCTGAGTTCCACGGCCTGCCAGAGGCGGCGGAGCCCGAAGCTGCCCAGGTAGTGGAAATCCCACATGAGGTGGGCCCACAGAACGGCCAGTTGGTCCCGCGGCGCCGGCGCCAAGTGGACCCCGCCGGCGGGAGTGCGGGCCGGCCGCGCCCGGGCCAGGATCTCCCGCGCCGGGAGCATGGCCTGAAAGGGCCGGCGGGCGGCCTCCCAATGCAACTCCAGCATGGCGGGAGCCGCGGGGTGGGCCAGCGGGGGGTAGTGCAGGGAGTAGCGCTCCTGGGGGGAGCTGTCCAGGGGGGCGACGAGCTGGTAACCAGCCTCCTGCAAGGCGGCCAGGGCCAGAGGGGCCTGGCGGGCCGGCACCAGGAGGTCCAGGTCCTGCAGCACGTCGCGGCCCAGGGCGGGGCCACGGCAAGCCAGGAGGCGGGCGGCGCCCTTCAGGGGCAGGGGGATCACGCCGGCCTGGTTCAGGATTTCGGTGAGGTCCCAGAGCTGCTGGCGGAGGTCCTGGTTGCGCGCGGTGTTGAGCTGGTGCAGGGCCTCCAGGTAGGCGGCCAGGTCGGCGGGGATCCTGGCCAGGAAGCCGTTGGCCTGCCAGGCGGGGTAGAGGGCCGGGGTCAGGAGGAGGTGGCTGGCCGTATACGCCACCTCTTCCCAGGAAACCTGGGAGCCCAGCTCAGGGGGGGCGGGCCGCAGGGAGCGGCAGAGAAAGAGGAAGTTTTCCAGGAAGTTCATGCCAGTCGTTCCAGGAGCCGGTCCGCGTCTGCCAGGGTGGGATAGACCAGCTCCTGGCCGGGAGTGCGCTCCACCCAGCCCAGGAAGGCGGCGAGGTTGGCCGGCGAGAGCGGCAGGTTGCCCAGCCAGACCCGGGCCAGGAGCAGGGCTTCCAAGCGCTCGGGCGGAGAGAGGGCCCGCAGGCGGGGAGGCTCGTCCGGGGCGTAGCGGGGAAAGAGCAGGTTGGCCACCTGACGGGGCTCCGGGTTGGGCAGGGGGGGGCTGACCAGGCGGAAGGTCTTGGCGTGCAGGTGATGCTCCGCTGCGGTGGCCAGAGCGGGGTAGGCCGCGGCCAACAGCGGCCAGGAGTTGGTTTTCAGGCTGAGGGCGGTGGGCAGGGGGGGCACCAGACCCCCGGGGTCCAGCACGGCCAGCAAGTCATCGCCATAGTAGCCCAGGCCGCGCGCGGCCAGATGGGCGGTGAGGGTGGTCTTGCCCCGCCCGGATTCGCCCAG
This sequence comes from Deltaproteobacteria bacterium, assembly GCA_020444165.1. The sequence continues at coordinate 120,534 of JAHLLK010000006.1, read as the reverse complement.
GAGCAGCCAGAGGTCGTCGCCCCGGAGGACCCCGGCGCTGTGCAGCACGGCCAGCACCTGGTTCTGGGGGTAGGCCTGGCGGGTGAGGTCCAGGAAAAGGGCGCCTTCCAGATTGGGGGGGAAAGAGTCGTGCTCCAGGAGGACGCCGTCCCGGGAGAGCCACAGCTCGCCCTGGTGTTCGGCAATGAGGTAATGGGGGCCTGGGGCGGCCTCCCCGGCCGGCCAGCCGGCCAGCAGCTCTTGCCAATAAGCCTCCCACCACGGCACCTGACAGGTCAGCCCGAAGGTCAGGCCGGCCAAGCCATGGGTCTGGGCGGGGGTGGCGGGGGGCTGGAGCGCGGCGTCCGGGAGGGGAGCCGGGGCCGGCTCCGGGGCCAAGGGCGGACCAGTCCGCGCCGGGCCCAGCCCGGCCTCGGAAAGCTGGGCCAGGATGGCCGCTGTGTCGTTTTGGGCCTGTTCCGGCGGCAGGCCAAAGGTCTCGCCCAGCCGGTCAGCGATCTGGGCGGCCGGCTGGCCCGCGTCCCAGGCCCGCCAGATGAGCGCGGCCGCGGGGTTCAACAAATGCAGGGCGCCCGGGCCCAGCTCAGCCAGGACGAGCCAATCAGCCAAAGGCAGGGCGATCAAGCCAGGGGCAAGCAATTCGCCTCCTTAGTTTTTCGGGGTGGGCTGGGGCAGTCTGTAAGCCGAGGCCTTGCGGGCCAACAGCACACTGATCATCACCGGCGCGGTATAGGCGGCAAAGCGGCCGCCCTTGGCCAAGGCCTCGCGGCGGTTGATTTTCTCCTCCGAGGAGTGGGGCTGGTTGGGGGGGGACTTGGCCATTTGTTTTGCTCCTTGGGTGAAGTTCCGGGATCGTTTCCAAGTTCGGTGGCCCGGGAAAACCTGCGCGCCTGGCCGGCGCGGGTGGCCTTGTCTTTCCGGTACGGAACAGCAGGCTCCCTCGGCCCAGGGCAGGCCGCGGCGGACCGGGCCGGCAGGAGGGACAACCTCACCGGAGCCGTATAGAGGTCAAAGCGTCCGGCCTGAGCCAAGGCCTCGCGGCGGTGGGGCTTCTCACTCGGGAGCTGGGCAGCTTGGGATGGTTGGGTGACTTGGTCGACCATCCGACAGCTCCTTTGGGGCAGGATGCGCGGCCAATTTTTCCGTCCGGATCACAAGCTGTTGGCCAAGGGCCTTCCGGGGCAGTGGAGCAGGCAACCCCGGAAGGACCCATCAAAGATCACCTGCCTATCAGGCCTTGTGCTTGCTGGCCGCGCGACCGGCCGGCTTCTGCGACGAGTTGCGGCCGACCTCCCAACCCGAGCCAGTCGGGGCCTTGGCCACCAGGAGGGACAACATCACCGGTCCGGTGAAGGAGGCGTAGCGTCCCGCCTTTTGGAAGGCTTCCCGACGGGTGAGGGCCTCCTGGGCGTCTGAATGGTCAGCGGGGCAGGCGGGGCGGTGGGTTTTGGGCTGGCTCATTTCATTTGCTCCCAAGTTAAGAATTAGGACAAAAAAATCCTTGCCGGGCGGTGTGCCGACCGCCAAGTGGGCCGCGGGGCAAGCCCCCGCGGTCCGGGGAGCCCGGCGCCTAAGGCCGGCGCGGGCTCTTGCCGGTGTTTTTCAGGCCGGGCCTACGGGAAAGTGGGCTCCGGCCGCGCATCTTCCCTGCCGCTGGGAGTCGGGCCCGGATTCCCGTACCCTGCGGCGGACTTGGCTACCATGAGAGACAGCATGACCGGGGCAGTGTAGGCCGCGTAGCGGCCGGCTTGGCGGAAAGCTTCCCGGCGGGTGATATCCTCGCTGTCCGCTGATTCTCTGGAACTGGGGGAGTTGAGGGAGTGGTTCAACTTGGGCATGGCCTTTTCTCCTGGAGTTCAACGCAAATCACATCACTTCGTTCCGGCTAGGGGGGGCCGGAGGGCCGAACTGGGACGTCCCGGTCAGGGTTTTCCCCCGCAGGCCCAGGCGCGGGGAATTGAAGGGCCCGCAAGGCGGCGGGCCGGGGTTGGCCAGGTGATATACGATCTCCCGGCCGATGGGGAAGGCTTTTTCGCGGAGCGCTGATCCCCCCGGCGCTTGCGGCGCAGGAGGAGGCTGGGCGGGACGCTGACGGTTAATCCGGGAAGGGCCTGCCCACGGAACGACCGCGGCCTCATCTTCCCGCCAGGGAACGGACACCAAAGAAAAAGGCTTAGTCTTGCCTAAGACTATTGGACCTTATTCTGTAAAGTTTCCGGTCAACATTTCCGTAGCGCAACCAGCTATCAGAGTATCGAAAAAAACCTTCCGAGTCCTGGGTGAGACAGGCTTGGTTACTTGCAAATTTGGCCAAGTTACGCCTCACGATATCCTCTGTCAGATGACGCCAAGGGGCGTCTTGGCAACCTGTTCGTTTTCTCCCTGCCGCCGGTAAACGCTTAATATAACGACGGCTCTGGAAGGACAGCCTGTTGTTATCGTTGGCATTGCGGCCCGGGATGCGGCCCATGGCCGGTCTGCCCAAAGGCACCTTTTCGCCGGGAAAAACGACCAGCCAATGCCCAAGCGGCGAAAGGTTTGTACTATGAAAATTCTATGGCAACCAAATTCCTTTGGCAATTTTTTTATGGCCAATGGCCGAGAAAAAAAGCCAAGTATAAAGGTATTAATTAACTGTCAAAAAAATTTTACCGGTCATGATAGCGTCGGCAAGACGAAAGGGGGGGGCCGCCGGGATCTCAGCCCCGCGACGGGGCGGGCGAGTTCCAGCGGGTTACCGGGCGGGGGACGCTGGCGGGGTAGACTTGCAGCTGATTACCGCCCCGGGCCTTGGCCAGATACATGGCCTGGTCGGCGTGGCGGATGAGCACGGAGGCTTCCTGGCCGTGGTCCGGGAACTGGGCCAGGCCCAAGCTGGCCCCCAGGAGGAATTCCTGGTCCCCCGCCGCAAAGGGCCGCCGCATCTGCCGCAGCAGGCTGTCGGCCACCTGCCGGAGCGCCGCCAGGTCGGCGGGGTTGCTGAGGAGCACGATGAACTCGTCGCCGCCCCAGCGGGCCACGGTGTCTTCTTCCCGCAGGCAGGTGGCCAGGCGCCGGGCGGCCTCCTGCAACACGGCGTCGCCCACCTCATGGCCCAGGCTGTCGTTGATGGGCTTGAAGTTGTCCAGGTCCAGGAACAGGACCCCCACCTTTTCCCCGTGGCGGCGGGCATGGGCCAGGGCGCGGTCCAGGCGGTCGTCCACCAGGTGGCGGTTGGGCAGGCCGGTGAGGGCGTCATGAAAGGCCAGCCGGGCCAGTTCCTCCTGGTGGCCCACCAGCTCGGTGATGTCGTGGAAAATGGCCATATACCCGGTGTGGCTGCCGCGCTCGCTCTCCAGGCGGGACAGGGTCAGCCACTCGGGGTAGACCTCGCCGGATTTTTTGCGGTTCCAGTACTGTCCCGACCACTGGCCCTGGGTGGTGAGCGCCTCCCAGATATCCAGCACCAGCTCGGTCTCGTGGGAGTCGGCCCTGAGCAGGTTCATCTCGCGGCCCACCACTTCCTCGGAGGGGTAGCCGGTGATGAGGGAGAAGGCCGGGTTCACCAGGCGCACCACCCCCTCGGCATCAGCCACGATGATGCCCTCGCGGCTGTGGTCGATGACCTTCACGGCCATCTGCTGGTGCTCCTCCAGGTGGCGGCGTGCGGTGATGTCCTCGGCCGTGCCCACCACCTGGAGCAGGCGCCCGTCCCTGACCAGGGGCACCAGGTTCACCAAGAGCAGGCGGGAGCGGCCTTCCCGGGCGATGATGCCCACCTCGAAGCCCTGCAGCTTTTCCCGGCCGGCCACCAGCCGCTCGAACAAGCCCTGCACCCAGGGGAGGCTGCCCGGCTGCACCAGGAAGCCGTAGGGCCGCCCGAGGATCTCGTCGGCGGGGTAGCCGGTGACGTCCTGGAAGCCCCGGTTCACGCTGAGGAAGCGGCCGGTGAGATCCAGGGTGAAGATGCCCAGCGTGGCGCAGTCCAGGACCTGATGCAGGAGGTCCCGGGTCTCCCGCAGCCGGTTCTCCACCGCCAGCCGTTCGGCCATCTCGCGCTTCAGCTCCTGGTTCTTCTGCTCCAGGGCCTGGGTGCGCTCCCGCACCCTTTGGGCCAGCTCCCAATGGCCGGCCCAAAGCTCCGCCTCCTCCGGCCCGCGGGGGCCCTGGGGCAGGAGCACGGCCAGCAGGTGGAGCGGCCCGGTGGCGGGATCGCCCTGGAAACTGGTGCGGCTCTCCAGCCAGCAGGCCCGCCCGGCCGGGTCCACCAGGCGGTAATGCAGGTTGAACGGCTCCCGTCCCCGGGCCAGGGCCTGGGCGGTTTCTTGCCGCAACCGCTCGCGGTCCTGGGGGTGCACCAGGCTGAGCCAGGGGCGGCCGTCGGCCACCAGCTCCCCGGCCTGAAAGCCAAAGCGGTCCAGGTTGGCGGTGACGAACTCCACCGGCCAGTCAGCCTGGTAGAGGCATTGCAGGGAAATGGCCGGGCTGAGCTGCAGCAGCCCGGCTGGGTCCCAGCCGGGCGGGGGGGAGGCCTCGCCGCCGGCCGGCCCCTGGGCAGGCCTCTGGGCAGGCCCCTGGGGAGCGGAACCCTCCGCCGCATCCAAGGGGCCGGTCAGGGGGTCCGGCGGCAGGGCAAACGGATCGCTCATGCAGTACCCCGGCGGGGAGTTAAAATGCGCAAGACCAATGTTGTTCCCCGACGCCGGCAGGGCAGCGGTGGGTTCACATGGTGTAGGGCAGGTTAGTAATTATAATAATTTTGAATCGTTCGGCTGGGAGCTGTCAATAGAAACCAATCCCGCTAACCTTGCCGGGGCAGGGGGGCGGCAGGGTGCCAGGACATCCGGGGCCGGCGGACCGGCCGGAGGCGCGGAGGCGGCCCGGATATTTCAGGAAGACCGGCCGTCCGGCAGCGCCAGTTGTCCGCCGCCCGCGCCCGCGACTTCGCTCCAACCGCGACGTAGCCTTGGCCACGCCCTCGGTTGTCGCTTGTCCGCCGCCTTGCCGGCCGCGGTCTGGCGGGGCCGGTCCAAGTGACAAAACGCCCACCGAAAAAACCGGAAGGCCTCAGTTTAAAAACCGATCCAGATCAGGGCCTTGGCTACCTGGCCGCCCGGCCCGCATGAAATATCCGGGCCTAGCCCTCTTCCACGGTGATGCGGGTGGCCTTTTTGCGGGGCTTTTCGTGCTCGGCCAGGCGCTGGTCGATGAGCGCGCGCATGGCCTTCAAAAGCTCGGCCTCCGCGTTCTTCATGTGCTGCCGGAAGGGGCTTTCCCCCCCGAGGCTCTCGTCCAGATGCCGGAAGAAGCTGCCCAGGGGGCAGGAGCAGGTCGGCTCCTTTGCCTCCGCCGCTTGGGGTCCTGCGCAGGTTTGCTCAGTCATCACCGCCTCCAAAGTCCACGATAAGTTCGTCGCCGCTCACCCGGGCCCGCTGGGGCTCCAGGGCCGCGAAGGACCGGGGGAGAATCAGGCTTTTCTTGGCCGTGCCGGCCCGGATGATCAATTCGTCGCCCACCTTGGACAGGTTCACGGCCTGGCTGGTGGCAAAGGGCAGGTGGAGCCGCACCTCGGCCCGCCCGTTTTCCCGGCGGAAGCGGCAGGCCTCGCGCTGGTAGAAGATCGCGGCCGGGTCCTGCTCCCCGAACACGGCCTGGCCCAGCTCGCCCAGGCGCTGGGGCCCCAGCATCTCCTCGCGGCCCCAGGGGGCGGTGAGGATGGGCAGCGGCTCGAAATAGGTGCGGGCCAGCTCCAGGTAGCTGGCCTGGCTCTCCCGCCAGGCGTCCAGATAGGCGTCCGGCGCCCCGGGGGGCAAAAGCCGGTTGATGATCACCGCGTCGATGGCCAACTGATTCAAGCGGAAGTACATGAAGGCCCGCTGGGTCTCCCGGAGCACCATCTTCTCGGGGTTGGTCACCAGGCGCACACTGGTCACCTTGGGGTCGGTCAAAAGCTTGTCCGCACCCTCCAAGCGGGAGAACAGCCGGGCAATGGCCGCGAAGTAGTCGTCGTCGGGCAGGGGCACCTCGGACAGGCGGGAGGCCACCGGGCGGAGATAGCGCACGATGCGCCGCTCCAGCTTGAACACCTTCTTCATGTACCAGTCCAGGGTGGTGGGCAGGCTCACGAAGCGCAGCGATTCCGCGGTGGGGGCGCAGTCCAGGATGATCAGGTCATACTCCTTGGCCTGTATATAGTGATTGATATGCAACAGGGCGCTGATCTCCTCCATGCCCGGCAGCACGGCCAGCTCCTCGGCCAGGATGTCGTCGATGCCCGTGGTGTTCAGGAGGGTGGCCAGATAGCGGTGCACCTCGCCCCAGTTGCTCTCCAGCTCCTCGTGGATGTCCAGTTCCTGGATCCAGACCCGGGGCGCCACCTCCCGGGGCTTGCCGCCGTGCTTGTCCATGAGGTCAATGGGCAGGTCAAAGGCATCGGAGAGGCTGTGGGCCGGGTCCAGGGACATGACCAGGGTCTTCTGCCCCCGCTGGGCCGCGATCACCGCGCTGGCCGCGGCCAGGCTGGTCTTGCCCACCCCGCCCTTGCCAGCATATAGAATGAGTCGCATATAAGTAATCCTCCTGCTTGCCTTCATGATACCCCGGCCCCGAAGGCGGCTCAAGGCCAGGGGGCGGCGTTCCGGCCGGGAACGAAATTGGGCAGACGGACCGCAGGTTTTGCCCACCTGGTGTTGACGCCCCACGGGGGAGGGTGGTAATAAATCCCTGGGAGCCGGTGGGACCGGACAACTGCCGTATGGGGTAATGGCCCCTGCCGTTTCCCGCCACACCGGCCTGCCGGAGGGATGGCCGAGTGGTTTAAGGCGGCGGTCTTGAAAACCGCTGACCGAAAGGTCCGTGGGTTCGAATCCTACTCCCTCCGCCAAGGTGAATTCCGCGGGTGGCGGCAGACGACGCTGCCCGCGTCGTGTATAATCCGGGAGCGGTCCCGCCCCGGTGGGTTCCATACTGGTTTGGCCTTCGCGGAGAGATGACCGAGAGGCCGAAGGTGCTCGCCTGCTAAGCGAGTGTGGGGCGACAAGCTCCACCGAGGGTTCGAATCCCTCTCTCTCCGCCACGTTCACCTCCTCCCGCCGCCCGCGGCGGGACCAGACGCCGGTATGCGCGGAATCCGCCGGCCGAACGCCGAGAGCCGGAACCCCCGGCGCCGGCGTCATGCTTCGCGCCTGTTTGGGCGCTGGCGGCGGGACGCCCGCCGCCACCTGCCAGAGGACCCGGGCCGCCGCCCGGGTCTTGCCATCTCGGCCGCCCGTTAACCCCAGCCGGTAAAACGAGGACGGTTTTGCTCTTTACCCAGATAATCGCCTTCATCGCGGTGATGGTCCTGTTCGAGGCCTATCCCCTCACCACGCCGGAACTCTCCGCTTGGGCCAGCTTCCTCATGTGCTCCGGCCTCCTGGCCTGGTTCGGGATCTACTGCCGCCTGTCCACTACGTTCTTCCTGCGGCGTCTGGCCGGGCCCAAGGCGCCGGCCGACCCGGCCCGGGCCGCATCCTTTCTGGAGCTTCGCCTGAACCTTGGGGCCATCCTCTCCTTCGGGCTGATGATCACCGCCCTGGACCTCAAATATTATTTGATGTCCCTGCCCCTGGCCGAGAGTTCCCAGACCGTGGCCGGGCTCCTGGCGGCCTTGGTCTATCTGGTGAACCTCCTGGTGGTGTGGGCCGCCCTGCACCCGGTGGAGCGCCAGGTGTTCCAGCGGGCCGAGCGCCTGGGCGCTCATGTCTGGGCCCGGCTCCGCTTCGTGACCCCGGTGGTGTTCCCCTGGCTGGCGGCCATGCTGCTCCGGGACTTCCTGGTGCTCCTGTGGCCCGGCGGCGAGGCCTGGCTGGACACCACCTGGGGCGATCTCACCTTCCTGGTGGTGTTTCTCTTCCTGGTGGCCCTGTTCTTCCCGCCCCTGGTGCGCAGTTGGTGGGGCTGCCGTCCCCTGGAGCCCGGACGGGTCCGCCGGGTGATCGAGACGGTGCTGGAGCACCTGGGGGTGGAGGTCAACGAGATCCTGTCCTGGCCCCTGATGGAAGGCCGGGTGCTCACCGCGGGCATCCTGGGGGTCACCCGCCGCTTCCGCTATTTGCTCATCACCCCGGCCCTGGCCCAGGCCCTGGACAACCAGGAGCTGGCCGGGGTGGTGGCCCACGAGGCGGGCCACGTCAAGTTCCACCACCTGCTCAAGTACTTCCTGTTTTTCCTGGGCTTCTTCGCCGCCGCCTTCGCCATCACCGAACCCCTGAACCTCCTCTACCACGTGGTGATCTACTTCCTGTCCGGCACGGCCTGGGGCGCGGCTTTTCTGATGCGCCCCACCCAGGAGGTGGGCTGGTTCAACCTGATCCTGGCGCTCCCGGTGGTGGTGTGCCTGGTGATCTACCTGCGCTTTGTCATGGGCTACTTCATGCGCCATTTCGAGCGCCAGGCCGACCTCTACTCCCTGGCGGTCATGGGCTCGGCCGAGCCCCTGATCGGCTCCCTGGAGAAGATCGCCCTGCTGAGCGGCAACGTGCGCGAAATGCCCAGTTGGCACCACTTCTCCATAGCTCAGCGGGTGGAGACCCTGGAGTTCGCCGCTCCCAACCCCGGGGCGGCCCTGGCCGCCCATGCCGCCCGGCTGAAGCGGGCGGTGGGGATCTTCCTCGTCGGCCTGGTGGGGCTGTTGGCCCTGGGCCAGGGGTTGGAGTGGCTGGCCTGGGACCAGAGCCTGGCCCGGGCCGGCATGGTCCGGCTGTTGGAGGACAAACTGCTCTCCTCGCCCCACGATCCCGGGCTGATGATGAGCCTGGGGGTGTTGCACTCCGAGCAGGGCCATGAGCAGGAGGCCCTGGCCCTGTTGACCGGGGCGCTTACCCTGGCGCCCGAGGAGCCCGAGGTGCTGAACAGCCTGGCCTGGCTTTTGGCTACGGCCGAGGATCCGGCGATCCATCGCCCCCGGGAGGCTGTGTTCCTGGCCCAGAAGGCGGTGCGTCTCTCGCCCAAGCCCCACATCTGGGACACCCTGGCCGAGGCCTACTTCCAGAACGGCCAGCCGGCCCGGGCGGTGGCCGCGGCCCGCACCGCGCTGCTGGCCAGCCGGGGCGAAAATGAAAGCTACTATCGGGAGCAGTTGTCCCGTTTCGAGGAATCCGCCCGCTGACCCCGCTGGGGGACGCGAGCCGCGGGAGGCAGATTGCCGACAAAGGCCATCCCTGGCCCGCGCCAGGCTGTCGCCCAACTGCCTGATTACCGGAAGCACTTGTCCCGTTTCGAGGAAACCGCCCGCTGACCCCGCTGGGGGAACGCCAGCCGCCGGAGGCCGCCTGTGCGCCGTCAAGCCATCGTGGGATTGCTCCTCAGCCTGGCCTGCCTGGTCTACGTGCTGTGGGAGGTGGACTTCCCCCGCCTGTGGCAGTTGATCAAGGACATCAACCCCCTCTATCCCCTGGCGGTCAACGCCCTGTATGCCCTGGTCTTTTGGTTCCGTTCCCTGCGCTGGCGCTGGCTCCTGGCCCCGGTGAAGGCCTGCGGCCTGGGCCGGCTTTACTCCGCCACCATCATCGGCTTCATGGGCAACAACGTGCTGCCCGCCCGCCTGGGCGAGTTCGTGCGGGCCTACGCCCTTTCCCGCCTGGAAACCACCCCCGTGTCCAGCGTGCTGGGCAGTCTGGTGGTGGAGCGGCTGCTGGACGGCCTGACCATCCTGGCGCTTTTGTTCCTGACCCTTTTATTCGTGGACCCCCGGGCCCAGGCCGGGGCCTTCAGCGCCGAGCATCTGCGGGCCGCCGGGCTGGGGCTGTTCCTCTTGTACCTGGTGGTTTTGGCCGTGGTGCTGGGCCTGGTTTTCCGGCCCGAGGCCACCGAAAGGCTGCTGCGGGGACTGACCCACCGGGTCTGGCCCAGCCTGGCGCCCAAGGTGGGTCGTACGGCGCACAACTTCAGCCAGGGGTTGTTGGCCCTGCGGCGGGGCGGTCATCTGGGCCGCCTGGTGGGCTACTCTCTGTTGGTGTGGAGCGGCATGCTGGGCATGGGTTGGGTCTTCCTGCCGGCGGTGGGCCTGCCGTCCAGTCCGCTCTTGGCGGCCATGGCCCTGGTGGGCGGCGCCATGGCCGCGGCGGTGCCGGCCGGGCCGGGCTTTGTGGGCACGTATCAACTGGCCGCCACCTGGAGCCTGATGCTGGTGGGGGTGGACCGGGAAAAGGCCCTGGCCTTCAGCCTCATCTACTGGGCGGTGCAGTACTTCCCCCTGGTGGTGGCGGGGCTGATCGAGATGTGGCGCCGGGGCATGAACCTGGAAAGCCTGGGCCAGAAGGGCCGCGAACTGGCCCAGGAGGAGGAGGGCGCGGCGTCATGACGGGGCTCCGGCAGCAGGCTGCCCAGGGGCTGGCCCTGGGTGACAAGGTCACCGTCACCCGGACCTTCAGCTACGAAGACACCCTGGCTTTCGGGGAGCTTACGCAGGACTACAACCCGGTGCACTATGACCTGGGCTTCGCCCAGGGCAAGGGTTTCGCGGGGCTGATCCTGCACGGGTTGTTGACCGGGGCCATGATCTGTCAGATCGGCGGCCAGGTGGCCTGGCTGGCCAGCGGCATGAACTTCCGCTTCAAGCGCCCGGTGGCGCCGGGCGACACCGTCACCCTGGAGTTCACCCTCACCGCCCTGGACCAGGGCGGCCGGGCCCGGGGTCGGGGCCGCTACACCAACCAGCGGGGGGAGCTGGTCATGGAGGCCGAGCTATTTGGCCAACTGCCCGGCGAGGACGACCGCGCCCGCCTGGAGGAGATGATGGCCCAAGGCGACCCGGACAACCCCCTGCGGGGCGAGTGAGGCACTCCAGCAGCGCCCTGGGCATCCCGCGACCAGCCCAGTCGGAGCGATTTCCCGGCCAGGCTCCCGGCTAACATTGTGAAGTTATTTGAGTAAAAGGGAGGATGGGTGCAAACCCGCGGGGTCCCCAGAAAAGCGCAGTCGTCTGGGCTGCAAGTCCTTTTTTTAAAAAATAAGGGACCTTCCCCCCACACCTTTCCCCTTCTCCGCCAGACTCCCAGCTAGGCGGCATTCTCCCTCACTTTAACCTCTTGCTCCAGACGGCCGGCCAACTCATCTTCGGCCAGGCAAAGGTCATAGTGAGACTGGAGATTCATCCAAAACTTGGCCGTGGTCCCGATATGGCGGGCCAGCCTCAAGGCCGTGTCAGCCGTGATGCGGCGCTTGCCGTTTACTATTTCGTTGATCCGCCGCGGGGAGATACCCAGATCGCGCCCAAGCTGGTTTTGCGTGATGCCCAGCGGCTTCATGAACTCTTCCAAGAGTATTTCCCCCGGGTGAACCGGTGGCAGCTTCCTGGCCTTCATGGCTTCCTCCTGGCAGGGCGTTGAAAAAGTCCATCTAGGGCCGTTTTCGACCTAGCTTGCTTGCTTTTTCGGGACTGTTGCCCAAGGCTCCATGCCTTGAGGGTGATGCACGGTGCGTCCTGCACCGTGCATCTTAAGCTGGTTGGCAAAAGCGTGGTTTGGCCAAGCCTCACAAATTGCAAACTTTTTGAAGCCTGCAATTTGGCGAGCCCTCCTTGGCCCGCATCGGCCATGGCCTCTGATTACGCACTCTAAAGTTTTTTGGGGGATGGGGGGTGTGGGGGGAAGGGGTCCTTTTTTTCAAAAAAGGACCCCTTCCCCCCACATCTTCTCTTTCCTACCCCAAACCCCTCGGCCTCAGGCCGTGGCCACCTGGTTGCGCCCGGCTGCCTTGGCCCGGTAGAGGGCCTCGTCCGCCCGGGAGAGGAGCTGGTCCAGGCTGTCGGCCGGCGGGCCCAGGGAGGCGGTGCCGGCGCTCAGGGTGATCTGCACCGGTCCGTGGGGCGAGGTCACGGCCAGGCTCTCCACCGCCCGGCGCAGGCGCTCGGCCGTGGCCAGGCTTTCGGCCGGGCCGGTCTGGGGCAACAACGCCGCGAATTCCTCGCCGCCCAGGCGGGCCAGGATGTCGCTGTCCCGGAGTTCCCTCCGGCAGGCCTGGGCCACCGCGGCCAGCACCTGGTCGCCGGTCTGGTGGCCGTAGTGGTCGTTGACCCGCTTGAAGCGGTCGGTGTCCAGCATGATCAGGGACAGGGGCTGGCCGTAGCGCCGGGCCCGGCGGCACTCGCGGGCCGCCTTGTCCAGGAAGGAGCGCCGGTTCTCCAGGCCGGTGAGGTCGTCGGTGGTGGCCAGGATCTCCAGCTTGGCCTCGGCCTCCTTGCGGCGGGCGATCTCCTCCTGGGCCTGGCAGAGTTTGCGCTCCATGCGGGTCATCTCCTTGATGATGGCCAGGACGGGCCGCTCCTCCGAGGGCATTTGGTGGGCCCGGGACTGCCAGGCCAGATAGCCCCACAGGAAGGGGGCGGCGAACAGGCAGACCACCCCCCGGCTCACCAGGGTGCCTTCCAGGATGCCCCGGAAGGCGGGCTGCCCGGCAAAGGCGGCGGTGTTGAACAACAGCACGTCCAGCCACATCACCCCCAAAAGACACAGGAAGGCCCGGCCGAACAGGGGCAGCCAGCGGCGCTGCTTTTGGAAGAATTCCCAGCTCATGGCCAAAAACAACAGGTCCACGAACGAGGCGAACAGGGAGGACAGGTTGATGCGCAGGCTGGGCACGGGCACGTAGCCCAGGGGGGTGTGCCCCATGAGGGCCATTTGCAAATGCAGGGCCAGGGCGATGATGGGCACCATGGCCGAGACCCCGATCACCGTGTAGATGGCGATGCGGGTGGCCGGCGGCCCGTCGAACACGTACACCACGAACACGCCCAACTGGATCGCGGTGTAGAACACGGTGGAGCCCACCAGGAAGGTGACCCCGGCCGCCTGGACACTGACCCCGGCGTCGGTGACCCAGCTCATGATGGCCGTGAGGCCGCCCATGAGCGCATAGTACGGCGCCAGGCCAAAGCGGTGGCGCAGGGCGTGGGCGCCCAGCACCAAAAAGTAGACCACGAAGGCTTCCGCCAGCAGGATGCTCAAGGCCATGGGGCTAGACCTCAGGTTGGATGGCGTGAGTTATGGGTGGCGGCCGCCCCGGGACCGGCAGGCCACCGGCTCCCCCCGGACCAGGGCGGCCAGGCAAAGGTTGCAGGAGGTGCAGGACACGCGGGTCAAATCGCCCCGGGCCAAGAGGCGGGGCAGGGCCGGCTGCCGCAAAAAGGGCCGCGACAGGGAGACCAGGCGGGCCTCGTCCCGGGCCAGCACCCCTTCCAGGGCCTCGCGGGTGCGGAGCCCCCCCACCGCGATCAGGGGCACCGGGCCCAGGGCCGGGCGGAGCAGGGCCGCGGCCGGCAGATTGTAGCCCTCGGTGTGGTCCTCCTGGCTCCGCATGCGGCCCAGGAGATAGCGGGCCACCGGGCGCTGCCAGGCGGGCAGGGCGGCAGCCAACTCCTCCACCGGCACCTCGCCGCGGCAGGACTGGAAAAAGGAGTAAAAAGCCGTGCCGCCGGAGACCTCCACCCCGGCCACCGCCAGTTCGGCCAGCCAGGCGGCGTAGCGGGCGGCCAGGGGCGGGGTCAGCCCGGGCCGGGGAGTGTGGTCCGCGGCGTTGAGCTTGACCAACAGGGGATAATCGGCCCCGGTCTGGCGGCGCACCTCGGCGATGATCTCCCGCAGGAAGCGGAAGCGGTTCGCGTCGTTGCCGCCCCAGGCGTCCCGGCGGCGGTTGAAGAACGGCGAGAGGAACTGGTTGACCAGGTAGCCGTGGGCCGCGTGGATCTGCACGAAATCGGCCCCGGCGGCCTGGGCCAAACCGGCGGCCCGGCCAAAGGCGGCGATCACCCGGGCGATGTCGTCCTCGCGCATGGCCCGGGGCGACACCTGGTTCAAGGCGTCGGGGAGCTGCCAACTGGGGCCCTGGGGACGCTCCCCGCAAATGGCCCGGGTGGTTTGGCGGCCGGCGTGGGCCAGTTGCAGGGCCACCCGGGCTCCGTGCTGGTGCATCACCTCCACCAGGCGGGTGAGTCCGGAGAGGAGGGCCGGATCGTGGGCCCCCATCTGGCGGGGCAGGGCCTTGCCGGGCGGCTCCACAAAGAGATACCCGGTGATGATGAGCCCGGCCCCACCCTGGGCCAGGCGCTCGTACAGGCGCAAGAGCTCGTCGCCCACCCCGCCGTCGGGCAGGGCGGCGCCCTCGTAGGTGGCCGAGCGGACCAGACGGTTGGGCAGCTCTACGCCCCCCAGGGAGGCGGGTGTGAATAAGAGCGACAAGGGCGTTCTCCCGGCCAAGCGGGCGCGACGGCGCGCCATGAAGGAAAACGTAACCGCGGTCCACCGGACGGGCAGCGGGGGAGAAGACCCGGAGCGGCTCCCAGGCGAGGCGGGGGTGGTCGGCTCCGTCAAGGGATATGGGCAGCCGTGTCGCCGCGGCAGGTATTCTCTACCGGCTAGGTCCGTAAACTGTCAAGGGATGGACAGAATACCCCGAGCAATGTTATGATTCCGTGACCTCTGGAGGATGATCATGCCCCTGACACGCATCGGTGCCATGAACAGCGGCCAGTCGGTGTCCCCCCCAGCGGTGGACCTGACCCAGCGCCAGGAATCCCAGGAAAAGCTGAACCAACTCGGCATGCCGAGTCAGGTGGCCCGGGAAGGCTTGGGCGTCACGGGCCTGGCCGAAGGCTCCGCCACCAGCAAGGTGTCGGAGTTGGGTTTCATCCGGGCCAAGGCCGAATCGGAGCTGTACAGCAAGGGTGTGGGGCTGGATCAATCCGTCTGAAGGGGGCGTCCCGCCCCAGGGCCGGCCGGGCCGTACCCGGCTGGGCTTTCCCTGTCCAGGGATTTTTGCCGCCGGCTCCCCTGGAGCCTGACGGCGCACCACGCCGGACCCGGGCTTTGCCCCGGCCGGCGCGCTTGCTTTTTGGCCTGCCGCGCATTCGTCTCATCCCGCTCAAGCCAAGGCCCGGCTCCCCAGCTCCGGGCCGGAGAAAAGGAGACGCCCATGTCCAGCCCGGAGGAAGCCCTGGCCTTTTGGCGTATGCAGGACGATTACGGCATCGTCACCATGAATTACGGCCAGCGGCTGAACTGCCTGAGCCGCGAATTCGTGGCCGCGATCATCGGCTGCCTGGCGGCCCTGGAGGAAAAGGGGGCCCGGGCCGTGATCCTCCGGGCCCAGCCCGGGGTCAAGGTCTGGTCCGCCGGGCATGACATCAAGGAAATACCCCGGGACGGCCAGGACCCCGTGGCCTGGAACGTGCCGTTCGAGGTGCTGCTCCGGCGGGTCAGGAAGCATCCGGTGCCGATCATCGGGCTCATCGAGGGCAGCGTCTGGGGCGGGGCCTGTGATCTGGCCATGACCCTGGACCTGTTGGTAGGGGCGCCCTCGGCCAGCTTCGCCATCACCCCGGTGAAGCTGGGCCTGCCCTACAACGCGGCCGGGCTTACCCATTTCCTGGGGGTGCTGCCCCTGCACATCGTCAAGGAGATGCTGTTCACCGGCCAGCCCCTGGCGGCCGCGGACGCCTTTCGCCTGGGCCTGTTGAACCGCCTGGCGCCGGCCGAAGAGCTGGACGGGGCGGCCGCCGGCCTGGCCCGGGACATCGCTTCCCGGGCGCCCTTGGCCGTGCAGGTGCTGAAAAAGGAGCTGCGCAACCTCTCCCGGGGACCAGGCCTCACCGCCGAGGACCTGGAGGACATCACGGCGCTGCGCCAGGAGGCCTACCGCAGCCAGGATTTCCAGGAGGGCCTCACCGCCTTCCTCGAGCACCGCGACCCCTGTTTCAAGGGCTGCTGAGGGCCGCCCGGGGGCCGGGGCGAACCGGGCCGGGCGCTCCCCGGCTCGGATGGCGAGCGGAAAGCGGGTGCGCCGCCCCTGATGGACACAAAATTCACCAAACCTCCCCCCGTGGTGCTACAGTTTTCCAATGTGAACCATGTTCGAGCCGGCTGATACAATTTCACGTCGGCCGGCGTGGCTGGGGCTGGAGACCCCGGTTCTCTGGGTCACGAGAGCGTAGCCATGGAAGACTATTGGGGGGATATCGTCGCGGGCCTGACCGAAGGGGTGATGTTTCAGGCCGCGGACGGGACTTTGCAGCTTTGGAACCAGGCCGCGGAGCACCTCTGCGGCTTCACCGCGGAGCAATTCCGGAGCCCTCCCGCCCCGCCGCATCCCTGTCAGCTTATCCACGAGGACGGCTCCCCCTGCCCGGAGGAGGAGCATCCCTCCATGCTGGCCCTGGCCATGGGACGGCCCCTGGCCGACCAGGTCCGCGGCCTGTTGCGTCCCGACGGCGGAGTCACCTGGCTGGCCATCAGCAGCACGCCCCTGGTGCACCACGGCGAGGCCCGGCCCCGCGGGGTGGTCGTCTCATTCCGGGACATCACCGCCCAAAAACAAGCCCAGGAGCGGCAGCGCCAAGAAGAGGCGCGGCTGCGCATCCTGACCGAAGCGGCCCCCGTGGCCATCTACGAGACCGACGCCGCGGGCAACTGCCTGTTTGTCAACCAGAAATGGTGTGAATACGCCGGGCTTACCCCGGAGGAGGCCCAGGGCGAGGGCTGGGCCCGGGGCCTGCACCCCGAAGACCGGGAACGAGTTCACGAGGCCTGGAAAGTCCACGCCCAGGACCAGATCCCCTGGTCCCTGGAGTACCGCTTCCAGACCCCCCAGGGCCGGGTCACCTGGGTGGCCGGCACGGCGGTGGCCCTCCGGGACGGGGACGGCCGCATCACCGGCTATTTGGGCACCAACGTGGACATCACGGCGCAGAAGGCTGTGCAGGAAGAGCGGGCGCGCCTGGAGGTGGACCTGCGCCAGGCCCAGAAGATGCGAGCGGTGGGCACCCTGGCCGGCGGCATCGCCCATGAGTTCAACAACCTTTTGGCCGCCATCGTGGGCTATACCGACCTGGCCCGGGAGCTGTTGGTCGACCGGCCAAGGGTGCACGACTACCTGTCGCGGGTGCTGGACGCCTCCTGCCGGGCCCGCGACCTGATCCGCCAGCTTCTGACCTTCAGCCAGCGGAGCGACTCCCGGGCGAAGTTGGTGGACCTCCCCCGGGAAATCCGGCGCACCCGCCAAATGCTGGCCCAGATCCTGCCCCCGGAGGTGGCTATCGCCACCGAGGTGGCCCCGGACTTGGCCGCGGTGAACCTGGTGGGCAGCCTGGACCAGATCCTGGTGAACTTGGCCGGCAACGCGGTGGACGCCATGCCTCACGGCGGCCGGTTGGCCATCCAGGCCCGGAACGTCTATTTGAGCCCCCGGGCCTGCCCCACCTGCGGCCAGAAATTCGCCGGCGAGTTCGCCGAGATCCGGGTGCAGGACAACGGTCAGGGCATGGACGACAAGACGGTGGCCCGGATCTTCGATCCGTTCTTCACCACCAAGGAAGTGGGCTCGGGCACCGGCCTGGGGCTCAGCGTGGCCCAGGGCATGATCCGGGCCTCGGGGGGGCACATCGCTTGTGAGAGCCGGCTGGGCGGGGGGGCGACCTTCACCATCCATTTGCCCCTGGCCTCGGCTTCCGCGGGTTCGGAACCCTTGCCGGAGCTGGCGGCCGGGCGGCGGCCCGGGTGGGCAAGCCGGGCCAGGCTCCTGGTGGCGGAGGACGAGCCGCCGGTGCGGGAGCTTTTGCGGCGGGTGCTCCAGCAGGCCGGATACCAGCTCTGCCTGGCGGCCAGCGGCGAAGAGGCCCTGAACTTCTACCAGCGGCCGGGGCCGGGCTTCGATCTGGTGCTCCTGGATCTGGGCATGCCCGGCCTGGGCGGGCGCCGCTGCCTGGAGGAGCTGTTGGCCGGGGACCCCGGGGTCAAGGTGCTGGTGGTCAGCGGCTACGCCTCCCCGGCCACGGAGCGGCAGGTGCGGGCGGCAGGAGCGGCTGGTTTCTTGGCCAAGCCTTTCCGAAGCCAGGAGCTCTTGGCCGCGGTGGAGGCTCTCCTGGCCCGGGATTGAGCCGAACTGACGCCGGCAACACCCCTAAGGCGCCTGATAGGTCACCCGGTAGATGACCCCGGCCCGGTCATCGCTGATCAATAACGCCCCGGTCTGGTCCACCTCCACATCCACTGGCCGTCCCCAAGCGGTGGTCCCCGTGAGCCACCCGCTGATGAACGGCTCGGAACTCACCACCTTGTCCCCAGTCAGTCTGAGCAGGCGGACCTGGTAGCCCACCGGCGGGGTGCGGTTCCAGGAACCGTGCTCCGCCACCAGGATGGCCCCCCGCAACTGGGCCGGGAACATCCGCCCCGTGTAAAACCGCAGGCCCAAGGGCGCCACGTGAGCCGGGAACTCCCAGGCCGTCGGGGCGTACTGGGCGCAATCTTGGCCGTGGTTCAGGTCGGGGTCGGGCACCCCCGCGTGGCAGGCCGGGAAGCCGAAGTCCAGTCCGGCCCCGGGCGCGCGGTGCAGGCTGTCCGGAGGCTGGTCGTTGCCCAGCCAGTCGCGGCCGTTGTTGGTGAACCACAGCACCCCGGTGGAGGGCCGCCAGGCCAGGCCCACGGTGTTGCGGATGCCCCGGGCGAACACCTCATATCCCCCGCCGGGTTTGAGGCGCACGATGGTGGCAAAGGGGTCGGGCCGTGCACACGCGTTGCAGGGCGCTCCCACCCCGATGTACAACAGCCCGTCCGGGCCAAAAGCCGCGTAACGCCAGCCGTGGCGGCTGTCCCCGGGCAGTCCGTCCTCCACCACCTCCGGGGAGGGGGGATGGTCCAGGCGGTCTTCCACCCCGGAGTAGCGGAGCACCCGGTCCACCGCGGCCACGTACAGGTCGCCGTCCCGGAAGGCCACGCCGTTGGGCTCCCGGAGCCCCGAAGCCACGGTGTAAAGCCGGCCGGGGCGGCCGGCCCCGGCATCGGCCAGGGCATAGACTTGGTCCCCCCGGGTGCCCACGAACAGGGTGCCCCGCGGGCTGAGGCACAGGGAACGCGCCCCCGGCACCCGGGCCAGGACGCCGATGGCATAACCGGGAGGCAGGCGGAGCCGGTCCAAGGGGAGAGGGTCCTGCCCCGGCAGGGAGGGCAGGGTGGGCTGCACACCCAGCTCCCGCCCCAGGGCGCAGACGCCCCCGCCAAGGGCCGCCAGGACCAGGACGGCCCAAATGAGGTAGCGGAAGATTCGCATATCGCCTCGCCAGAGGGTTGCCGCGCCCGGGCGGCGCGGGTCCCCCGGGGCGTATTGACCCCGGGGATGCTGGGTGGGCAAGCGGGAAGGCGGAAACCCGGGGTGTACTTCAGTATGACATAAAACCGGCCGCGGGCGGATTAGCCCGCCGGAAACCGGGGGCCGGGGGAAAAATGTGAGTAAAGTACCTAACTAGGCCAGCTTATTGTATAATGAAAAAAGCTTCCCCGACCCTCCGGGGAAAAGGCTGGCCGCGGTGAACGTGGGGGAGGGCAGGCTGCTCTGGTGAAGGACCGCTTCATGAGCTGGCGGGATCGTTTATTTGACCTGGACAAGGGTTGGACCTGGATCGTCAGTCTGTCCCTGTTCCTGGTGACGGCTGTGGCCGACCTGGCCACCGGGTATGAACTCAACCTGGTATCCTTCTATATTATCCCAGTCCTTATGCTTACTTGGGTCGTGGGCGCCTGGTGGGGCGCCCTCCTGGCAATAGCCTCCGCCGGCGTGATGCTGGGGCTGGGGATGGGCCTGACCGGCCGCGCACCGGCTCCCCTGGGAGTGGTGCTGTTCAACATCGCCGGCATCCTGACCACCTATTTGGTGCTGGTGCTGGTCACCAACGCCCTGCGCCGCAGCTTTGCCCGGGAAAAGGCCCTGGCCCGCGCCGACGCCCTCACCGGCGCGGCCAACCGGACCGTGTTCTACGACCGGCTCTGGCTGGAGACCGTGCGCCTGGACCGCCACGGCCGGCCTTTTTGCCTCATTTATCTGGACTGCGACAACTTCAAGGCGGTCAACGACCAGTGGGGCCACCACCGGGGCGACGAAGTGCTCCGGCTGTTGGCCCAGACCGGCCAGGCGGCGCTACGGCGGGAAGACCT
This sequence comes from Deltaproteobacteria bacterium, assembly GCA_020444165.1. The sequence goes on along the minus strand of JAHLLK010000006.1, from coordinate 100,597 downwards.
CCTGGCCCGGCTGGGAGGCGACGAGTTCGCGGTGCTCTTGCCGGAGACCGGGGCCCAGGCCGGCTGGCTGGTGGCGGAGAAGCTGCGGGGCGCCCTGGACCGGGCCATGGCCGCGGCCGGCTGGCCGGTGACCTTCAGCCTGGGCCTGGTGCTGGTCACCGCCCCGGGCCAAACCGTGGATCAGGTGATCGAGGCGGCGGACCGGGTGATGTACCAGGTGAAGAAGTCGGGCAAGAACGGACTCAAGGCCTTGACCCTGGAGAAGCCGGGCCCGCCGGTGGCTCTGCCCGCTTCGTAAAACGAGAGCCGGCTGCCGTGCGGGCAGCCGGCTTCCGCGCGCTCACCTTGACCCGAGCAACCATCCCGGCCCTCCGGGAGCCGGCCGGCATCTTTGCCGAGGCGGGGAACCGCCCCGGCTCAGCCCGCCATGCGCTCGCTGCGGGCGGCGATGCCCCGGGACTGTAGATTCACCCCCACGCGCAAAGCCTTCAGCCCCTGCACCCCGGGCAGGTCCTCCAGCTCCAGGCGGTCCACCTGGCGGGTCAGATAGCCCTGGCTCTGCAAATACTCGATATGCCGCAGGCTTTCCCGGACTTCCTCGGGCTGGGAATACACCACGGCGATGGCCCCCGGCTGGGTCAGGCGGTCCTGGCCCTCCTTGGTCACCGCCTTTTCCAGACGGGCCTTGATGATCTCGTGCCGCAGGTCGTAGCCGGTCTCCACGTCGAAGCGCTTCTCATCATAGCGGAAGCGGATGGCCAAGGGGGTGTCGTGCACCAGGACCAGCTGGGCCACCTCCAACGGGGCGGACAGCTCGTGCTTGAGCTGCTCGGCCTGCCAGGCCATGCCGCAGGCCACCACCAACTGCCAGAGCCGCAGGTTCTTCAGGTAAAGGCGGCTGAAGCGGCCGTCCTCCACCAACGAGCCCCCCAGGTAGATGAGATAATCCACCCCATCGGTGCGGTGCCGCTCGAAGTAGTGAGGGTAAATGGCCTGCATCACCTGGTTTTCGCGATCCAGATACACGGCGAGCTGCTGGTTCAGGGCGGCCAGGCTCTCCTCGAAGTTGCGGCGGCGGCGGTGCACGGTTTTGCGATGGGGGTCCATGGCCTGCTCATAGACCTGGAGGGCCCGGGCCACCCGGGGGGACATGGCCCCCAGGGCCTCGAACTCCGTCTCCAGCTCCCGGCGCAAGAAACCCAGGATCATGGCCTCGTCGCCGGTGCCGAGCCCCACCGACAGCCGCTTGGTGTGGTCGCCGATGCGGGCGGCCAACTCGTCCAACAGGGGCATCTGGCGGGTCTGGCGGGCGGTGTCCACCACGTGAAGGGCCAACTCCAGATGCTGGGCCAAGTCCCGGGCGATGGCCTCGTTGTGCTGGGTGGAGGAACTCCGCACGTCGCACACCCCGTAGAGGTGGTACACCCCCGGGAAAACGATCTCCTCGAACTCCTGGTCCGGCGAGAGGCGCAGGCCCTTCAGGTGCCGGAGCGCCGCCTGGCGGAAACGCCACTCCACCGAAGGGTGGATGGCCGTGCAGTTTTCCTTGATGACCGAATCCACCTGGCTTTCCAGGTCGTTCAGCGCCTTCTTGAGGGCCAGGGCGAACAGGGGCTGCAACTGGCGCAGCACCAGGGCGTCGGTGGGGCCCAGGTCGCAGGGCCGGGGCGACTTCAGGTGCAGGGTGCCGATGCAGCGGCCCTGGTAATACAGCGGCGCGATCAACAGGGATTTGGAGCCGGAGCGGTCGAAGCGGTCCACAAAGGCCGCCAGCCCCGGCTCGTTGTGCACGTCGGGCACCCGGATGATTTCGTCGGAGTCCAGCACCCGTTGATAAACCGAGCCCTCCAGTTGGGACAGGGGGACCTGCTCGCTTTCCGACAAGGCGCAGATCCCCTCGGGCCCGCAGTCCAGGTGGAACTGGATCACGTGATCCTCGTGCAGGGCTTCCAGCCCGGCCATGAGGTCGGGCCGTTTGAACAGGGTGCGGAGGTGCTGCTGCAGGCTGTGGAACCCCGCCTGGGTCACGATGGACTCGTGGTCGATGAGGTCGCGCTGCAGGGCGGAGATGACCTCGGTGGTGGTCACGTCCACCGCCCGCAGGGTGGTGAAGCCCCGAATCTCGAAGTTTTCCGGCGGCAACAGGGTCTTCAAGGCTTCGGGTTCGGTGAGGTGGCTCTCCACGAAGCCCAGCTCTTCCGGGGTGAGCGGCTTGACCGGGCCCCGGCTGGCGATCTCGATGAAGCTGAAGTCCAGGCGCAGGCGGTAATGGCGGTCCAGGCCGGTGTCCGGGTCCCGCACCGTGTACAAGAGGGGGAAGGGCAGGTTGTCCTTCATCCCGTAGAGCCGCTCCAGGATCATCAGGTAGGCCTTGACCGCCCGGCCCTTGGAGAGGGTCTGCTTGTCCAGGTTGGCCCGGGGGGCCAGCTCCCCCTGCGAGGTCATGAACAGGTCGCGGAATGGTTTGGTGTAGAAAAAGGGGGTCAGGACAAAAGGCACCACCGCGCCGCAGGCCTCGCTGGACCAGTAGGCGGCCGGGAACACCAGGCTCATCAGCCGCTCCACCATGTCCCGGTGGGGCTCCAGTTGGGCTGGGTCGGCGATGTCGCCCCGGAGCGCCGGGGTGTTCTGGCAGGCGGCCAGAAAATCGGCTCCCAGGGCCGGGTGACCCCGCACCCCTTCTGCTTCCGATTTTTCGATGAACTTGAACAGAGGTTCGAGGCTCAGGGTGTAACGGAAGGGAAACTTGTCCACGAGGCAATCCATGACGCCATGCTCCTGGCTGGCGGAAGGCGTTCCCCGGCCGCCGCCCGGTGGGGCGCCGGGACCGAAGGGCCGCGGAGCCTGGCTCCGCGTCCTTGGTCCTAGTGTATCCGATTCCGCCGGTGGCGTCAGGTCCGGACTGGGAATCCCCGGCTGATAGGTGGGTCAAGGCGCCCGCGCCCGGCGCGGGCCGCCCGGCGCGGGATACGGCGACATCCAGGCAAAGGCCCGGCTGCCGGCCGAGGCGCCCTCGCCCCGTCCCCGTCCTCGCTCCGTCCGCCGGTCCCGCCCGGCGGTTAGAGGGCCAGGGCCTCGGGCGCGTCGTCCTGGAACAAGCGGTCGATGTCCAACAGGATCTTGACCCCCTGGCCCTTTTTGGCCATGCCCAGGAGGAAGTCCGTGTCCACCCCGGTGCCAAAGGTGGGGGTCTCCATGAGGTCGCCGGACTCCACGTTCAAGACCTCGCTCACCTCGTCGGTGACCAGGCCGGTCTTGAGGTTGCCCCGCCGGCCGAACACTTCCACCACGATGATGCAGGTGCGCGCGTCGTAGTCGCGCTCGGGCATACCCAGCCGGAGGCGGAGATCCACCACCGGGATGATCTCGTTGCGGAGGTTGATCACCCCCTTGGCGTATTCCGGCAGCCGGGGCAGGCTGCGGATGGGCATCATGCCGATGACTTCCTTGATCTTCAGGATGGGCAGGCCGAACTCCCGTTCACCCAACAGGAAGGTGAGGTACTTGCCTTCCTTGGCCAACAGGCTCTTGGCTTCCCGGTCCTCGGCCTTCAGCCGCCGGAGGTTCTGTTCGATCTCGCCCACCCCGCCCACCGAGGAGCAGGCCTCGCGCGAGCTGATGCCGCAGGCCTTGGCCGCAAAGCTGGTGTTCACGAACTTGCCGAGATCCACCGGGGTGCCCACTCCCATGGTGCGGTGCATGTAGCTCTGCATCAACTCCAGGTCGGCCACCACGGGGAAGAGGTCGGTGGTGGTGATGCCAGAGGGCTCGGTGAGCACGTTCCGGAGCACCGGCTTGGTGAGGCCCAGGGTCTTCTCCGGGTCCAGGAACTGCACCCCGATCTCGGCCGCGGTGCCGGGCTCCCGGGCGATGAACTTGCCCGCCTCCACCAACAGGCCCACGAACTCCTCCACCGCGGCGGGATACTGGTCGATCAGCTCCCGGCGCACGGTCACCACGCAGCAGGGATGGTCCGGCCACACCTCGCCCGAGAGGAACTGCACCAGGGCGTGGCCGGCCGCGATGGCCTTGGTGCCCAGGGGCTCGGCCACCATGTAGCCGCTGGCGTCGGCGTTGCCGGCCAAAAACTCCGGCATGCGGATGGGCGGCACCACCTCCAGGCGCACCCGATCCCCCGCGCCGCCCTCCTCGGAGGGGTTCAGGCCGACCTGGCTCATGTACATGTGGCTCAGCATGTGGTGCACAGACAGGCGGTGGGGCACGTAAAAGGTCTTGCCCCGGAAGAAATCCCGGCCCGGGTGCCGGAAGGTGCCCAGCCGGTTCCGCACGAAGATGGAGCCGTTCTTGTGGGCCAACAGCACCAGGTTGATGGGCACCCCGTAGCCGAACAGATCCATGGCGATGGGGGCCAGCACCAGGGCCGCGCCCACCTGCCCGGATTCCAGGGCCTCGCTCACCGGGTTCCAGCTGCCCATGCAGCGGGTCTCCAGGGCGAAATGCCGGGGCTCCACCTTGCCGGAGGCGATGAGGTGCTTCAAGACTCCCAGGATCAGGTGGTCGGTGATTTGGATGTGGGCCGCGCGGATCAGGAGCTTGCCGTCGGCGGTCAGCTCCGGCTCGTGGGGCGCCGGGCCGGCCGGTTTGACCGCTGCGCCGGTTTCCGGAGCGGCCATGGCCTCGGCGATCTTGCCCTTCAGCTCCGGCGGGGTGAAGGGCTTGGAGACCATGGCGCTGACCCCGGCCTCGCCGGCCTGGGCCACTTCCTTTTTTTCGCCCCGGGCCGTGGCCATGATGAAGGGCAGGCCGGGCCATTTTTCGCTGGCCCGCACCCAGGTGAGAAGCTCCAGGCCGTTCATGCCCGGCATGTTCCAGTCGCAGATGATGAGGTCCACCGGCTCACCGGACTCCAGCACCTTTACCGCGGCTTGGCCGTCGGCCGCCTCCAGCACCTGGGTGTAGCCCAGGTCGCCCAGGATTTTCTTCTCCATCTTCCGCATGATGTCGGAGTCTTCCACCAACAGAACGATAAGCTCGGATGCCTGGGTCATGACGTCTACTCCCTGGGATGTGAAGGCTCCCGCCACCCCGCGCCGCAGCGTGGAAACGGCGTTCTCAAACGGAATTGGGCAGGCTGGCTAACCCGGATATTTCATGGGGCCGGGTGGTGGTTCCTGCAACAGGCTGAATTAGAATAGTTTTTAAACTAAAATTTTCCGGGTTCATCAGGCGACGTTTGGTCCCCTGGACCGGAATGGCCCGCTGGCGGACGGCGCGGCGGCGGACAAGCAGCAACCGAGAGGCGTAGCCAAGGCCACGGCGAGGTTGGAGCGAGGTCCGCGACGAAGCCGGCGGACATTTGGCGCAGCCGGACGCCCGGTCTTCCTGAAATATCCGGGTTAAGCATCGCCCAAAAGCCGGTTGGGTTCAACTCATTCTTGCGGGGCACCCGCCGCGGGGCAATAGCGCTAGGGCGGAGAATATGACAATATCATGCTTCGTAGCAGAACACCCGCGGCCAGATCGTTTTTCGGCCGCGCACCAGACGGGGATCGCCGCCGCGCTTCCCCCGCTCCCCCCCACCCGCCGGGAGGAAATCATGCTGCCCACCCCCATGCGCAAGGCCGCCCGCGAAATCACCGATCCCGCCCAGGTCTGGGCCCTTTTGGACCAGGCCTCCCTCCTGTTCCTGGCCATGAGCCAGGACGATCAGCCCTACGTGCTGCCGTTCAACTTTGGCCGGGTGGGGGAGGTGATCTATCTGCACACCGGCCACCAGGGCCTCAAGATAGACGTGCTCCGGCAAAACCCCCGGGTCAGCTTCTCCGCCGTGGCGGAGTGGAGCCTCATCCCCGGGGAACCGGCCTGCAATTGGAGCATCCACAGCCGGAGCGTGGTGGGCTTCGGGCGGGTGCGCTTTGTGGACGATCCCGCGGAGAAGCTGGCCGGCCTCACCGCGGTGACCTCGCACTACGCCGGGCCCGGCCCCCACCAGCTCGGGGAGAAGCAGGTGGCCGCCTGCCAGATCCTGGCCGTCGAGGTGGCGCAGCTCTTCGGCAAGGCCAATCCCGCTCCCGTGGCCGCGCCTCCGGCCTGAGCCCCGGCGCGAAAAAAACCGTGACCGGGGCGGGGCCCCGGTCACGGCTCAATTATTCCTGCCCAGGATCAGCCGCGGGTCATGGCAGGCTGTGGACAAACAGCCTGCCAGGCGTGGCCCGGACGCCACGCCAAATTGCGCGGCATTAAAAATGCGAGCCATTTTCCAACCTTGGCAAAATCACACTCTTGCCAAGGTTGGTTGAGAAAGGCCAGGACGGCCTTTCTCAACCTTACTATCAGTAGGTCGCGCCGTTCTTCTCCAACACCTTCAGCAGTTCGGCGGCCGAGGGCAGCTTGCCCTCCGCGTTGAACAGCACCGTGCCGGCCTTGGGCCCCGTGTTCTGCACGGCGATGAAGTAGGGGGTCCAGTGCACGCTGGCCGCCCGGAACACCTTCAGCTCCTTGTCCGGGAGCATGGGGAAGGGCACCTTGTACTGCATGCGGAAGGCGTCGGCTTCCATCTGGTTGTTGTTGGAGCCGAAAGCGAGCCACTTGATCTTGTCGTAGTAGCCCTTTTTCTTCAGGTCGGCGAACACCTCATCCACGTGGGGCGCCTCGGCCTTGCAGTGCGAGCAGTAAAGGCTGAAGTACTCGATCATCACCACCGGGGCCTTGATGTCCGCCAACACGAACTCCTTGCCCGGACCCTTGAGGCCCAGGTAGTCCCGGTCGGGCTTCTTGGGCGGCATGGGGCCCGTGAACACCGGCATCTTCTCGCCGGGAGCGGGCGGCTCGCCCGTGTCGGTGGCCAAGGCCGGCAGGCACCAGGCCAGGACCAGGGCCGTGGCTAGAACGATCAACAACGTGCTCTTTCTGCCAGGTTTACGAAACATGCTACCTCCAAATCAGGCTAGGTATGTTTTAACCTTTGACGGAACGCGGCCTTCCAGTCTCCCGGCTCCCCAGCCCCACAAAGTCCCTTTCCTCCGGGGGCATGCCGGACCGAAACTTTCCCGCCGTGTTTCCCGCCAAGAACCAAATGTTTCCCCAGGTCAACACCTTTCGCGCTCCCCCGCCACCAACTCGGCGACCCGGCCGGCGGCTCAAATACACCCTGCCAGGCGCGCCAGAGACCCCCGCCCCACCCGCCTCTGGCTGGTTGGGAACCCTGGGGTCGGCACGCTAAATTGCGTTGCTTGGAATAAGCAAGCAATTTGTCTGGGTTGGCAAAACCAAGTTATTGCCAACTCGGATTGAAAAAGGCCAGGGAGGGACTTTTTCAACCACCTGAGAGGGACCGCTAAAGCTCTTTCTAGCATAAACCGGCCGGAATCCGGATGAAAAAGCAACTTGTCGCGGCAAGCTTTGCCGCTCCGGGTCCCGGACCGCTGGGGCTCCGCCGGGGCTCCCGCTCCGGGCCGCCACGGCCAAGCCGCGCAAATGGCCTTTGTTTTCGGATTGCTGTTTGGCGAAGAAAGTAATGGCGTTCGGAGAGGGCTGGCGGAGCCCCGGCCTCCGGAGCGGCCCCGGGATGGCGGCAGAGGCCGGGAAAGGAAATGAACTGTCCGCCCCCCTTCCCGGGAAGCGGTGGTAAATCAATACAAAACCGTCACCATGCCGGCCGGCGCCTCCTCCACCCGGCCCACCACCGCGGCCAAGTCGCCCCCCTCCAAAAGCAGATCCCGCGCCTCTTCCAACCGGTCCGGGTCCAGGCCCATGAGCATGCCGCCCGAGGTCTGGGCGTCGCCCAGGATATCGTGCCGGATTTCATCCATTTTGCCCAGCACCCGCACCGAGCGCGCGCAATGGCTCAGGTTGGCCCGGCTGCCCACCGGCACCAGGCCCATGGCCGCCATCTCCAGCGCCTCGTCCAGGATCGGCACGGCCTTGGCTTCCAGCACCAGGTTCACTCCCGAGGCCTGGGCCAGCTCCAGACCGTGGCCCAACAGCCCGAACCCGGTGACGTCCGTGGCCCCGGTAACCCCGCAGCGGCTCATCACCCGGCCCGCCCCCGCGTTCAGCCGGGTCATCCAGGCCACCGCCCGGGCCACCGGCCCCGGGGAAGCCAGGCCGGCCTTCAACGCCGTGGCGATGACCCCGGTGCCCAAGGGCTTGGTCAGCACCAGCACCTGGCCGGGCCGCAGCCCTGCGTTGGTCACGATGCGCCGAGGGTGCACCAACCCGGTGACCGAGAGCCCGTACTTCAGCTCCGGGTCCTCCACCGAGTGCCCGCCGGCCAACACCGCCCCGGCCTCGTGCACCTTCTCCCAACCACCTTTGAGGATATGCTTGAATACATCCACCGGCAGTTCCTTCACCGGAAAGCAGCAGATGTTCATGGCGGTCAAGGGGGTGCCGCCCATGGCGTAGACGTCGGACAAGGCGTTGGTGGCCGCGATCTGCCCGAAAAGATAGGGATCATTCACCAGCGGCGTGAAAAAGTCCAGGGTCTGCACCAGGGCCCGTTCCTCGTCGAGCTGGAACACCCCGGCGTCATCCGCCGTGCCGCTGCCCACCAAAAGCCGGGGGTCGTCCTCGGTCGGCAGGCCTGCCAAGATCAGGCTTAGGTCGCCCGGACCTATCTTGGCCGCTCAACCGGCCGCCCGCGCCTTTTCCGCCAGCTTCACCTCGGAACCCATGGCCTCCGCACCCCGCTTCGCTTTCCGGCCCACCCGGCCCCGCCGCGGCTCAACGCCGCAAGGTGGCCCGCAGACGATCAGGTTTAAGCAACAACTCCAAGGCAGCCAGCGGGCCCGGCGCCACCACCTGCGCCGCCAAAAGCGCCTCCACCGCCAGGCCCTCCGGGCCCAGCACCGCGATGCCCAGGGCCGCCGCGCCCAGCATGAGGGCGTCGTTGGCCCCATTGCCCACGGCCGCCACCCCGGCCGCTCCCAAAGAGCGCACCAGGGCCTCCTTCTGCCGGTCCTCTTCTCCGGGGCTGAGCGGGCAGAGCTCCACTCCCCCGCCGAAAAGCCCCGCCGCGGTGCCAAAGGTGTCCGCGGTAACCAAATGGCAGGTCAACTGCCCCGCCAGCCGGTCCACCGCCTCCCGCACCCCCGGGACCAGGCTGCCGTCCAGGGCCATGGTGCCGTTCAAATCCAGCACCAAATGGGCGAGCGCCAGCTCACCCCGGCCCGGTATGGCCACCCGGAGCGCCACGCCGGGCTCAGGCTTCCAAACCCGGTGCTTCCCGCAAGCAAAGCTCCACAAAGGCTTCCGAAGCCGGAGAGTGGGTCCGCCGTTTGCGCGAGACCAGATAGAACTGCCTCGTCTGGCTCAGGCCGCCCACCATCAGCTCCACCAGGTTGCCGGCCTTCAAATCGTCGGCCAGCGCCCGGCGGCTCACGAATCCCAGGCCCACCCGGGCCCGCACCGCCTGCAATACCGCCATGGTGGAGCCCATGTAGGCCACCACGTTCAGATCCTCCGGCCCGTAACCCGCCTTGCGCAGGGCGTTCAACAAGCTCATGCGGGTGCCGCTGCCCGGCTCCCGCAGCACCACCGGCTCCTTGATCAATTCCTCCAGGCTGGTCGGCCGCCCCGCCAAACGGTGACCCGGCCAAGCGGCCAGGGAGACGAAGTCCTGCATCAAGGGCCGGAACTCCAGCCGCTCGTCATCCAGGACCGCACCCACCACCCCGACCTCCAGCTTGGCGGCCAAGACCCGCTCCGCCACCTCCTCGGTGTCCCCCACCATGAGGTTCACCCGCACCTCCGGGTGCAGTTCGTGGAACCGCCCGATCAGGACCGGCAGCACGTACTGCCCGGGGATAGTGGACCCCCCCACCAGGAGATCGCCCCGCAGGCGGCCCAGGAACGCGTCCATGGCCGCCCGGGCGTCCTCCACCCGCGCGAGGATGTCCTTGGCGTGAACGTACAACAGCTCCGCCGCCCGGGTGGGCAGAATCTCCCGACCCAAGCGATCGAAAAGCCGCACTCCCAACTCTTCTTCCAAGGTCTTGATGTGGCCGCTCACCGTGGGCTGGCTGAGCAGAACTTCCTCGGCCGCCCGCGAAAACGACCGGCATTCAAAGACCTTGCTGAAAACTTGCAGCCTGCGTAGATCCATGGGACCCCTATAGGAATTGTCACTGGCTGGTATAGATGAAGCAAACATTAACACGCCCAACCCCCCCGGTCAACTGCGTGCCGCAGTTGGCAATGCGGGCCGGCCGCGTCGCCGCGGCTGGCAATGCGGGTCGGGAGAAGCGCACCTCCGCACCACACTCGCGCGCTCCCGAAGTTGGGCTGTTGCCAGCCCTGTTCCCCGGCAGCGCGCCGCTGCTGGCAATGCGGGTCGGGGCAGCGTGCCGCTGCTGGCAATGCGGGTCGGGAGAAGCGCACCTCCGCACCACACTCGCGCGCTCCCGAAGTTGGGCTGTTATCAGCCCTGTTCCCCGGCCGCGTGCCGCTGCTGGCAATGCGGGCCGGGAGAAGCGCACCTCCGCACCACACTCGCGCGCTCCCGAAGTTGGGCTGTTGCCAGCCCTGTTCCCCGGCAGCGCGCCGCTGCTGGCAATGCGGGTCGGGGCAGCGTGCCGCTGCTGGCAATGCGGGTCGGGGAAGCCCATCATTCAAAAGTTGAGCTTCGCGCTCCCGACGCCAGGCCCTTACAAGAAATTCGCCAAGGAGTGTCCTCCCCGGCGAAAGGCTACGAGAAGCCACCCCAAAAATAAAAGACGTCTGGGGTCGTCGCCGCTCTCCAGACGCCCGGCGGGTCGCTTGGGACTCGTTTCCCCTCTCAGGCCGGACCCGGCGGCAAGGCTTCCAACTGCTCCAGCACCTTCACCAGGGCCTGGGCCTCGGTCTCCAGGATCAGGCGGCCCTTTTCCGCCGAGGCCAGGCTGGGGTCGCCCCACACCCCCCCGGGCCAGTGGCCCAGTTTGTCCCGCACCAACAGGAAACGGGGCCGCACCGGATACTCCTCCGGCGCGGTGCCGTCCACCAGCTCGGGCCAAAGATGCAGAGCCAAAGAGGTTTCCACCTCGCCGGCGTGGCTGTCGCCAGGGCATTCCTGATAGGGCGCTCCCTGTGGAATAAGCTCCAACACGCAGACCACCGCCAGATTCAATCCCGTAGATTCCAAAAGAGATTCACCAACTTCCACCAGGGAACTCTGGTGAGTACCTCCGGCGTGACCTGTGAGCAAACATAGGTTTCTGACACCTTGACGCCACAAACCAGCTCCGATATCGTAGACCAGGCTGCGGAGGGTGTCTCCAGAGAGGCCCACCGTGCCCGCATGCTGGGCCGTGCTGCGACACATGCCGTAAAACAAGGGGGGCGCCACGAAACAAGGTTTCAATTTAGCTGTCTCTGCGGCCAAAGCCCAGGCGTGCATGGCGTCCAGCCCCAGGGGGAGGTGTGGACCATGCTCCTCCAAAGCCCCCACCGGCAGGATCGCCGTACGCACCCGTTCCCTTGCCTGGGTAAACCGCGCCATGGTAATTTCGTTCAACAGCATGCCGCCCTCCTGTTGGCCTTTCTTTCCGCCCGTCTGGGCCGGAACTCCCGGCAGATCAGGCCCCGCCGCCCATGGTAGAGCGGCCGGGGCCGCCTGTCAAACCTCACCGCGTCACGCTTGCGGAGTGGCGCCTTGGCTGGGTTAGGTCGGGTGGGCAAGAGCCTCCGTAACTTGGCCGTGGGGCCCAAACTCATCGGCACCCTGGTGCTGGTGGTTCTGTTGACCGCGCTCATTTTCTCGGTCATCCAGGACAACCTGGCCTGGCGCTATATGGAGGAGTTCGGCCGCAAGAGCCTCCGGGACCATCTGAACCAGATGGCCATGGTCTGGGAGGCGCTTCCCCCTGACAAACGCCGCAACTTCCCGGTCCTCTCGGCCACCCTGCGTCGCCACCTGAGCCAGCATCAACTCAATCTGCCCATTTCCACCTTTCTTTTGAATAAGGAGGGGCAGGTCCAAAATCTGCGCCTGTTCCGCTGGCACCCCTCCCTGGACGCGGACACCGCCGCCCGCATCATCCAGATGGGCCGGGGGGACCTGTCCCTGGAACGGGACGACGGCGATCTCCTGGTTTGCTTCATCCAACTGCCGGACCGCCACTGCTTCCTGGCCACCCAGGGCAAGCTGGAGGACATCCTGGGGATCACCCGCCAGGCCCTGGCCTACACTTCTCTCCTCCTGGCCCTGGGCCTGGCCTGCCTCACCGCCTTCTTCGCCGCCCTCCTGGCCCGGCGGGAGCTGGTGTCCCCCCTGGAAAAGCTCACCAGCGAGGCCGAGCGGGTCGCGGCCGGCGATCTGACCCCGCCCCTGCCCCTGGCCGGGCGGGACGATGAACTGGGCCGGCTCTCCCGGGCCCTGAACCGCATGGCCCGCACGGCCCGCGGCATGGTGGAGGAGGCCCGCCACAACCAGGAGCGTTTCCAGCGCCTGTTCACCGGCAGCCGCGACGCCGCCTTCATCATCGACCGCTACAACCGGCTGGAAGAGATCAACCCGGCCGGGGTGAAGATGTTCGGCTATCCCGACGCCGCGGCCATGCTCCGCCTGCCCGATACCGCCGCCCTGTTCGCCAACGAGCTGGACCGCCGCCTCTATCTGAACTCCCTGGCCTCCCAGGGTTATGTGCAGGACTTCCCCCTGACCATGCGGCGTCTCGACGGCTCCACCTTCCAGGCCCTCATCACCGCCACGGTCCGCCAGGAGGACGGCGGCCGCTTCGGCCTGGTGCGCAACGTCACCCTCATGCGGGAGGCCCAGCGGGCCCTCCGGGAGTCCGAAGAGCGCCACCGCCGCCTCTTGGACAATGCGCCGGACATCATCTACCGCTGGTCCATCCCCGGACGCCGCTTCGATTACCTCAGCCGGGCGGTCAAGGCCGTCACCGGCTACACCCCCGAGGAGCTCATGGCGGACAATGATCTCCTTCTGGCGGCCTTGCCCGAAGCCTGGAAGGACAAGGTCCTGAACACCTGGCGGCAGCAGATCGCGGGCAACGGGCCCAATTACTACGAGCATTCCTTCCAGCTCCGCACCCGCACAGGGGAGCTCCGCTGGCTCATGGAACGCAGCCTCGTGGTCCGGGACGAGGCCGGCCAGCCCGTGGCGTTTGAAGGCATCGCCACCGACATCACCGACCGCCAGCGGGTGGAAGAGGCCCTGCAAAAGGCCCACCGCATGGTGGAGACCACCCTGGCCGGGCTCCCGGTGGCGGTCATGGTCATCGACGACCAGCACAAGGTGGTGCACTGGAACCAGGCCATGGAAAAGCTTTCCGGCACCAGCGCGGCCGAGATGGTGGGCACCTCCCGCCAGTGGGAGCCCTTCTATCACGAGCCGCGCCCGGTCATGGCCGACATGGTGCTCACCGGCGACATGCAGACCATGTTCCAGCACTACGGCGAAAAGGGGCTCCGCCGCTCGCCGCTCATCGAGGAGGGCTGGGAGTGCGAGGACTACTTCCCCGGCGTGGGCGGCGAGAACCGCTTCCTCTATTTCATCGCCGCCCCCATCCGCGATGCTGACGACCAGATCACCGGCGCCCTGGAAACCCTGGTTGATTTGACGGAAAAACGGAAGTTGGAAGAGGAGCTGCGCCGGCTGTCGGTCACCGACGACCTCACGGGCCTGTTCAACCAGCGCTTCTTCTACGCCTCCCTACGCCGCGAGATCGCGGTGGCCGACCGCTACCAGCAGCCCCTCACCCTCTTGATGCTGGACCTGGACTACTTCAAGGCCTACAACGACTGCTTCGGGCATCTGGAGGGTGATCTGGCCCTGGCCCGCTCGGCCGACGCGGTGCGCCGCGCCGTCCGGGCCATGGACCTGCCCTGCCGCTACGGGGGGGAGGAGTTCGCGGTGCTGTTGCCCCGCACCAGTCTGGCCGAGGGGCTCCGGGTGGCCGAGCGCATCCGCTCCCAGGTGGAAGCCCAGATGCAGGGGCAGGCCGGCCTGGAGGAGCCCGCGGGAGCGGGAGCCCGCCTCACCGTGAGCCTCGGCGCGGCGGTCCACCACCAGGGCGACAGCGGCGAGGAACTGGTGCGCCAGGCCGACCGCGCCCTCTACCGGGCCAAAAGCGCGGGGCGCAACGCGGTGGGCGTGGAGCAGCCGGGGGGCGAGCTGGCCATCTTCTCCCGGGGGGCCTCGGTCGCCCCCCCCGCGGAAGCCGGCCCCAACCAGCCCCAAGATTAGGGATTAAGGACCAGGGACCACGGACCAGCGCGGGTCCGCCCCAGGCTCCCTTATTCGCCGGGGGGCGTTGCGGCGTCCAGGCACATGGCCGGGCTGTAGTGGCGGGTCAGCCAGCGGGCCAGGCCGTCCAGACCGGGGAACAGGGTCCGCTCGGTGATGTTGGCCTGGTCCAGCTTGTCCCGCACCTCCCACTTCAGCTCCCGGGGAATGATGAGCCGCCGGTAAAATTCCGGATGGTCGGCCAGCCAGACATCCAGCCCCTGGGTGGGGGTGGAGGTCACGGAGAACAAGGCGAACTGGTTGATGATGCGGGCGTCCAAGGAAGGCGGCTCCACGAACAGGGCCAACTCCCGTTGGTCCCCGTCGGCCACCTTGACCAGGGCCCTCAGGTTGGGCAGGGCCCTCTCCAGCATGCCCAGGGTGAAGGCGTTGGCCTTTTCCTCGGCCAACACATCGGCCAATGGCGGCGGCAGGGTCTGGTTCACCCGCACGAAATCCACCATCCAAACCGCCGCGTCGGTCTGGGGCTCCAGGGTTTTGGCCGTGGCGAAATGCACCGCCACGAAAGGGGAGTAGGTCCAGTCCAAAAGCCGGGTGGGCAGGCCGTAGTGCTGGGCCAGGGTCATCCAACGCCAGTCGGAGAACTGGGCGTCCCCGGGCACCTGGGCGTATTTGCGGAAGTTGCGGAGCAGGTGGTACTCCAGGTGGGGATGCCCTGAGCAAAAGCGGGCGAAACGGTGCTGCAGGTCATAGCGCCGGTCCGACACCCCCCGGAAGGCGTAGTTGGAGCGGTAGCGCCCGATGTCCCGCTGCCAGGAATCCGTGTACAACAGCTCGCAAAGCTCGCTCCAGCTCTGCACGATCACGTCGTTGGGAGTGTGGTCCAACTTATGCCTCGGCTTTCCGGTCCGCTGGCCTCCGCTAACGGAGCTCCAGGGGCAGTTCCACCCGGCCGGCCGGGCCGGTGACCACCAGGGTGGTGGGCGCCGGGTCCCCGGTCTTGGGGAAACGCAGGATATACAGGTCGCTCCACTGGCCCCAGAAGGGGTAGAGCGCTTCGTTTTGGGGGTTTTTCTCGCTGATGCGCCGGATGTCGGCCGGGGCCACCCGGCCGACCGGGCCGCTCAGGAACACCCGCCAGGGGGACTGGAACCCGGCCAGGCGGTTCCAGGACTTCTCCGCGGTGTAGAAGCTGACCACCACCGCGTCGTATTTGGCGAAATCCTCCCGCTGCCCGGCCAGCTTCTCCTCTTTTTGAGCCGGTTCCAGCAGAAAGGCTGCGGCCAGGCGGCCCACCTGGGCCTGGCGCACCGGCCAGTTCAGGGGCAGGGCGGTCACCATCAGGTTGAGCACCGTCTCGGTGTGGTCCTTTTTCTCCACCAGATAGCGGTCCAACACCTCCCGGTAGGCCTGCTCGGCCGGCCGGCCCCGGGGATCCACCTCGCCGGCCAAATGGCTGGCCGCCTGGCAGCCGGCCACGGCCAGGGCCGCCAGGCAGCCCAACAGGGCCCAGCCAAGCGCCCGGAGGCTCATCAAGCCTCTCCCGCCGGGCCGAAGACCTGGTCAAAGATGTAGTCCACCTGCTTCAGATGGTTCTTGGGGTCGAAAAGCCGGTCCAGGGCCGCGGCGGCGTCCGGCCCCAGGGCGGCCATGACCTCGGGGTCGGCGGCCAGGCGCTCCTGGAAGCTGCCGCCCTCCCGCCAGGTGTCCATGGCCTTGCCCTGCACCAGGCGGTAGGCGTCCTCCCGGGACAGCCCCCGGTCCACCAGGGCCAGGAGCACCTCCTGGCTGTGGATCAGCCCGCCGGTGAGGTTCAGGTTCCGCTCCATGCGCTCGGGATACACGGTCAGGTTGTCCACGATCCGGGTGAGCCGCACCAGGCAGTAGTGGGCCAGGATGTCGGCGTCCGGGCCGATGGTGCGCTCCACGCTGGAGTGGCTGATGTCCCGCTCGTGCCACAGGGCCTGGTTCTCCAGGGAGGCCAGGGCATAGGCTCTCAAGAGCCGCACCTGGCCCGAAAGGTTCTCCGAGCCGATGGGGTTTCTTTTGTGGGGCATGGCCGAGGAGCCCTTCTGCCCCTTGGCAAAGGACTCTTCCGCCTCCAGCACCTCGGTGCGCTGCAGGTGCCGGATTTCCAGGGCCAGGCGCTCGATGGTCCCGCCCAGGATGGCGAGCGTGCAGAAGTACTCGGAGATGCCGTCGCGGCTCACCACCTGGGTGGAGGCCACGGCCGGGGTCAGGCCCAGCTCGGCCATGACCATGCGCTCCAGCTCCGGCGGCACGTGGGCGTAGGTGCCCACCGCGCCGCTGATCTTGCCCCGGGCCGCCGCGGTGATGGCCCGGGCCAGGCGCTGCCGGTCCCTTTGGAACTCGGCGTGGAAGCCGGCCAGCTTCAGGCCGAAGGTCACCGGCTCGGCGTGGATGCCGTGGCTGCGGCCCATTTGCAGGGTGTACTTGTGCTCCTTGGCCCGGCGCTCCAAGGCGGCCAACAGCCCGTCCAGGGCCGTGAGGATAAGCTCGCCGGACTCCTTCAACAAGAGGGCAAAGGCCGTGTCCAGCACGTCGGAGGAGGTGAGGCCCAGGTGCACGAAGCGGCTGGCCGGGCCCACACACTCGGCCACGTTGGTCAGAAAGGCGATGACGTCGTGCTGGGTCTCCTGCTCGATCTCCTCCACCCGAGCCACCGTGCAGGCGGCCTTGCCCTCGATCTCGGCCAGGGCCTCGGCGGGGATGCGCCCCAGCTTGTGCCAGGCGCGGCAGGCGGCCAGCTCCACGGACAGCCAGGCGTCGTACTTGTTCTCATCGGTCCAGATGCGGCCCATGGCCGGCAGGGTGTAGCGCTTGATCATTGCTTTTGTTCTCCGGCGGAAAAAGCGATGCCCCTCGGAGGGGGCGGGGAATTGGCCCCATCCTATAATCTGGGCGGGGCGGAGTCAACGCGGGGGTGCCGGCCGGGGCAGGGCCAGGGCCGGGGCCGGGGCTTACCAGGGCGGCGTCAGCTGCTCCCGGCCCAGGCTCTGGGCAAAGCCGGCCACCAGCTCCTGGTCGCGGTCCTCCATGGCCTGGGCCAGGGAGCGGAAGCGGCCCGCCGCCTCCCACAGCCCCTGGGACAATATGCCGGCCTGGCTGGACATTTCCCGCAGGCACAAGAGCAGCTCCCGGCTGGCGTCTTCCACCCGGATCACGCCCTGGCGCCCCCGGCAGGCCAGGCTGTAGCGCCGGTGGAAGGAGCGCACCAGGCAGCCGTCCAAAAAGGCCGAGAACATGGTGTCGGCCGCGGACTGGTCGGCCAGGGCCATGTAAAGCTGGTCCGCCGCGGCCAACCAGCTCTTGGCGCCCGGGTCGCCCGGCGGCGGCTCGTCGGCCAGGGGCGCCGCGGCCCGCTGCCACAGCCGGGTGGCGGCCAGGGCGGCGCGGCTGAGCCCCTCGGCATAGTCCATCAGCTCCGGGGCGGTGAGCCATTCCTCGCCAAAGGGAGGCACCGCGGCCGGCTGCCCCGGGCCGCCCAGATGGGGAGTCAGCTCCTCCAGGCGGATGGCGCGCACCCCGGGGATGGCCACCCCCTTGCGGGAAACGCACAAGGCCCCCACCTCCCAACGGGCCAGGACCCGGGCCAGGGCTCCAGCCGCGGCCGCGTGCTGCAGCGAGGCCTTGATCGAGCCGCCGTCCATGGCCGGCATCACCAGTTCGCCTTCCGGGTCCGATAGCTCCGAGCCCACCAGGATCAGGGGCTCGCAGCCGGCAAAGGCGGCCATCTCGGCCAGGCGGCACAGGGCGTGGGTCTGGGGAGTGAAGGCGCCGGCCAGCTTGGCAAAGGGCCCCAGGGCGGTTCCCCGGGCGCCCAGGGTCAGGACCCGGGGGCCGGGGTAGGAGCGCAGCGTCTGGGCGTGGGCGGTTTCCTCGGCCACCAGGGGGATGTGGGCCAGCTCGGGAAAGTCCAGGGGATGGGGGAAGCCCGGGGTGGGTTTGGCCAGGCCGGCCGCGCTGGGCAGGATGCCCGCGGCCAAGACCTGGGGCAGGGCCTTGGCTGTGCTGAAGAACACCGCCCCGGCCAATCGCCCGGCCAGTTTCTCCAGGGCCGGGCCCAGGCCGGGGCCCGCGGCTGCCAGGATGGCCGGCCTCCCGGCCAGGCAGCCGAAAAGGCGCCGGGCCCCGCCCATGAGGGCCGCCAGGTTCAGGTTGGCCAGGAGGTTGGCCCCGGCCACCGGCTCCCAGTTGAGGCTCACCTCGCGGCGCTGGCGGGCGTGGCCCAAAAGGCGGTAGAGCCGGGCCTGGGCCGCGTGGGTCTGGGGGTCGCCGGGGCCCAGATGCAGGTGCAGCATCTCCAGGCGGGGGGTCAGGGCCAACTGGGG
Source organism: Deltaproteobacteria bacterium (assembly GCA_020444165.1). Next base: position 82,096 of record JAHLLK010000006.1, on the reverse strand, counting down.
GTTGCGGCTGAGCCCCAGCTCCAGGGCGCCCTCCTCCGGGGCCAGGAGCACCAGCTCTTCCTCGCACAGGGGAGCGGTGAGGTCATGGCGGCCCAGAGCGCTCAAGAGGAGAGGGGCCCGGGGCTCCAGCACGAAAACCTGGCGGCCCGCCGGCGTGGTGTGCAAGAGATCCACCACCTCGTCCAGCAGCCCGCCACCCAAGACCAGGGTCACCCCGCCCTCGTCACCCTTGGGGCAGCAGAGGCGGTGGCTGTTGTCCAGGCAGGGGCGGGGCCAGGCCCCCGGGGGCGGCAGGGTCAGGTGGTGCGACTCCTCGCCCAACCAGCCGGCCACCTCAGGTGATACCGAGGCCAGCACCTGGAGGTTTTGTTCCAGACGTTGGGAGTTGAATGCCCGGGAGCCCACCCTGATCCTTTCCTTCCCCTTCCGCCGGGGGCTGGCGCCTCCGGCAAGGGGCCGGGCCGGCCGGCGCGGCCGGCAACGGCGAATTGCTGAGGAAAACGCGGAAAGTTTACCGGCCTGGGCAAGGGTGTGCAAGGCCGGCCAGGGAGGTGCCGGGGATTAACGCATGGATTTTACTTGGATTGGTTGACTGATGGCACCAATGGTGGCACCCGGACCAGGCCGCCGCTTTTAAAACTCAAGTAGACCGGGCGCCAACCCGGCCAAATGTAAACGAAATGCTCTTCGTCCTGCAGATGGTTGACCATGAATCTGCGCTGGGGTTGGCCCCAGGCCAGAGTGGCCCGCCACATGTCATCGCCCTCCACCAGGCGGCCGGCCAGCAGCCGCTCCCGCACCGGGCCGGGCACCCGGGCCACGGCCAGGCGGGCCAGGCGCGCGGCCTGCCAGGCGGCCAGGCCGGGCAAGGCCACCGCGTCAGCGGCCGGCAGGCGGCCCCACCAAGCCACAAGGAGCTGCACCGGGTGGCCGGGGGCCGGGACCGGGCCGTCCGCCAAGGCCAGGGCCGTGGCGTTCACCCAGGGGGCGGCGGCCAGGGCCGGGCAGGAGACCTGGAACACCGGCTCCCGTCCCGGCGCCTGCGCCTGGGCCTGCAGGGTGGCCGGCGAGGGCGTGCCCCCGGGGCCCAGGGCGGCGGCCCAGAGGCCCGCCGCGTCGGCGCGGAGAAAGGTCAGGGCTTGGCCGGCGGCCACCGCCCGGCGTCCGCCCCCGGGCAGGGTCGCCTCCGTGGGCCGCAGGGTCACCACCGCCTGGGGCGGCGGGGCGGCCGCGGCGCGGACCTGGGCCCCGGCCGGACCAGGCCAGCCCAGGGCCAGGCCTCCAGCCAGGCACCAGAGAGCCGCGCCCCAGAGCACGGCCAGGGTGGGCCAAGCGGCCCGGACCCGAGGCAAGGGGCTTATTCCAGGAGGGAGTGGCGGTTACGCCGGGAGCGGTGCAGCATCAGGCCCATGAGCCAGCCCACCAACAGCACCCCGCCGCCGGCCAGGAACCACTTGAGGTTGGTCCCGAACTTGAGGGATTCGTTCTCGGCCGACAGCATCTTCATCTGCTGGGCCTGCTCCTGATAGCCGGCCTTCAAGGACTCGTAATCCTTCTTGAGCTTCAGGACGTCCGCGGATTCGGTCTTCAGGCGGTTGAAGCTCTGGGAGACGTCCTTGACCTGACTCTGGGCCCGGTTGAGGTCGTCCTTGAGCGTTTGATTTTCCTTGCTCAACTCTTCCAGCTTCTGGGCGTAGTTCTTGGCCTGGGGGTCCAGCTCGGCCAATTTCAGGGCCGCGGGCTTTTCCACCGTGAGATATCGCAGGAGCATCCAGCCTTCTTTACCCTTGGGGGTGATGATCTTGCCCCACCCGTCGGCGGTCTTGTCCAGGAGCTTGACCATGTCGCCGGAATCCAGCACGGCGATGATCTTGTTTTCCATGCTGGTGCCGGTGCGGACGGTCACTTGCAGGTGGTCGGAGATGTACATGGTTTCCTGGGACCAGGCCAGGGAGGGCAGAGCGAGGGCCGCCAACAGGGCGGCCGCCAAGACCAAACGGAACCTGGCGGAGGACATGCAAACACTCCCGGCTCCCCGGGGGGGAGCCTGTTTGCCCGGGGCCCGGCCTGCCAGTGGGGGGCGGGGCCTTCGGGCGTTCGGGGGCGAAAAGCGCCCGCCGGGCGCTTTTCGCCGGAAGAATCGCGGGCCGTACACGGCCGGAACCGGCTTTCCGGGGTGATCCCCCCGGTACGGCCCGAGACGGTTGAAACCTATCAAAGCAGGCCCCCCGTGTCAACTGGCCACCATTCCAAGACTTTTTCCGAGGCTTCCGCGGCCGGGAGCCGGAGGGCGCCCGGAAAGGGGCCAAGTGAAACACAAAATTGACCCGGCGTCCGAATAATGCTACAAGCTGAAGATACACTTTTATCTCCAGCAAGGTACCCCCAGGGTCCGGACACGGGGTGGCAGCGACAGATGCCTACCATATGATGAAAGCCCGGGTGTTAATCGTCGACGATGAGGCCTCCAACCTGGCCCTGATGGAGGAGCTTTTCGCCGTGCACGGGGCTCGGGTGGAGGGGGTGCAGGAAGGCGCCACGGCCCTCACCCTGGCCCGCTCCCAGCGGCCCGATTTGATCCTCCTGGACATCATGATGCCCGGTATGGACGGCTATGAGGTCTGCCGCCGCCTGAAGGCCGACGAGGCCACCCGGCGCATTCCCGTGGTGATGATCACCGGTCTGGGGCAGTTGGATGACAAGATCAAGGGTCTGGAGGCCGGGGCGGACGACTTCCTGTCCAAACCGGTAAACTCGGCCGAGCTGTTGACCCGCTGCCGCTCGCTCCTCCGGGTCAAGGAACTGAACGACGAGCTGGAAGGGGCCTACCAACGCCTGGCCGGCATCGCCACGTTCACCAACACCCTCCTCAGGAGCTTCGATCCCTACCAGTTCAACGTGCACGACAACATGGACCGGCTCATGGACTTCCTCCTGGGGGCCGGCTCCTTCGAGGCCACCCGGCCGGAACGGGTGATCCTGTTGTCGGCCACCCCCCAGGGCGACTGGACCGGCTGGGCCTATTACCGGGCCAACGACCAGATGGACCACCGTCCCCTGGCCCGGGAGTTGTCCGCGGCGGGGCTGGAGAGTGTCTTCCGGGGCAAGAATCTCTTCTGGGTGAACCTGGAAGAGGAGCCGGGGCTGGGCTTCCGGCGGGACCCCTTGTGGGCCCACGTGGGCGAAAAGCCGCCGCTCAAGAACATCGTGGGCTACCGCTCCAACGAGGTGGCCCTCTTGGCCACCGACTTCGGCAAGACCGTGGGCACCTATGACGCCCAGGTGCTCTCCAGCCTGGCGGGCACCATCCACCTTTTCCTGAAGACCATCAGTTCCCAGATCCAGGAGGTGGAGCGGGCCTTCCTCTACACCATTTCGGCCCTGGCCCGGGCGGCGGAGATGCACGACGAGGACACGGGCATGCACATCGCCCGGGTCAACGCCTACGCCGCCCTGGTGGCCGAGACCCTGGGCTGCCAGGAGGGCTTCGTCCAGGTGCTGGGCTACTCCGCCCAGATGCACGACGTGGGCAAGCTGCACGTGCATCCGGACGTGCTCATGAAAAAGGGGCCCCTGGACGCGCGGGAGTGGGCCGAGGTGAAGCTGCACACCGTGCACGGGGCGCGCATCCTGGGCGACGACCCCCGCCTGGCCATGGCCCGCGAGGTGGCGCTTTCCCATCACGAGCATTGGGACGGCTCGGGCTATCCCTACGGCCTGGCCAGGGAGGATATCCCCCTGTCGGGCCGCATCACCATGCTGGCCGATGTGTATGACGCCCTGAGGAGCCCCCGGGCCTACAAGCCGCCCTTCAGCCACGCGCGGGCCGTGGAGATAATTACCCGGGGCGACGACCGCCTCAAGCCGGGATGGTTCGATCCCCGCGTGCTGGAGGCCTTCGCCAGCCTCGAACGGCAATTCGAAGAAATCTTTTTATCGCACAACAGTTGAGCCGCCGTCCGGGGCGGCTTTTTTCATCGAGGCCCAACCGGCGCCTGTGGTGGGCGCTGGCAGTAGAAGTGAATGGAAGGAGAGCAAGATGAGTGAGATCAAGACAGTTGGCGTCGTGGGCGCCGGCACCATGGGCAACGGCATCGCCCAGTTGGCGGCCCAAATGGGCGCTCAGGTTATCATGCGCGATGTCAAGGACGAGTTCGTGGAGCGGGGCCTCAAAGCGGTGGACAAGTTCCTGGCCAAGGGCGTGGAACGCGGCAAGGTGACCCCCGAGCAGAAGGACGCCGTGCTGGGGCGCATCAAGGGCACCACCGACATTAAAGAGCTGGCCGCCGCGGACTTCATCATCGAGGCGGTCATCGAGAATCTGGACCTGAAGAAGGAGGTCTTCTCCGAGCTGGACGCCATCTGCCGGCCCGAGGTGATTCTGGCCACCAACACCAGCTCCATGTCCGTCACCCTCATCGCCGCGGCCACCAAACGGCCCGACAAGGTGGTGGGCATGCACTTCTTCAACCCGGTGCCCCTGATGCGCCTGGTGGAAGTGATCCGCGGCTACGGCACCTCCGACGACACCGTGGCCGTCACCGCCGCCCTGGCCCAGAAGATGGGCAAGGAGACCGTGGAGGTGAAGGTGGACAGCCCCGGCTTCCTGGTCAACCGCCTGATGATCCCCCACATGCTGGAGGCGGTGAAGCTGTTGGAAGAGGGCGTGGCCACCAAGGAAGACATCGACAAGGCCATCAAGCTGGGCCTCAACTACCCCATGGGCCCCTTCGAGCTGATGGACTTCACCGGCATCGACATCTGCAAGTACGTGGCCGACTACTTCCTGGACGAGCTGAACAAGGAGCTCAAATGGGTGTCGCCCACCACCTTGAAAAACCAGGTGCGCTCCGGCAACCTGGGCCGGAAATCCGGCCGCGGCTGGTATGATTACGCCAAGAAATAGCCGCGCAAACCTCTGACCCTCTCCGGCGCCCCGGTCCGCGGCTGAACGCGGGGCGGGGCGCCGGTGCTCCGGCCCGGGCCCCTGGGGCGGCGCCGGCGGAAAGGCAGCACATGAAGTCCTTGACGCACACCACCCCCACCTGCGGGCTCCTTTGGCGGACCATTTTCCTGGGGTTGGCCCTGATCCTCCTGGTGGGCTTGGCCCTGGGCCCGGGCTGCGCCAAAAAAGACGAAACCCCCCGTTTTACCGCGGACATGGTCTTTTCCGTGGGCGAGGGCTCTTCCACCGGCAAAGTGTATATGGACGGCCCCCGGCTGCGCCTGGACGTGGGTTCGCCCGAGCCCATCGCGGTGACCATCCTGGACCGCCAAGCCGACAAGCTCTACACCATCGTGCCCAGCGAGCACCAGTACGCCGTGCAGAAGCTCTCGGACCTGCCGTCCGGGGTCACCGTGGGGATTCCCCTGCCGCCGCCCAACGCCAAGCCCGAGGGCCACGAGGAGATGGCCGGCTACCAGGTGGACAAGTACACCTTCGAAGACCCCAAGCGGGGCCAGGTGACCCTGTGGTACTCGCCCAAGCTCACCTACACCCTGAAGGCCATCAGCCAGGGCAAGATGGGCAAGCTCACCACCGAATTGCAGAATATCAAGGAGGGTCCGGTGCAGGGCGACCTGTTCACCCCGCCGGCCGATTTCCGCCGGGTGGGGGACAAGTCCTGAACCTCCCGCGCGAAGCAGGCCGGGGTGGCTTCGGCCCGCCCGTCAACTAGCCGCCCCCAGGGCGAATTTCCTCCGCCGGTCCAGGTTTCTGGGCCGGCGGTGGCGTTTGTGCCCCGGGACGGCGGCAAAAAAAAGCGCACCAGGGAAAAATAAAATTAAAGTTGGCCAAACCTCCGGCCGATAACGTTATTGGACAGCTTTTGGCTCAGGAGGTTTTTACTTGGGCACGCCCATCAAGTACAAGGGCCTGGCAGACGGCCCCCTGCTGGTGACTCCCACCGGCAAGTATCCCCCCATCGACATCCGGGGCACGGGGGACGCCCCTCTGTACGCCACTTCCCTGGCCAACGCCCTGCACACCGAGATCAAGCGCACCGAACAGGTGCGGGTGCTCGGCGAGGTCCGCCGCCGGGTGGACGAACTGGCCTTCATGATCGACAACCTGCACGTGCCCTCCACGGACAACCTGGAGGACGTGCGCACCGCGGTCAGCTCCTCCCCCCTGGCCCTGCCGGCCACGGCGGACCAACTGGCCACCCCGCACGCGGTGCACACCGTGGAGGTGGAGTGGCCGGCCAAGACCGGCGAAGTGCTGACCCCGCCCATGAACCCCATCGCCACGGTGGATCTGGCGCCCGGGGACTATACTTTCAGCTTCACCATCGACGGCGAGGATCACGCCGTCACCGTGGCCGTGAACCAGGGTGACGAGCCGGACACCCAGGAGGTGCTGCTCTCCCGCCTGGCCCGGGCCATCAACACCATGGACTACCGGGTGGCGGCCGAGGTCTCCACGGGCTTTGTGGACGCCTATGACCCCACGCCCAACACCCGGCCCATGAACCGGGTGGTGCGGCTCAGGGTCTATGGCACGGAGGAGGGGCGCGGGGTGGATTTCTCCTTCAGCGAGGACTCGCCCGGCCTGGTGGCGGCCTACAAGCTGAACCAGGGCCTGCCGCCCCGCTCGGCCAGCATCCGCCAGGAATCGGTGCTCACCTCCCGGGACACCAATGACGTGAGCCTGGATGAGGGCCACGTGACGGCCGTGGCCCAGGCGAACACGGCGGGGCCGGCCGAGATCCGGGTGAGCCGGGGGCCGGGGGTGATTTCCCGCGAGCTGGTGGGGGTGGTGGCCAAGTACAACGAGATTATGGGCTACCTGGACTCCCAGACCGATCTCTTGAGCCCCTCGCTCAAGGACCGCCTGGTGCGGCCCCTGGAAAACGAGTCCCGGGTGCTGGACGCCCTGGGACTCTCGCCCACCCCCCAGGGCCGCTTGAAGATCAGCGAGACCTTCACCGACAACATCCAGTACAACTTTGGCAAGGTACGCCAGGACTTCCTGGCCGAGGGCGGCTGGGTGGACGAATTGGCCGGCAAGCTGCAACAGATTCAGGAGATGGACCCCGAGGCCTTTGCCAGCCACTTGGAGGCCCGCCGCCCGTCCCTGGAGCGGGCCGTGGCCTGGGACCTGGTGTTCAGCCTGTCCCACAGCATCGTCAGCGGCAACTACTAAGATTTGTTTGGAAGAAGGGGAATGTGGGGGGAAACCCCTTTTTGTCCACAAAAAGGGGTTTCCCCCCACACCCCCTTTCCCCAAAAAAACTTCATAGTTTTATAGGGTTTGTGCCTAGATTAGGCTCCTGGGGGGCTGCTGAATAATCCGATCCGGCTCTCCCCCAGCCCGCGGAAGGGCCGCCGCAGGTCCTCACTCCTCCGCTTCCAGAGCCTCCAACCGCCGGTATTCCCGGGCCTTGGCCCGCATCACCGCCACCTGCTCCACGATGTTGGCTGATTCCTCGGGCTTCAGGGGGCGGATCACCCGGGCCGGCGCGCCCAGGGCCAACACCCCGGGGGGGATCTCCGCCCCGGGCGGCACCAGGGCGCCGGCTCCCACCAGGGCGCCGGCGCCCACCACCGCCCCATCCAACACGATGGCCCCCACCCCCACCAGGGCCCCGGCCCGCACCATGGCCCCGTGCAGGGTGGCCTTATGGCTGATGAGGGCGTTTTCCTCCACCACCACCGGGCGGTCAGCCGGCGATTCCAACAGGCAGAGGTCCAGGACGGCGCTGCCCGCACCCACGGTGATGCCGGCTTCGTCGGCCCGGAGCACCGCCCCGGGCCACACCGAGCTGCCCGGGGCCAGCACCACCCGGCCGATGAGCCGGGCCATGCGGTCCACGTAGGCGTTCGCCGCGATCTGGGGAGAGAACCCTCCGTAAGCAGTGATGAACCTGTGGCGCATACTCTCCTCCCGGCCTGGGGTTCTGGGTATGGGACGGGCGCGGCTCCGGCGGGCAGGGGCCCGGGCGCCCGTGCCTGGCATAACCCATTGACCGGCCGGGCGCAAGGGCCAAGCCCGGGAGCCGGCCGCGAGCCCGGGACAGGAATTTGTGGCCGGCCGGATTTTTCCCTCAAGCCGTCTTCCCGAAATTCCGATCAGGATGTTGCAAGCTGGAACAAAGCCCATAACGGAGGACGACATGGAAGTCGCGTATCTGATGCTCTCGGTGGCCGCCATGGCTTTGGCGCTATCCTTGACCCGGCGGGACGAGAAAAGGTTCCGCAGCGATTTGGTGGAGGTGCGTCAACGGCTCACGCAAAGCCAGGCCCTGCCCAGGGCCCGGCGCTAAACCCGGATATCGCCCCGGCCCCCGGCCGCGCGGGTCCGACTAGCTGGGGAACCAGCCCACGGACTGTGCTTTAGACGGAGGGGACCGGACCGGAGCAGGGAACCACTGCGCGCCGGGGCCGGAGGCAACAAGCAGCGGAAAAGAAAAACAGGCCTTCCGCCGACGGGCGGAAGGCCTGTTTGCGGTCCAAGGATGGACCGCCAAGGGGTAGAGCCCCTTGAGCGTCTGGGCGAAACCACGTTTTGCCCAGGCGCGGCGTCCCCAGGCCCGGACGGCCTGGGGACGCTTCTGCCATAGCCCTTCCGTCGACGGGCGGAAGGCCTGTTTGCGGTCCAAGGATGGACCGCCAAGGGGCGAAACTCCACCAGACTGGCGTAACGATAAATCCCCCAGGCTCTCGAGCAAATACTCTAAAGTTTTTTGGAGGAAGGGGGGTGTGGGGGGAAACCGCGGGGTCCCCGGAAAAGCGCAGCTTTTCTGGGGTGCAAGGACCTTTTTTTTCAAAAAAGGTCCTTGCACCCCACATCTTCCCAATTATCCGCCTCACTCCCGGGGCCGGCTCACCAGCCAGGAGCCGGTGATGGCCAGGACTTCCGGAGTTTTGCCGGCAAAGCGCGAGGCCAGGGGCAGGGCGCCGGTTTGGAGGAGTTCCAGGCAGCGGGGGTCCACCTCGGGCTCCTCGGCCAGGATCTGGTGCCCCAGGGATTGGAACAGGGCCAGGTAGTCGTCGTGACGGAGCCGGTTCATGTACATGAAGCGATTGCCGGCGTAGAGCCGCCAGGTGGCTTCGGCATAGCGCAGGAAGTTCAGGGGGGTGAGGCTGGGGTCCGCGTGGGAGAAGTGGTCGCTGTAGTCCACCCGGTGCACGAACAGTCCGCCGGGGCGGAGCAGGCGGTTACCTTCCTTTATGATATCCCGCAGGATGGCCGGCGGGATGTGTTCCAGCACGGTGTAGGAAGTATGGAAGTCGATGCTGCCCCCGGCCAGGCCGGTGCAAGCCGCGTCGCCGGGGGCCAGGTAGGTGATGCGGGCCAGGGCCAGGAGATCGCGGGTGGTGGCGGCCGGGTGGCGGGCCAGGGCCAGGACCGCGGCCAGGCGCTCCTGATCCAGGCAGGGGGCCAGGGTCTGGGCCACGGTGTCCTGGTGGGCCAGGAGAAAGTCCAAGAGTTCCCGCACCAGCTCGGCCCGCAAATAGGGGTTCAGGTCGATGGTGATGGTCTCCCGGGCCCCCAGGAGCCAGAAGACCAAGGGCACCGCCGGCACCCGGCCGGTGCCGACTTCCAGGAAGACCTTGCCCGCGGGCTCTGCGCCCTGCGCCCGGAGCAAGCGCCAGGCCGCGGCCCCGGCCCTGAGCTTGCCGGCCAGGTCGAACTGCCGGAGCCCGCCGAAATGGCGCTGTATCTGGTAATACACCGCCAGGGACGGTCCCGGAGGCAGGAGAGCCACGGCGTTCTGGATCAGGGCTTTGAGCTTCCAGTGCATGCGCCGCGTCCTGGTTGGCTGGGGGGCGGGGTGGGGGGCGGCCGCCGGCCGGGGTGAGTTGGGGTGGGTGTGGCGCCCAGCCCTGTCCGGGCATGTCCGGCCATGTCCGGCCATGTCACGGCATGTTAAGCCGGGGCCGCGGCGGGGTCAAGCCGGTATCGCGCCCCGGCCGACCCGGGCCGGGGGCGGAGTCCGGACAGGGCGCCCCGGACTGGTCCAGGCCCCTATTTCCGTCCGCCCGCGAGGGGGAAGGCCGGGGCCGCGGGCCGGGCGCGGAGCATGCCGCCGTGGTCCTCTGGAGGTCTCCAAAAACAGCATGGTCTGGCCAACACAAACAAATCACTTACCATTTTGGGCCCTGAAATGAGGCGCCGTCCCCGGTTTTCACCAGGCTGTTCATCCACAGCCCCCGGGTTTTCGTTTCGGCAGCGCGCCGTGCGGGGAAGTGGCCCACCTGTCTTGACAATTCACTTTACTGATGCCAGAATTCAACCCTCTTGAGACGAGACCGGCAAGGAGCAAGGAAGTATGGGCAACAGCTACCTTTTCACCAGCGAGTCCGTGACCGAGGGTCACCCGGATAAAGTAGCCGACCAAATCAGCGACGCCATCCTGGACGCCATGCTGAAGGACGACCCCCACAGCCGCGTGGCTTGCGAAACCCTGGTGACCACCGGCATGGCCGTGGTGGCCGGCGAGATCACCACCAACACCTGGGTGGACATCCCCGACCTGGTGCGTTCCACCATCCGGGGTATCGGCTACGACAACTCCTCCATGGGCTTTGACTGGGAAACCTGTGCGGTGCTCACCAGCATCGACAAGCAGTCGTCGGACATCGCCCAGGGCGTGGACTCCGACAAGGCCATGTTCGGCGAGCAGGGCGCCGGCGACCAGGGGCTCATGTTCGGCTTTGCCAGCGACGAAACCCCCGAGCTGATGCCCATGCCCATCTACTTCGCCCACCGGCTGGCCAAGCGCCTGGCCGAGGTCCGGAAGAACGGCTCCCTGAACTTCCTCCGGCCCGACGGCAAGACCCAGGTCACCATCGAGTACGAAGACGACACGCCCAAGCGGGTGGAAGCCGTGGTGGTGGCCTCCCAGCACAGCCCGGACGTCAAGTACGAGCGCCTGAAGGAAGCCATCATCGAGCAGGTGATCCGCAAGATCATCCCGGCCGAGATGCTGGACGGCGACACCAAATTCTTCATCAACACCACGGGCCGTTTCGTGGTGGGCGGTCCCCACGGCGACTGCGGCCTCACCGGGCGCAAGATCATCGTGGACACCTACGGCGGCCAGGGCTCCCACGGCGGCGGCTGCTTCAGCGGCAAGGACCCCAGCAAGGTGGACCGCTCCGGCAGCTACTACGCCCGTTACGTGGCCAAGAACGTGGTGGCCGCGGGCCTGGCCCGCAAATGCGAAGTGCAGGTAGCTTACGCCATCGGCGTGCCCCAGCCGGTGTCGATTTTGGTGCACACCTTTGGCACCGCCGCGGCGCCCGAGGCCAAGATCGCGGCCGCGGTGCGGGAAGCCTTTGACTTCCGCCCGGCGGCCATCATCAAGGAGTTGGACCTGAAGCGGCCCATCTTCAAGCGCACCGCCGCCTACGGCCATTTCGGGCGCAAACCCGAAGACGGTTATTTTACCTGGGAAAAGACCGACAAGGCCGCGATGCTCAAGGATCTCGCGGGAAAATAGGGTTTTCCCGGTTGATTTTGGGCCCGTCCTGCCGGTTTTCCCGGAGGGACGGGCTCCCTCTTGCTCCCATCGGGGATATGTGCCTACCGGGGGCCATAGGGCGGAGCCCTGAGGGGCGCCGCCATGGGTGAACAGGAGATGGATTCATGAAATACGATGTCAAGGACCTGGGCCTGGCGGATAAGGGGCGCCTCCGCATAGAGTGGGCCGCCCGTTCCATGCCGGTCCTGAAGCTCATCCGTGAGCGGTTCGAGAAGGAAAAGCCCCTGGCCGGCGTGCGCCTGGGCGCCTGCCTGCACGTGACCACCGAGACCGCCTCCCTGGCCGCCACCCTGAAGGCCGGCGGCGCGGACGTGTACGTGTGCGCCTCCAACCCGTTGTCCACCCAGGACGACGTGGCCGCCAGCCTGGTGGAGCACCACGGCATCCCGGTTTTCGCCATCAAGGGCGAGGACCGCGACACCTACTACTCGCATTTGAACGCGGTGCTGGACGCCCGGCCCCAGATCACCATGGATGACGGCGCGGACCTGGTGTCCATCATCCACTCCGAACGCCGCGACCTGCTGACCGACATCATCGGCGGCACCGAGGAGACCACCACCGGCGTGATCCGGCTGCGGGCCATGGCGGCGGACGGCGTGTTGGCCTACCCCATCGTGGCGGTGAACGACGCGGACACCAAGCACCTGTTCGACAACCGCTACGGCACCGGCCAGAGCACCCTGGACGGCATGATCCGGGCCACCAACCGCCTGGTGGCCGGCAGCGTCTTCGTGGTGGCCGGCTATGGCTGGTGCGGCCGCGGCGTGGCCATGCGGGCCAAGGGCCTGGGCGCCCGGGTCATCGTCACCGAGGTGGACCCGCTCAGGGCCCTGGAAGCCACCATGGACGGCTTCCACGTGATGCCCATCGCCGAGGCCGCCCCCCAGGGCGACTTCTTCTGCACGGTCACCGGCGACATCCACGTCATCCGCCAGGAGCACTTCGCCCAGATGAAGGACGGCGCGGTGGTGGCCAACTCCGGCCACTTCAACGTGGAGCTGGATTTGGAGGGCCTGGCCGAGATCACCACGGCCACCCGGGTGATCCGGGACTACGTGCAAGAGCACACCATGAAAAACGGCCGCTCGGTGTACGTCTTGGGCGAAGGCCGCCTGGTGAACCTGGCCGCCGCCGAGGGCCATCCCTCCGCGGTCATGGACATGAGCTTCGCCAACCAGGCCCTGTGCGCGGAGTACATGAACGCCAACGCCGCCAGCCTGGGCAAAGAGGTGTACACCGTACCCCTGAACATCGACCAGGAAGTGGCCCGCCTGAAGCTGTCGGCCATGAACGTGAAGATCGACACCCTCACCGCCGAGCAGGAGAAATACCTGTCTTCCTGGGAGATGGGCACCTGATAGATCTTCCGCTGGTTTGAAGCGCCAAGCCGGGCCCCCGCGGGGGCCCGGCTTTTTTTTGGGGCTAGCGAAGCTCTTCTTGGATAGGTAGTGGAATGTAATGGCTTGACCCTGATAGCTAGAAGACGGGCTAGACCTCTTCGAACCCAGGGATGGTCAAGGTTATGTACACCAGGAAGAAAGTGGCAATAAGGAAAACCGTTAGGAGGCTACTGTCAGGTGAACGCCGTCACTGTACGCACTGTACAAACTACAATTTGTCGCGTATCCGATTAAATTCTGTACAGGCTGCAAGTAACGAGGACGGTGCTGAATTAAGTTCGCTTTGCCCTTTGCATTGCGATACAAGCCTATCAATAAGCCAATGCACCTTGTTTGTACCGGCAATTTTGCCATACTCTGATTTGTATGTTTCCTTGTCGGATTCATCCACAGTTTTATTATCGAGGTAGGCTATCCATGTCTCAATGTGCCATTTGGGTATGATAAATACGACATTTTCTGCCGAGATATTCTTCCGTTTGGCTTTTTGAAGCTTTCCGAGCAAAGTAGATTTTACTTCTGAAACGGGTTGTTCGTCAGCATCCCGCACAACAATCAAGATGGTAGTCGCTGATCGGCTTAGACAAGCAACATATTCATTGGGGAATCGTTCCTCAACAAACCGCCTACCGGAACCACTTCCACTTGGAAAGCGCGGAAATGTGATATACGGAGGGCGAATATTCCAACCTCTTTTAAGGAAACGATATATAAAATTTTTATGGGCCTTGTCCTCACAGAGAACTACTATTTTTGAGGCTCTACTCATTTTCCCAGCCTCGCGCCATAACTTCTGCTGGCGTTAATCCAGGTACCATCGGAAAAGCTTTAGTGACGACGTGGGCACCGGATGGTCGAGAGAACCATAACTCAGAACCTTCTGTCATACTATCAATTATTTCAGGGTGATGGGAAATGATTATAGCCTGGTTATCATTTTCGTCGCAAATATCTCTAAGGTTTTCCAGCCAAGGTTGGATTTCTCTAAGGGAAACAAAATTGTCTGGCTCGTCGATCAGTAATGCAGAAAAAAATCCGGTACGAAAAGCTTCCAATATTGTATAAAGAACAATTAATTGCCGCTGACCATCAGAAATATCTGTGAAATCGAAATCACGGTCCGTACCATCAATGCGAAATGTTGCTGTCAATCTACGGGAGTCGCCAATTTCTTTGAGGCTCAGTTGCTCGAATCCCGGCAGGACGTCTTCCAGTAGCTGTTTAGCTTTATAGGTGATGCGCGGTATTTCCTGAAGAAGATGCCGGTACCACTGCGCAAAATTCTCAGTATGTTCTGACAAATTACGCGATTCAGAAGCAGCGGCTTCTTTTATAACCAAAGGAACCGGATTGATAAGTAGAAGCTTATCGAGTTCTTCCCTGAATTTAATAACTGGTGTGTTGTCGTCTCGGCTAGCAATTGTAGAAATCATCGACCTATGCCAATCCGCCGGGAATTTGGCGCCTTCTTCTATGTTACTTGTCCGCCGGTTAATGCGATACAGGTGGGCTTCTTGACCATCGAATAAAAAAAATTGGGAGCCATTCCACACTAATCTCTCTCTCTTGATACGCAGTTTATTCTCTTGGTTGGCATATTCTAAGATCAATTGATATTTGTAGATATCGTTATCTATCTTTAAATGTAGTTCAAACGTTTGCTCATTTCTTTTGTCCCAGGTTGTCAAGTTATTTCTTTGAAAGATATCATTTGTATGTTCGCCGCGGATTAATCGCTGAATATAATGTAGGGCAGCCAATACTGATGATTTCCCCGATCCATTGTCTCCCAACCACAACTGAAAATTATCCGGCTTGATCCGAAAATTGGTCAAACAACGAAAATTATCTATATATATTTCGGTAATCATTGACTTTTCTTTTCCTCTTTCGCGGGCCAGTCAGAAGTATAGCCAAAAAAAATCGTCGGTGCGGGGCGGAAACAAGTCTATATCTGGGTTCTTCGTGAAGTAGAAAAATATCCACTGTGCTTAGTCATCTTAATTGAAAATAATAACATCACATGATGCATTTGGTCCAGTATTTTTTGCTTGCTGTGGAGCTACCTAAACGCTACTGGCAAAGTTAAGAATCACACATCGTCAATCTTGACACTGTTGTTTTATCCAAGAGTTGGCTTTCTTTTTTCCATCGCCTTTCATTCATTGCATTGTCGGGGTTTCGACTAAAAACTGTAGTTCGGGTAATCTATTGAGAATCGTTCACCAGAAGATCCAAAGGGAGAATGTTGATGTAACCAATCGGCAGTCTATCCATAGAGCCAATTGCAGTATTTACACTTTTTTCCCGGGAGTGCCCACGTACGGGCGTCTCCAGCCATCATGCCTTTCCAAATGAACCCGTGCAACGTTGGCTCACGCGAACTTGTCGTAGTAGATGTTGGCCGGGGAGATGCCCTTTTTCACCAAGAGGTCCTCGCAGGACTCCACCATGGGCGGGGCGCCGCAGATGTACACGTCCAGCTCCGCGCCGTCGGGGATGTGCTTCTTGATCAGGTCGGTAACCCGCCCCCGCTCGCCGTCCCAAGGGGAGTCCTCCGGCACCCGGGACAGCACCGGCACGTAGGTGAAGTTGGGCAGGCGCTCCCGGAGCTGTTGCAGCTCCTCGTGGTTGAACAGGTCCTCCTCATCCCGGGCCCCGAAGAACATGGTCACCTGGCGGTCGGCCTGGATCTGCTCCAGGTGCAGGCAGATGGAGCGGATGGGGGCCAGGCCCGAGCCGGTGGCGATCAAGAGGAGGTCGCGGTCGGTGTGGCGGTAGAAGAAATCGCCAAAAGGCCCCCGGGCGGTGAGGACCTCGCCCACCTGGAGCTTTTCATGCACGTAGGTGGAGACCACGCCTTCCTCCACCTTGGTGATGTAGAGGTCCATGCGCCGCCCCTCGTGGGCGCCGGAGGCCAGGGAGTAGGCCCGGAACTCCGGGGCGGCGCTCTTTTCGTAGCGGGGCACCTCCAACTGCACGTACTGCCCCGGCTTGAAGGTTATGCCCTCGGCCGGCTCCAGCACGTGGAAGGTGATGCCCTTGATGCGGGGCGTGAGGTCGTCGATGCTCTCCACCCGCACCTTGAACTCCCGGACCAGGAACAGCTCTTCGGGGATCTCGATGGCCAGGGCGTTTCTGACCTTCACCTGGCAGGACAGGCGCACCCGGCCTTCCAGCTCCTCGGGCGAGAGATAGGGCGACTCGGTGGGCAGGACCGGGCCGCCGCCCTCCAAAACCCGCACCTTGCAGGCGGCGCAGGTGCCCTTGCCGCCGCAGGCGCTGGGCACGAAGATGTTCTGCTGGGCCAGGGTGGACAAGAGCGGGCTGCCGCCCTCCACCTCCAGCACCTTCTGGCCGTTGATGTTGATCTCCACCTGGCCGTAATCGGCCAGGTATTTGTGGGCCATCTCCAGGAGGAAGGCCAACAGCGCCCCGCCGCCGCTCACCAGGAAGATGCCCAGGACCAACTCGGTCATGGTGAATGCCTACTGCATCTGGATCATGCCCGAGAAGGCCATGAAGCCCAGGGACATGAGCCCGGTGATGATGAGGGTGAGCGCCGGCCCTTCCAGGCCGCGGGGCAGCTTGGCCATCTTCTGCACCTTCTCGCGGATGGCTCCCACCGCGATGATGGCCAGCATCCAGCCGATGCCGGAGCCCGCGCCATAGGCCGCAGTCTGCAAGAGGGTGTAGCCCCGGATGACCATGAACAGGCTGACGCCCAAAATGGCGCAGTTCACGGTGATCAGGGGCAGGAAGATGCCCAGGATGTAGTACAGGGCCGGGAAGAAGCGCTCCACCACCATTTCCACCAGCTGCACGAACGCCGCGATGATTACGATGAACACGATGAAACGCAGGAAATCCAGGCCCAGGGGCTCCAGGAGGTAGCGGTAGGCCAAATGGTTCAAGACCGCCGTGGCGGTCATGACGAAGATCACGGCCAGGCCCAGGCCCAGGGCGGACTTCATGTCCCGGCTGATGGCCAGGAAGGGGCACAAGCCCAGGAAATTGGTCAAAAGTATGTTGTTGGTGAAGATGGCCGCGAAAAAGATGACCCCTGCCTGCACCTCGGGATTCATGCCTGCTTCTTACCCTCCTCGGTCTGGGGGTAGAGTCCCCGGACCAGCCAGGCCAAAAGGCCCAGGGTGAAGAAGGCTCCCGGGGCCATGATCATGATGGTCCAGGGGGTGAAGCCCTCGGGCATGATCCGCCAGCCCAGGATGGTGCCGAAGCCCAGGGGCTCCCTGACCAGGGCGATGGTGATGAGCACCAGGGAGTAGCCCAGGCTCATGGCCAGGCCGTCCAAAAAGGAGGGCCAGGGAGGATTGTGGCGGGCAAAAGCCTCGCAGCGGCCCATGACGATGCAGTTGGTGATGATGAGCCCCACGTAGGGCCCCAGATTGTCGCTGATGGACGGCAGGTAGGCCTTGATCACCACGTCCACAATGATGACGTAGGAGGCGATGATCAGGGTCTGCACCATCATGCGGATGCGCATGGGCGTGTATTTCCGCAACAGCGACACTGTGAGGCAGGACAAGGACAGGGTGAAGATCAGCCCCGCGTCCATGACCAGGGTGTTGATCATCAAATTGGTGATCGCCAGGGTGGAGCAGATGCCCAGCACGTGGCGGATCACCGGATTGGCCTCCCAGAGGCCCTGGCGGATGATCTCGCGGTTAGTGGGTGGCTTGGGCATACTACCCCTTCAGGGCCTGGTGCAGGGCGCGCTGCAACGCCGGGTTGGTCCAGGTTTGGGCCAGGAACTCCTCCAGGTCCTGGTTCAGGAACTTCTCCAGCCGGGTGCTGGTCTCGGTGGCCCCGGTGATGGCGTCCAGTTCGCCCGGCCCGGCCGCGGCCCCCGGCGGCCGCAAATGGAAGAACTTCCGGTTGCCGGCCGGCAGGGCCAAGTGGAGTCCCTGGAACTGTTTGGTGAACCAGGGCTCGGTGATGCGCGCCCCCAGGCCCGGGGTCTCGTTGTGCTGGTAAAAGGCCAGGCCCACCAGTTTCACGGCCTGGGGGTCCACGGCGGCCAGGCCGTAGATGGGGCCCCAGAACCCGGGGCCACTCACCGGGAAGGCCACCGCGGTGACGCCGCCGCCGCCCGGGCGGTAGCCCAGGTACACCCGCCGGCCGCCCACGGTCAGCTCCTTGACCCGCTGGCCATAAAGGCGGGCGATTTCCTCGGCCCCGGGGTCCGGGCCGGGCAAGAGCCCCAGCACGGAGAGGATCACCTTTTCCAGCTTCAACTCCTGGTTCCGGGCGATGCGCTCCCGGTTGGCCAGGTCCACCGCCGCCAGCGCCGCGGTGCACACCAGGGTGATGGCGAACATGAACAGCACGGATTTGACCCGCTCGTTCATGCCTTCACCTTGCGGGCCTCTTTGACCCGGCGGACCCCCTGGTCCAACAGGGCCGCGAAGGCGTTGGCCAGGATGATGGAGAACATGAAGCCCTCCGCGAAGTTGGACCAGGCCCGGAGCACCACGGTGAGCCCGCCCACCATCAGGCCGTAGATCCACATGCCGGGCTGGGTCTTGGGCCCGGAGATCGGCTCGGTGACCACGAAGAAGGCGCCGAACATGAAGGCCCCCGAGAGCAGCGTATAGACCGGGGGGGCCACCTGGGGGAACCCCAGGCCGGAGAACAACAGGCTGAGCCCCGCTCCGCCCAGGAGGCAGGCGACCACCAGCCGCCAGTTGGCCGACTTCTTGTAAACGATGTAAAGCCCGCAGACCACGATCAACAGGGCCGAGGTCTCGCCCAGGGAGCCGGAAATCCGCCCCAACAGGAGATCGCTCCAGTAGACTCCCGCCCCGGCCTTGAAGGCCGCCAGTGGCGTGGCTGAGGTCACCGCGTCGGCCGGGGGGAACCAGTGGGTGAGCCCGGCCAGGCCCTCGCTGAAGGGGTTGACCCATTGGTTGTTCAGGGCGGTGGGGAAGTTGATGTAGAGAAAGCAACGCCCCACCATGGCCGGGTTGAACACGTTCATCCCAAAGCCGCCGAACACCATCTTGCCCAGGCCGATGCCGGCCACGCTGCCGAGGGCGGCCATCCACAAGGGAGTGGTGGGGGGGAGCGACAGGTGCAGGATCAAGGCGGACACGAACACCGCCGCGGTGACCGGCTTCTTCTGGGGGAAGTTGAAGGCCGCCTCGGTGACGAAGCCGCCCACCCCGATCACCAGGAGCATGACCAGGGAACGCCAGCCGAACAGGTAGATGGCCAGGGCCTCCAGGGGCAACATGGCGTAGACCACCTGGTGCATGGCTTTTTGGGGCTGGATCAGTTTTTCCGGCCAAGCGGCCCGCGCCCAGAGCATGCTTTCCGTCCGTAAAACCCCGCCGGGAAGGTGGAAAATCGTAAGACTCGGCTTGAGTTTCAGGTTAGAGCCCTGTGCCCGGAGGTGTCAACGTGTTTCCCCTCCGCCGGGCCGGGGCGGCGGCCCGGCCGGGGAAATTGGCGGGAGCCGGCCCGGCCCGGTATAGTCTTGGGCTAAGAGTGGGTCGGAGGTGGGGGAAGAGGTGGGGGGGAAACCCCTTTTTGTTAACAAAAAGGGGGTTCCCCCCCCACCCCCCCTTCCCCAAAAAAACTTCATGTTTTTCATGGGGTTGAGTGATGCTCGTCCTCCAGGGCGCGCATGCTCGTACCCACTTCTGGATTCTCAAAAAGCCTCGCCGGGACCGCCCCCCTGGCGCGGCCCCGCGGTCCCCTCGCAGGATCGGAGTGATGGTCAGGAAAACCACCCCACGTCCCTCCCCCAAAAGGCCGCCGGCCGCCAAACGCTCCCCGGGAAAAAAACCTCCGGCCGCCTCCCGCGCCCCGGCGCGGAAAAAGCCCCGGGCCAAGGCCCGGCCCTCCCGCCGCGGCCGGCGCCTGGCAGCCTGGGCCCTGGGGCTCTGCCTCCTGGCGGCCGCGGGTTTGGTGGTTTATGGCGGGCTGGCCTCGGTGCAGATGCGGAGCCGCTTCGGCGGCCAGGTCTGGAGTCTGCCCTCCCGGGTCTACTCCGACGCGCCGCTGTATTATCCCGGCATGGCCCTGTCCCAGGCCGCTTTTACCGACGCCCTGGAAACCCGGGGTTACCAGGCGGTCAAGGGAGAACCCCGGGCCAAGGGCCAGTTCGCCAGCCGCCCCGGCCGGGTGAGCGTGTATCTGCGGGATCTGGCCCTGCCGGACCAGCAGCGGGCCGGCTTCCCGGCCACTCTGAGCTTCTCGGCCCAGGGCCTGGAGCAGATCACCCGGCAAGACGGCGGTCCGGAACCGGACCTCCTCACCCTGGAGCCGGTGGAGCTGGGCAGCTTCTTCGGCCCGGAGCGGGAGAGCCGCGAGCTGGTCAGCCTGGCCAACCTGCCGCCCCACCTGGTCCACGCCGTGCTGGCCGCCGAGGACGCGGATTTCTACAGCCACCACGGTCTGGACTACCTGGGCATCCTGCGGGCCATGTGGGTGAACCTCCGCCAGGGGGCCATCCGCCAGGGTGGCTCCACCATCAGCCAGCAGTTGGTGAAGAACTACTTCCTGGCCCCGGAGCGGACCCTGACCCGCAAAATCAAGGAGGCCTTCCTGGCCCTGGTCTTGGAGGCCACCTTCCCCAAGGACCAGATCCTGGAGATCTACCTCAACGAGATCTACCTGGGCCAAAGCGGCTCGGTGGCCATCGCTGGGGTGGGTGAGGCGGCCCTGTTCTATTTCGGCCGGCCGGCTCGGGAGCTGAAGGTGCCCCAGGCCGCCCTGTTGGCCGGGCTCATCAGCGCGCCCAACGCCCTGGAGCCCCGGCGGCATCCCCGGGCGGCCCAGGAGCGGCGCAATCAGGTGCTCCGGGCCATGGCCCAAAAGGGCTGGCTGCCGGCCGCGGAGTTGCCCGCCCGGCTCCAGGCCCCCCTGGAGGTGACTCCCTACCGGGCCTACGCCCGGCGCGCGCCCTATTTCATGCAGTTCGTCTCGCGCCAGTTGGGTGAGCTGTACACTCCGGAACAGCTCACCACCCTGGGCCTGGCCATCCACACCACCCTGGATTGGCAGGTGCAGGAGGCAGCGGAAAAGGCCCTGGCCCAGGGCCTGGCCCGCCTGGAAAAGGAGTCCCCCCGCCTGGTGGCCAAGGGCCAACCCCGGCTGCAAGGCGCGGTGCTCGTCATGGAGCCCCAGACCGGCCACATCCTGGCCCTGGTGGGGGGGCGGGACTTCGGGGCCAGCCAGTTCGACCGGGTCTCCCAGGCCCGCCGCCAGCCGGGCAGCACCTTCAAGCCCTTTGTCTATCTGGCGGCCCTGGACCAATTCTCGCCCTTGAGCCTGTTGTCCAACGAGCCCCACGCCTACCCGGTGGAGGGCAACAAGACCTGGACCCCGGACAATTATTCCCCCTACCCCGCGGCCCAAGTGACCCTGGCCGACGCCCTGGCCCACAGTCTGAACCGCCCCACCGTGGACCTGGCCGTGCGGGAGGGCCTGTCCCAGGTGGTGGCCACGGCGGGGCGCTTCGGCTTTGCCGGGCCCCTGCCGGCCTACCCCAGCCTGGCCCTGGGCGCGGCCGAGGTCACGCCTTTGGAGCTGGCCCGGGCCTATGCCGCCCTGGCCGCCGGCGGGGTGCTGCCCCTGCCCCTGGCCGTGCGCCAGGTGGGGAGCCCCGCCGGCCAGGAGCTCCTCAGGCGGCCGGTGCGCAAGGAGCAGGTGGCCAGCCCGGCCCAGACCTATGTGCTGTCCGCGCTCCTCAGGGGGGTGGTGGAGCGGGGCACGGCCCAGGGCCTCCGCCGCCTGGGGATCACCGCCCCGGTGGCCGGCAAGACCGGCACCACCAGCGACTACCGCGACGCCTGGTTCGTGGGTTACACCCCGGACCTCCTGGCCCTGGTGTGGGTGGGCTTTGACGATGGCCGGCCCCTGGGCCGCACCGGCGGCCAGGCCGCCCTGCCCATCTGGGCCTCCCTGGTGCGCCAGGTGCCCTGGCGCCTCTCGGGCGAGTGGCCCGCCCCGCCGCCCGGGGTGCGGGCCCTGTCCGTGTGCACCCAGAGCAATCTCCTGGCCGGGCCGAACTGCCCCACCACCCGGACGGTCTACTTCCTGGACACCGTGGTGCCCGACCGGCACTGCAACCTGCACGGCAACCCGGTCGGCACCTTCATCAAAGGAATAGGCGATGCCCTGCAAAGGTTGGTGCACTAGGGGACCCGGGGCGCTCCGGTCCGGCCGGGCCGGGCGCCCCGCCCGCGGAGTGGTGGCCCTGGCGCTGGCCGCGGCCCTGGTGGGGCTGCCGGGTTGCTGGCTCATCCCCAAGCACCGGGTGCCCTTGCCGCCTCCCACCCGCCAGCCGGCGCCCACCCCCACCCCCACCCCGCCGGCGGAGCGCCCGCCCGTGCCCCCCGGCGCGCCGGAGGCCCGGCCGCCGGCGGCTCCCGTGCCGCCCAAGCGGCTCACCCCCCGGGCCAGGGCCTCCCTCAGCCTCACCGCCCAGGGCCGGAAGTTCCTGGGCGCGGGCAAGGTGGACCAGGCCATGGCCACCCTGGAGCGGGCCCAGGCCCTGGACCCCGAAAATGGCTCCGCAGCCTATTGGCTGGCCGAGGCCTGGCTCAAGAAGGGCGACCCGGGCCAGGCCACGGTGTATCATCGCCAGGCCCAGTTGCACCTGGGCGGCGACGCGGCCTGGCAGGGCCGGCTGGCCGCCCAGGCCCGGCGTTTGGGCGTGGAGCCTTGAACCCCGCGCCGGACGGCGGCGCGGCCTCAGCCGTTCTCGGCCTCGATGCTGTCGTAGCGCACCAAGGCCAGGCCGCCGCGGTTGGTGCGGAGCAGCACGTTGCCGCTGGCCGGGTCCAGGAACACGATCTGGCACTGGTGCCAGGACTTGTCCCGGGCTTTGACCACCACGTTGGTCCTTTCACCTTTGCAGGCGGTGAGAAACTCGATCAGGGGCTTTTCGGCCTTGCTGCGGAGGACCTCGAAGATATCGCTCATGCCGGAACTGCTCCTTGCCGGAGTGATAGGGGACGCGCCTTAAGTTTAGGCGGTCGAGGCCGGAACACGTCAACCTTTTTGCCGCCGAGGCCGAGACGTGTTAGGCTGAAGCTCGGTTCAGGCCCGGGCCCTTGC
Organism: Deltaproteobacteria bacterium; assembly: GCA_020444165.1. Next base: position 59,118 of record JAHLLK010000006.1, on the reverse strand, counting down.
GGCTTGCCCCCGGGTGAGGACCAACCCCAAAGGAATATCGGCCGGAAATACTCCTAGCCGCCGGTCGCGGCCAGGCCGGAGGAGTCGGGGGCGGGGAGCCCCGGCTGGCCGGGAAACAACTTGCCGGACCACCCGAGGCGGAAGTCGCTCCCCGGCGGCTCCGCCCAAGCCCTCAGCCAGGGGACCCCCCGGGGTCTCGCCGGGATTGATCTATGCTGCTTAAGGTGACCACGGAACAGAGCCGCGCCCTTTTCCAGATTGTCGGCCGCATCGACGAAAGCGGAGCCGAAGGGCTGGAGAAGAAGTTCAACACCCTGGATTTGTACCGCATCCGCGAGGTGGTCCTGGACTTCACCCGGGTGGAGTACATCGCCAGTGTGGGCATTGGCAAGATCATCCTCATGCACAAGACCCTGGTGAGCCGGGGGGGCGTGGTCATGGTGCAGAACGCCTCCACCAGCATCAGCACCATGTTCAAGCTTTTGAAACTGGATCGAACCATCCGGCTGGTGAGCTGAGTCCGGGCTCCGGGGGGAGGTAACGGGTGATCTTTTTCGGACATTTGGGGCTCAGCCTGTGGGGGGCGGACCGCTGGCAACGCGGCCTGGACCTCCGGCAACTCGCAGCCGTGGCCTTTTGCACCCTTTTGCCCGACCTGGTGGACAAGCCGCTGGCCATGCTGTCCCTGACCCCCGTGCCGGTGGGGCGGCTCTGGGCCCACACCCTGGTGTTCAGCCTTTTGTGGTGCCTGGTCTGCTGGCGCTGGTGGCGGGCCATGTGGCCCTGGGCCCTGGCCACGCCTATCCATCTGCTGATGGATTACATGTGGGTGTTCCCGGTGACCCTGTGGTGGCCCTGGCTGGGCCTGTACTTCGATCCCCCCCTGATATACTACGGCTCCTACCTGGAGCTGTGGGCCTGGAACTGGCGCCACGAGCCCCTCCAATTCCTGCTTTTCACGGCGCTGCCCGAACTGGCCGGCCTGGTCCTTGCCTGGCTGGTGTCGTCCCGGGTGGCGCGCACCGTGCCCGCCCTGACCGTAGGCCGGCTGCCGGGGAGCCTGGCCCTGAGCGAGCCGCGGCAAAAGCCGGACCAGCCCCGCTGAGCCCAGCGTGTTCAGTTTAGGAAGCTGGCGGAGAATTGGGAATGTGGGGGGAGACCCTTTTTTTTTCAAAAAAAGGGTCTCCCCCCACACCCCCCTCCCCAAAAAAACTTAATAATTTTAACGACCAGTCCGTTGACAAACAGCCTGCTGGGCGCGCCATGGACGGCCCGCCGAATTACGGGCCTTTGTCAGCAATCTGACCAAGGCCAGGATGGCCTTGGTCAAATACATGGCTTTGGAGCGAAGTCCCGGGCGCCGCCGGACGCCCGGTCTTCCTGAAAAATCCGGTCTAGGGCAGGGGTTCCAGGGTCAGGGGGCTGGGGATCAGGCCGCTCTTGGCCCGGGGCTCCACCACCTCGGGTTCGCCCTGGCCCAGCCGCGTGGGCGGCAGGCCCGCCCCGCGGGCCAACTCCTCCAACACCTTCTGGGCCCGTTCGCGGGCCAGGTTCTGCAAATCCTCCGGGCTCAGGGGCTCCACCTGCTCCAAACGGCGGTACAGCTTCTTGTTCAGCTCGGTGCGGGCTTTGGTGGCGGCCGCGGCGGCTTCCCGGCCGCCCAGTTCCTGCACCTGGTCCGCGGTGGACAGGATCATCTCCCGCCGAAGCTTTTGCAGCTCGTCGGCCGAGACCCGCTCGGCGTACAGGCGGTCCAGGGCCTCCCCCACCTTGGGGCTGGCCAGGTTCACCGGGCCGGGGTCCTGGCCGGGCTTGATCTCGAAGCCCCGGAGCTTTTCCAGGTCAAAGGCCAGGCGGCGGCGCTTCAGGGCCGGACCGTCGATATCCGGGGCGTAACCGCCCTTCACCACCACCTTGAGCGAGGGCCGCTCCGCCAGGGCCTGGCCCAGCTTCAGGATCTTCTCCTGTTGGGGGGGCAGGAGGTGGCTGGAAGCCGGCTCGAAGGACACGTGCTCCAGATCCGCGGTGGAGCCTCCCGGCAACAGGCTGGCCAGGGCCCGGAAGGGGGCGGTGATGAGCTTGGTGAAAAAGTTGGTCAGGGCCTGCCACACCAGGCCGCCCACGCTCACCTGGGGATCATTGAGGTCGCCCTCCACCGGCAGGTCCAGGTCGATCCGCCCCTGGGAGTCCTGCAACAGAGCCAGGCCCAGCTCCAGGGGCAGGCCGGGACCCTCGGAACCCTCGTGGGGGCCCAGGACGATATGCCGGGCGCCGATGGTGTTCTCACCCTTCAGGTAACGGTCCTCCACCCGGTAGACCAGCTTCAGGTTCAGCTTGCCTTCCAGAATGGGGTAGCCCGCGAACTTGGTGGTGTAGGGGCTCAGGTTGGGAAGGTCCAGGTTGCGGAAGGTCAGGCTGATCTGGGTGTAGTCCGCGGGCGCGTCGGGCTGCAAGCCGCCCTCGATGGTGGCCAGGCCGTAAGGCTCCACCTTGCCCCGGAGCTTCATCTCCAGCCGCGAGCCCGGGCGGGTGGACAGGCCGTCCACCACCCCGCCCAGATTCTCCACCAGGGCATGGAAGTTGGGGGTCAGGGTCAGGTCGGTGAAGTCCAGCTTGCCCCGCACCACCTCCAGTTGGTCCAGGCGGAAGGCGAACCCCTCGGCCTGGTCCTTCTGGTCGGCCTTGCTCCCCTTGGCCGTCGGTTCGGCGGCGGCGGAGGCCGGGGCCGGAGCGGCGGCCTTGGTTGGGCCGCCGGGGCCCGGTGGGTTCAGGGCTTCCACCAGGTTCACCACCCCCCCCGGCTGGATCACCAGCTTGACCCGGGGCCCTTCCAGGCGGGCGTCGGCCAGGACCAGGTGGGGCGGCGCCAGGCCCAGTTGCAGCTTGTCGGTCTGCAAAAGGTCCAGGCCCACCAGTTCCTCGCCGTTGGCCTGGCTCTTCAGGGACAGCCGGGAGATTCCGGCCCAGCCGCTCACCGTGACCTCCTCTTTGCCGGCCGGCTCGCCCACGGCCACATGGCCCTTGCTCTCCACCACGGCCGAGGCCAGGGACAGGCTGGTGAGGCGTTTGACCCACAGGTTCAGAGGGGTCAGGTCCACGCCCTTGAGCTCATAGTCCGCCTCCAGGCCCGGGGTCAGGGACACCAGCCGGCCCGTGGCGGTGAGGGCGCCGCTCCGCATCCCCCGGCTGCTCAGGTGGAAGGGCCAGGGCTGGGAAAAGGGAAACCCGGGTTTTTCCACGGTGAGGTCCAGGTCCTGGAAGCCGGCCTCGGCTCCGGGCGGTGCGTCGGCCAGGCGGTAGGTGGCCCCCAGGCCGCTGGCGTGGAACCGGTCCAGGGCCAGGCTCCAGGTTTCGTCCGCGGCCGGAGCCGGTTTCGCGGCGGTGACCGGGGCCGGGGCCTGGTCCGGCGGGGACGCGGTCGCGTCCGGGGTGGCGGCAGCGGCCGGGGCCAGGAAATCCTCCCAATCCACCGCCTCGCCCTTTTGCACCACCAGGGCCTGGCCGCCCTTGATCTCCAGGCTGGTCAGGGCCAGCTTGCGGCCGGCCAGGTCCAGGCCCGGTCCCTGGGCCGTGACCTGGTCCAGGGTCAGGGCCGGGGCGGCCCCTTCCGGGCCCAGGGTGAGGCCGTGGAGGTCCAGGCTCAAGCCGCGGGTGGCCAGCCGCCAGGCGGTGGGGGTTTCCTCCAGGGAGAGCCCCAGGCCCAGGGACAGCTTGGCCAGGGCGGCGGAGAGAGGGGTATGGCGGGTCCGGTCGTGCCAGCCCAGGCCCTCGCCCTCTACGGAAATCTTTTCCACGCTCACCCGCCAGGCCGGCGGTGCGGCAACGGCCTTGGCTCCGGCCGCCGGGGTGGAGCCGGGGGAAGCCGGGGCCGGGCCGGGGGGGTCCGCCTTAGCCGCAGCCTTGGGCTGGGCCGCGGGCTCGGACGGGGCACTGGCCTTGGCCGGGGCCTTGGTTTTGGTCCCGGGCTTGGCCGGAGCGGCGGGGGCGGCGGGGGCGGCGGGCGGGACCACGTCCTCCCAGGCCGAATCGCCCGTGGGGTTCAGGAAGGCCTGGGCCGTGAGACCGGTGAGGGCCAGGGACTTCACCGTGGCCCGCCGGGCGGCCAGGTCCAGGGAGCCGCCGCTCAGTTTGAGCTGGGCCAGGCCCACGGAGTCCGGCCCCTCCGGCGGGGTCAGGCGCAGGGACCGCACGGCCAGCTCCGCGCCACTCACCTTGAGCGCCAGGCCGGCTGCCCCCAGGTCCAGGTGGCAGGAGGCCTGCAGGTCCAGTTCCCCGGCCGGCGGCGGCAGGTTCAGCCAGCGGCGCAGGAACTCGCCCACCAAGGCGGCGCGGAGCTTCTTGATTTCCAGGGTGCCCTGGGATCTCAAGGGCTCCAGGCTCACCTGACCCTGCCAGGACAGACTGGCGCCCCGGGAGGACAGGGCGCTAAGGCAAAGCCTACCCGCCTCCCCCGGCAGGGAGGAAAAGCCCGCCAGCTCCAGGTCCAGGGGCTTCAGGTCCAGCTCGGCCGGCCCCCGGGGGGTCTCCTGGCGCAGATACACCCGGCCATCCCGGAGGCGCAAGGCCTGGATCACAAAGGGGGGCAGGCCGCTGGGCTCCGGCGGGGGCTCCGCGGCCGGAGGGGAGTCCGCCCCGGCGCCCAGGGCGGCCAGGTTCAGGCTGCCGTCCGCGGCAAAGGTCAGGTTCACAAAGGGCTGGTCCAGCTCCACTTCCCGGAGGGTCCAGGCCCAGCGCCACAGGCTCTCGCCCCGCAGGTCGGCGGCCAGGCGGCCGAAGGACACCAAAGGCTGGGCCGGGTCGGCGCCCAGCCGGAAGTCGTGCACCACCACCCGGAGATCAAAGGGGTTGAACTCCACTTGGCCCAGGCTCACCGGCTGGCCCAGCTCTTGGCTCAACAACGGCGGCAAATGCTTTTCGGCCAGGTAGGGGGCCAGGAAGAACCCGGCCAGGGCGTAGAGGCCCACCAGGCCCGCAGCGGGGAGGAGGATTTTCAGCAATGAGCCGCGCCAGCGAGGAGACATCATAAAGCTTTCCTTCCCACGGCGCCGCGAAACCAGACTCTCGCCCGCGGCCCATGGCATGAAACATCAATTACTAAAAGAAATTATAACGGGGAATCCCCGTGGCTGTCTGGCCCAATCGGGCCGGCCAACCTGGGGCAATCGGCACAAGCCTAACCGAAGGCTTCGTGATAGGCTTTGCGGCACGAGAAATCGTTTTCTCCAGCGGAAGCGGATTTGGGCGAAGGCAACCCCTGGCCCGGAGGTAAGGGTGGACTATCTGTGGGTGCTGGCCGGGCTGGTGCTGTTGTTCGGCGGAGGAGAGGCCCTGGTGCGGGGAGCGGTGGCTCTGGCCCAGCGCTGGGGGGTGTCAGCCGGCCTGGTGGGGCTAACCCTGGTGGCCATGGGCACTTCGGCCCCGGAGCTGGTGGTGAGCGTGCAGGCCTCCCTGGGCGGGCAGCCCGACATCGCCCTGGGCAACGTGCTGGGCAGCAACATCGCCAACATCCTCCTGATCCTGGGCACCACGGCCCTGATCCGGCCCCTGGCCGCCCGCCCGGTGGTGGTGTGGCGGGACGGCACGGTGATGGTGGCGGCCAGCCTGGGGGTGGCTCTCTTGGCCCAGACCGGCTGGTTGGGACGCGGGGCCGGCGGGGTGATGCTGGTGGCCCTGGCCGGGTTCCTGGGCTTTACCTGGTGGCACGACCGCCGGCAGGGGCCCCAACTGGCCCCGGAGGCCCTGGAGGGCGCCGTCCTGGCCCCCCGGCCCAGTCTTTGGGGCAACCTGTTCTGGACCGCCCTGGGGTTGGCGGCCCTGGTGGGGGGCTCCAAGGCCCTTTTGCTCGGGGCCACCAGCCTGGCCCGGGCGGCCGGGGTGTCCGAGGCGGTGATCGGGCTTTCCCTGGTGGCGGTGGGCACCTCCCTGCCGGAACTGGCCACCAGCCTGGTGGCGGCCTGGCGCCATCAGGCCGACGTGGCCGTGGGCAACGTGGTGGGCAGCAACATTTTCAACCTCCTGGGCATCCTGGGCACTGCGGCGCTGGTCCGGCCTCTGCCGGTGGACCCGGCGATGGCCCGCTCCGACGTGTGGATCATGCTGGGCGCGGCGGTGCTCCTCTTGCCGTTCCTCATTACCGGCTGGCGGCTCAATCGGGCCGAGGGCCTGTTTCTCCTGGTGGCCTACGGGGGCTACCTGGCTTATCTGTTCTAGGCGGGAGGCATGGGCGGGAGCCGGCGCAAATTCCGGGGAAATGCCAGGGCGGCGGGCGTCCTGGCGGTGCTGCTCTGGGGCCTCCTCTTCTGGGCCGGTACCTTCGCGCCCGGCGCGGCCGGGGCCGGGGCCGCCCCGGCGGGGCCGATTCTCGCCCCCCGGCCGGAGCCCGGCCACTATGACCTGACGCCTTATCTTTCCGCCTGGACGACACCGGGGGGGTGGGCGCCCGGCCGGGAAGCCGTCCCCCCCGGGCCGGAGGCGGAGTTCCGGCCCCTCGTCCGGCCCCTGGTGCGGGTGCGTCCGGGCCAGGTTTTGTGGCTCCGCTGCACCCTCGCCCCGCAGGCCGGCCCTCCGGACCGCGGCGAGCCCCGGCTGTTGGAGGTGGACACCGCCACGGTGGACCAGGTGGCCCTGTACCTGCCCGACCCCGCGGCCCCGGGCGGCTGGCGGGTGCTCCGGAGCGGGGCCGTGTCGCCCCTGGCCCAGGGCCAGTTGGTGCACCGGGCCCAGGTTTTCCCGCTACCCCCGGCCCCGGGCGGGGAAGCGACCTTCTACCTCCGCCTGGCCGGCCACGCCGCCCGCACCGTGCCCCTGTCCCTGTGGTCCCCCGAGGCCTTCCGCCAAGCCAACCAGGCTGATTCGCTGGCCTACGGCCTCCTGTTCGGGGTCATCCTGGCCATGACCAGCTACAATTTCTTCCTTTTTCTCTCCCTGCGCGACCCCCTCTACATGCGGTACGTGGTCTACATCGGCAACATCCTGGTCTACCTGTTCATGTTCAACGGGTTTCACCGGGTGCTCATCTCCCCGGCGGACCTGAACGTCTACCGCTGGCTGGGCTTCCTGGTGGGGAGCCTGGTGTTCACGGCCACCAGCTTTGCCAAGGCCTTCCTGGGCACCCGGTCGGCCACGCCGCGCCTGCACTGGATGCTGACCGCGGCCCAGGCCTTGGGCGTCATGATCGGCGCCCTGGCCCTGGCGGAGTACTATTACTGGGCCAATCACCTGGCCCAGGTGGCCGGGGTGCTGGGGCCCCTGACCGGCCTGGCCGCCGGGGCGGTCCGCTGGCGCCAGGGCTTCCGCCCGGCCCGCTACTTCCTCCTGGCCTGGACCATGCTGCTGTTGGGGGTGGTGTATTTCGTGCTCAAGGACCTGGGCGTGGTGGACTGGCGCCTGTCCGGCGGCCTGGGCATGACCCTGGGCGCGGCCCTGGAGTCGGTGCTCCTGTCCTTTGCCCTGGGCGACCACATCCGGCGGCTCCGCCGGGAAAAGGAAGCCCTGGCCCGCTCCAAGGCCCATTACCAGCAGGCCAGCCTCACCGACGGTCTCACCGGCCTCTACAACCTGCGCTATTTCCACCGCCGCCTGGCCGACGAGGTGAACCAGGCCCGCGAAACCGGGCGGCCCCTGTCCCTCTTGGTTTTGGACGTGGACGGGTTCAAGGGCTTCAACGACACCTATGGCCACCCGGCCGGCGACCTGGTGCTGAACCGGCTGGCCGCCCTCCTCAGGCGTTCGGCCCGGGAGAGCGACGCGGCCTGCCGGCATGGCGGGGACGAGATGGCCCTGATCCTGCCGGGGGCGGACCTGGCCAGCGCCGTGGCGGTGGCCGAGCGCCTCCGTCAGGAATTCGCGGCCCTGGTGCTGCCGGTGGGGTCGGGGGAGGCGGTGCGGGCCGCCATCTCGGTGGGCGCGGCCCAGTGGGCCCCGGGCGAGGACGCCGCCGGCCTGGTGCAGCGGGCCGACCGGGCCCTGTACGCGGCCAAGGAGCAGGGCCGCAACCGGGTGGCGCCGGCAGCCTGAATCAGGCGGGGGGAGCGGGGCCCGGCAGGCGGCTCAGAAGGCGGCCCGCGCCCCGGCCTGGCCGCGGGGGTCGTTGATGCGGCCCCGGGGCTCCCGTCCCTCCTGGAAATCCAGGATGTTCCGGGCCGCTTCCAGGGCGATCTCCCGCCGCACCTCGTCCACGGCCGAGCCCAGGTGGGGGGTGAACAGGGTGCGGCCGGGATCGGCCAGGAGCCGGGGCTCCAGGCCCCGGGGGCGGTCCGGCCGGGCCCAATCCTCCAGCTCGAACACGTCGGCCGCGTAACCGGCCAGCCGCCCGGCGGCCAGGGCGTCGGCCACCGCGGCCTCATCCACCACGCTCCCCCGGCAGACGTTGATCAGAAAGGCCCCCGGCTTAAGCCGGGTCAGGGCCGCGGGCCCGATCAGGTGCAGGGTGGCCGGGGTCAGGGGCAACAGCGGCACCAGGAAGTCGCTCTCGGCCAGCACCTGGTCCAACTCGGCGTAGCTCACGCCCAGACGCTGCTCCTGGGCCACGGGCTGGCGGACGGCGTCGTGGTAGAGCACCCGCATCTGGAACCCGCTGAGCCGCTCTGCCAGGGTCTGGCCCACTCGGCCCAGGCCCAGGATGCCCAGGGTCTTGCCGGTGAGCCCCGTGCCATAAAGTTGGGGCCGCCAGCCCTGGAAGGCCCCGGAGCGCACCAGGCGGTCCCCGGCCAGGACATGGCGGGTGAGGCCCAACAAGAGGCCCACGGCCAGCTCGGCGGTGGGGATGGTCAGGAGATCCGGCACGATGGTGAACCAGGCCCCGTGGGCGGTGATGGCTGGGACGTCGAAGTTGTCATAGCCTTTCAGCGCCGCGGCCACGATCCGGAGCCCGGGGCAGGCGGCCAGGAATTCGGCGTCGATGGTGTCGGGCATGAACACCATGAGGGCCTGGGCTCCGGCCGCCCGGGCCAGGATATCCTCCCGGGCCAGGGTCTCCCGCGTCTCATTGGGGATCACCCGGCAGCGCGCGGACAACAGCTCCACTACCTCGGGGTGCACCCAATGGGTCAGCACCACGGTAAATTCTTCGCTCACACCCCTCTCCTATCTCATTTGAACCGGGCCCGGAACCAGGCTCCCAGGCCGTCCACCAGGCTGACCATCACCAGGATCACCAACAGGATGGCCGAGACCTCCTGGTACTGCATGATCCGTAAGGAGCCGATGAGCTCGTAGCCGATGCCGCCGGCCCCCACCATGCCCATGACCGTGGAGGCGCGGAAGTTGTATTCCCAGCGGTAGATGGCCACGTCCATGATCTGGGGCACCACCTGGGGCAGGACCCCGTGCAGGATCACCTGGGAGGGCCGGGCCCCGGCGGCGCGCACCGCCTCCACCGGCTCCGGAGCCACGTGCTCGATGGCCTCGCTGAAGAATTTGCCCACCATGCCCACGCTGTGCAGGCCCAGGGCCAGCACCCCGGGCAGGGAGCCGAAGCCCACCGCGGCCACGAAGATGATGCCCAGGATCAGCTCCGGCACCGCCCGGAGCCCGTTCAGGGTCCAGCGGGCCAGGTGGTACACGGCCGGGTGGGGGCTGGTGTTCTTGGCGGCCAGAATGGCCAGGGGCAGGGACAGGAGCACGGCCATGGCCGTGCCGGCCACGCTCATGGCCAGGGTGTCCACCAGCGGCCCCAACCAGTCCAAGGCGTTGGAAAAGTCCGGGGGCAGGGACTCCAGGCCCAGGCTGACGATGGAAGGCACGCCCTCCGACAGCCGCTCCAGGTCCAACAGCCCCACGTAATAGGAGCAGATGACGATGGCCGCTCCGGCCACCGCCATCTGCCCCGCGGAACGTTGCCAACCGCGCCGGTAAGCTTTGAGCATTTGCTCCCGGTTCCGGCTCGGCGGGGTACGCGCGGTTATTTCCATGCGAGCGGTTGCCTTACTGCTGCTTGGTGAGGTCCAGGTTCAAAAGCTTGGCCAGCTCGCGCACCACGTCGTAATCCTGATCGGTCATGGCGCCGAAACCGGTGGCCTTCTTGAAGCCCTTCAGCACGGCGGGGTCGTTGATTTCCAGGAAGGTCACCTTGATCCGCTCCTTGAGCGCCTGGTCCAGGTCGCTCCGCATGGTCCAGGGGTACTGGGGGAAAGGCTTGGACACGGCCAGCACCTTGACCTTGGCCGGGTCGACGACCCCCTTGGCCACCAGGCTCTCGAAGATGGGTTGGGAGAGGCCGCCGGCCTGGGCTCGGCCGGACTGCACGGTCACGGCCACCGCGTCGTGGGCCCCCACGTGGTGCTCCTTATAGTCGCGGCCGGCCAGGAGGCCCTGGGCGGCCAACATGGATTTGGGGATCAGGTGGGATGAGGTGGAGGCCGGGTCGCCGTAGGCCATGTCCTTGCCCTTGATGTCGGCGAGGCTGGCCACCCCGGCGGCCACGTTGCCGATGACCACGGCGTTGTAGGTGGTCTGGCCCTTCTCGGACAGGCCGGCAAAAGCCTCGATGGGCGCGCCCTTGGCCTTGGCCATGCAATAGGACAGGGGCCCGAAGTAGGCGATCTGGATGCGGCCGTGACGGATGGCCTCGATCATGGAGGAGTAGTCGGTGGTCACCACCAGCTCGACCTCTTTGTTGAGCTTTTTCTCTAGATAGTCCTTCAGCGGCTGGTTGTTCTTGATCACCGTGGAGGCGTTCTCATCGGGCAGCAAGGCCACCTTGAGAACGTCGGGGTTGGGGTTGAATTCCGCGGCGGCCGGCCCGGCCGCGCAGGCCAGGGCCAACAGGGCGGCCAATATACAGACTATTCCCTTGTTCATCCGGGGGGCTCCTCGTGCTTGGGGATGCTTGGTTTACGGGGTCTGGGCCGGCTCAGGCGGCCAAGTCAGCCCCGTGGTAGATGCCGTGCAAAGTGGCCTCGCCCAGGCCCTCCGGGGGGCCGTCATAGGTGACCCGGCCGCCAGCCAGGCCGATGACCCGGTCGGCGAACTGCCGGGCCAGCTCGATCTGGTGCAGGCTGACCACCGCGGTGATGCCGTCTTCCCGGCAGATGGCCGCCAACACCTCCAGCACCCGCTGGCTGGTAGCCGGGTCCAGGCTGGCCACCGGCTCGTCGGCCAGCATGATGACGGGCTGTTGACTCAGGGCCCGGGCGATGCCCACCCTCTGCTGCTGGCCGCCGGAGAGCCGGTCCACCCGCTCCAGGGCCTTGTCCAACAGGCCCACCCGCTCCAGGCAGTCCAGGGCCAACTCCACCTCGGCCGGGGGGAAGGGCAAGAGGCCGCCCCAAAGCCGCCGGTGGCCCAGCCGCCCCACCAACACGTTTTCGAGCGCGGTGTGGCGGCCGATGAGCTGGTGCTGCTGGAACACGATGCCGGTGCGGCGGCGGTGCTCCCGGAGCACCGGCCCGGGCTGGATCAGCCCCAGACCCGCCACCTCCAGGCTGCCGCCGGTGGGGCGGTTCAAGTAGTTCAGGCAGCGCAGCAGGGTGGATTTCCCCGCCCCGGACTGGCCGATGAGCACCGTGAACTGCCCGCGGGCGAGTTCCAGGGTGACCGGATGGAGCCCCACGAATCCATTGGGGTAGACCATGGTCAGCGCTCTGAGTTTCAGCATGCTCGTCTCCTTGGGGCCGTCACGTGGCGCGGGACGCCGGGGGCGTCGTCAGGGCCGGGCAGCGTCGGGCCTGGTTCCGGGGGGGGAGCCGGGCCGGGCGCGCCTTGGGCTGCCCAGAGGCTTAGCAAGCAGAGGTTACGGAGCCAGTTCGGAGTGGTTACGGTTTGGTGAAGGGCGCCAAAAGGCCCACCCCCTCTCGGCTTCGGCCGGGTCGGGGGTGGACGGTAGGCGGGAAGGCGGCTGGGCTGAACCGGACCGGCGGCGGTGGGCGCTGGGGGCCGCGCCTGCCGGCCCGTGGTTCAACAGTTGTCAGCCTCCACCGCCTCCAGGATCTTGCGGTAGATGTCGGGGATGGAGTAGATGACCCGGTTCCAGGCCGGGATCAGGGTGCCCTCGGTCTGGTCTTGCACCTGCTCCCAGGCGGTGGCCAGGAAGTCCCGGAAATGCCGCACGGTCATCTCTTCCTTGTAGCGGTCATAGTTCAGGCCGTTCACGTCGGCGTCGTCGCTGTAAGCCTTCACGAACTTGAGGGAGTTTTGGTAGTAGGTGTGGCGGATCATGTCCACTTGGGCGTCGTCCAGGGCCACCCCGTGGGCCCGCATGTAGAACAAAAAGAACTTGGCGATATCCACCACCATGCGGTGCAGGCCCCGGCTCTTGTCCTCGGGCGAGAGGTCCTGGTGCTTGTGCTCGTAGTTGGGAGCCAGGTCGATCTGGGCGATCTTGCGCGGGATGACCCGGTGGTACACCTCGGAAAGGGTGGAGACCTCCAGGCCCCAGTCATAGGCGATGTTGATGCCCCGGCCCAGGCGGGTGGTGAAGCTGAACTCGCCGGCCAGGGGGTAGTTGAAGGTGCGGTGGTAGGAAAAGAAGCGGCCCAGGTCGGTGTAGCCCCGGGTGTACATCAGCTCCTTCATGGCGTCCACGAACGGCGCCACGAAGAGCCGGGTCACCCGCCCCTTCATGGCCCGTTCGCTGGGGGAGATGCGGGCGTAATAGCCCTTGCAGAATTCGAAGTCGTTGTTGGGGTTGGCCGCGGGCTCGATGAGCCGGCCCAGCATGGTCCGGTCGTAGGTCACGATGTCGCAGTCGTGCAGGGCCACCACCTCGGCCTCCAGGCGGGCGAAGATGTAGCCCAGGCTGATCCACACCGATTGGCCCTTGCCGCTGACCCCCACGGGGATCTCGCGGGCGGCGATGTCCTGGAAGATCGCCTGCAGGCGGGGGCCTTCCACCCACACCACCTTGACCTCCCGGCCGGTGCACTTGAGTTGGTAGAAGTACTCCCGGGCCTCCTTGAATTGGGCCTCCTCCGGGGCGCCGCCCAGGGCCACCACCACCTTGTACAGGTACTTCACCTCATTGATTTGCTTGATGATGGGGTCCAGCACGTCGGGGTTCAGGATTTCGGAGTACAGGGAGGGCAGGAGGAGACAGATCTTGATCTCCTCGGCGTAGCTCTCCAACTTCCGCTCCAGCTTGGCCAGGTACTCGGCACGGTCAAAGGTTTCGTACAGGTTGTGCAGGGTGGAGATGAGGCCTTCTTGATTGAAATCAGCCATGGGGGCCTCCCGCGGAGGAGGGGGGTGCATGGGCCGGGCCGGCGCGGCTGGCGGCCGGCCCGGCGGCGAGGGTTTCCCTAAATTCTAGCACCAACTTTTCCGAAGATGGGAAAAGGGGATGGGAGAGCGTCTCGTTTTGCCGCGGGACACCGTTCGAGGGCCGACCAACCCGGCGGGCCACGGCGGAGGGGCCAGGCCGCCTGGCGGGGTTATCCAGCCAGCGGTCAGGGGGCGCGGGTTTTTTCCCGGCATATCTTTTCCGGTCCGAAGCGGGTCTCGGCTGGCGTGCATCAAGGATTGCTTGCTTGTGAAACCGCCACGGGTTACCATGCCTTGACGATGTGCGATAAAGTTTTCTGGCGTGATTTCAGCGGCAAAAGGCCACCAGACAACGCCCGGCATTGAGCAAGGCCAGCCCGGATATTTCATGAAGACCGGACGTCCGGCTGCGCCAGATGCCCGCTGGCTGCCCGCCGGTTGCGTTGCAGACTTCGCTCCAACCAGGGCGTAGCTTTGGCTACGCCTCTCGGTTGTCGCTTGTCCGTCGCCTTGCCGGCCGCCATCTGGCTGTGCCGGTTCAGGTGACAAAACGTGCCCCGCCAGATGGGAGAACGTTGGTTTAAAACTTTAGCTAAATCAGTCTTTTGACGAGGTAGCCACCCGGCCCCCATGAAATATCCGGGCTAGGTGGCTGGGCCCGCTGACGCCCCCGGGAACCGCGCCGCAGGGCTCCAACCAAAAAGTAACGCGATTCCCGCGGCTTGGTTCCATGCAACCCGGATCAGGGCCGCCAAGCAATCAGCCCCGACTTCATCTGGAGGTTGAAAGATTCAGGGCTAAATGGGTAAATCACCACATAAGCTGGCCTGGCGGTCATTCTGCTTGACCCTCTTGGCGTTGGCGGCCGCCTGGGCTCCGGGCTGGGTGCACGCGCAAGAAAGGACGCTTCAGGCAGACGGGATTTTTCGCGCGTTTTCGTTGACCAGCGCCGAAACCGCCTGGCTGCGGAACCACCCGGTTATCAGGGTCGGCGGACCGCTGGCTTTCCCGCCTTTTCATTACTATGACGAACAAGGCCGGGTAAAAGGAATCAGTCCGGATTATATTTTCCACATCTTGCGGAAGTTGGGCGTCAAGGTTGCCTATCTGCCGCCCACGCCCTGGCCGCGGGTTTTGGAGCTGATCCAACAGAAAAAATTGGACCTGATCGCCTGCTCGGCCAAGTCTCCCGACCGGGAAAGCTACCTGGACTTTTCCCTTCCCTATCTTTCGTTTCCCCTGATTATCGTTACCCGGAACGACGCTTCCTTTGTGGGCGGCCTGCCCGATCTGTACGGGCGCAAAATCGCCTTGGTCAAGCGGGTGGTCACGGAGCAATTCCTGCGGGATGCGGGGATACCCTACAACCTCCTCCCGGTGGATACGCCGCGGCAAGCCCTGGAGGCCGTGTCCTATGGCCGGGCGGACGCGGGCATAGAGAACTTGGCCGCCGCCGTCTATCTGATCCAACAATACGGCCTGGCCAACCTCAAGATCGCCGCCCCCACCCCTTGGGGAAATTACCAGCTTCACTTCGCGGTGCGCCAGGATTGGCCCCAGTTGGTGAGCATCATCGACAAGGCCATTTTGGCCATGGACCCCCAGACGCAGAGCGCCATCCGCAACAAATGGATCTCCGCGCCCTATGCATACGGTCTTGGCCTGGGCGAGTTCCTGAAGTGGCTCGGGGTGGTGGTGTCGCCCATCCTGTTGTTGGCTCTGTTGTTTTTCCTGCACAACAAGCGGCTGAAAAAGGAGATCAGGGAAAAGGAGATAGCCGAAGCCGAACGCCAACAGGTCATCGAGAAGTTGCAGGCCGCGCTGGACAACCTCAAGCAGCTCACCGGGCTCTTGCCCATCTGCGCTTCGTGCAAGAAGATACGGGACGACCAGGGGTATTGGCAGCAGGTGGAGGAGTACATCGAGGAGCACTCCGAGGCCCAGTTCTCCCACGGCATCTGCCCGGATTGCCTGAAAAAACTCTATCCGGATATCGCCAAGAAACTCAGGGAGAGCCCGCAAGGCCCCTCGGGTTTGTCCCGCTAGGGGCCTGTCCAATCGATTGCCCCGACAGGCCCCCCATTAAACTAGGAAGTTTTTTTGGGGAAAGGGGGTGTGGGGGGAAACCCCTTTTTGTTCACAAAAAGGGGTTTCCCCCCACATTTCCAGCCAATTTCCCTCAGCAAACCGCCTTGGCCCCCTCCAGGGCCAGGTAGTCGTCGATGAGGCGGGAGACCAGTTCCGGCAGGGAGAGGGAGAAGTCCCAGCCCAGGCGGGCCTTGGCCTTGCCCGCGTCGCCGTAGATCTCGTCGATGTCGGCCGGGCGGAACAACTTGGGGTCGATCACCACGTGCTCTTGCCAGTCCAGGCCGAAGTGCCCGAAAAAGGCGGCCACCAGCTCTTCCAGGCTGGAGGAGCGGCCCCCGGCGATGACGTAGTCATCGGCCTCCGGAGCTTGCAGCATGGCCCACATGGCCTCCACATAGGCCGGGGAGTAGCCCCAGTCCCGCCTGACGGCCAGGTTGCCCAAGCGGAGCTTGTCCCGCCGGCCCCGGCTGATCGCCACCGCGCCGGTGAGAATTTTCTTGGTGACGAAGTTGTCGTCCCGGAGGGCTGACTCGTGGTTGAATAGGATGCCGGCCGCCGCGAACATGCCGTAGGCCTCACGGTAGTGCACGGTCATCCAGTGGGCCGCGGCCTTGGAGACGGCGTAGGGGCTCACCGGGTGCATGGCCGTCTCCTCGGTGATGGGCAGCTTTTTCACCCGGCCGTACATCTCGCTGGAGGAGGCCTGGTAGAAGCGGGACGAGAGGCCCAGGATCTTCACGGCCTCCAGGAGCTGGATGGTGGACAGCAGGTTGAACTCCACCGTGCCGATGGGCTGGCGGAAGGAAAGCCCCACCGAACTCTGGGCGGCCAGGTTGTAGATCTCGTCGGGCCGCACCTCGCCCAGGACCCGCAGGATGTCCGAGAGGTCCAGGAGGTTGGTGGGGATCAGCTCCGCCTCCTTGGCCACCCCCAGGGCGGTGAGCTTGCCCAGGTTGAGGGCGCCGGAATCCCGCACCAGGCCGGCCACCTGGTAGCCTTTGGCCAGAAGCAGGCGGGTGAGGTAAGCCCCGTCCTGGCCGGTGATCCCGGTGATGAGCGCCTTTTTCATGACTTGCCCATTTCCGCCAACAGGGGGGCGTAGACCAGTTCGCGATACTCTCGGGCCAGGACCCGCCAGTCGTAACGCGCCACGGTGGCCAGGCCGCCGGCGGCCAGTTGCCCGGCCAGCTCCGGCTCTTGGAACAGGCGGAGCACCTGGCGGGCCAGGTCCGCCGGGTCCTCGGCCCGGGCCAAGAGGCCGTTCACCCCGGGCTCGATCATCTCCGGGGCCATGCCCACCGGGGTGGTGACCACCGGCACCCCGCAGGCCATGCTCTCGGGCAGGGCCTCGGGCCCGCCTTCCTCCCGGCTGGTGACCAGGTAGAGGTCCAGGCAATTGTAATAGTCGGCCACGTCGGCGTAGTCGTCCAGAAAGCGGTGCAAAAAGGGCACGCCCAGGCGGGTGAGCCCGGCCTTGACGTAGCCCCGGGCCGGCCCGGTCAACAGCACGAAGATCTCCGCCTCCCGGGCCACCCGCCCCAGGGTCTCCACCAACAGATCGGGGCCTTTGATGCGCTTGGGGGTGAGGCCCTCGTCCCAGCCCTCGCCGTCCTTCTGGAACGAGCCGATGATGCGGGCGCCGGGCGGCAGGCCCAGCTTGACCCGCAAGGTCTGGCGTTCGGCCGGGCTCCGGGGCGCGAAGCGCCGGCGGCACACCCCCAGGGGCACCTTGACCAGCTTGGCGGGCGGCACGCCCCAGGAGGCCAGGCGCTCCACCATGATGTCGCAGGCGGTGACCACCCGGTCCAGCCGCGGCAGGTGGCGGTTCAGTTGGGCCAGGGCCTGGTCGAACTTGGGGTCCAGTTCGGGGTGGCCGTGGAACACGGTGACCACCAGGCGGTTGTCGGCCGGGGTCCGCTCCACCAGCGAGGCGAAGGACCACAGGGAGCCGAAGTGCACCACTTGGCCGTGCAGAAAGCGGGGATCGGTGACGATGCGGGCCGGGTAGCCGGGCTGCCCGGCCTCCAGACCCTCCAGGATATGCTCCCCCACCCGCTGGATCACCCAGACCCCTTCGGAGAGGTAGCACACCCCGGGCCGGCCCGCGGCCAAGCGGCCCCGGAGGGCCTTCAGGGGGCGGGCGGCCAGGTCGGCGCCCCGCCGGCAGGCGCGAGTGAGCAAATTATCCTGATTCATGCCGCATCTCCGGAAGGCGCGTTAGGGGGTGGCCCTGGGGGACGAGGGGCAATATAGCAGGAGTGTCGGTCAATTACAACAAGGAGCCGCGCCGGCGCGGCCTTGGCCTCAGGGGAAGCCCTGGCGCAGGAACAGGGCCGCGCCGCCCTGGTCCAGGGCCAGGCGCCAGCCCGGCTCCCGGGCCAGGAGTTGGACGATTGGGGTGGGGCTTTTCACCAGGATCAGCTGGGGGGGGAACTTTTGCAGAAACTCCCGCCAGCCGGGGCGGCCGTTCAGGAAATCGAAGTAGGCCAGGCAGTAGGCGGCCGGGTACACCGTCTCGTAGCGGCCGTCCATGCCCACCCGGCACCCGGGGTACAGGTTGAACAACAAATACTCTCCCCAACCGAAATGGGGCAGGATGTCGCCCTGGAGCCCCTGCGCCTTCAGGTAGTCCAGGGCGGCCACGGGGTAGTAGAACTCCCCGGGGCGGGTCGGGTCCTGGGGCCGGGTTTCCAGGGCCAGCGGCTGGGCGGAGAGTAGCGGCAGGGCGCTCATGACGATGGCGCCGGCCAGGAGCAGAGCCCCGGTGGCGCCCCGGGCCGCCTCGCCCAGGCGGCGGGCCCCGGGGTGGCTGGCCAGCCGGGGGCCCAGCTCGGCCAGGCGGAGCGGCAGGAAAGCCCCGGCCAAGAGGATCAGGAAGACCTCGTGGCGCACGTGCTTGAAACCCAGATAGGCGGTGAAGGCCAGGAGCAGATAGTCGGTCCAGGCCCAGGTCCGCCGCCACAGGGTCAGCAGCATGGTCCACAGGAAGATGATGATGAAGGCGATATGCCCCCCCGGGGCCTCGCCCCGGGACAGGGCGGCCGCCACCGAGCGCCACTCGCCGATCTCGGGCCGGGGCAGGGACACCGCCCCCAGGATGAAGCGCCAGTAGTCCAGGCCGTAGGGGTTGGCCAGGGTGGCCGCGGCCGCGGCGGCCAGGGCCAGGGCCAGGGGCAGCCAGGGCCGCCGCTCCAGGAGTTGGCCCGCCGCGAACAGGCCGATGATGCCCAGGCCGGCCACGAAGCCGCCGTGGAAGTTGGCCCACAAGACCATCACCGGGGGCAGCCAGGCCAGGAGCCAGGGGCGGCGCTCCCGGGCGGCCCGGTCCATCAGATAGACGTACAGGGCGAAGAACAGATAGGTGAAGACCTGGGCCCTGACCGGGTTGTAGCCCGCGGCAAAGGCCACGGCCAACAGCATCGTCCCGGCCGAGCACCAGGCCGGCGAGGCTCCCCGGCCCCGGGCGGTGAGCCACACCAGCCAGGCCGCGCCCAGGGCGGCCAGGTACTTGAGGAGCTGCAGCCCGGCCCCGCCCAAGGCCTGATAAACCGGCCAGAACACCACCCCGGTGAGCCACTCGTGGTAGACCCAGGTGGGGTCGGTGGGGGGGTAGGCGAACACGTCGTGATAGGGGAAGCCGGGGTTTTGCCAGAACAGCCGGCCAAAGGCCAGGTACCCCCAGAGGTCGGGGTCGGCCTGGGTCCGCAGCAGCGCATCGGCCAGCAGGAGGAACAAGAGCACCCCCAGGCCGGGGATCAGCCAGGCCGGGGCTTCGCGGGGAGGCGCGGGGATCACGGCCGCGCCACCGGGCTCGGGAAGACCCGTGCGAGCGTGGGCTGAAGCCCGGTGTGGCCAAGGGCCGGAGCCTGGGCGGCGCCAGGGAGGTGGGGCCGGGGTTGGGGGGCGCTGCGGCCCTGGGGCTGGTTCGGGTGCATGGTTGCCTTTCGCCGAAGGGGACGCCGGGACCGCAGGCGGGCGGGGCACCGCCAGGTAGCCCGCGCCGCGCCCCGCCAGCGCGGAACGCCGAATTATATCACAACCCTCCCCCCCGGCGCGGCCCGCCGGCGCGCAACCGCCTGCCTATGGCATAATCCTGCCTTAGGCCTCAGGAGGCCGCCGAAAATGGTTAATAATCGCTTTTACACATTGATATGATGGGTAAAAACGCAGGAGTGGGGGTGGGTTGTCCTTGCGCGGTGATTGTAGAAAGTAGGCGCCTGTTCTCTTGGAGAAGCACCAGCTCTAGCAGGAGGTTGAAAAAGTCCCTCCATGGCCTTTTTCAACCAAATTTGACAAAAGCGTGTTTTTGTCAAGTTTTCCAAATGGCTTGCTTTTTCAAAGCCGCGCAATTTGGCGCGCCATTCCCGGGGTCCCCAAACAAGCCGTAGCTTGTTTGGGGTGGTCCCTGGCGCGCCTAGCAGGCTGTTTTTCAACAGCCTGCTAGATCTGAGTAAAGCGAACTGTCAGTCTTGAGGAGGTCTATGCGGTGCACGAACGTTCACGGATCAGCATAATTTGGATGCAAAACCGGAGAAGGCGGCGTCTGCCGCCTGGCTTTTCCATGTCTGCCATGCTCATTCTTGTCCTCCTGTTTTCCTCGGCAGCACCCAGTTGGGCAGCGGCCCTGCCTTTGGAGGGATTTGACAGCTACGTCCAGAAATCCCTGCAAACCTGGCAGGTGCCCGGCGCTGCCATAAGCGTGGTGCAGGACGGCGAGGTTGTGTTCAGACAGGGATTCGGGGTGCGCGAACTGGGGAAAGCAGCTCCGGTGGATACCAATACAATTTTCGCCATTGGTTCAGCAAGCAAGGCCTTTACCGCCACGGCTCTGGCCATGCTCGTGGACCAGGGGAAAATAGGATGGGATTCGCCGGTTACCGAGGTGTTGCCGGGATTCAGGCTGGCAGATCCCTGGGTCAACCGCCACATTTCCCTGCGGGACATGCTTTCCCACCGCACCGGTTTCAAGGGCGCGGACATTTTGTGGATTTGGCAGGAAGGGTTTCTGAGCCGCGACCAGATCGTCTCGCGCCTGCAGTATGAAAAAATGGCCTTCCCCTTCCGGTCGCAATGGCATTACAACAACCTGATGTATCTGGCAGCCGGTCAAGTGATTCCCGCCCTCACCGGGATGAGCTGGGATGCCTATATCCAAGCAAAAATCCTGCAACCTTTGGGTATGAAAGACAGCAACACCAGTGTAAAGCAACTGGTCGGTCAAAGCGATGTGGCGTGCCCCCATTTGCGGCAAGACGGCAAGGTTGTGCCCATAAAATATCGCAATGTGGATATGATAGCCGCGGCCGGGGCGATAAATTCCAATATCATAGATATGACTGAATGGCTGGAGTTTCAGCTGGCTGACTGCACCTGGCAGGGAAAGGCGCTGCTGAAGCCGGCCACCGTCCTGCAAATGCGTGCTCCCCAGATCAGCATGCCCATACCCTACCCCTGCCCCTCCTTGCCGGGAGCCCACTTTTTGGGCTACGGCCTGGCCTGGTTTCTCCAGGATTATCACGGCCTGAAAGTTGTTCATCACGGTGGCAATATCGACGGCATGACCGCGTTGGTTGCCCTGGTGCCGGAAAAGAAATTCGGAGTGGTCATACTGAGCAACTTGGACACCACCAAGCTTAGGGATGTCCTGCTGTATAATCTTCTAGACCGCTTGACCGGCCGCAAGCCCCAAGACTGGAATCCCCATTTCCTGGCCCTGGATGAAAAGAGCAAGCAGGCAGTGCAAGAGGGCATCGACCAAAAAATCAAGGCCCGGCATTTGCACACCAAGCCCACTTTCCCCTTGACCGCCTATTGCGGTGAATACCACCATGATTTTTACGGAAAAATAACCATAAGGACGGTGCAAAACAGTCTGTTCTACAAATATCAGGGCAGGGAAGTCAGGCTTTCCCATTGGCACTACAATAGCTTCAGACGGCCGAACTGGTCCACTGAAGAACCGGGGATAGAGTTGGTTACCTTCAACCTGGATTCGGACGGAGTGATAGACTCAATGTCCGATGATTCCATGGCCAGGTTTATCAAAGTAAAAGCGGTAAGATAACTATAAAACTGATCCCGCCTCAGGACACATCAAGAGGGATGGGTTTCCCCCCGCCGCGGCCCGACCTAGCCGGCCTCCGCGGCCAATTCGGCCTCGGCCAGCTCCCGCAAGCGGAACTTCTGCACCTTGCCCGAGCGGGTGGTGGGGAAGCTCTCCACCAGCTTGAAGCGGTCCGGCTGCTGGTCCGGCGGCAGATGGCCGCGGCAGTGGGCGGCCACCTGGGCCAGGTCCAGGTTGGCCCCGGGGCGGGGGCGCAGCCAGGCCAGCACCAGCTCCTGGCCGTCGGGCCGGGCCGCGCCAAAGACCTGGGCCTCGCTCACCCCCTCCAGGGAGTACAGCACCTCCTCCACCTGGGCCGGGAACACGCTGCCGCCCTCGCGGGCGATCACCTCCTTGAGGCGGCCCTTGATGGAGAGATAGCCCTTTTCGTCCAGCACCCCCAGGTCGCCGGTGTGCAGCCAACCCTCCCGGTCGATGGTGCGGGCCGTGACCTCGGGCATGGCGTAGTACCCGACCATGAGGCTCCCCCGGGCGCAGATCTCGCCCACCCGCCCGGGCGGCAGGCTCTCCCAGCCGGCCGGGTCCACCACCTTCACCTCGGCCCCGGGCAGCGGCCGGCCCACGCTGGACACCCGGAGTTCCAGAGGGTCCTCGGGGCCGGTGAGGCTGATCCAGGAGCAGGCCTCGGTCTGGCCGTAGCCGATGGCCAGGTCCCGGGCCCCCATCTCGCCGGTGAGGCGTTTCATCAGCTCCAGGGGGGCCTGGGCCCCGCCGATGATGCCGGTCCGGAGGCGGCCCAGGGCGCGGCGGGGATAGTCGGGGTGGTCCAAAAGGGCCAGGAACATGCTGGGGGTGCCGAAAATGGCGCTGCAGCGCTCGGCCTCCAGGGCGTCCAACACCGGCCCGGGCTGGAAATTGTCCGAGGGAATCACCAGGGCCGCGCCGGAGAGGAACCCGGCCAGGGCGATGCAGGTGTTGCCGAACATGTGGAACAGGGGGCAGAACAGGGCCAGGCGGTCGGCGGGAGTGAGCCCCAGGCGCTCGGCCGCGGCCTTGGTCTTGGCCATGAGCCCGGCGTGGCTCACCATGACTCCCTTGGGCGCGCCGGTGGTGCCGGAGGTGTAGATCACCGCGGTCACCTCGTCGGGCGACACGCTGCCCGGCGGCGGCAGCTCCGGGCCGCGGCCCGCCAATACCTCGGACCAGGCAATGGCCGGCGGTCGGCCGCCGCCCCGGCCCAGGCTGACCAGGCAGGTGAGCTTGGCCAGGGCCTCGGCCAAGGCGGCGTGCCCGGACCAATCGTCCAGATGCCGCGAGAAGCCCTCCCCCAGGATCAGGGCCTTGGCCTCGGAATGGTTCAGCAGGTACACCAGATCGTCGGCCCCGGCGGCCGGATCGGCCGGCACCCACACCGCGCCCAGAGAGGCCAGGGCGTACTGGGCCTTGAGCCAGGCGGGCTGGTTGTCGGCCCAGAGGACCACCCGATCCCCCGACCCGATCCCCAGCCCGGCCAAGCCTCGCGCGGCCTTTTGCACGTTGTCCCAAAAATCGGCGTAGGTGAAACGGACCCCGCGCTGGTGGTGCACCAGGGCCAGGTCCCGGGGCCGCTGGGCGGCTTCTTGGGCCAGCATGTCTCCCAGGCTCAGCATCATCTCCTCCAGGGGCTATGTTCGGCGGGGGAAAAGGGCGACTTTGCTAACCTAGCATATGGCCCCGGCGGAACGGGAGGTGTTAACTGGGTATTTTGTTGCTGGAAGTTACGTTCCGAACCAGTTGTCAAAAATCCTGGAGGCCCAGGCCCGGCTCCGGGGAGGGGAAAAGGGTGCCGCGCCGCAGGGTCACCGTGGCGCGGGTGGGGTCGTCGGCCAGGTCCAGGTGGCCGTCCAGGTCGGCGTAACGCACCGCCGGGGAGGACAGGGCATAGGCCAGCCCGGCCGCGATGGACAGGGCCGCCTCGTCCATGCACCCCACCATGACCCCCAAACCGGCGGCCCGGGCCACCGCCTCGATGCCGGCCGCCACCTGGAGGCCGCCCACCTTCATGAGCTTCACGTTAACCAGATCCACCAGACTGCCCCGGGCCAGGCGGAAGGCGTCGGGCAGGGTCAACAGGCTCTCGTCGGCCATGACCTGGGTCAGGCTGCCCCGGGTGAGCCGGCCCAACTGGGCCAGGCGGCCCCGGGGGGTGGGCTGCTCCACCAGCTCCAGATCGGCCTTGGCCACCCGGGCCAGG
This sequence comes from Deltaproteobacteria bacterium, assembly GCA_020444165.1. Next base: position 35,536 of record JAHLLK010000006.1, on the reverse strand, counting down.
AACTGCCGGGCCTCCTCCTCGCTGTAGCCCTGGTTGGCGTCGAACCTGAGCTCCACCCGGGGGCCCACCGCCTCGCGCACCCGCAGCACCCGCTCCGCGTCGGCCAGGGCGTCCAGGCCGCCCTTCAATTTCAGGCTGGTGAAACCCCGGGCCAGGTGCTCCCGGGCCCGGGCCAGGGTCTCCGGGAGCGGCAAAATGCCGATGGTCACGCTGGTGCGGATGCGGTCCCGGAGCCCGCCCCACAGCCGCCACAAGGGCAGCCCCGCGGCCTTGCCCAACAAATCCCACAGGGCCATGTCCACCGCGGCCAAGGCCGCCGGCCGCCCCTCCAGCCCCGCGGCCCTGAGCCGGGCCAGACGCAGCGCCGGACGCAAGGGATCAGCCCCCTTCAAGGCCGGGCCGGCCACCCCCTCCAAAATTTCCAGGGTGCCGGCCGGCGTCTCGCCGCTCACCTCCTCCTCAGGGCTGGCCGAGCCCAAGCCCACCAAATTCCGGTTGGTCACCAGACGCACATACACCAACTCCACCGCAGAAAAACTGCGATAAGCCACCTGATACGGCTCGATGAGCGGAATGACCTGGCTCCAGGCCTCTAGTCGCTTGATCCGCATATCAGGAGCCTTTGGGGGAGGGGGGAAGATGTGGGGGGAACCCCCCTTTTGTGAACAAAAAGCGGGTTTCCCCCACACCCCCTTCCCCCCAAAAAACTTCATATTGCTTGTTAATTTGAGAAAGTGCCATCTTCAAGCCGCAATTCCTGACTAACATATGGAAATGGCGGGCAAGGGCGCGATTTCTGGCCCATCGCCTAATAGCGCCGCTGGTGGATCTCCTCCAAAGTGAGCCCCTTCAGGTGCTCCACGAACTCCACCAAACGGCTGATCATCAGGTCCCAGATGCGCTCGCCCTTGGCCACGCTGGCCTTGGACGGGTCGCCCAACACCCCGCTGGCCGAGAGCTTGGCCGTGTGGGCGTACCAGGTGACGCTGCGGCGGGAGGAAAAGTCCAAAAAGCGGCTGGTGAAGCGGGGCACCGCGGTGCGTGCGGCGCCCAGGTCCACCAGCTCCGGCCGGGTGGCCAGGGCGGTGGAAGTCTCGGTCTCGCCGGCGTGCACGTCGTTGGGCGTCTCCACCAGCTGGTCGATGTCGCTGTCCGAGGTCTCGCCGCTCTCCACGCAGGTGAAGATCTTGGCGTCGCGGTTGATCATCTGGGCCGCGAAGTGCAGCGCCGGGCCGTTGCCGCCGTGGCCGTTGACGATCACCAACTTCACCACCCCGTGGCGGGCCGCGGCCAGGCCCACCTCGTAGACCATTTTGGACAGGGTGTCCGGGCTCACGGCGATGGTGCCCGGGAAGTCCTCGTGGTGGTAGGACACGCCGTAGGGGATCAAGGGCAGCACCAGGGGACGGGGCGTGGCGCAGGCCCGGGCCGCGGCCTCGGCCAGGTGCCAGGCGTCATAGGCGTCGGTGTCCAGGGGCAGGTGGGGGCCGTGCTGCTCAATGGCCCCCACCGGCAACAGGGCCAGGTCCACCTCGCCCAGCCGCCGCGCCGCCCCGGGCCAGGACAGCTCGCCCCAGAGATGGGAGCGGGCCGGGTCCGGCCGGCCGCCCGGCCCGGCGGGGCCGGGACGGCTGGGCCCCTCAAAGGGATAGGGATGGTCCAGACCGGGATCGTTCAGGGGGTCGAAGTCCAGCCACACCCGGCCCATGCGGCGCACCGCGCCCTGGGCGTGGGCCAACAGAATCCGGAACAGGGGCCGCCGCAGATCGCGGGGGATGGTCTCCAGGGGAGAGCGCACCGGGTCGAAGCGGAGCTTCTGCGCCTCGGGCCGCGGCTTGCGGCGGGGTTTGCCCTGGCCGGGCGGCGGCAAGAGGCCCTTCTGCTCCAGAAGGAACAGCATCTGCTCGGCCGAGACCGCCTCCTGGTGCACCCCCTTCTTGGTCAGGTCCGCCAGGCAGTGCGCCACCTGGGCCGGGGCATAGCCGCAATGCTCCGGATCGGCCCCCAGGGCGGCCAGCATGCCCACCACCCGGCGGCATTTCTCGCAACGGCCGCACGGCGCCACCCGGCCTTGGTCCAGGTGCGAGGCGTGACAGGACACCTGGAGCGTCTGCCAGGCGGGGTAGCGCTCCACCAGGATCTTCTCCACCAAAAGCTCGGACAGGGGGCGCAAGAGCGAGAACTGCTGCACCCGCCAGCCCTTGGCCTGGTAATAGCGGCTGAGCGCGTGGTCAAAGTAGATGGACTGGTCGTAGAGCCCGTCGTAGTGGGTGATGCCGTGAGAGGAGGTGCGGGAGGTGGTGTCGAACTCGTCGCCCACCACCAGCCGGGCCAGGCCCCGTTTTTTCAAGAGCGGCAGGGCCCCGAAGATCAAAACCGCCACGGTCCACAGCCGCAGGGGATAGATGTCGGCCCGGAGCGAGGCGAAGTCCGGCCGGATGAAGGAGAGCCGCCGCAGCATCCAGGCGAACAGCCGGTCGGAGTTGGTCCAGACCCGGCTGGTCAGGGGCTCGTGGGCCTGGAAATGGCGGTAGGCCCGGAGCGCGGTGAACCAGTGGCGCCCCGCCTCGTTGATGAACACCGGGTGCACCGGCCGGCCCATCTCCCGCAACAAGGCAAAGGAGAGCAGCGACTCCTTGCCGCCGCTGGAGAGCACCGCCGCCCCGGCTTCGGGCCGGCCCCAGGGTGCGGTGGGGGTCAGGGCGGTCTGGCTGGGGAAAACCATTTTGGCCCGCAGGTAACTGCTCCGCTTCAGGGCCGGCAGGCCCCGGGCCGGGCCGGTGAGAAAGGGGTTGGGCTCCAGCAGCTTCTTGACGTAGATCTCCCGGGCGGTGTTGGCGGCCATGTCCCGGAACAAGCGGCGGTCGGCCTGGTCCAAGGGGTCGTGGAACACCATCTCCTGGCAGAACAGGCCGTAGTTCAGGGCGGGCTGGGCCGCCATGACCGCGGCCAGGTTGCGGTGGGCCGGGTCAAAGGGATCGAAGACCTCCTCCTCGTACTTGTACACCAGGTCCAGGGACTCGGTGCCCGCGGCGGTGGTCACCCGGTAGGGGCAGGTGAGCCGCCGGGGGGTCAGGGTCACCGGGCCCACCTCCAGGCGCAGGATGACCGCCAGAACCTCCAGGGGATCGTGGTCCCCGGCCGCGCCCGTCCCGCTCATGCCCCGGCCCCGGCCGGCGGCGCCAGGCGGGCGATCACCTCCACCAGGCCGCCGGCCCCCTGCCACAACACGTCCACGGCCGGCAGGCCGGTCCGGGCCGTGATCTCCCGGGCGGCGGCCCCCGCCTGCTCCCGGTCCAGATCCTCGTGATTGATGGTCACCGCCACCACCGGCCGCCCGCTGATCAGTTCGATGGCCGCGATCTGGGTGGCCAACGGATGCAGGGGGTAGCCCGGGAAGCCGTCGTATTCCCGGCGGGCCGGGGCGTGCTGCAGCACCACCGCCCGGGGGCGGGCCGCGGCCAGGATCTCGAAGCCGCCGGGGTAGGCCGGGTTCATGAGGCTGCCCTGGCCCTCCACCACGATGACTCGGGGCCGGCGCTCGGCCCAGGCGGTGTGCACCGCGTGCTCGATCTCGCCCGACACGAAATCGTTGACCAGGGAATCCAGGATGATGCCGTAGGGCGCCCCTTGCAGCCACGCGGTCTGGCCGGTGCCCACCAAGACCGCGCTCACCCCGGCGGCCTCCAGGGCCTCGGTGAGCATCCAGGCGGTGGTGCGCTTGCCGATGGCCGAGTCGGTGCCCAGGATGGCCACCACCAGGCTGGTGACTTCCGTGATCTTGCCGCTGAAGAAATGGAGCTGGTCCCGGGGCGGCGGCTTCCTGACGTCGCGGAGGGTGAGCCCCCGCTCCCGGGCCAGGGCCGCGAACTCCGGGTCCTCGGAAAAGAACTGGTGCAGCCCGGCGTCCAGGTTCAGCCCCAGGCCGAGGCCGGCCAGCACCTCGGCCCGCTCGGCGGGGGTCAGCCGCCCGCCATCCGGGGCCAGGCCCACCACCAGGTGGCTGGCCGGGCGGCCCGCGGCCCGGGACGCCTCCAGGGCCTGGGCCACGTCGGGGAAGATCCCGATGCCCCGGGGCCGGCCGTCCAGCACCGTCCCGGCGTCCTGCCCGGCCAGGGTGGCGTCCACCACCCCCACCACTTCATAACGCCGGGTGCGGCGCACCAGGCCGTGGGCGGTCTTGCCGTTGGCGGCGGCGAAGCGGCCTTGGCAATAGATGATGGCGCGGCCTTCGGGCGTGGGCATGCTCATTTCCTTCCCGTGAGAAGCACGACGTAGCGGTCGCCCGGCAGGGCCCCGGTGGTGTGGCGCTCCAGGAGCACGGCCAGGCCCGCGGTGGAGGCCGGCAGCACGTTGAAGCCCTCCTGCTCCGCCAGGAGCCGGGCATAGGAGCGCATGGCCTTGTCGCTGGCGTTGGCCGCCCAGCCGCCGGTGGACCGGATGGCGGCCAGGGCCTGCTCCCCGTCCAGGGAATGCCAGTTGATCAGCGGTTCGTTCACCACGGTCTCGTGGATGCGCCGGGGGTTCAGGTCTTCGCAATGGGGCAGGTTCTTGCGGAACGAGGTGACGATGGGGTTCTTGTTGTGGCTGGAGCCGGCCACCATCAAGGGCAGGCGCGAGGTTTTGCCCCGGCGGTAAAGGCTGAGGAAACCTTTGTAGATGCCGGCCAGGGTGGTGCCGTTACTGACCGGCACGGCCATCAGCCGGGGGGCGTCGCGCAGCTCGTCGTAGATTTCATAGGCGATCTGGCCATAGGCCGAGAGCTGGAGCGCGGTGTTGGCCCCGCCGGGGTTGGCGTCGTACAGCTCCTCGGCCGCGGCGCGGGCGATCGACACCTGCACCGCTTCCTCGTAGTCGCCGGGCACCCGCTCGAGGGTGGCGCCGTAGGAGACCATCTCCGTGATGCGCCGGGTGTGGTAGCGCTCGGGCACGAAGATCACCGCGCCCAGGCCGGCCGTGGCCGCGGCCAGGGCCAGGGCCGAGCCGTAGTTGCCGCAGGTGGCCGCGGTCACCGTGTCAAAGCCGCGGCGCAGGGCGTCCATGGCGTGGGCAAAAGCGATGCGGTCCTTCTGGGTGCCGGTGGGGTTGCCGCCCTCCAGCTTCAGGTAGATCTGCCGGAGGCCGAAGCGCCGCTCCAGGTTGCGGGCCCGGGTGAGGTTGGTGTCGCCCACCTCGGAGTCGATGATGTCCTCCAAGGCCTCCAGGCGCTGGCCCAGGGGACGCTCCCGGTCGGCGGCCAGGCGGCGCTGGTCCTCGAACTCCCGGCTGATGGCCGGGTAGTTGGGGCTGGCGCCGTCCAGCAGGCTGAAGACCTCCAGCTCGCTCCCGTTGTCGGCCGGCTCCGGGCGGGGCCGGGCGCGGGACGAGGAGGGCGGGGGAGATGGGGGGGCCGGGGAGGAGTCACCGCGCGGGCTCATGGCATATCACCTCATTTTTCCCCTTGGGGCGGTGGCAGACCAAGACCGGGCGCAGTCCTCCCGGCCCGGAGAACCCGGGGTGGGGGCGAAATCTGGGGACCGCACCTGAGACCAAATTATAGCACTGCGTCCCGCCAACCAAACGGTCCGCGGCCGGATATTGCTATGGTCAGGCGCAGGCTCAGGCCCGGCGGCGGCCGGATTCGTCCCGGGGCAGGTCCTTCAGCACGTCCAGGAAGAGCTTGGACATGCGCCAGTTCTGGGAGCGCTCCGCGTAGAAGGAGCTCCAGGCCAGGTGGTACAACTCCTGCAACTTCTCCGGGCTCATCTGCCGGGGCTGGTACACCACGGTGCCGGCGTTGTAGTGCCGCCAGTCGTGGTCAAAGATGCGGCCTTCCTTGGCCAGTTGGGTGCGGCAGCGGGTGCCGGGGAAAGGGGTCAATACCGTGAACTCGGCCAGGTCCAGGTCCAGGGTCAGGAGGAAGTCGATGAGGCGCTTGATGAAGTCCTCGTCGTGATCGTCCAGGCCCAGGAGGATGGTGCCCTCCACCGCGATGCCGTGATCATGGTAGAGCTTGATGCGGTCGGCGATCTTGTCGCTGATGGTGTAGATGGCGTGGTACACGTACCAGCAGCCCGAGCGCCGGGCCAGGGCCAAAAGCTCGGGTTCGGGGGAGATGGGGTGGGAAATCCAGCGCTTGCCCGCGCCCACCAGGTTGGTGAACAGCTCCTTCTGATAGGCCGTGCTCTGCTCCAGGGAGTTGTCCACCATAAAGATCAGGCGCTGGCAGGCCTCCAGGTCCCGGGCTACGTCGGCCCAGGGCTTCTTGCGGTGCTCCCGGAGCCCCAGGCTGGGGATGCAGCAGGGGTAGCAGTTGAAGCGGCAGCCCCGGGAGGTCTCCACCAGGTCCACCATTTCCCAGCCCTTGTAGGAGTAGTGGGCCTTCTTGTCGTAGAGGTCGCGGCGGGGCAGCGGCGCCAAGGCCAGATCCGGCGGGGCCGCGGGCCGGTAGAGCCGCTGCAGCCGCCCCTCCGAGAAATCCGCCACCACCTGGGGCAGCACGCCTTCGGCCTCGCCGGCCACCACCGCGTCGGCATGCTCCAGGCATTCCTCGGTGCAGAGCGCCGCGTGCAAGCCGCCGATGACCACGGTCTTGCCCCGGTCCCGGAAGGCGCGGGCCAGTTCGTAGGCCCGGGGGGCCTGGCAGGTGAGGAGCACCGAGAAGCCCACCAGGTCGGCGTCGGCGGCGAGGTCCACTTCCTGGAGGTTGTCGTTGATCACCTCCACCGCCACCCCGGAGGGCAGGCAGGCGGCGGCCTGGATGGCCCCCACCGGCGGCAGATTGAACAGGGTCTGCCCGGCCAGCTTGGGCCAAGCGGGAATAATGATCAGGAATTTCATGGATGCCGGGGCCGGACGGGGAGGGGACCGGCCTTTACTCCTTAGTTGGGGAGGTTGTGCACAATGTAGTCCACCACGTCCTGTACGGTCCGGATGGCCTTCAGCTCCTCGCGGTTCACGGCCACTCCCAGCTCGGACTGCATTTGGGAGGCCAGATCCAGGGCGTCGATGCTGTCCAGCTCCAGGTCCTCTCCCAGCCGGGCCTCGGGGGTTATGCGCTCCCGGGGGATCTCGAACTCCTCGGACAGGTACTTCACCACGATGTCGTATGCCTGCTGGGCCTGCATCCTTTGCCCTTTCCGTAGGTATATCCGGGCTCGCTCTCCGGAGTCGGCGAGTCCTCAGCCCCGCCCCCCAAGCCGCTACGCCGGAAGTCAGCCCGGGCACAGCGACTTCTGATTGTGGCACACCCGGCCGCCGGCGGCAAGACCGGTGAGGGAGGGATGAAGGTGACGATCCAGCGCCCGGGCCGTCCCTTATCCCGCCTGGACGCGGCGGAACCGGGCCGGCGGAAGGTCTTCCCGCCGGCTTTCAGGCGCCGGCGGCGTCCGGCCCCAGCATCTTCTCCAGCCAGCGCCGGAGCGCCCAGCCCAGGAAGACCTTGAGGTAGCGCACGTTGTCCCGTCCGGCCAGGAGCATGCCCAGCCCCCACACCGCCCAGGACAGGCCGTAGGTGAGGGGCCCACCCAGGAAAAACACCACCGGGTCCCGCAGGTAGGCGGCCACCACCCCCAGGACCCCCACGGTGGGCCAGCCCATGAGCATGCTGAGGCCGATGAGGGTCACCCCCACGATGAGCCGCGGCGAAGGCGGCTCCCGGAAGGGCTTCAGGTCCACCTGGTCCCGCACGGCCTGGGCCGCGAAAGAGGTGCGGGCCAGCCGCCGGGCCAGGGGCATCAGCATCCTAGGCGGCATCGGCGGCCTTCTCTCCGGGAAGGGGCGCGAAGGCCGGCTCCTTGAGCCAGTAGTCGGCCCGGCAGCAGCCGAGGCCCCGGGCGGCCAGCCCATCCAGAACGCCCTCCACCACGGCCACGAGGTGGGCCGGGTCCACGCCGCCGTCGTGCAGGAGAATGAAGCTGCCGTCGCGGACCCGGCGGAGCACCCGGCGCACCACCTGGCGGGCCGGGGCGCGGCGGTCCAGGGGCCGCACCTCCCAGCCCACCACCACCAGCCCGTGTTGCCGCACGACCCGGGGCAGGTGGGGGTTGGTCTGGCCCATGGGCGGGCGGTAGAGCCGGGGCAGCCGGCCCAAAGCCCGGCCCACGGCCTCCTGCCCGGCGATGATCTCCCGCTCCAGGGCGCGGCCGGCCAGGAAGTTGTGCCACCAATGATGATGCATGGTGTGGCTGCCCACCAGATGCCCTTCCTGGTCCAGGCGGCGAATCAGCTCGGGGTGGGCCTGGGCCCGGTCTCCCCGGCAGAAGAAGGTGGCCGGCACCCTCCGCCGGGCCAAAAGGTCCAAGAGCGCCGGGGTGGCCCGGGGGTCGGGCCCGTCGTCAAAAGTCAGGGCCACCAGGTGGTGCCCGGCGGGCAGGCGGTTCATGCTTTTGACAAACAGCCCCGCCCGGATGCTGAACACGCCCCAGAGGGCCAGCCCGGCGAACCCGGCCACCCACAGGGGCAGGAGCACCCACCAACCCGCCTGGGGCGTCAGGAGCAGGACCAACGCGCCCCCCCCGAACCAGGCCAGAGCATAGAGGGTGAAGCGGTTCAAAAACCCTATCTCCCGGCCGGCCCGAAGGCGCGGCCCCCTTGGGGTTTGTGGCGGACGGGGGACGGCCCCGCGGCCCCCGGAGGCCTTGCCGCGGTTCCTGCCGCCATCCCCGGCGGCCAGCGAGTCAGGCAGGCGGCCAAGCCCTCGGATTATCACGGTTTACGCGGCTGAGCCTCCCCAAAACGGACCCGCTCCGCCGGGCTGGAAACTCAGTCTAACTTTAGACGAGGCCTGGGTTTTTGGCAAATCGGGAACGCGGCCCGCGGTTTTTTAAAAATTTGTCATATTCCGGAATGGTTTTTCGCTTGGCTTTTTTCACAGACGCTGCTAATTTTATTCCAAGCACTAAACACAGTTTATTCACAGCAGAAATCAACTTTATATCGCCGGTGACCCAACCCGTGGCCACCCTACGCCGATTCCGCCCCTTTGGGGGCTGACGGTGAATAGGCGCTGATTGCTTCCTGGAGGAGGAATCATGAGAAGAAGCGCACTGTTGACCTTGGGGTGCCTGGCGCTTTTGGCCTGCTTGGCCCTGAGCGTTCCAGCCTGGGCCGACACCATCGACCTGAATTACCACGGCGGCCGCAACGTCCAGTACTACATCGACGACCATGGCCGCTCCGGTTTGACCTCGGAATTCTACACCGACGGCGAATACGCCGGCGCCCTGTGGTTCGGCTACTGCATCGACCCGGCGCAATTGTTCAACAACCAGTTCACGGCCCAGGACCCGGAAGACTGGGAAGGCCCCGGCGGGGTCTGGCCCGCGGTGGAGGACGTCGACTGGATGCAGGCGGCCTGGATCATGGAGAACTTCGCTCCCGGCGTTTCCTGGCTGGAGGATCAGTCCAGCGTCAACTACGGAAACTCGAGCACCACCTACCTCATCCAGGCGATACAGCTGGCCATCTGGGAAACCGTCATGGACCCCAGCGGCGACTACCTGACCAACGGGTGGTCCTCCGCCTGGTGGAACGACGGCCGCTTCACCCTGCCCTACAACAACAGCGCCATCAGCCTGGCCAGCAACATCCTGGTGGCTCTGAACGATCACCTGACCGACAACAACGGCAACGTGGTGCTGTCGGGCAACTACGACTTCCTGGTGGCCCACAGCAACACCGGCCAGGACATCCTCTTGGCCACCGTGAACCACGACACCCCCTCCGGGGGCACCCCCGAGCCCGGCACCCTGCTGCTCATGGGCTCGGCCCTGGGAGCCGTGGGCTGGTTCCGCCGTCGCAAGAACGGCACCGCCTGAGCCGCCAGCCGGCAACTTCTCCGAACCTACACGGGGCGTCCCTTTTGGGGCGCCCCGTTTTCAGATTGCTGACAAAGGCCGTCGTGGCCTTTGTCAGCAGCTCCTTGGTAAAAGCGTGGTTTTGCCAAGGAGCACGATTAACGGCTATTTTAGAAAATCGCCGTTAATCGGCGGGCCATCCATGGCCCGCACAGGCTGTTTGTCAACAGCCTGGCGGGGCGCCCCTTCTGGGGCGCCCCGTTTTTATTGGGGGGGCAAGGCCCTGCCGAGTCAGGAGATCCTGGTCGCGGGTCCCAGGGGGCACCCCAACCGGGGCGCTGCGCTGCCTTGGGCAATATCCGGGAGCAAGGCTTTCCCCAGCCCGCGGCGAGGGGTGAAAATTTAGCGGGGCGTCCCGGCCGGGGCGCCCCGCGTATGGCTTCCCGCTACGGCGGCGCGGCTTCCAAGCTGGCTAACTCCGATAATCCACGTTGATGGCCACGTACTCCTGGGTCAGGTCGCAGGTGAGCACCCAGTCCCAGGCTTCGCCCAGGCCCAGGTCCAGGGTCACCTCGAAGCGGGGCTCCTTCAGATCCACCCGGGCCCGCTCCTCCACTTCCTTGCCCAGGCCCAGGCCCTGGTCCGCGGTGAGGATCTCGTTGAACCACACCCGGGTGCGGGCCGGTTCGAACTCCCAAGCGCGCTGGCCGGCCAGGGCCGCCGCGGCTGAAAGGATGCGGCCCCAATAGGGATCGCCGGCCGCGAAGGCGGTCTTCACCAGGGGCGAGTGGGCGATGGCGTAGCAATATTCCCGGGCCTGGCCCTGGCTGGGCGCACCCTGGACCACCACCCGCACCAGCTTGGCCGCGCCCTCGCCGTCGGCCACGATCATGGTGGCCAACTCCTGGCAGACCTCGGTGACCGCCTTGGCCAGAAGCGCCAGGCCCGGGTCCCCGGGCAGCAGCTCCGGCCCGCCGGCGCGGCCGCTGGCCAACAAGAGCAGGGTGTCGTTGGTGGACATGTCGCCGTCCACGCTGACCCGGTTGAAGGACTCGCCGGCCGCCTCCCGCAGCACCTGGGCCAGGGCCGCGGACCCGGCCTTGGCGTCGGTGAGCACGAACACCAACAGGGTGGCCATGTCCGGCCGGATCATGCCGGCGCCCTTGGCCATGCCGCCCACGGTGATGGTGCGGCCGGCGATCTCCACCTTGCGCTCGGCCATCTTGGCAAAGGTGTCGGTGGTCATGATGGCCCCGGCCGCGGCGGCCAGGCCGTCGGGGGCCAGGCGGGCGGCCAGGTCGGGCAGGGCCGCGGCCGGCTTAGACGCGTCCAGCACCTGGCCGATGACCCCGGTGGAGGCGCAGAGCACCTCGGTGAGGGGGCAGCCCACCGCGGCGGCGGCCCCCTGGCAGGCGGAGAGACAGGCGGTGAGCCCGGCCTGGCCGGTGGCCGCGTTGGCCCCGCCGCTGTTGGCCAGGATCAGGCGGGCCCGGCCCTCGGCCACGTGGCGGCGGCAGACCTGCACCGGCGCGGCGGCCAGCTTGTTCTTGGTGAAGACCCCGGCCGCGGGCACCGCCTCCTCGGCCACGATGAGCGCCAGGTCCGGGCGGCCGTTCTTCTTGAGGCCGCAGTGGGTGGCCGCGGCGGTGAAGCCCGGCACGGCCAGGCTGGCGGTGGGGCACTGTTTCAGGGGCGCAGTCCCCAACGGCGGCAAATCAGTCATCGCTATTACCTCTTACGAAGTTTGGGGAGTATTCGAGCCAAGGCTCTTATGGCCACCTCCCCACTTTCGGCAGGAAGTCTGGCTTGAAGGTGCATATTTCTCAACCCGACGAAAAATATGAAGATTTTTGGGGGAAAGGTGGTTCCCCCCACATCTTATTCCCATTTCTCCGACAAATTCCTAAGGGCTGAAATCCAGGCCCACCACCTCCAGGCGGCCCGGGCCGTGCACCCCGGAGACCAGGATCAACTCGATATCCGCGGTGCGGCTGTGCCCGGTGATGAGAATCACCCCGCTGGGCAGGTCGCCCTCCTCCTTTTGCCAGGTCCGCAGAAGGACGGACAAGGCGTCCTGGGTGGGCCCCACCTGCTCCCGGGTCACCAGGGCCAGATGCAGGGGCGGCAGGAGCGAGGTGGCCCGGGCCCGGCCCGGTCCGGCCCGGAGCACCAGGGTGCCCGAGTCGCTGAACAGGGCCTCGGCCGCGGTGATCCCCAGGTCGGCCCCGGCAACAAAGTCCCGGCCCTGGGGCGTGGAGGGGTCGGCGGGCTGGGCCTCCAGGCCCTGGGCGGCCAGCCAGGCCGGCAGGTCCAGAGCCGTGAGCAGCGGGTGCTCCGCATACACCACCCGGCTCACCTGATGCCGGGCCAGCAGGGCGGCCAGGTGCTCCCAGAGGGCGGCCGCGTCCCCCACCACCTCCAGGTGATCACCCAGGCCGGTGAGGGCTGCGGCGGCCTCGGCCCAATTGCCTTGGGCCGGTTTCAGCACCGCCCGGTCCCCCGTGGGGGCCGGCGGCTCAGCCGTGGCCAGGGCGCTCTTCAGGCTGCGCAGGATCTGGCTGCGGGCTTCACTGCTCATTGGTCCTCTCCCGGGTCCGGGGTCAGGCGCGCCAACTCCTTTTGCAAACGCCGCCAGCGGCGGGAGAAGGGCTTTTGCAAGCGGGGCAGCACCCGGGCCTCGCCCCAGCGGGCCAAGACCTTGGGCCGGCGGCGGGCCCGCCCGCCCGGAGCCACCAGGGGCTGGCCCAGGCGGGCCAGGGCGTGGGCCGCCCGGAAGCGGGCCGGGCCGCCAGCCAGCCAGGAGTGCAGGCCCACCCCGGCCAGCCCGCCGGCGCCGCCGCCCCGCTGCGGCGTTTCACCGCCCTGGGCCAGCCAGCGCAGATGCAGCATCAGGCTGGGGTGGTCGATCATCACCGGGCAGACCTGGGCGCAGGCCCCGCACATGGTGCAGGCCCGGGGCAAATCGTCGGCCAGGCCCCGGGGCAGGAGCTGGCTGTTCAACAGCACCCCGATGGGTCCGGAATAGACCCAACCGTAGGTGTAGCCGCCCACGGACTGGTACACCGGGCAGACGTTCAGGCAGGCGCCGCAGCGGATGCACTGCAAGGTGTCCCGCAGCACCGGGTCGGCCAGGATGTGGCTCCGCCGGTTGTCCAGGAAGATGACGTGCACCTCCTCCGGGCCGTCCTTCTCCCCGGCGCGGCGGGGGCCGGACAAGAGGCTCAGATAGGTGGAGCAGGCCTGGCCCGTGGCGGTGAGGGTCAGCATCATCCGGAGCTGGTCAAAGTCCTCCCAGGTCTCCACCACCTTCTCGAGGCCCATCACCGCCACGTGCAAGCGGGGAAGGGTGGTGCTCATGCGGATGTTGCCCTCGTTCTCGAACAGGCACAGGCTGCCGGTCTCGGCGATGGCCACGTTCACCCCGGTGACCCCCATGTCCGCGGCCAGGAATTTTTCGCGCAGAAAGCGCCGGGCCTGCAGGGTCAGCTCCGCGGGCTCCTCGGTGTAGGGCAAGCCCAGCTCCTGGTGGAACAGCTCGGCCACGTCCTGGCGGTTCTTGTGGATGGCCGGGGCCAGGATGTGCGAGGGACCCTCGCCGGCCAGCTGCACGATGAACTCGCCCAGGTCACTCTCCCACACCTCCACCCCGGCTTCGGCCAGGGCCGGGTTCAGGCCCACCTCCTCGCTCATCATGGACTTGCCCTTGACCACGCTCTTGACCCCCCGGGCGGCGGCCAGGTCCAGGATGATGCGGCGGGCCTCGCCGCCGTTCAGGGCCCAGTGCACCACCACCCCCCGCTCCTGGAGCTTGCTTTCCAACAGAGTCAACAGACGGGGCAGGTCGGCCAGGCAGCGGCGCTTGAGGTCCCGGGCGGCGCGGCGGCCGGCCGCGGGGTCCACCAGGCGCGCCATGCCCATCTGCCGGAGGGCGGCAAAGCGCTGCCCGGCCACCAGAAGGTTGTCCTGGAGCTTCAGGTCCAAAACCGCGCGGGCCGAGGCGTCCTTGAAGTGATGGGTGGCGATCTTCATGCCGGCCCCAATCCCCCGGCCAGGACCTGGGCCAGGTGCACCGGCTCCACCGGAATGCGGAGTTTCGGCAGGAAAGCGGCGATGTTCAGGAGGCAGCTCACCTCGGCCACCACCAGGTATTGGGCCCCGCTGTCCCCCACGGCCAGGGCCTTGCGGCGGCCCAGGCTGTCGGAGATGTCCGGGAACTCCAGGCTGAAGGCTCCGCCAAAGCCGCAACAGCGCTCGGCGTCCTCCAGGGGCAGGAGGGTGAGGCCCGCCACCTGGGCCAGGAGGCGCTGGGGTTGATCGATTACTCCCAGGACCCGGTGAACCTGGCAGGAGGGGTGGTACACCGCGGTGCCGGGCCAGGTGGACCCCAGGTCCGGGGCGCCCAGGACGTCCACCAAAAACTCGGAAAGCTCCCAGGTGCGGGCGGCCAGGTCCCGGGCCGCGGCCGCGGCCCCGGGGTCGTCGGCCAGGAGCAGGGGATAGTACTTCCGGACCATGGCCACGCAGGAGCCGGAGGGGGCCACCACCGCCTCGGCGTCCTCGAACAGCTTCAAGAAGCGCCGGGCCAGCCTGGCCGCCTGGGGGCGGAGCCCGGCCTTCATGGCCATCTGGCCGCAACAGGTCTGTTTGGGCGGGTAGGTGGGCCGCACCCCGGCCCGGGCCAGCACCCGGGCGGTGGCTTCCAAGAGGTCGGGCAGGAGATGCTCGGCCAGGCACGGCGCGAACAGAGCGGCCTGGGCAGGTTTGGGACTGGTGGACAAGACGAAATCCCGGTATCTTGTGAACAATTATGGTTGCCGGCCGGATGGCCTGGCCGGCGGTTCACGTGGTTATCATTGCATTGGAAAATACCATGGAAGCCCAGCTAAAAAAAACCGTGGAGAACCTTACCCGCCAGGTGGCGGAAAATCCCGGCACCGCCCGGGCGGCCAGCCTGGTGCGCACCCGGCTGGTGGAGCGGCTGACCTGCGAGGCCCAGGCCCGCGAGTTGCCCCCCCTCTTGATTGACGAGCCGCCCCTCATGGGCGGCGACGACGCCGGACCCAGCCCGGTGGAGCTGGTGCTCATGGCCCTGGGCGCCTGCCAGGAGATCATGTACGCCTCCATGGCGGCCCTGTGGGGCTTGGAACTGACCAAGGTGGAAGTCCGGGTGGAGGGCCATCTGGACCGGCGGGGCTTCCTGGGACTCAAAGATGACGTACGACCGGGTTTTGACAAGGTTAAATTCGACACCCGCCTGGAATCCCCGGGCGATCCGGCGAAATTGGCCGAGCTGGCCGCCTTTGTGGAGCGCCACTGCCCGGTGCTGGACATCGTGCGGCAGCCGGTGCCGGTGGAGGGCCGGGTGCGCATCAACGGCAAAAGGGTGAAGGTGTGAGGCCGGGGCCGGCTGGGCAGGCGGTTATTTGCCCTGCGCCTTGGGCTGCCACTGGTGGCCGCACTGGGGGCAGGTCGCCGGACCGCGCCCCAACATCAAGGCCAAAAGCCCCTCGGGAAACAAGACCACGGCCAGGAGTATCTGCCAGACCCGGAAGCGGCCCCGGGGGGTGGGGGCGCCGCAACGCGGGCAGGTGAGCCCGGCCGCGGGGGCGGCCGGGTCCGGCGAGGTCCCCGGGGCGGTGGTGTCGGCGTAGCGCCCTCCGCTGGAGCTGGTGAAGCCGGTGGCGTAGGGCTGGGGGTTGGACTGGGTTTGCGCCTGCCGGGAAGGCCAGCGGGGACGCTGTCCAAAGCGCCGGGGGTAGAGAGGCTTTGTCGCGGCCGGAGCCTGACCCTGGGTCGGCGCCGCGGTCCCGGCCGTGGTCCAGCTCGTGGCAGGAGTCTCGGTCCGGCCCGGCGGCGGGGGCGGGCCCGCGCCGCCAGTCTCACCGTCCGGGGCGTTCCGTTGATGCTTCAGGGCCCGGGCGAAGATGAACCAAATGAACAAACCGGCGGTCAGGAAAGCCAGGCCCACCCCGGGCAGCAGGAGAGACGAGAGGGCCAGGCCGGGCTCCAAGAGGGCTTCGCGGGGGTCGCCGGGCTCGTAATGCACCTCCACTCTCTGCCCCACCCGGTAGCGGCCGGAGACCTCGCGGGCGTGGGCCAGGGAGCCGCCGTAATCCGAGGCCGTGACCTGGTCACCCTCGTGCACCACCCCGCTCAC
This sequence comes from Deltaproteobacteria bacterium, assembly GCA_020444165.1. The sequence goes on along the minus strand of JAHLLK010000006.1, from coordinate 19,603 downwards.
GGTGTAGCGGTAGCGCACGTCGGGCCAGAATGATCCGGAGCTCTTGCTGTTGCTGCTGGGTGGGGAGAACCGGGTGTCGGAGTGGATGACCTCGCCGGGGACCGAGGGCCAGGACTGGGCTTCCCAGGCCCGCCACATGTTCCAGCCGCCCCACACCAGCATCCCCCCCCCCAACAGGATGAACAGGAGGGGAAACACCCGGGTGAAAAAGGTGAGCATACAGCCGGAGGCAGGATTGGTGCGGCGGGGGACGGTCATGCCTCTCCCTCGGGATGGAAAGCTCCAGGGGCGGCCCTCCCGCCCCTCGACCCACTATAACCCATTCCGCGGACACGGCGCGACAGTTCGCGTCCAGGCGCACACCCCCGCCCACCAAGGCCTCTACGCCCCAGACATCGCCAGCTAACTAATTATCATCGCTTTTCTTTTTGGAAAGGGGGTGTGGGGGAGAACCTTTTTCTTTTGGCTTCAAAAGAAAAAGGTTCTCCCCCACAAAAATCTACCCCAAAGGATGGGCCTGCTTCTTCTTGCCGCCGCCGTTTTTGGCCAGGCAGCATTTCTTGTATTTTTTGCCGGAGCCGCAGGGGCAGGGGTCGTTGCGGCCTACCTTGGTGGACTTGCGCTGCACGGGTTCGGAGGCGGAGTCGTCGCCGCCGGAGTAGGACAGGGGGATATCCTCTTGGGGGGCCAGCTCTTCCACGTCTTCGGGGCGGGCCAGCCGGAGGCGCATGAGGCTGGACACGGTTTCGACCCGGATGTGTTCGACCATGGCGGCGAACATCTCGAAGCCTTCGCGTTGGTACTCGCGCAGGGGGTCTTTTTGGCCGTAACCCCGGAGGCCGATGCCCTCCTTGAGGTGGTCCATGTTGAGGAGGTGGTCTTTCCAGTGGGAGTCCACCACCTGCAGGAGGATCATGCGCTCCAGGAAGCCCATGTTGTCCTGGCCGTAGTCCGTGAACTTCTGGGCGTAGTGGGCCTCGGCCTGCTCGGAGAGGGTGGTGACGAGGTATTCCTCGTTCCACTCCTCGGGGGGGGTGAGGCTGGGGATGAACCCCAGGTTGGCGCCCACGGCCTCGACGAAACCTTTGTGGTCCCATTCCTCGGGGGGGCCGTCTTCCACCACGCCGGCCACCAGGGTCTCCGCGGTGTCGGCGATCATGTCGGTGACCCATTCGTGCACGCCTTCGCCGGTGAGGGCTTGCCGGCGCTGGCCGTAGATCACCTCGCGCTGCTTGTTGAGGACGTCGTCGTACTCGAGGAGCTGCTTGCGGATTTCGAAGTTGCGGCCTTCCACCTTGCGCTGGGCGTTCTCAATGGCCTTGGAGATCATGTTGGCTTCGATGGGTTCGCCGTCGTCGAGGCCCAAACGGCCCATCATGCCGCTGATGCGGTCGGAGCCGAACAGGCGCATGAGGTCGTCTTCCAGGGCCACGTAGAAGCGGCTGGAGCCGGGGTCGCCCTGGCGGCCGGAGCGGCCGCGGAGCTGGTTGTCGATGCGCCGGGATTCGTGGCGTTCGGTGCCCAGCACGTGGAGGCCGCCCAGGTCGGGCACGCCGTCGCCCAGCACGATGTCGGTGCCGCGGCCGGCCATGTTGGTGGAGATGGTCACGGCGCCCATCTGCCCGGCCTGGGCGATGATCTCGGCTTCCTGGGCGTGGTGCTTGGCGTTGAGCACGTGGTGGGGCACGCCGCGGCGTTTCAGGAGGGTGGAGAGGACCTCGGATTTCTCGATGCTGATGGTGCCCACCAGGACCGGCTGGCCGATCTTGTGCTTCTCTTCGATCTCTTCAGCCGCGGCTTCGAACTTTTCACGCTCGGTGCGGTAGACCAGGTCGGCGTGGTCCTTGCGGACCATGGGCTTGTGGGTGGGGACCACCATGACGTCGAGCTTGTAGATCTTGTTGAACTCTTCGGCTTCGGTGTCGGCGGTGCCGGTCATGCCCGAGAGCTTCTCGTACATGCGGAAGTAGTTCTGGAAGGTGATGGTGGCCAGCGTCTGGTTCTCGCTCTCCACCTTGACCCGCTCCTTGGCTTCCAGGGCCTGGTGCAGGCCCTCGGAATAGCGGCGGCCGGGCATGAGGCGGCCGGTGAACTCATCGACGATGACCACCTGGCCTTCCTTGACGATGTAGTCCACGTCCCGCTTGAACAGGGTATGAGCTTTCAGGGCCTGCTGGATGTGGTGCAGCAGCTCGATGTTGCGGGGGTCGTAGAGGTTTTCCACCCGCAGGAGTTCCTCGCACTTGGCCACGCCCTGCTCGGTGAGGCTGGCGGAGCGGGCTTTTTCGTCCACGGTGTAGTGGGTCTCGTCGGTCAGCTTGGGGATGATGCGGTCCACGTCGATGTAGAGCCGGCTGGACTTGTCCGAGGGACCGGAGATGATGAGCGGGGTCCGGGCCTCGTCGATGAGGATGCTGTCCACCTCGTCCACGATGGCGTAGTAGTAGTCGCGCTGAACCAGTTCGGCCAAGTCGAACTTCATGTTGTCGCGGAGGTAGTCGAAGCCGAACTCGTTATTGGTGCCATAGGTGACGTCGGCGTGGTAGGCGGCGCGGCGCTCCTGCTCGTCCAGGCCGTGCACGATGCAGCCCACCTCCAGGCCCAGGAACCGGTAGACCTGGCCCATCCAGGCGGCGTCGCGGCTGGCCAGGTAGTCGTTGACCGTGACCACGTGCACCCCGCGCCCAGCCAAGGCGTTCAGATACACCGGCAGGGTGGCCACCAGGGTCTTGCCCTCGCCGGTCTTCATCTCGGCGATCTTGCCGGAGTGCAGCACCATGCCGCCCAGGAGCTGGACGTCATAGTGGCGCTGGCCCAAGGTGCGGCGGCCGGCCTCCCGCACCGTGGCGAAGGCCTCGGGCAGGAGATCGTCCAAGCTCTCGCCGTTGTCCAGGCGCTGGCGGTATTCGCCGGTGAGGGCGGCCAGAGCCTGGTCCGAGAGCTTTTCCATCTTGGGTTCCAGGGAGTTGACGACCTCGACCAAGGGGCGAAGCTTTTTCAGCTCACGCTCGTTCTTGGTCCCCACGACCATTTTGATGATTTTGCCAAACATGGCCTATATGTTAACCCCCTTGCCGCCAAAAGCAACTCCCGACGCGGGCCAGCCGCCGTCGGGAGCACAATGGCGCGGAGTTGTAATCCAGCCGGCGGTTGTTCAACAGCCTGCTAGGCGCGCCATGGATTCACCCCCAATGAGCCTGCGGCTTATTGGGGACCCCGGGGAGGGTGCGCCAATTTGTGCAGCTTTGAAAAAGCAAGCAAATTGACAACCTTGGTAAAACCACGCCTTTACCAAGGTTGGTTGAAAAAGGCCCTGGATGGACTTTTTCAACCTCACGATTAGTCCAGGATGTAGGCCCTGGGGTTGGTGGGCACGCCGGACAAAAGAATCTCGTAGTGCAGATGGGGGCCGGTGGTGCGGCCGCTGCTGCCCACCAGGCCGAGGAGCTGGTTGCGCTCCACCCGGTCGCCGACCTTGACCTTGAAGGCCCGGAGATGGGCGTAGCGGGTGACCATGCCGTGTCCGTGATTGACGACCAACAACCGGCCGAAGCCGCCTTCCCAGCCGGCAAAGGTGACCACGCCGTTGGCCGGGGCCCTTACCAGGGTGCCGCTGCGGGTGGAGATGTCCAGGCCGGAGTGGAAGGTGCGTTTGCCGGTGAAGGGGGAGACGCGGTAGCCGTAGCCGCTGGTGACCCAGCCGTGGGTGGGCCACATGGAGGGGGTGGAGGCCAGGATGGAGCGGCGCTCCTTCAGGAACTTGGCCAACTCCACCTGCACCAGGCGCTGGGCTTCACCCTCGGCCGAGAGGTGATCCAACTCGCGGCGCATGGTCAGGATGCGGCGCTCGTGATTGGTGGTGGCCAGGCGCACCCCCGGGCCGGCGCCGTGGCCGTCCGGGCCGCCCACGCCGAAGATGGAGTCCTCGGCGGCGGGTTTATCCAGATTGGCCAGCACCCGAAGCTTGCGGTTGAAATCCTTCAAATGGGACATCTGGTCCTTGAAGGTGGCCAGGGTCTTGGCGAAAACCTCGAGCTGGGCCTCCTGGCGCTGGTTTTCCGACTCCAGGGATTTGAGGTCGGGGAGGTTCTGACAGATGTTTTGATATTGTCGGAACCAATAACCGGCCATGGCCAAGGCGGCCACCAGGACAACCACGGTGAGCGGAAGAAGAAAACGGGGAATATGGAAGCGTTTTACGCTATGCGCGCCTTCGGGAATCAAAAGAAGAGTAAATTTTTTTGCCACCTGCTTCCCTTTACCTGCCTAGTGGCCCGGCAGCACCCCCTGGGGGCAGCACCAGGAGCCAATTGTTTGCGCCCGGACACATATAGCACAAGTAACGAAAATAAGTCAAGCCGTTCACTGGGAGTCAAACGCAAGAAAGACTAGGATATTTACTTATGACAAGTCCGGAATTCCGGGGCGGCGGCAGCGCCGCCCGCCCCCAATCCCCGGCACAACCCTGAGGGTTTCCGGGATGGAAAGGTAAAAGATAACCAAGGCCTGCCGGTCGGGACCTTTCCGACCGCTCCCGGCGATGGCCGGCCCAGGCCGTGGTAAGGCCCGGACGGCCGCGGACGGGCGGGGGCGGGGTTAAAGCCGCACCGGAGTAAGCCATTTCTAAGCCCCCCGCGCCGCTCGGCGCGTCCTGCCCCAGGCGGCTCCTCAGGCCAGGGCCTCGCGCATGGTGGCGGCAATGTCGGTGATGGTGAAGGGTTTGGCCAGAAAATGCACCCCCTCCTCCAACACGCCGTGATGCGCGATGATGTTGCTGGTGTAGCCGGACATGAACACCGCCCTGAGGCCGGGCCGCAGGGCCTGAATCTGGCGGTGCAGCTCCCGGCCGCTAAGGTCCGGCATGATCACGTCGGTCAGGAGCAGATCAAAGGCCTGGCGGTTTTTGCGGCACAGGTGGAGGGCTTCCCGGGCCGACAAGGGCGAGATCACCTTGTAGCCCAGCTCCTCCAGCATGGAAGCCGCCACCTGGCGCACCAACTCGTCGTCCTCGACCAGGAGGATGGTGCCCGAACCGATCTCCGGCTTGACCGCCGCCGCACTCGGACGGGGCCCGTCCCCGCCCAGGTGGCGGGGCAGGTAGACCTTGAAGGTGGTGCCCCGCCGCGGCTCGCTGTAGACGTTGATGAAGCCGCCGTTTTGCTTGACGATGCCGTACACCGTGGCCAGCCCCAGGCCGGTGCCCTGGCCGGGCCCCTTGGTGGTGAAGAACGGCTCGAAGATGCGGGCCACCGTGGCGGCGTCCATGCCCTGGCCCACGTCGCTCACCGCCAGTTGCACAAACTCACCCGGCAGGGCCTCCTGATGATGCCGGCAATAGTTGGCGTCCAAGACGGTGTTGTGGGTCTCGATCAAAAGCTTGCCGCCCTGGGGCATGGCGTCGCGGGCGTTCACGGCCAGGTTGACCAGGATCTGATCCACTTGGGCGGGATCCAGCTTCACCGGCCAGATTTCCGGGGCGGGATGGAAAGTCAGGCTGATGTTCTCGCCGATGAGGCTCAACAGGGTCTTCTGGGTGGCGTCGACCAACTGGTTCAAATCCTGCGGGCTGGGCGAGATGAGCTGCTTGCGCGAGAAAGCCAGGAGCTGCCGGGTGATGTCGCGGGAGTGCTGGGCCGCCTTCTGGATCTGGCCCAGACGCTGCGCCTCCTGGGATTCCGGGGGGAACTGGGCCTGCAGCAGCTCGGTGTAACCCAGGATCACCATGAGCATATTGTTGAAGTCGTGGGCCACCCCGCCGGCCAGCTGGCCCACCACTTCCATCTTCTGGGCCTGGAAGAACTGCCGCTCCAGCTCCTTGCGCGGGGTGATGTCCTGCAACGCGCCGATCAGCTTGGCCGGCCGGCCCGCCTCGTCGCACTCCAGCCGGCCCAGCACGCGCACCCAGACCTCCCCCTGATCCTGGGGGCGGATCACCCGGACCTCCCGGTCAAACCTCTGCTTGGCCAAAAGGGTGGTGGGTTCCAGGAGCAGAGTCATCTCGGCGCGGTCGTCCGGGTGGATGAGCGCCAGCCCGCTCGCGCGGTTTCGGGGGTAGTCCGGAGCGAGCCCCAGGATTTCGTCCAATAGGGACGAACCTTCCCAGGCGCCGGTGGTCAGATCCAGCACGTAATGACTCAGGCGGGCCAGGGCCTGGGTCTCCAGCAAGAGGCGCCGGTTGGCCTCCAGCTCCAGCTCGGCCAGCTTTTGCGGGGTGATGTCCTGGACGGTGCCCACCACCCGGCGGGGCTTTCCGTCGGGGCCATATTCCAGGTCGGCGAGGGAGCGAACGTACCGGGGCTCCGGGGAATGCAGGTCCCGAATGCGGATTTCCTGGTCATAGGGCAGCCCCCGGGTAACCAAGTCCTCCAGGGCTTGATCCAGCCGGGGCCGCTCCTCCGGCAGGGGGACCTCCTGCACGGCGGCCCAGTCCATGGTGCCGTCGGGGGTGGAGGGGAGTTGGTAGATGCGAAAGGACTCGGCCGAGCCCCAGACCAGGCCGGTGGTCAGGTCCAGCTCGAAGCTCCCCACGTGGCCCACGGCCTGCGCCTTCAAGAGCCGCGCCTCGCTGTGGGCCAAGGCCCGTTCCCGCTGACGGATGGCCGCAGCCATTTTCTGCAGATCCGACCCCAGGTTGGCAAACTCCTGGACCGGGGAAGCGAGCGGCTCCTGGTCGTAATGCCCCTGGGCGATGGCCCGGGCCAGGCTGGCGTAACGCTGGAAATCGCCGGCCAAGCCGCGGGCCAGCAGCCAGCCGGCCGCCAGCGCCAGGACCAGGGCGCTCACCAGGCCGGCCCCCAAAGCCCACAGGGTGGTCTTGAGGGGGCGCAAGGCCTGGCCCAAGGGCTGGGCCACCACCACCTTCCAACCCAGACGGTGCACGTCCAGGAAAATGCCCAAATATTGGCGTCCGCCCAGGGGAAAAAGCTCGGACTCCGGGCCGGTGAGAAGTTCCGCCCAGATTACTCGGGATTGCTGGGGGGCCAGGTGCTGGCCGGCAAAAGCCTTTTGGGAGCAGGCGATGACCTGCCCCCGGCCATCCAAAAGCGCGATGGCCAGGCGGCTCTGGGCCGGCATGCTCCGGATGAACTTGGTGATGCGGTCTACGGTGATCTCCCCCACCAGGACCCTGCCGGGCAGCGGGGCCGCAAAGGCCACCGCCAGGTTGCCGCTGACCGTGGAAAGAAAGGGCTGGGACCACGACGGCTCTCCGGCCTGGCGTGCGGTCCGCAGAAAGGCGCGCTGGGAAAGATCCAGGCCCAGGAGGTCCGGCCGGTGCTGGTTTTGCCCCTGGGACAGGCCCAGGGCCACGATGGCATCATGGTCATCGGTGAGGTAGATGGCTTCAAAGGCGTCTCCCGGCCCGGCGTGAGCGTCCAGGAGCGCCGCGAGGTCGGCCGCGGCGAACCCGGGGCGGGTGGCCAGGTAATTGGCCAGGGCGTGCATATCCCGCTCCGCCCCTCGCAAATGCTCGGCCACCTGGAAGGCCACGGCGTGGGCCATTTCCTGGTGATGGCTGAGGATCCCCCGGCGCGCCTGGGGCAGGAGGCCGAACCCGGCCACGGCCCCCACGAGGATGACCGGCACCAAGGCCACCGCCGCCACCAGCCAGCGCAATCTGCGTCCAAAGGTTATGGGCCGCATCGTCTAGTCCACCACCACGAACCGGGAGTCCCGGATCACGCTCATGGACAATGGCGAGCGGGGGACGTCGCCGAACTGGTCCAGGTGCAGGGGGCCTTGCAGACCGGGGTAGGGCATGTTGGCCAGGATGGCCGCTTTCAGGGCCGGCCCGCCCGCGGCGTGGGCCAGGGCGTCCATGACCAGGTTGGCCGCCTCGAAACCGTGCACCCCGGCAAAGCCGGGCTCCCGGCTGAACCGGTCCAGGTATTGGCGGCGGAACTCCTGGTAGCGAGGCTCCTGGCCGTAACGGTTGAAGGGCTGCACCACGCTCACCCCCTCCACCGCCTTGCCGCCCAGCTCCAAAAGCCGCTCGTTGGCGCCCCAGTCGGCCAGGGTGATGGGCAGCTTGGCGTCAAGCTTGCGGATCTGCTGGCACAACAGGGCTGAGTCCATGGAGTTGGCCACCAGGAGCACGCCGTCGGGCCGGGACGCCAGGAGCCGGCCGGCCAGGGAGCGGTACACCACCTGCTCTCCGGAGGTGAAAGGCACCTTGGCCACCACCTCCCCGCCACCCTGAGCCAGAGCGGTGGCGAAGTTCTGGAGCCACAATTCGCTGAAGCTCCGGTTGCCCCGGTCATAAGCCGCCGCCACCCGGCGCATGCGGCCGTGTTTCAATTGATAGGCGGCGTTGGCGGAGGCGAACACCTTGGTGGTGGCGGTGACGCGCAGGAAGAAATCATCCTGGCCGGTCAGGGCCTCGGTGGTGACCGTGGGGCTCACGCCCACCATGTGGGCCTGGTTGAGCAGGGGAACCACGGCCACGGCCATGTCGCTGGTCATGGGCCCGATGATGGCGGCCACATCCTGGTCCAGCAGCTCCCGCACGGCCAGGCGGGCCTGGTCCGGGTCCTGCCGGTCATCCCGGAACACCAGGGACACCTGGCGGCCGGCCACCCCGCCGGCCTGGTTGCGCAGGTCCACGGCCAGCTGCACCGCGTCCCGGCCGGCCAGGCCCAAGTCGGCCACCCGCCCGGAAAGACCGCCCACAAAGCCCAGCTGCAGGGGTTCCGGCGGGCTGCAGGACAGGCCGCACAGGCAAAACCATAGGAGGAGAAGCAGACCCAGATTCCGCTCATGGCGGAAGGAGGCGATCTGGCTCACCATCGAAAATCCTCTCTGGGGCTCAGGCAAAGCTGCGTGATGGTAAGTCCGCGATATTTCAAGATTATGCAAATTAACGTATTGTGGAATAAGTTTAACTGAAAGCCAGGGGGAGGACAAGTGGTAATTATTATCGGCGGAAACGGTTGAAAAATTCAATGCCTCGTGTCTGGCCAGGAGGCAGGCGGGGGAGGCTCCAGGCAGGCTGGGGGGAACCGGAACCTACCGCCCCGGGTCGCGAGCCGACGCGGCGGCGCTGCCGGGCCGCGGCCCGGAGCCGCCCCCGGGCTCTGCGGGCAGGTGGGGGCAGGCGACAGGGGCGGGGGGGCGGGGGGCAGCCCGGAAATTTCATGGAGGCCGGGAGGATTGTTTATCCAACAAGCTTATTTGATTGGGTTTTTTAGTATAATGGTCCCCGCTGTTGCAGGCCGCGTTTTGTCCTCTGGCCGAGTTCCCAATCTTCCTGATAAGAGGGTGATGCACGGTGCGTCCCGCACCGGGCATCTTAAGCTGGTTGGCAAAAGCGTGGTTTTGCCAACCAGCACAAATCACTCGCCTTTAGGCTCGTGATTTGGCGGGCCATCCCCGGGGTCCCCAAGCAAGTGGAACTTGCTTGGGGTGGATGCGTGGCCCGCTGGAGGCCGACGGCGCACAACTAACCGCCGAAATATGACATATACCACTGTTTTAACTGCAATATATTTGTATTTTCCGTGCATCGGCCTCGATATATCCGGGTTAGCCTTCCCCTGAGCGGCATAAATGGGTTTAATTGTCAGATGAGGCCATTGCACGGGGCAGGACGCCCCGTGCAAAGCTCTCCAGATAGCGGCTTCAAACGGGGACGGAGAATGAAGGCTTGCTTCCACCTTGCCGGAAAGGTTGGGCTCCATGGCCAAAATCGGCCGTAATGATCCCTGCCCCTGCGGCAGCGGGAAAAAGTACAAAAAATGCTGTATGGGCCAGGATAGCACGCCTCCATCTCCGCCCAGGTTAGTGACCGCGGACGGCGAGGAGAAGCTGTTTCTGGAGGCCCACTATGCTTGTGAAAAGCCGGCGGAAGCCCGCGGGCGCCTGGCCTCGGCGGACGATTTCGCGTTGGTTTCCGCGGATTCCAGGGAACCAATCCGGGTTGAAGCAGTTTTCGCCTGGGTGGAACGTGGCCAATCGGCGGGAACCTCGGGACTCCAGCCAAAGGGAGGAGCCGAATTCCCGGCGGACCCGGACGATCATCGCCGGTTGGGCCATATTACCTTGCAGGGCGATCGTTTGACCCTGCAAGCCATCGGCCGCGACAGGTTCGCGGTTGGCAGGAAGCGTCTGGAGTCCCTTTTGGCCGGGCTCCTCCGTCACCGCCTGGACTCGGTGCGGTCGCTGGAAGATGAGTTGCGGGAGGCAGGGGTGCCGGAGCCGGGGCTGGAGGCGGGGGACCTGGGGCGCCGCTCGCCGATCCCGGCGGAGGATGGACGCTTCTCTCCTTTGGCCCTCGGCGAAACCCTGGCCGAGGCCATCGAACACCGGGGTTTCGAGAGCCGCGCGGAAGCCAATTCCTTTGTCGAGCAGATGATGGAGGATTACAATCACCGCCCCCAGGACGACCTGGCCGGGCTGTCACCGCTCCAGGTCAGGGGGCTTTTGGATGCCGCGTGGGAGGATGGCCACGGGCCGTTGCGGCTCGATGCCTCACTCCCGCCCCAGGAGGTGGCCGGCACCCCCTTGCTCCACAACACCAGGTTGCTGGTGAAGCAATGCGAAGCAGAGGGAGGCGCCAGGGTCACCAGCGTGGGCAACCTTAACCGGAAGACTGTCGCCGTCCTGCTTCCTCAGCTGGATTTTCGGGGTGATCGGCTCACGGAAAGCGAGCTGCGTGGCCGCTCCGTCGTCAATGAGCAAGATGTCTGGCCCTTGCATTTGGCCAGGATCATAGCTGGGTTGGCCGGGCTCATCAGGAAATACAAGGGAAGTTTCGTCCCCACCAAGCGTGGGCGGCAGCTCATGCGGGAAGACCAGTTGCCTGAATTGTAGCTTCACCTTTTCTGGACCACCTTCCGCCGGTTCAACCTGGGGTATGGGGGCCGTTTGGCGCACCCGGCGGTCCAGCAGACCATGGCCTATTCGCTGCATGTGTTGAGGAAATTCCCCGCCAGGACCTGGCAGGAAGCCAAGGATCATATGGAAGACCTGATTCTGCCGGCGGTCAGGGAGCACCTATTGGAGCACCAGACCCCGCAGTCCGCCCGGATCATTATCAAGGAGGTAGTGAACAATATGATCCTGGACCCCTTGGCCTGGTTCGGGCTGGTCGAGACCAGGGATGTAGGACCCTTTCAAATCGGAGCCTTTCGTGTCACGCCCTTGATGACCAAGTTCATATCATTTCATTTTTAAGGTTTTTCGCCGCTTGAAGACGGCAATTGCTAAACCTCAATAACTCTTTGAATTTTTATTGAGGAAAGGGGGTTGCCTCCACGATTTCCCAGCGCTCCGGCGATCTCCTACCCGCCGCTGACCGAGAGCCCCTCCACCAGGATGGACGGCGCGCCCATGCGGCCGAAGAAGCGGAGGTCGCCGCCCACCCGGGCCACCTGGCGGAACAGCTCCACCACTTGGCCGGCCAGGGCGATGGACTTCACCGGGCGGATCACCTCGCCGTTCTCCACCAGATGCCCCGAGGCCCCGAAGGAGAACTCGCCGCTCACCGGGTTGGCCGTGTGGCCGCCCATGATCTCGCCGATGATCAGGCCCTGGCCCAGGTTCTTGGCCAAGTCCCGGTCGGTGCCGCCGCTCTCCCGGGGCTCCAGCAGGAGGTTGGTGAAACCCACCCCGGGAGGGGCCTTCAGGGAAGCGCGCACCGCGTTGCCGGTGCTGGGCTGGCCGCGTCGGGCCCCCCAGAGGCGGTCGAACAGGAAGGCCTCCACCACGCCGCCCTTCACCAGGACGGTGCGGGATTGGGGGGTGCCTTCGTCGTCAAACGGCGCGCTGCCGGCTCCCCGGGGGAAGAGCCCGTGGTCGATGATGGTCACCTGGGGCGAAACCACCGCCTGGCCCAGCTTGCCGGCCAACAGCGAGCGGTTCTTCACCACGTTGTCGCCCAACAGGCTCTGGGCCAGGAGATCCAGGAATTCGGCCGCCACCGCGTTGGTGAACACCACGTCGTAGCGGCCGTCGGGCACCGGCCGGCCGCCCAGATAGGCCGCGGCCTTGAGCCCTGCCTCCCGGCCCACAAAGGCCAGGTCCAGGTCCTCCAGGAAGGTGCGGCTGTCCGACTCCCAGCCCATCTCCTGCTCCGAACCCTGGCCGGCCAGGGCCAGCACTCCGGCCGAAAAGCGGGTGGCGCGGTGGGTCAGGTCCAGGCCCTGGCTGGTCACCAGGCGCACCAAGCTCTCCTGGCTGCCGAACTCGGCCGGGTGCACGTGGATGATGCGGGGGTCGGCCTCCTTGGCCAGGCGGGCCAGGTCCTTGGCCCGGGCGATCTTGGCCTCCACCGGGTCCTGGCGGATCGCCGGGTCGTAGACCTCCACCTGGGGGTAGGGCGGCTGGGGCGCGGCAAAGCCATAGCCCGGCTCGGGGTCCGAGGTGCGGGCCGAGGCCAGGGCCTCCTCCACGGCCAGACCGAAGGCCGCCTCGTCCCGCGCGCCCACCACAAAGGAGAAGCCGGGACGGTCGTCATCCAGCACCCGGAGGGCCAGGCCCAGGCTGGAGGCCTCCTGGTACTTGTCCACCTGGTCGTTCTTGATGCCCACGCTCACCGAGTCGCCGGCCGAGGCCAGGATCTCATACTGCGAGACTCCGGCTCGCGAAAGCCGGTCCTGGGTCATAGCCACCTGCCGGTTTATCTCCTGCCAGGGATCGGTCACTTTACAACTCCATGAGCATGGCGGTTTCGTCGCAATCGGGGAACTTCACACACTTCAGGCAGTCGGCCCAGATCTTGTTGGGCAACAGCCCCTTGTCCACTTCGGCAAAGCCCATGTGGGCGAAAAACTCCGGCTCGTAGGTGAGGGCGAAGACCTTGCGGAAGCCCAGGGTGATGGCCTCGGAACAGCAGGCCTCCACCAGCCGGGTGCCCCAGTGCTCGCCTTGGCGCTCGGGCAACACGGCCAGGCTCCTGACCTCGGCCAGGTCCTCCCAGCACAGATGCAGGGCGCAGGTGCCCACCCGCCGCCCCCGGTCGTCTTCGGCCACCATGTAATCCCGGAGGCACTCGTACAACTCGGTGAGCGGCCGGGCCAACAGCCGGCCCTCGCTGCCGAACTGGGCCAGAAGCCCGTGGATGAAGCGGACGTCGTCTTGGGTGGCGCGGCGGATCATGTGGCCTTGGCTCCTCCTCGCGGGGCTGACGGGTGGCGAGCCACCCGCGGAAGGCGGCGCGCAAGTTGGGCGCCTTTTCTGGATTGTAGCTCTTGGGGGGCCCGGGGTCAAAACAGAACCCCCCCTCCCCACCCGGCCGGCCCGGCCTCACTCCATCTGGGTGACGTAGGCGGCCAGGCGTTCCTGCAGCCGGATGCGGCTGGCCGCCAACTGGGCCAGGGTCTTGTCATAGTAGGGCCCCACCCGCACCCGGTAGCGGTTGCCCACCCCGCTCACCTCGGTGGCCTTCAAATAGGCCGGATGCCCGGCCTGGGCCAGACGGCGCACCAGGTCTTGGGCCTGCTTCTCGTCCTTGAACGAGGCCACCTGCACGGTGTAGGTGCCGCTGGCCATGGCGGCGGGAGCGGAGGGCCCCGCGACCGGCGCGGCGGCCGGGGGAGGCACGGGTGCGGCCGGCCGGGCCGGGGAAGGCGTGGCCGCGGCCACGGCCGCCGGGGTGGGCACGGCGGTGGGCTTGATCACCACTTCGGCCGGCGGCGGCGGCGGCACCAGGCCGCCGGTCTTTTCCACGCTCTGGTAGAAATCCAGATCCGGGGCGCGGGTCTCCGGCACCGGCGGCGGCGGCGGGGCCATGACCCGGTCCAGGCCGGTGTGCTCCTTGAGCCAGGCCACCTGATCCGGGGAAACCAGATAGCCCTGGCCCACCATGATCCCCAGGGCAAAAGCCCAGCCGATCATCAGCAGGGTGAGGCCCCGGCGGGCCCAGACCCCCGCGGGCGAAGGGCCGCGCGGTTTGCCCCGTTCCCCCTCCATGCCCGTCTACATGCTCTCCGGCGCGGCCACGCCCAAGAGCCCCAGGCCGTTGGCCAGCACCTGGCCCACCGCGCCGGCCAGGGTGAAACGGGCGCCGGCCAGGGCGGGGTCAGCGGGCACCAGGATCTGGTGGCTGTTGTAATAGCTGTGGAACGCCCCGGCCAGCTCGGTGAGGTAATAGGTGAGGCGGTGCGGCTCCAGGTTCCTGGCGGCCGACTCCACCGCCTCGGCGAACTGGTTCAGGCGCTTGGCCAAGTCGATTTCCTTGTCCTCACCCAGGCGGGAGAGATCCGCCGCGCCCGCGGCCGGCGGGGTGAAGCCCTGCTCGGCCGCCTTCCGGCGCACCGCGGCCACCCGGGTGTGCGCGTACTGCACGTAGTACACCGGGTTGTCCAGGGACTTTTCCTTGGCCACCTCCAGGTCGAAGTCCAGTTGGGCGTCGGAGCGGCGGGTGAGGAAGATGAAGCGGGCGCTGTCCGAGCCCACCTCGTCCACCACTTCCTTCAGGGTCACGAACTCGCCGGAGCGGGTGGACATGGCCACCGGCTCCCCGGCCCGCAGCAGGTTCACCATCTGCACCAGCAGCACATCCAGATCCTCGGGCGCGTGGTCCAAGCCCTGGATCGCCGCCTTGACCCGGGCGATGTAGCCGTGGTGGTCCGCGCCCCAGATGTCGATGAGCCGGCCATAGCCCCGGGCGAACTTGTCCAGGTGATAGGCGATGTCGCTGGCGAAATAGGTGGTCTCACCGTTCCCGCGCCGCACCACCCGGTCCTTTTCGTCGCCGAAATCCGTGGCCCGGAACCACAGGGCCCCTTCATCCTCGTAGAGGTAATCCCGCTCCCGCAGCGCCTGGAAGCCCCGCTCCACCGCGCCGCCCTCCACCAGGGTGCGCTCGCTGTAATAGCGGGTGAAGCTCACCTGGAAGGCGGCCAGGTCCTCCTTGATGCCCTCCAGGATCACGCCGCCGGCGTAATCCGTGGCCAGGGGCACGGCGACCTCGGGGTCCAGGGCGGTGAGGTCCGGCCGTTGGGCCAAAAGCTCCCGGGCGATGTCCTTGATGTAGTCGCCGCGGTAGTGGTTGTCCGGGAACGGCTCCGTGGAGCCCTCGATCTCCCGGGCCCGGGCCAGCACCGAGCGGCCCAGGGTGGCCATCTGGTTGCCCGCGTCGTTGATGTAGTACTCCGTGTCCACGGCATGGCCGCTGAAGGCCAAGAGCCGGGCCAGGGTGTCGCCCAAGACCGCGCCGCGGCCGTGACCCACGTGCAAGGGCCCGGTGGGGTTGGCCGACACGAACTCCAACAGCACCTTTACGCCGCCGCCCCAGTCGCCGCGGCCGTAGTCCGGGCCCGAGGTCAGGATCTCGTTCAGCCCCTCGAACCAGGCTCCGGGGCGGATGAACAGGTTCAGAAAGCCGGGCCCGGCCACCTCCACCCGGGTCAACAGCCCCCCGGCGTCGCCCAGATGGCGCACCAGGATATCGGCGATGTCCCGGGGCTTCTTGCGGCAGGGCTTGCCCAGTTGCATGGCCAGGTTGGCGGCCAGGTCCCCGTGCTCGGCCTGGCGGGGGTTCTCCAGGTTGAAGGCCGGCAGATCCTCCACCGGCGGCAGGTCGCCCGCCTGGCAGGCCCGGGTGAGGGCCCCCAAGAGGGCGCGGCGCAATTTGTTCTTCATGTCTATTCTTCCGGCTCCGGCGGCAGGGAGGCGTCACGCGTGTAGTCCGGGCATTTCACCGTGCCCCCTTGCTCGTAGGAGAACTTTTTCTTGCAGGTCTCGCGCCAGGCGCACACCGCGCACATGGTCCGGGTGTGCTGGGCGATGGGGGGTTTCGGCAGGGAATCCATGTCTACGCATCCTTAAAATAGGCAATGGAGCGATGTGCGGGCGGTGCTGATCGAACACCAATTAATACCCACCCGGGGAGAAGCGGTCAAGCGCGGCGATAACGCCGCCGGTTGGCCGCGCCCAGGCGGCAAGTCACTTCATACCCTATGGTATCAGCCCAGCCGGCCAGCTCCTCCAGGCCGATCTCGTCCGCGCCCTGGCGGCCCAACAGCACCACCGGCGCCCCCACCGCCGGAATCCGGGCCAGTCCGCCCATATCCACCACGGTGAGGTTCATGCACACCCGCCCCCGCACGGGGACACGCTGGCCGTCCACCAGCATCCAGGCCCGGCCCGAGGCGGCGCGCGGGTAGCCCTCGGCGTAACCCGCCGGCACCACCCCCAGCCAGGTGTCCGCGGGCGCGGTCCAGGTGGCCCCATAGCTCACCGTGGCCCCGGCCGCCACCGGCTTGACCGAGATGAGCCGGCTCTGATAGCTCATCACCCCGGCCAGCCGCGCCACCCCGGCCGAGGCCGGGTCCGGCAGCCCGCCATAGAGGGACACCCCCAGGCGCACCAGGGCCGGCGGCCCCGGCGCGGCCGGCGGCGGCGCCAGAGCCCCGCCGCTGCCGCACAGGCTGGAGTCGGCCAGGACAAACCCCCGGGCCCGCGCCTCGGTCAAAAGCTCGTCGAACAAGGCCGCCTGCCTCTTGGCCAAGGCGCTCTCCGGGTCGCCGCTGGTGGCCAAATGGCTCACCAACCCGCTCACCACCAGCCCCTCCTGCTCCCGGGACCAGGCCAGCACCTCCAGCGCCTCGGCCGGAGTCACCCCCAGGCGGCCCATGCCCGTGTCCACCTTGAGGTGGCACGCGACCTCCCGGCCCGCGGCCCGCCCGGCCGCCGCGAAAGCCGCCAGGTCCTCCCGGCGATAAAGCACCGGGGTGAGCCCCATTTCCGCCGCCCGGCGCGCCTCGCCCGGGGCCAGGCCCAACAGCACCAGAATGGGCCCGGCCACACCCCCCCGCCTGAGCGCCGCGGCCTCGCCCACCAGCGCCACGGCCAAAGCTTCCGCCCCGGCCGCCTTCAAGCGCCGCGCCACCGGCAACAGCCCATGCCCGTAGGCATCCGCCTTCACCACCCCGGCCACCCGCACCCCCCGGGGCAAACCCGCCCGCAACTCGGCCAAGTTCCAGGCCAAAGCCTCCAAATCCACCCAACACCGATTGTGCGGACTGACCACCACGGGACTCATCTAGCACCTCCCACCCAGTGTTCTAACCCACCCTCCCCCCATTAGCAAGCTGAGGTGGGGGGAGCTTTATTGGGGAAGAAGCCGGGGGAGTTTATGGGGAGATGCCGGGGGAGTTTATTGGGAGATGCCGGGGGGGCTTTCTTTTGGGAAAAGAAAGCCCCCCCGGACCCCCCCAAGAAAACTCGCCGGTTTCGGCTGCGCCGAAACCGAGGGGGGTGGGGGAGGGGAGAGAGGGGGCGGGAGACGCGGGAGCCCCACCCGGGGGCGGGGAACTGCCTGGATACCCTACCGTCTCGGCCCACCCAACCCTTTACATCCCCGCCGCGGGCGTTAAAATAGGAGACCCACGCGTGCCTGTAGCTCAGTTGGACAGAGCAGCGGCCTTCTAAGCCGCGGGTCGGGGGTTCGAATCCCTCCAGGCATGCCAATAAAATCAACTACATACCTTTATGGGCCTCGGGGTGAGCCGGTTTGCCTGGCAACATATGGCAAATCGGATCTCAGACGCCCAGCAATTCCTGAAGATAATTGTTGGTGGTGGTGGCCTGGGAGTGGCCCAGCTTGGCTTGGATGGTGGTCAGGGGGACGCCCTCGTGGGCCAGGCGGCTGGCGTAGTAGTGCCGGTAGCAGCCCACCGGGTAGTAGCCCACGCCGGCTTGTTTGCACGCCGCCAGATGCTGCTTGCGGGTCCAGATCAAATGGTGCCCGGCATCTTGCTCGGCTTGCCGGAAAACGTAGGTGGCGCCCGGTCCCTGGGCGCGCCGCCAGGCGGTGAAGCGTTCGGCCAGTTCGGGCGAGACGCCCAGGCGGCGGGGAACCCGGTTGCCGCCCCGGGACTTCTGGGTGTAGAGCACCACGCTGGGCGGGTCGGCCCGGTGGCGCACTTCCGCCCAGGCCAGGTTCAGCCCTTCGCTGGGCCGGGCCCCCGTCTCCAGTAGCAGCTCCAGGTACAACCGGAACTCGCCCTCGGCCGCCAGGCGCACGGCCGCCACCTCCGCCGCGGTAGGCACGTATTTGGCGGTGCGCTGGACCGAGAAGCGGTCAACGTGGGCAAAGGGATTGCGGGAATATTCGCGTTCGGCGCGGCGGGATCCCCAGGGCGCGTTGAAGGCGGTCTGGGCGTAGCGGAGGAACTTGTTCACTTCGTGGCGGGTCCTCCCCCGCCCGGTCAGATCCTTGGCCCAGCGTTCGGCCCAGGCCTCCACGTTCGCGGTGGTGAGCCGGTCGGCGGGGAGATCGGCAAACTCCGGGGCCTGGGCCAGGGCCCGGCCCAAGAGGCCCTGCATATCGGTGGCATGGCGCGGGGAGCGGTGGAGCGAGAGCCACTTAATCCAGCGCGCAAAGAGCGTTGAAACGCTCTCGCACGGCTCGTCCTCCTGGTGGGACTGCTGCCACTCGGCTATCACCTCCCCGGTGGCCTCGTAGTGGGCCACGGCCCGTCCCTCGGCGCTCTGAGCCTCGCGTTTGGTCAGGTAGATCGCCCGGCTCCTCAGGCGCCGGCCGCCCACCGTGCGGCGAAATCGCCAGCGCACCCCGGACCTGGTCTGCACGGACTCCGCACCCACGCCGCCACACCTCCTGCCAGTTGGGGGGGAACAGGAACCGCGGCTTGCGACCGGGCCCCCGGTCAATGCCACCATAAATAGCATACTCAGCGCGGACCATACGGGGCGCAATGCCGGGCAGGCAGGCGGAAACCTCCTCGGCGGTGTACCAGCGCGCGGTGGGGGCCAGGCCCTGCATCAGAGCACCCCGGTCCGGAGGAGCCGGAACCTTGGGAGCATGGCCGCGAGGCCGCGAGCCGGGACGTGTTCCAGGGGGCTATTGCCTGGTAGGCGGAGCCCGTGAGGCTGTAAGCCCTGGGGCAGGCCGCACGGAGCACCCGCCAGCCGGCCGCGCATGGACGGCCCCCAGGCCATTTGAGCCAGGATTTGCGGGGAAATAGCTTCGCCCAAGCCAGGTCTCGCCTGGCCCGGGCGGCGCGATGGAAAGATGGGGTGAGATGATTAAGGCACAGGAGAGGAGAGCCTGTCAAGCCTGCAAAAAAGTGCTATCGCCTCACCAACAATTCTACTTCGCTACGATCACTCGGCCTTGTTCTTGGTGCGCAGTGAGCGGCACTTGCCCCGCTCGACCTCGATATACCAGGTCCCCCAGGTCTTGTCCTGATAGAGTCTGGGCATGGTGAGCCTCCCGGTCACAGGCCCAGGCTCCTGGCGATGGCAAGGGCTTGGATCTCACCCCGGCTGAGATAGGCATCCAGGGATTCGCGGTTCCAGCGGCGGTGGCCGCCGGGCGTGCGCCCGCAGATGATCTCCCCCTCGTCGGCGAGCTGGCGGAGGATGTCCCGGCCCAGGCCGGAGAGCGTCCGCGCCCGGGAGAGGTTAAGGCACTGCCGGAAGATTTGTCCGGGAGCAACGCCCAAGCAAAGTCTCGCCTGGCCCTGGCGGCGCGGTGGGAAGATGGGGTAGAGACATAACGACACTTTTTAGAGAGATATGTCGAGAAGGACATAAAATTTACAAAAATTAATACTGAAAAACTACGTGTTGCTTACAAATAGTAAAATGAGCCTATCCGCATGGAACATGGCAACCGGGAGAATGTTAAGCTATACTAGAG
>JAHLLK010000005.1 GCA_020444165.1 Deltaproteobacteria bacterium | reverse complement strand
ATAAAGGAGAGCAGCCGCTTTTTTCCAAAAACCGATTACCTTATGTCGGGCGAGGCTGTCGGGCGAGGCTGTCATTCAGACCTAGCTCGCACGCTCCCGACGTTGGGCTGAATAAAGACTGGAAGTGTATCGGGGGGTCAGTGCCGTGGCCGAGTTTAGCCGTTTCCCCAATTTCGTCCAGACCTGCGGTCCAAAGGTATTTATTCCTCAACCTTTTTAATAATATGAAGTTTTTTGGGGGAGGGGGGGTGTGGGGGGGAATCCCTTTTTTTCCAAAAAAAGGGGTTCCCCCCCACACCTTCCTCTTTCTCCTAAAACTGGAAATAGATAAAGCTGGAGGCCTGTTGGGAGGCCAGGGAGATGATGCCCAGGACCAGGACCAGGACCAGGGCCGAGGCCAGGCCCAGGCGCAGCACCCGGACGGGGGTGAACTCGCCCCGGGCCAGGCCGCGCCGGCGGAAGCGCACGAACAGGGCGTGGGCCCACAGGGGCAGGGAGTAGAACAGAACCAAAAGGAAGAGGTCCCCGGCCATGACCAGCTCCAGGTCGCTGGCCTGCCAGGGCAGCAGGGTCAGGTCGTGCCACAGCCAATTCCAACCCCCGGTTTCCCGGAACATGAGCCAGCCCAGGCACACGGCCAGGAAGGTGCCCCCCACCATGACCGGGGTCCACCAGGGGTGGTCCAGGTCGGGCCGGCTGAAGTCGCGTCCATGGGGGGCCCCTCCGCTCCGCTGGCGGGCAGGATGTCCCGGAGCCCCGCCTTGCCGCCTTGGGGCAGGGCCAGGACCAACAGATGGGGACCGGGGGTGATTTCCTGGGAGACCACCCCGCTCTTGCCCTGGCCCTGGGCCAGGCGCACCACCGCCCGGCCGTCCAGGTAAAGCTGGGCCGGCTGGTAGCCCGATAAAAAAAGGGACTGCGCCCCGCGCCGGTCTGGTTGCCACAGGGCGTAGGCCAGCAGGGAACGTGGCCCGGGCGGGCAGGTCACCAGGCCGTAATTCGGCTGGTGACGCACCTGGGAAGCGCCGCCGAATTCGGCTTGGGGAAACTCCTCGAGACGGCGACCGGGTAGCTCGGGAGGGGTGTTGGGGAAACTGACCAAACGGACCCAAAGGCCGGGGCCGCCGTGAGCCGACAGGATTAGGCCCAGGCCCAACAAAGCCCAAACCATACAGTCTCTTACACCGGGCAGGAGGCGGCGAGGCTGAAAATTGCGAACCCCGAAGTCCACTGGGTGATCTCTGAGAAAAACTGTTGGAATGAAAGGGGGCAGACCAGCTACAAGCGAGCGTAGTGTACGCCTTGCCCGGCTGGATACCAAAGCTCACAAAAACATTGTCATAAAAGATTTCATGCTATCATTAGAAGCTTAGCAGGCGCGGAAATGGGTCCGCGCCTTCCCGCGGCCGGCTACGGCCCGGAGTGCTCCGTTACCATGCAAAAGGGCGGGAATAGTGACCGGGGAAGCTTTTTACCGCAAACTTTTAGACGAGATTTACGACGGGGTTTACTTTGTCGATGTGGAGGGCCGCATCGTTTATTGGAACAAGGCGGCGGAAGACCTCACCGGCTACGCGGCGGAAGAGATGATGGGGAGCCTCTGCCAGGACGGCCTCCTGGAACACCTCAGCGAGGAGGGGGTCAGCCTCTGTGGCCCTGCTTGCCCCATGCAGGCCACCCTGGAAGACGGCCAGCGCCGGCAGGCCGACATCTTCCTGCGCCACCGCCAGGGCCACCTGGTGCCGGTGCAGGTCCGGGTGTCCGCGGTGCGGGTGGCCGAGGAGCAGATCATCGGGGCGGTGGTGCTGTTTCACGACAGCACCCCCTGGCGGGAGCTCCGGGAGCGCCTGGAAGACCTGGAGCGTCTGGCCCTGGTGGACCCGCTCACCGGCCTGCCCAACCGCCGCTATCTGGAAAGCCAGCTGGACTTGAAGATCGGCGAACTGGAGCGTTACGGCTGGCCCTTTGGGGTGCTGTTCCTGGACGTGGACAATTTCCAGAGCTTGAACGAGTCCTTTGGCCAAATCACCGGCGACCGGGTGCTGACCACCTTGGGCCGGACCCTCATGCACAACGCCCGCCTCGGCGATTTGGTGGGCCGCTGGGAGGCCGACGCCTTCATGATTCTCTTGAGCAACGTGGACCGCACGGCCCTGATCCGGGCGGCGGAGCGTTATCGGGTGTTGGTGCGCAGCTCGGTGGTGCTGCACCGCCCCCACAGCCTCACCGTCACCGTGTCCCTGGGCGGGGCGCTGGCCGACCCTCTGGACACCATGGAGTCGTTGTTGGCCAAGCTGGAGGCGCGCCTGGAGCGGGCCAAGGCGCTGGGGCGGGATTGCGTGGTCACTGCCTGAGAGGTCGTTGGAGAAAGGGGTTTCCCCCCTTGCCCCCCCTCCTCAAAAAAACTTCATGGTGTTGGCTGGGGTGTGTGTGCTATGGCGCCCTTATCCCCACCCACTCCTAGCCGGCCAGGCTGTCCTGGCGCACCATGGTCTGGAAATCCAGGTACTCCAAAACCCGGGCGTCGTGCCCGCCGGTGCACACCTGACAAACCTCTTCCTGATGTTTCTCGATGAGCGAAACCACCAAAGCGTCCAATTTGCCGGCCTGCACCTGGGATTTGAGGATGCCCAGCGTCTGTTCCAGGGGCATGCCGTTGCGGTAGGGCCGGTCCTCGGTGAGCGCGGTGAAGATGTCGGCCGCGGCCAGGATGCGGGCCCCCAGGCTCAGGTCGTCGGCTTTCACGTGGAAGGGGTAGCCCGCGCCGTCCAGGGTCTCGTGGTGAAAGGCTACCCAATCCACTACGTCGCCCAGTCGGCGCAAAGGGGAGAGCAGGCGGAAGGCCTGGTGGGGATGGGCCTTGATGACGTTGAACTCGCTCGGGGTCAGGGGGCCGGGCTTCTCCAGGATCTGGGTGGGCACGGCCAGCTTGCCAAGGTCGTGCAGGTTGCCCGCGATGCTGATGCGCATCTGGTCGGCCTTGGAAAAACCCGCCTTGGCCGCCAAGCAGCCGGCGGTGCGGGCCACGCTGGAAGAGTGGATGGCGGTGTAGCGGCTGCGGAAGTCCACCATCTGGGCGAACACCGCGGTGAGGCGCAACATGCCATCCAGGTCCAGGCTCACCACCGGGGCATTGGAGGCCGCCTCGGTCAAGAGCTGGTTCAGCCCCTCGCTGAAACCCAGGTCCAGCCAAAAGGACTCCCGGCTGGCCAGGCCTCGGAAAGCTTCCACCATCTCCGGCGCGAACAGGCTGCCGGCCAGGTTTTGGATGCGGGCGCTCACCTCGGGCGCCTGCTCCAGGATGGCGCTGTCCCGCCGGAGCAGCACCTCCACCCGGTCGGCCAGGTGCAACAAGTGGGACAAGGGACTCACCGGCCGGCCGTGGAACTCTTGGCCCCGGCCCTGATTCCAGGACACGTGATGATGGCGCACCAAGCCGGCCAGATCCAGACCGCTCATCTCGGGGAAGGACTCCTCAAATGATTTGAGGAAGGCATAGCCCGCTTCGGCGTGCTCGTGGGGGTTGTCCCGGTCGAAGTCGAACCGCAGGGCCTCCAGCTTGCCCGGGGTCTCCAAGGCCCCGCAATCATGGAGCATGCCGCCCAACAGCAAAGACATCAACTCGCGGGAAGGCAGGCCCATTTCCCGGCCCAGGGACCAGGCGATAAAGCCGGTGCGCTTTTGATGGCACACCACCATGGGACTCACCAGGTCCATGGCCGTGGAGATGCAGGAGAGCATTTCAAATAGGGTAGGGTTGTCCGCGGGGGAAAAGGGGGGCATGGCGGCTACCAGCTGGTTGAGAGAGCATAGTGCGGAGATAGTATACCTGGAAACCCCGCCCCCGGGGAGAGGGTAGAGGAAAAGAGCGCCCCCGGAGGCGGGGAGCCAGTCACGGGGCCATGATTTGGGACCGGTTCTGGCCTGCTTAGACCCGGTTCGGGCCGGGTTCGGGAGGCAGGGCTCCCGGCGGGCAGGGCAGGGGAGCCAGGGCCTGGGCGGCCTCCCGGGGCGGGCACAAGAGATCGCCTTGCCAGAGCCGGCAGCCCAGCTCGCGCAGCAGCGTCAATTGCCGGGCGTTCTCCACCCCCACGGCCACCGCGGCCAGACCCAAGGTTCCGGCCAGGCCGGCCGCGGCCTGGACCACGTTCCGGGCCGCGGGGTCCTCGGGCGCGGCCCGCACGAACGAGGCGTGGATCTTGAGGCCGGTCAGCGGCAGGCGGGCCAAAAGGCCCAGGGACGACTGGCCGGAGCCGAAATTGTCCAGGACCAGGCCCAGTCCCAGACGGGCCAGCCGGGTCATACGGGCCAGGCAGGCTTCTGGGTCCACGCACAGGGTGTCCTCGCCCACCTCCAAGCTGAGCCGCTCCGGGGCCAGGCCGCTGTCGGCCAGGGCCCGGTTCAGATCCCCCTCCAGGCTGTCCCGCCAAAAGGAGCTGGGCGACAAATTGACGCTGAGCCCCAGCTCCGGGGCGGTGTCCCGCCAGGCGGCGGCCTCTTGGCAGGCCTGGGTCAGGACCATGCGGTCCAGCCGCTCCTGCACCCCCCCTTCCACGGCCAGGGGCAGGAACACCTCCGGCCGCAGCAGCCCCAGCCGGGGATGGGGCCAGCGGGCCAGGGCCTCCTGGCTCACCATGCGGCCCCCTTCGGCCACCACCGGCTGGTAGTGCACCAACACGGCGCCTTGCTCCACGGCCTGGATCAGCTCCTCGGAGAGACGGCGTTTTTTCTGGGCGGCCAGGGCCAGCTTGCGGCGGAAGAAGCGGTACACCCCCGAGATATCCTTGGCTGCGTACATGGCCAGGTCGGCGTGCTTGATCAGGGTTTCCGCGTCGCGGCCGTCCCGGGGATAGAGGCTGATTCCCAGGCTGGCCGCGATGGCCACCTCTTGCCCAGACACCGTGAAGGGGCGGGCCATGGCTCGGTTGATGCGGTGGGCCAGGCGGGCGGCTTCCTTTTCCTGGCCGGTGAAGGGCAGAATCACCGTGAACTCGTCGCCCCCCAGGCGGAACAGCATGTCCGCGGGGGCCAGGACCGACGCGAGGCGCTCCCCGGCCAGGAACAATAGCTCGTCGCCGGCGTCGTGGCCCAGGGAGTCGTTGACCGCCTTGAAACGGTCCAGATCCAGGAAGATCAGGGTCCAGCCCGCTGCCTGGTCGGCCGCGCTCCGCTCCAAAAGCTCCGCCAGCCGCAGGTGGAAGGACTTGCGGTTGGGCAAGCCGGTGAGCACGTCGTGATAGGCCAGGAACTGCAATTGCTTCTCGGCCAGCTTGCGCTCGGTGATGTTCTGAAAGGTGACCACCGCCCCCTGGGGCCGGCCCCGGCTGTCCCGGAACAGGGCCGCGCTGATGGACACGTCCAGGACCTGGCCGCTCTTGTTGAGCCGCCGCGACTCCACCCCGGAGACCACCCGCCCGACCTGGATATCGGCCAGCACCCGTTCCCGGCTGGCCTTTTCCTCGGCCGGCTCAAAGACCATGGCTCCGGACAGGGCCTCCTCCGCGCTCCAGCCGAATACCTGGGTGAAGGCGGGGTTCACGTAGGCCAGCCGTTGGGCCGCGTCGTAAACGCTCACCGGATCGGGCGAGGCCTCCAGCACGATGCGGTGGCGCTCCTCGCTTTCCCGGAGGCTGGCCTCCACCTTCTTGCGCTCGGCGATCTCCTGCTCGATCTCTGCCACCTTGCGGGCCAGGGAGCGGGCCTGGCGGTCCAGGCTTTCCTTCAGGAGGAAGGTCTGCACGATGTTGGCCACCACCCCGGCCAACAGGCTGAGGTCGCGCCGTAGTGAGGCGCTGAAGGGCCGGGCGGTCAGGAAGCTCAGGTTCAACACCCCCAGCCGCCGGTCCCAGGAGTTCAAGGGCAGGCAGGCCAGGGCTTCGGGCTGGTGGTAGGCGGCCGGCAGGTCGTCCAGGTGGGCTTCGTCCGATTCCCGGAACCAAAAATAGGGGCGGTTTTCCGCAAAGACCCGCCCGGCCACCCCTTCCCCGGGCCGGAAGGACAGCTCCCGGTTGTAGTCCTCCTCATCGGGCTGACCCAGGATGTCGGCCTGGCTCATGGCCACCAACAGCTCCAGGGTCTGGTTTTCCGGGTTGAACAGGAGGATGGAGGAAGCGTCGATGTCCTCCAGCTCCTGCACCAGGGTGGTCAGGGTTTCCCGGGCGGCGGCGTTCAGATCCAGGGGCCGCACCAAGACAGAGGACAGGCGGCTGATGGCCGACAAGAGGCGCACCGAAGATTGGAGCCTGGCGCCCATGTCGGCCAGGGCGCGCATGATGCGGCGCTGGTCGGCGGGAAGCTCCCTTATCAGCTCGCTCTGATCCAAGCCCTCATCCCTCTGCGGCCGGCCAGGGTGGGAAACCCCGGCCACGTGCTGTTTCAACTAATGGTTTCCCGCCAACAGTTCAGGAAATCCGGCATGGCTTTCTGGGCCGCCACGGCCGACTCCCGGATGGCGGGGCGGCTGAGTTTGGTCAGGCGCAACAAAGCGCCGGTGTCAAGGGGGCGGGACTCCTGGTTCAGGCCAAAGCCCAGGCTCTTGGACACGGCGTCGGCCAGGATGACCAGGGCGACGGAGGGTCCGTGGGCCGGGTAGGGCGGCGGGGTGTGGTGGTCGCGGATGGCCACGGCCAGCACCTCGGGCAGGTTCCAGCGCTTGGCCAGCCAATAGCCCACCAGGGTGTGCTCCAGGCCGAACTCTTCTTCCACCTGGTAATAGGGCTTGGGGCCCCGGAGCGCCTCTCGCACCACCTGGGCGTACTCCCGGGTGAAATGGGTGGCCAGGACCAGCTTGCCCAGGTCATGCAGCAGTCCTCCCACCATGACCTCCCCGGGCGAGGAATGCCCGGCCCGCTGGGCCAGGTCCTTGGCCAGCCAGGACACGGTGAGGGTGTGAATCCACAGCTGCTCACCGTCCAGGCCCTTGGGGATCTGGTTGGGGTTGAAGAACTCGGCCAGGCCCACGCCCAGGGCCAACAAACGGAGTTCCTCGAAGCCGATGGCCAGGACGGCCCGGCGGATGGTGGTTATCTCCTGATAAAAACCGTAGTAGGCGGAGTTGGCCAGGGAGAGCACCCGGGAAGCCAGGGCTGGATCGCTTTCGATGATGGTCTCCAGCTTGTCCAGGGGGGTCAGGTCGTCCTTCAACGCCTCCACCAACTGCATGACCACCTGGGGCATGGCCGCAAGGCGCTCGATCTGGAAAATGCGCCGCCGCAACTGCTTGGTGCGGGCTTCCAATTCGCTCTGGCTGGGGGGTTCTCCCATGTTCTCCCGAGACTCCAAAGGCGCGCCGGCCGGGGGCTTCCAGACCGGCAAAAGGGGGCAGGCTTCGGATTCAACAGTATAGCAAATCCCCGCCGCGCGGTCTTGCCGCTAAAGGCATTTGAATTCCGGAATGCAGCGCGGCTCCGGGGGAGGGTTTGGGGCTTGCCAAATCCCCGCGCAACATACATACTGGTTGGTATGTTACTCCGACGTGATCCCCAACGCACCCGCCAGGCCCTGGTGGACTCCGCCCAGCAGGAGATCCACCAGCGGGGCTACCAGGCGGCCAGCCTGCAAGAGATCCTGGCCCGCGCCGGCGTGACCAAGGGAGCCCTGTACCACCACTTCCCCCACAAGAAGGCCCTGGGCCTGGCCGTGCTGGAGCGCCTGGCCCAGATGGTTGAGCGGATGTGGCTGGCGCCCCTGGAGGGAGCCGCGGACCCGGTCACCGCCTTGCAGGAAGCCATCCGGGCCGCCGGGCAAAGCCTGGGCTGGGAGGACCTCCTCCTGGGCTGCCCCCTGCAGAACCTGGCCGGGGAGATGGCTCCCCTGGACGAGGATTTCCGGCGCGGGGCGGCGGAGATCTACCAGATGTGGCGGGACGGGGTGGCCGCGGCCCTGGCCCAGGGGCAACGCCAGGGCCTGGTGCGTCCCGAACTGGACCCCGGGGCGGCGGCGGTGTTTTTCGTGGCGGCCCTGAGCGGCGGGCGCACCCAGGCCAAGACCGCCCGGGACGCCGGGCTGTTGGCCGCCACCGCGGCCACCCTGGTGGCTTGGCTGGACACCCTAAGGGTTCCCGGGACCGGGGACAGGGCCAGCGCTTAATCTTCCCAACTCAAGGAGGCGGAGCATGGGGCTCAGGGAGCATCCCGGCGTTTTGGAGTTCCAGGCCCGGCAGGCGCGCGGGGAAGTGCCCCAGCCGCCGGAGGTGTTGGACGCGGCCTGGCTCAAGGACCTGGCCCGGGCCGCCGGGGCCGACGACGTGGGCCTGGCCGATCTTGCCGGCCCGGAGCTGGCCGCAGAGCGGCCGCACATTCTGGCCGTGTTCCCGGCCACCCGCGCCCTGGTGAGCCTGGTGAGCCGGCTGAACCCCGGCAACGTGCGCTGCCCCACCCGCGCCGTGGCGGACCGGGAGTTCCTGGCCGGCATGGAGGCAGCCGACGCCGCGGCCCGGAGCCTGGCCCGCCGCCTGGGGGCGGCCGGGGTGGGCTCCCTGGCCTTCCCGGCCGGTTTTCCCATGGACATGGCCGCCTGGCCCGGCCGCATGTGGGCCGTGTCCCACAAACTGGTGGCCCAGGCCGCCGGCCTGGGTCGCCTGGGTCTGAACCGCTGCCTCTTGCATCCCCGCTTCGGGTCCCTGGTGGTGTTGGCCACCGTGCTGGTGGACCGGCCGGCCACGGCCTATGACCCGCCGCTCGACCACAACCCCTGCCTGGATTGCAAGCTCTGCGTGGCGGTGTGCCCCGTGGGGGCTCTCGCGGCGGACGGGCATTTCGCCTTTACCAACTGCCTTACCCACAACTACCGGGACCGCCTGGGCGGCTTCTCCGACTGGGCCGAGAATCTGGTGGAGGCCAAGAACCGGGCCGACTACCGCCGCCGGGTGCCGGACCCGGAGACCACCTCCATGTGGCAGAGCCTGTCCTACGGCGTCTGCAACAAGTCCTCCTACTGCCTGGCGGTGTGCCCGGCCGGCCAGGAGCAGATGGGGCCGTTCCTGGCCGACCGCGCCGCTTACACGGCCCAGGTGGCCCGGCCCTTCCAGGAGCACCGGGAGAGCGTGTACGTGGTGGCGGGCAGCGACGCCGAGGAGCACGTGGTCCGGCGTTTCCCCCACAAAACCCTCCGCCGGGTGGGCAACGGCGTGCGGCCGGCCTCCCTGGCCGGCTTCCTCACCTCCCTGCCCCTGGCCTTCCAGCGGGGCCGGGCCCGGGACCTGGCCGCCACCTACCACCTGAGCTTCTCCGGCGAGGAGAACGCGGCGGTGACCGTGCGTATCGACCACGGCCAACTGACCGTGGCCCAGGGGCTGGAGGGCCGGGCCGACCTGAGCCTCAAGGCCGACAGCCGTACCTGGGTGAATTTCCTGCGCAAGGAGCAGAGCCTGGTGGGAGCGCTGGTGCGGGGCAAGCTCCGGATCAAGGGCGATCCCCGGCTCCTGAAGGCCTTTGCCGCCTGCTTTGCCAATTAGGTCGGAAAAGGCCGTCCTTGGCCTTTTCCTCTTGGTTTCACCCGGGATGAATCCGGGCGAAACCACGGAAGCGCTGCGATCTGCGATCTTCGCGCTTCCGGCGGGCCATCCTTGGTCCGCGCTGCGGACATAACTTGTCTCCGCTCAACTGCCCAGCCGGTCGTATCAATTTTCCCGCCGGCTCCCCCCCTCAGAGTTGGTCCGCCCAGGCGGTGAAGCGCATCAGCCAGTGGTGCAGGGGCAGCATCTTCTCAAAGGCCCGCACCGCGTACTCCACCAGCTCCGGGGTGTAGAACTCCGGGGGGATCGGCTCCCAACGGAGCGCGGTGAGCCCGTGGTACTTCAACAGCTCGGCCCGGGGGTGGCCGGGATCAAAGCCCCGGGGCACCCGTTTGTAGTGGCGGCCGGCCATCTCCAGCCCGGCCTTTTCCACCGCGGCCACGGCCTGGGTCAGGGCCGGGCCCAGCTTGGGGTCCACCACGGCCTGGCGGAAAGGGTCCAGAAGGTGGCGGGGGAACTGGTACATGCCCGCGCCCAAAAGGAGCTGGGACGGCTGAAAATGGAAGTAGAAGCCCGGCCGCTCCATGCGGGGCTGGTGGTCGCCCTCCCAGAGCCACAGCCCCAGGTGGGTCTTGTACGGCGACTTGTCCTTGCTGAAACGGACGTCCCGGAACAGGCGGAACAGGGATTTGTTGAGCCGGGGGTCGGCGATTATCCCGGGCGCCAGGGGCTCCAGCCGGCGGCCCAGGGCCACCACCAAGGCCCGGGAAGGGGCCAACACATGCTCCTCGTAGACCTTGCGATGCTCCTCGAACCACTCCTTGTCGTTGTTGAACACCAAATCTTCGAAAAACTTGACGGTCTGGGGCGTGAAGCCCGTGAATTCTGCCTGGGGGGGCATGGTGCTTCCTCGGCGGGCGGGGGTGAGGTTGGCCGGGCGCCGGCCCGGATTCATCTTTATATTTTACGAAGATGTTGGAGAAATGGGAATGTGGGGGGAAACCCCATTTTTGAGGGTGAGGCACGGTGCGTCCTGCCCCGTGCCTCACCCTCAATAAGGGAGTTTGCACCCCAGAAAAGCCGCGTTTTTTTGGGGACCCCGCAGGTTTTCCCCCATACCCCTCAAAATAACTTCGTGGTTTGTTTATAATTGGAGGCCATTGCATGGTGAAACACATTAAACGTGTTGATATTATATCAAAAATTGCTGTGAAACATGATTACGGCAGGCAATGGCCGCTGCGGGCCAAGGATGGCCCGCCAAATTGCAAGCTTCAAAAAGCTTGCAATTTGTGAGGCTTGGCAAAACCCGGGCCCCCGGCAAGCTCTGCTTGCTGGGGTGGAGTCACGTTTTTGCCAAGCCGACATTGCACGGGGCAGGACGCCCCGTGCAATGCTCTCAATTGGGGACTTCCGTTTTTTCAGGCCGGGTTTTGTAACCTGGGCCGGCAAAGCCAGTTGGCCACCGGTAAAGCGTCGGACAAGCCGCCGCCGCAGGCGTAGCCCATGCTACAGCCAGGTTGGAGCGAAGTCGCGGGCGCTGCCGGCTGACCTCCGCCGCCACCGGAGGCCCGGTCTTCATGAAATATCCTGGCCAGTTCAGCGGCTCCAGCAGTCCGGGTCCACCAGGCCGGTGGCGATGGCGTATTTCACCAGCCCGATCACGTCGTGGCGGCCCAGCTTGGCCATGATGCGGGCCCGGTGGTTTTCCACCGTCTTGGTGGACAAGAATAATTTCTCGGCGATCTCCTTGTTGGTGTAGCCCTCCACGATGAGCCGGAGCACCTGGCGCTCCCGCTCGCTCAGGCGCTCGGCCTGGGCGTCGGTGTCCGGGGCGGCTTCGGGCATCTTCACGAACTCATCGATGATGTGCGAGGCCACCGGGGAATCCAAATAGCTGCCACCCCCCAGCACCGCCTCCACCGCGCCCAACAGCTTGTCCCCGGCCGAATCCTTCAGCACATAGCCCCGGGCCCCGGCCTTCAGGGCCTCGGCAATGAAGGTCTTGCGGGAATGCATGGACAGGATGATTATGCGGGTTTGGGGCATCTCGTTCATGATTTCCCGGGTGGCCTCGATGCCGTTCATGTCGGGCATGGCGATGTCCATGATCACCAGATCCGGCGCCAGCTTCTTCACCAGGGTCACGGCGGTGTAGCCGTCACCGGCTTCGCCCACCACCTCCAGGCGGGGGTTCTGGGCCAGCACGTTCTTGAGCCCTTCCCGGAAGATGGCGTGGTCGTCGCAGATCACCAGACGGTAATTTTCAGCCATGATCAATCTCCCAACAGCGGCACCTTGGCCGTCACCGTGGACCCCTGGGGGGTGCTGGTGATGGTCAGGATGCCGCCCAATAGCGATAAACGTTCCTTCATGCCCAAAAGGCCCAGGTGCTTGCCCTGGCGGAAGGCCTCCTCCGGATCAAAGCCGTGGCCGCAGTCGGCCACCGAAATCTCCAGATGGGGGTCGCGGCGGTGCAGGAAAACCCGGACCAGGCTGCTGCCCGAGTGCCGCACCGCGTTGGTCAGGGCCTCCTGCACAAAGCGGAACAGGGACAGCTTCAGTTCCGCTGAGAGGTCGCTCTCGTCCAGATCGTCCAACTGGTGCTCCACCGCAATGAGATCGGACTCGGCAAAGGACTCGCACAGATCCTCCACCGCGGCCACCAGGCCGAAGCTGTCCAGCACCGCCGGGCGGAGTTGATAGGCCAGGGCCCGCACCCGGTCGGTGATGCGCTGGTTCAGCTGCACCAGTTTGCTCACCTCCTGGGGGTTCTGCTCGCCCTTGACGATGAGCGCTTGCAAGCCGATTTTCAAAGCCATCAGAAGCTGGCCCAGCTCATCGTGCAGGTCCAGGGCCAGCCGCCGGCGCTCCTCTTCCTGGGCCTGGATGATGCGCCCCGACAGCTCGCGCACCCTTTGCTCGGCCAGCACCTGGCTGGTGACGTCCCGGGCCACCCCCCGCCGGCCGATGAGCTGGCCGGCCGGGTCCCGGCGGGCCCGGGAACGGATGGACAGCCAGCGCACCTGCCCATCGTGGCAGCGGTAACGCAGGGCGGTGATGGCCAGGAGCTGATCCTCCGAGATGCGGGCCCGCTCCTCGTCAAAGGCGGGGCGATCCTCGTCCAGGACCAGGTCCCGCCAGCGCCGCCCCACCAACTCCGCCGGGGAGTAGCCCAGGACCATATCCACCGCCTGGGACACAAAGGTCAGCCGGGCCTCGTGGTCCAGCTCGTACACGATGTCCGGCAGGTCGGTCAAAAGGCTGGTGAGCCGTTCGGTGGAGCTTTGCAGATCCGAGGTGCGGGCCGCCACCGTGGCCTCCAGGCGGCGGGCTTCGTCATCCAGGCTGGTCAGCATTTTTTGCTGCACCCGGTTGCGGGACGCAAGCAGGTAGCCCAAAAAGCCCAGGAACAGGCAGGCCACGGCCAGGAAGCCCAAGAGGTTACGCAACAGGAGCCGGGTGGGGGTGGTGGAGAGCCAATAGTCGTGGGTCACCACCATGAGCCAGTGCGGGCCCGGTACGCGGGCCGCGGCCACAAAAAATTTCTGCTCGCGGGGAGGCAACTCGCCCAACCAGGCCGCGGACTCCTGCCCCGGGGGCAGATGCTGGGCGGCCATCTTCACCAAAGTGCCCAGCTCCGCCCCGCCGCTCTGGTTCTCGGCCGGGCCCGCGGCCACCAGGCCGCCGTCCTGGTCGAACAGACGGTAGACCCGGCCGGGCCGGGATTTGAAGTTCTGGAAGCGGGTCTGCCACATGGCCGCCCGCTGCAACAGGCCCAAAAAGCCGATGAGCCGGCCGGTGCGGTCCCGCACCGGCACGCTCAAGGTCACCACCTTTTCGTCCCGCGGGCCGGGCCAGGCATGCACCGGGGAAAGAAAGGGACTGGGATCGCTCAGCGGGAGAAAAGCGGCCAGGGCCACCCGGGCCGCGGGAGCGGTCAGGACGGCGCTCTCCGGCTCCTGCACCAGCACCTGGCCCGCCGGGTTGGCCACAAAGACGCTTTTCACCTCGTTGGAGTGCTCGGCCAGAGGCCGCATCAAGGCGGACACCTCGGGCAAGTTGCGCTGGAGCAGGGCTTCCCGGGTGACGTTGCGGGAGGCGATGGCCATCAGGCGGGCCCGCAGGGACTCCTGATGGTCAGCTACCAATAGGGCGGCGATCTCGGCCTGGGCCAAGTTGGCGGCCAGGTTCTCCCGCTCGGCCGAGGAACTCAAGGTGAAATAGACGGTCAGGCTGTACAGAACGGTCAGCACCACCACGCTGACCAAAGCCAGCGGAGCCA
This sequence comes from Deltaproteobacteria bacterium, assembly GCA_020444165.1. The sequence continues at coordinate 121,369 of JAHLLK010000005.1, read as the reverse complement.
AATAGGCATAGCGCCTCTTCAGGGAATCCTTTTCCTGCGCTCTGCTCAAAACCGCTCCTTACACCTTGCGGGCTCTGGTGGTCGCCACCTGCGGGGTGGCTCTAAAGATATATAATATTTTTTAGAGGGGGGGGGAAATCCTCCGCTCCGGCGGGAGGTTCCTGATTCGAGGGTGATGCACGGCGCTTCCCGCACCGTGCATCTTAAGCTGGCTGGCAAAAGCGTGGTTTTGCCAACCAGCACAAATCACTCTCCTTTTGGGATCGTGGTTTGGCGGGACATCCCCGGGGTCCCCAAGCAAGTGGAACTTGCTTGGGGTGGATGCGTGGCCCGCTTGAGGCCGATGGCGCACAACCAACCGCCGAAATATGACATGTGCCGCTGTTTTAACTTCAACATGTGTGAATTTGCCGAGCATCGGCCTCGATCCTGTTCCGCCGAGCGCCCCGCCCGGCCCGGGAAGGCCCCAAACCCGGTTGCGGGCCGCGGCTCCCCTTGCCGCCCCCGCCGGGGCCTCTTCACCTCCCGCGCCGCGGCCGGGAGTAAGCTCCTGCCCCCCAGGCCCCGGCGGGTAGCCCGCCGGCCGATTGAGGATTCTCCGCACCCGGATTAGGGGTTGCAATTCATTTCTCCTGGAGCCCCGGGGGGTTAGTCTAGAACCATACCGGTCGGCGCGCTGGCCGGCAGTGAGAGCGTACCGGCGAATGCCCCCGCAGCCCCGGCGCCGGCGGGCGGTCAGCCCAGGCCACGAGGTGAAGTACATGGAAGCGCATTTTGGGCCCAGCGGCTTGTTCTTGAAAGATGATTCCTGGGGAGGCGCCCACGGTGGCGGCTATGGGCCGACCTCGCTACCCTGCGAACAGAACCCCGCGCCCGCGGCGGAGCCCATCAGGGTTTTGGTGGTGGACGACGAACCGGATTGCCTCCGGGTCTTGGCCAAGCGCTTGGGCCGCTACGGTTGCCAGGTGACCGCCTTGCACAGCGGCGAGGCGGCGCTTCGGGCGCTCCGCAAGGAAGCCGTGCAAGTTGCCGTCCTGGATTTGCATCTGCACGACCTGGACGGGTTGGAGGTGCTGCGGCTCTGCCGCCGGCTCAGCCCGGACCTGCCGGTGATCATCCTCACCGGTGGCGGCTCGGAGCAGTTGGAAAAGGAAGGCCGGCTCTTGGGTGCGGTGGCCTATCTGGAAAAGCCGGTGAGCGGCGCCCGTCTGTGGCAAAGCATCCAGGCGGCCCTCTCGCCCACGGCCTCCGCCGCGGCCACGGAGCCGGGCGCCCCGGACCGTTCGCCTTTTTGGGAATGAGCTAAACGCCGGTTACTCCGGCCCCAGCCAAGGGGACGGCCGCTCCGCCGCCCCGGGAGATAGAGCCATGGAAAAGCGCATCTACAAGTTCCTCCTGCCCGTGGACGGTTCCCAGGCCGCCGGGGATACGGTGGCCTATGTCTCCACCATGCTCAACCCCGCGGAGGTGGAGCTGGTGCTGTTGGCCATCTCCGATCCCGTGCCCGAAAGCTTCTGGGACATCGAGCGGGACCCCTCGTTCCATCACAAGCTTTCCGGGGTCAAGGCCTGGGCCCGCCAGCAGGAGCAGAGCCTGGAGAACTTCCTGGAGGAAACCCGAGGGGTCTTCGAGGCCAAGGGTTTCGCGCCCGAGGCGGTGACCATCAAGATGCAGACCCGCAAGACCGGCATCGCCCGGGACATCGTGAACGAGGCGCTGAAGGGCTATTACACCGTGGTGGTGGGCCGGCGGGGCCGCACCGCCCTGGCCGAGCTGGCCATGGGCAGCGTGTGTTACAAGCTCATCAACCGGCTCACCGGCGTGCCCCTGTGGGTGGTGGGGCGCCAGGCTTCGCCGGAGGGGAACATCCTGGTGGCCATGGACTCCAGCCTCAGCGCGCTCAAGGCGGTGGAGTACCTGGCCCATTTCCTGGAGGGCAAGGACCACAAGGTAACCTTGTTCCACGCCCGGCGGGGCGACGGGGTGCTCATGGGCGAGCCGGGCGAGTTCCTGGCGCCGGCCGACCTCAGCATTTGGCTGGAGGAGGTGGAGGAGGAGGCCAAGAAGGACGAAACGGAGATCACCGAGTCCTTTGCCAAGGCCCGCCAGATTTTGGAAAAGGCCGGCCTGCCCCCCCAGAGCATCACCGCGGAGGTCGCCAGCGGCGTGCACTCCCGGGCCCAAGCCATCGTGGATCGGGCCCGGCAAGGCGGCTTTGGCACCATCGTGGTGGGACGCCGGGGGCTGTCCAACGTGAGCGACTTCCCCCTGGGCCGGGTGAGCCACAAGGTCCTGCAACTGGCCCGGGGCCTGGCCGTGTGGGTGGTGGCTTGAGCCTAAGCTGAGTTGAGAGCATTGCACGGGGCGTCCTGCCCCGTGCAATGTCGGGTTGGCAAAAACCTGACTCCACCCCAGCAAGCAGAGCTTGCCGGGGGCCCGGGTTTTGCCAACCCTCACAAATTGCAAGCTTTTTGAAGCTTGCAATTTGGCGGGCCATCCTTGGCCCGCATAGGCCATTGCCTGCCGTAATCATGTTTCACAGCCATTTTTAACATAATATCAACACGTTTTATGTGTTTCACCATGCAATGGCCTCGAGTTGGCGGCGGCCCGGCGGCGACCGGGCCGCCTGACCGTGGCCGGCATTAAGGGGTTTGCCGGACGCGCAAAAATTTGCTAAGCTTGAGATGCCGTCTGAGAGGGGCGTAATCCGCGAAGCAAGGAGGGCTCCATGCCACCGTTGAAAATTCTAGGCGTTACGCCCATCTACAAGTTTTTCGTTCCCGGACCGGTGGTGGATCAGATCATCGAGCGGGCCAATGTGCAGGCTTTGGAGCGCTATGTGCTGGCCGAAGCCGCCGAGGTTTCGCTGAAGATCCCCCGGGGCAACATGGCCCCGGTGGAGGCTTCCGGCAAAAGCGTGGTCGCCTCTTACCACATCTGATTCCGGTCCCCGGGGCGGGTTTCCTAGGCCCCTGGCCCGACGCGTAGCGCGTCGCTGGGCCGCTGAGGGAGGGCCGCAGTCCGGCGACCGCCGGAAAAGCCCGGGAAAATTTCACCGCGTCCCCGGCCGGGCCGGGAGGCGCGGTGTTCTTTTCTGCGCCCCCCGTCGCACGCCAGCTCCAGCCCGGCCGAATCCTTATCCCGGGCAGGCGGCGCTGCCCCCCGGCGAATACGCGACCGCGCCCGGACCAAAGGGAACGGCGCGCAGTTCCCCGGCTTATTCTTCCCGCACCAGGCGGAAGCCCACGGAGTAATAGTGCAGGGTAGGCGGCAGCCAGAGGCGGTCCGCCGCGCGCTGACTGGCGACGTCGTCGTTCCAAGCCCCCCCGCGCAGCACCCGATCGGAGCCTCGGCCCGGTCCCTGGGGATCGCTGACCGGTCCGGCGGGGTAGGCTCCGGCCCAATCCGCCACCCACTCCCCCACGTTGCCGTGCAGATCGTAAAGGCCCCAGGCATTGGGCTTCTTGCTCGCCACTCGCTGGGTCCGGCCCTGGGAGTTGGCCTGGTACCAGGCGTAATCCCCCAGCCGGGCCACGGCGTCGCCAAAGCAATAATCCCCCGGGCTCCCCGCCCGCGCCGCATACTCCCACTCCGCCTCGGTGGGCAAACGGTACTTGTCCGTACCCTCCGCCAGATTCAAGCGGCGGATGAATTCCTGCGCCTCCAACCAACTCACCTGCTCCACCGGGCAATCGTCCCCACAATTTCGAAAGTCGCTGGGGTTGTGGCCCAGGAGCGCCTTCCACTGCCCCTGGGTCACCTCGGTGGTTTGCAAATAGAAGGCTCGGCGGATGGTCACCTGGTGCACCGGCCGCTCCTCGGCCGGGCCCCGGTGGCTCCCCATGGCAAAGCTGCCCGCCGGGAGCCGGACGAAGTTCATGCCGAGATGATTGGTGATGACCGGCAGACCCGGGGAGGCCGCCCCTGGCGTGTCCCCCGCCCCGGGCTCCGCGGCGGCCAAGGCCGCCCCCAGGGCCACGGCCAACCCCAGGACGGCCGTGCTCCACCGCCGCCGGAGCTGGCGCCCGGTGGCCGCGGCCTTGGCCGCAGCCGGGGGCTGGCCCAGAGCCCGGCGGCCCTGCCCCGCTGGTGGCCGCGTGCAAAGGCGCGTTTCCATAGCTCTGAATTTCCTCCGTTTTAGAGGACAAGCCGTCGGGCAGGCAGGAAGGGGATGTCACTTGGCGCCGGGGTAATACCCCCGCCGCAGGAAAACCAGGCGCAGGCGGCCCTGGTCCTGGCTGGGCGCCGGCAGGTCCAGATAGGACAACTCCCCTTCCAGGCAGCGCATCCACCCCTGCCCGGCCAAACGGGGTGAGCCGCGGAGGCCCTGGGAGGTGCTCCAGGTGAGCATCACCTCCAGCTCCCGCCGCCCGGTCACGCCGGCCAGCCAGTCCGGGGGCAGACAGGCCACCAGTTTGCCCCGCACCCGGAACACCACCCGGGAGATCGCCTGTTGCCGGTCCCAGCCCAGGGCCTGGACCACGGCCAGGCGGGCGGAGGGGCGTCCGCCTGGGCGAGCCGGGAGAGCGGTGGCGGGTTGCTTCGCCGCCCAGGAGGGGGCCGGAGCCGGGGTCTGGGCCGCCGCAGGCGCTTCGGGCGCCAAGGACGAGGCGTATCCGCCCGGCGATGGGGAGGTTTGGGGCATGAAAGACTGCTGCCCCCCATTGCTACCCGGTGTGGCGTAGCCCTTACCCTTGAAAAGGGCGCCCATCAGGTTGGAAAGCCCGCTGGACTGCTCCGGCGGGGGAGCCGCGGCCGGTTCCCGGGTTTCCGGCTCTCGGGGGAGCAGCGTGGGCTGGGGCGCGGGCGCCGCCGAGCGAGCCTCGGCCGGGGCGGGCGGGGCGGCCCCGGCCCGCGGGGCGAAAGCCGGCGGCCGGGTCCCCTTGGCCGTTTCCTGCCGGCCGGCAGAGGGGGTGGCGGCCGGCGCGACGGCCAGGTAACGGGCCGGCGGCCCGCTGCCCGCGCTCCGGGGTGGTGGCGAAGTGCCCACCTCCCGCCGCAGGTCCGCCAGCTCCTCCCGGGTCACGGGAGCGGGTTCTTCCGCCGGCGAGGGCGGGGGGCTCATCCGGGCGAGGTATCTCTGCGAGCTGGAGGCGCCCGGCGCCGGGGCCGGGAGGGCGGCCGGCGGGAGCACCTGGGGGGGCGGCGGCAAGGCCGGGGCCGGAGCCGCCTTGACCGCCGGCGTCCGTACCGGGGCGGCCTCCGGCAAGGGGGCGTGGGCCTGGGCCGCCGGCCCGGGAGCCGGGGCGGCGGCGGTTTTCTGGCGCGGCGCCGCTTGCGGCTTGGCCGCGGGGGCCGCGGCTGGCTTCTGGCTGGGGGCGGCCTTGGCGGCCGCCGCCGGGGCGGGGGCCGCGGGGGGCGCGGGAGCGGCCGGAGCGGGAGCCGGGGCCGCGGGAGTTTCCAGGGCAGGCCGCCCCTCATAGGCCAGATCGCCCGGCGGGGTGGGATGGCGGGAGATGTAGACGCTGACCGTGACCGCCAGGACCGCCACCGCGGCCAAGGCCAACCAGGAAGCCATGCGGCGCCGGGGCTTGGGACGCGCGGTCGCGGGGGGCGCGGCCAAGGGCGCGGCCCCGGCCGCCATCCGCAGGCCGGAATTCTCCGCCGAGGCCAGGGACGCGGCCGCGGCCTGCCAGTCCGGGGGCACCGGGGCGCGGCCGGCCTCGGGGGAGCCCAGCACCGCGGCCAGGATATCCCGGCAGCTCCGGCAGCGGCTGGCATGCTCCTCCAAACGGGCCGCCTCCTCCGGCGGGCACAGGCCCTCCACATAGGCGGCCAGGGCCTCCGGGGAGGGGCAGGCCTCCACCCCTGGGAGCGAGGAACCTTCCTCCCGGCTGATTGCGCTCTTGATGATGATTTCCAGGTCCTGCTGGTCAGACATCTCTGTTCCCGCCGGCCCTCCCGAGAGTAGGGGCCTTTTGGCTGCTTCTAACTCAAACTTGACGAATCCCTGCCGAAATTCTTATAGCGGCCCTGGCCTGGGGCCGCGTGCCCCGGGCAATGGTTTTTTTATAGGTACCCCAGTTCCTCTGCTTTTTTGCGCAAGCCCGACTTTACCCGATGAACGATTTGGTCCAGGTTGTTGCGGGTCACCCCCATCACCCGGGCGGCCTCCTCCCCGCTGAGCCCCTGCTCGAAGCGCAGCTGCAGGGCCAAGCGCTCCCGGGCCGGCAGCCCGGCGATCTGGGTCTGGAAAAACGCTTCGGTCTGCCGGGCGGCGGTCAGGCTCTCGGCCCCCGGCCCCGGGTCCGGGACCTGCAACGGCGGCGGGCCGTCCTCGCCTCCGGGCGGATCGGCGTCCAGCGGCAGGTCGGGCGGCCGGCTCCTGCGCAGGTCGTCGATGACCAGCCGGGACACCAGCACCCGGAGCCAAGTGGCCAGGGAGCAGCCATTGGTCCCCTTGAAGCTGCGGAGCCGTCGCTGATTGTCTTCGTAAAGGGCCAGGAAGGCTTGCTGGTACAGGTCGGCCACCCGGTCGGCCGAGGCGTCCTCCGCGCCGTAGCGCCGCAGGGTGGCCAGGATAGCGTGGTGGATGATTCCGGAGAACCGCTCCACAAACTCCCGCCAGGAAGTCGCATCGCCCGCCAGGCAGCTATCCAAGAGCTGACGGTCCGTGTTTTCCCCCCCTGCCGGTTTGCCGGTCAAGATAACGCCCCTGCCAGTGTTACCGTCGGACCGCCCGGGAGCCGGGGCCGGGGGAGAGCCCCGTGGCCTTGGCCTCCTTCGCTCCCTACGCACCCCGGCCCCCGCCCGCGCGGCGCGGGCCGGGTCTTGCGGGAGCCCCCGCCGGGTGGCGACAACCACCCGCCGGGCGGCCGGTCCGGTGCAAGTATAACCCAGTCAGCCCCTGGCGGGAAGGGAGGCTGCGGGGGGTTGTAAGAAGGCCACCCTTCGCTGCGTCAAACAGGCCAGGAAGCCAAATCCCCAGCCGGAGGTTGACAATGTCTCTCGCCAGCTTGTGTTCCAAGGCCGCCGCCCCCCTGCTTTACTGTTTCATGGCCGTCGGAGTGGCCCTGGGCGGTCCCACCGGGCCGGCCCGGGCCGCCTCCCCCGACCTGCCGGGTGGCGAGGACGCCGACCGCAGCCTGTCGCCGTATTTCCAGGTGACCGGCGGGGATGAGAGCCTCGACCGCCTGCCCCTGAAGAGCACCCGGGCCTCGGTGGAGATCAGCGGAGTCATCGCCCGGGTCACCCTGGAGCAGGAGTTCGGCAACGACGGCAAGCACACCCTGGAAGCGGTGTACATCTTCCCGGCCTCCACCCGGGCCGCGGTGAACGCCATGAAGATGACCGTGGGTGAGCGGGTGATCACCGCCCAGATCGCGGAAAAGGAAGCCGCCCGCCGGCGCTACGAGGAGGCCAAGGCCCAGGGCCGCACCGCTTCCCTGCTGGAACAACAGCGCCCCAACGTGTTCCAGATGAACGTGGCCAACATCCTGCCCGGCGACAAGATCACCGTGTCCCTCACCTACACCGAGTTGCTCCGGCCCCAGGAGGGAGTTTATCGTTTCGTGCTGCCGGTGGTGGTGGGCCCCCGCTACTCCAACACCCCGGAATCCCAGGCCGGACCCGACGAACGCTGGGTGGCCAACCCCTATTTGCACGAGGGCGAGCCCGCGCCCTACACCTTCGGGCTTCAGCTGAAGCTGGCCTCCCCCCTGCCCATTGCCAAGGCCCAGTCCCCCTCCCATCCGGTGCAGGTGGAGTTCAGCGGCCGGCAGGAAGCCCACCTCAGCCTGCCGCCAGCGGCGGCCCACGCCAACCGCGACTTCATCCTGGAGTACACCCTGGCCGGCGACCAGGTCCAGAGCGGGGTCATGCTCTATCAGGGTAAGGAGGAGAACTTCTTCCTCCTGATGCTGGAGCCCCCGGTGCGGGTGACCCCGGCCCAGGTGACTCCCCGGGAGTACATCTTCGTGGTGGACGTATCCGGCTCCATGCACGGCTTCCCCCTGGAGACCTGCCAGGAGCTGATGAGCCAACTGGCCGCCGGCCTGGGCCCCCAGGACTCCTTCAATCTGGTGCTGTTCGCCGGGGGCAGCGCGGTGCTCTCGCCCCGCTCCCTGCCGGCCAACCGCGAGAACCTGGCGCGAGCCCGCGAGATGCTGGCGCGCGAGCGGGGCGGCGGCGGCACCGAGCTTTTGCCGGCCCTGGAGCAGGCCCTGAACTTGCCCCGGGAGGAGAACAAGAGCCGGGTGGTGGTGCTGTTGACCGATGGTTACGTCAGCGTGGAGCGGGAGGCCTTTGAGCTGGTGAGCCGCAACCTGGGCCGGGCCAACCTCTTTGTCTTCGGCATCGGCAGCGCGGTGAACCGCCACCTCATCGAGGGCCTGGCCCAGGCCGGCCAGGGCGAGCCGGCCGTGGTCACCCGACCCCAGGAGGCCAAGGCCCGGGCCGCCCGCTTCCGGGACTACATCGGCGCCCCGGTGCTCACCGGGGTGACCGTGGAAGCCCAGGGGTTCCCAGCCACGGAGCTGGAGCCCCCGGCCCTGCCTGACCTGTTCAGCCGGCGGCCGGTGATCCTGTTCGGCAAGTACACCGGCCCGGCCCAGGGCGCCCTGGTGGTGCGGGGCCACGGACCGGCCGGTCCCTTCACGGCCAAGCTGCCGCTATCCCCCAGCCTGGTCTCGCCCGATAACGCCGCCCTGGCCCAGCTCTGGGCCCGGGCCCGCCTCACCCGCCTGGCCGACCTCACCGACCGGCGGGGGCTGTCGGACAACCGCCAGGCCATCATCGAGCTGGGCCTCAAGTACAGCCTCATGAGCCCCTTCACCTCCTTCGTGGCCGTGGACACCGTGGTGCGGGCCGACGGCAAGAAGAGCGTAACCGTGCGAGAGCCTCTGCCCCTGCCCCAAGGCGTGTCCGACAACGCGGTGGGCCGCATGGCGCCCGGCGCGGCCCGCGGCCTCATGAAGTACAGCGCCGCGGCCCCGCCCCCCCCGCCGCCCGGCCGGCCCCTGGCCGCGCTTCCCGAGATGCTGGCCCGCATGGTGACCCCAGAGACCGAATCCGCCCGGCCCCAGCCCACCCCCCCGCCGGTCCGCCAGGTCCGCCTGGCCAGCCTGGAGCTGGAGGGCCCCCAAGACCCGGCCGCCGTGACCACGGCCCTGACCAGTCACCTGCCCAGCCTGCCCGGCCACCTGGCCCGGCAGCAGCCCGGCGCGGTGTGGCCGGCCAAGGTCAAGGTGGCGCTCCGCTTCGCGGCTGACGGCGCCCTGGCCGAGGTCCGGGTGCTGGAGCCGACCGGAGACCAGGGCGCCCTGGTCCGCGCCCTCACCGCAGCTTTGGAAAGTTTCACCCTGCCTGGCGGCCAGGCCGCCAGGCTCACCTGCCTTTTGGTCTATTAGGGGAAATGTGGGTGCAACCCCTTTTGGTGAACAAAAAGGGGTTGCACCCCAGAAAAGCTCGGCTTTTCTGGGGACCCCGCGGTTTGCACCCCAGAAAAGCTCGGCTTTTCTGGGGACCCCGCGGGGTTGCACCCCACCCCCCCTTGCTCCAAAAAACTTCATCCCCAAACAAGCCTGCGGCTGGTTTGGGGCTCCGGGGGACGGTGCGCTGCTTGCCAAAACCCCCCCGGCATGGTACTTGCTGGCCAGGCCTCTGGGGCGGTAGCGCGGGGTGGGTTCCCCGGCCGCGCCGCGGCCGGGGCCGGGCAGGAGGACGGATGTATTTTCAGCGCATGGGTCGGGTGGGACGCGGCGGCGGCGCCGCGCCGGAGGAAGCCCGGGAGATCGCCTATTACCGCGAGTATTTGGCGCGGGAGGGGCGGTTCCCCCGGTTCACCCAAGTGCTGTTGGAGACCCGCACCGACTGCAACCGGCGTTGCGCCTTCTGCCCCCAGGGACACGCCCGCCGGCCCTTTCAGCAGATGAGCTGGGAGGTGTTCCGCCGGGTCATCGACGAACTGGTGCGCCTGGAGTTCGCGGGCCGCATCGCCCTGTTCATGACCAACGAGCCGCTGTTGGACGAGCGCCTGCCGGAGATGCTGGCCTATGCCCGGGCGGCCTCGCCCCGCTTCTTCCTGGACATCAACACCAACGGCATGATTCTTTCCGTGGACAAGGTGGACCAGCTGTTGGCCGCCGGCCTGGACAACCTGAACATCCAGGACTACCGCACGCCCGAGGATCGGGCGGCCGGCCGCAAGAGCCCCCACATCGCGGCGGTGCTGGCGGCCTACGGGGCCAACCCCAAGCTGGACTATGTGGAGCGCTCCACCCAGGAGGTGCTCTCCTCCCGGGCGGGGCATGTGCCCAAGACGGCGGGCGGACCGGTGGCCTGCTTTTGCAGCTTCCCCTTCCGCAAACTGGCCGTGGCGCCGGACGGCGAGGTGGTGTTGTGCTGCATGGATTACCACTACCAGGAGCGGCTGGGCAACGTCATGGCGGCCGGGTTGGAGGAGATCTGGCAGGGGCCGGGTTTCCGGGCCTTTCGCGAGGCCCTGCTCAAGCGGGAGCGCCCCGGGCTCTGCGCCAAATGCGACGAGTGCTCCTACCCGCCGGTTTCCGCCAAGGCCCGGGCGGTCGGCTGGCTGAAGCGCGCCCTGGACGGCCGCTGAGAATCCCTCCTGACCCTTGGGGCTGCCCGCGAAAAAATTTATCTCCTGGTGTCGCTGCCCGGTTTTATACAACCCCTCAGTTACCTAGGCTTTTGCGTCTCCCGGTTTTCCCGGCGTCCCGCCAGGCCCGCCCCGGGGCGTGTTTTTGCCCTTGGCCTATCTCCCAAAAATTATAGAATGGTGCGGGGTAGCCGGGGTGAGGCCGCTTCCTGCCCGCAGGCGGCTCCGGCGCCCTTTCCCCGGAGGCCTGGGGCCACCGGAGTTCAACGCCTAAGCTAACCGCATCCTGGAGAAAGTCTGGCCATGCCCACCCCTCTGCCCCTGGATGGTGAGATCTATCTGGAAAAGAGGAAGGGGACTCTCGGCATTCACGAAACCGCCAGGACCACCACCTTGGAAACCTTTTGGCAGGCCAAGGCCCTGGCGGATGGACGCGTCGAGATGACCCTTTTGGATATGGACAAAAAACCCACCCCCATTCAGGAGGTGGTGGAACTGCCGGAGTTCCAAACCCGGTTTCTGCACCTGCCCGGTTTTCTGTCCCAGGTCAACAGCTCCAAGGACCTGGTCATCGAGCGCATCATCGAGATCGCCGAGGGCCACTACCAGAAGCACGAGTACAACTCCGCGGAGTACGAGTTCCAACGGGCCTTGAAGCTGGACGAAGACTCGGTGCGGGCCAACTTCGGCCTGGGGCTCACCTACATGGCCCAGGGGGATTTGCCTCGGGCCCGGGAGGTGTTCCTGCGCCTGGCCAACCTGCCCGCCGTGTATGATCGGCAGCACAAGCACTTGTTCAACGAGTTCGGGATCATGTTGCGCCGGGCCGGGCTGTATCACGAGTCCCTGGAGCATTACCACCGCGCGCTCAAGATCGCCGCGGACGACGAGAACCTGTGGTTCAACCTGGGCCGGGCCCTGCACGCCGACGGGCGGCCCGATCTGACCCGGGTCGTGATGAAAAAAGCCCTTTCCCTGAACCCCCAGCACGAGGCGGCCAGTTGGTACCTGGATTGGCTCGACCGCGAACCGGCTGCGGCGCCCCCGGCCGCCGCTCCACCCCTGGCCCAGGCGGCGCGCGGCCGCAAACGTTGATCCCGGCGGCACAACCTGTTGCCCCCTGCCCCCCCGGCGAGGTTATAATCAGCCACAGCCCCATTACCCCCGATTGGCGGGGGGAATAGCTATTTTTGCGAGGCGCCGGCATGCCCATGGAAGATGATTTATCAGGAATAACCAGTCTTCTGCGGGAGTTGGACCAGACAACCCGCCACCTGGACCACGAGCTGGCCCGCGCCGCCCGCCAGGAAGCGTTCCTGGAGGAGCGGCTGGCGCAGCTGGAGGCCCGCCGGGCCGAGGCCCCCGAGCCCACGGTGCAGACCGGGCAGGTGCAGGACTCCAGCCCGGCGGGCCACCCCGTGACCCTGGACAACCAGGGGCGCGCCCCGGTGGTGGTGCCCTGGGACGGGGGTCAGGAGACCCTGGCGGCGCGCCTGGCCACGCCGTGGAACATCTCCGGCGGCGGGGTGGTGATGTTGCCCCGCCAGGGCCAGTCCGTGTGGCTGGCCTTTGAGCGGGGCCGCCCGGAATCTCCCGTGATCATCGGCTACTTCCCCAACGAGGTCACCCCGCTGGACTATGATCCCGCGGCCACCGCCCAAGAGGGGGTCTTGGCCGCGCCCCTGGACGAGAACGGCCAGGCCGTGAACCCCGCCACCGCCAACCGCTACAAGACCACCATCCGCTCGGCCGCGCCGGACGGCGGCAAGGTGCACGAGATCGCCTTTGGCGATCAGCCCGGCCAGGAAGACTTGAGCCTGGCCACCGAGGGGCGCATGCGGGTCTACGCCCAGGGCGAGCACCAGCTCTCGGTGGGCGGCAAGAACGTGGAGCACGTGGACGGTGACGTGCAGCGCCACGTGAGCGGCAAATTCACCCAGCAGTTGCAGCAGGATTACCAGCGCCACGTGGGCGGCGATTTGGCCACTACGGTGGCCGGGGACAAGGACGAAACGGTCACCGGCAACTACACCCTCAACGTGGAGGGGGAATACACCCTGAGCGCCGACACCGGGCGCAGCGTGCATACCTTGGCGATGAGTGATTTCTTCGATTACTACATGGGCGGCAAAAACTATCTGACCCTGGGCGAAGAGGTGGCTTGTGGGGCGCGCCTCTGGGTCCGGATATTTTTCCCCTTGGAGGAGGAACTGGGCGGCTGGTTCGCCCAGTTCCACGCCCTCAAGACCGAGTACACCATGATGTCGGGCAGCAACACGGTGGACGAAACCAAGAACCGCATCACCGCCATCCAGGAGGCGGTGGCCTCCATGGACGTGAACGCCGGGCGCATGGGCAACAGCGCGGCGCGCATGAAGGATACCGGCGCGGCCCTGAACTCCTTTGCCACCAAACTGTGCGCGGGGTTCAAGATCAACGTCTGAACCAGGAAGCGGGAAGGAAAGCGTGGCCGATAGCGATCTGCAGGGACCCGGCGGGGAAGGCGAGGACCTGGCCGGCCGGCTGGCCCGGCTGGAACGGGAGGAAGCCGCCTTCCAGGCCCAACTAAGGAGCCTGGAAGAGCAAAACGCCGGGCTCCGCGCCCGGGCCGCCTATTTGCGCCAATGGCGCGACGCCCACCCCCTGCGCGGGTTGGCCCTGGGGGTGGTGGCCGGCCAGGGCGAGTCCGGCGACCCCACCGCCCTGGACCAGGAGGGAAGGGTGCCGGTGCGCCTGCCCTGGGACGGGCAGACCAACACCCTGAAGGCCCGCCTCTGCCTGCCCTGGAACATCGACCGGGGCGGGGTGGCGGTCATCCCCCGCCAGGGCCAAAGCGTGTACCTGGCCTTTGAGAATGGCCAGGCCGACCGCCCGGTGATCGTGGGCTACCAGCCCGACGCAGTGACTCCCCTGGATTACGACCCCACCGCCGCGGGGCCGGCCACCGTGCTGGCCGCCACCCAGGACCAGGCCGGCAATGCGGTGGCCCCGGCCACCCAAAACCAGTACAAGAGCCTTTTGCGGGCCCGCACCCCGGGCCAGGGCGGCAAGCTGAAGGAGATCGCCCTGGTGGACCAGCCCGGTGAGGAGGAGATGAGCCTCACCTCCCAGGGAGGCCTCCGGGGCCAGGTGACGGGCGATCATTACCACACCGTGGGCGGCGACGAGACCGAGGTGACCACCGGGGAAGGCTATGAACGCCTGCAGGCGGACTACACCCACAACCTGGACGATGACTTCGAGCGCCGGGTGGGGGGCCATTTCCAGTCCTACATCAGCGGCAACAAGCGCCAGGCGGTGACCGGGGCCTATCGCCTCACCGTGGCCGGGCAGTACAGCATGACCGCCCAGGCCGGCTCCAGCGTCACCTATATCTGGCAGACCACGGCCAACAACCTCTTCCTGGGGGGCAAGAACAAGATCGTCCTGGGCGAGGAGATCGACGTGATCCTGCCGGCCCGGTTCTCGGGCGAGTTGTTCGTGGAGGACGTCTACGTCCAGCGGGCCCAGTTCTATCTGAAGACCACGGCGTACACCGGCGCGTTGTTCGGCAACTATGTCTCCGAGGTCCGGAACACCCTCTTGGCCATCAAGAACGCGGCTTCCAAGGTCAAGACCGACGGGGCCGTCATGGAAGAGGACGCGGTGGACGTTGGGGCTTCGACGACGGAGATGAAGACCTTCGCCACCGCGCTGTTCACCGGCATCAAGACCAACGCCTGAGAGGGGGCCCAAGCATGGCGGAAAATCCGGGAGCGAGGGGGGCTGGCGGCGGGGCGGGGAGAGAGAGCTTGCTGGTCAGGCTCCGGGCCCTGGCCGCGGAGCGTCACCGCCTCCTGGATGACGCCGCCCGGCTGCAGGCGGAAAACGAGGCCCTGTCCCAGGAGATCGCCGGCCTGGAGGCCTGGCTGGACGCGGGTCCGGCGGCCGGGGTGCAGGTGGGCCGGGTGAGCGGTCAGGTGGCCGACGGTGAGCCGGCGGTGGTGGACGCCGAGGGCCGGGTGCCGGTGCTCTTGTTCTGGGACGGCCAGGAAAAGGAGCTTTTGGCCCGGCCGGCCATGCCCTGGAACATCCCCGGCGGCGGCTTCACCTTCCTGCCGCGCCGGGGCCAGGAGGTGGCCCTGGGCTTTGAGAACGGCGACCCCTCCCTGCCGGTGATCATCGGCTATCTGCCCGGGCCCTCCACTCCCCTGGATTATGACCCCGCGGCCACGGCGCCCCAGGGGACCCTGGCCGCCACGGTGGACGCCACGGGCCAGGCCTACAACCCGACCACCTCCAACCAGTACAAGACCCTGATCCGCTCCCAGGGAGTGGGCGAGGGGGGGCTCACCAGCGAGATCGCCCTGGTGGACCAGCCCGGCAACGAGGAGATGTCCCTGGCCACCCAGGGCCGCCTGCGCCAGCAGAGCGACGGCGACCGCCATTTCACGGTGAATGGCCAGAGCGTCCAGGACGTGGGAGGCCAGCGCCGCCAGGAGGTGCAGGGCAACTACGACAAGAAGATCGGCGGCGACTACAACCGCAAGGTGGGCGGCAACTACCAGTCTTTCGTCACCGGCAACAAGCGCCAGGCGGTGAGCGGCGACTACCACCTGGCCGTGACCGGGCAGATCACCATGAGCGTGTCCCGGGGCCGCAGCACCCACAACCTGATGGATTCGGCCACCAACCAACTCTACCTCATCGGCGACAACTCCCTGGTGCTGGGCGAGAGCCTGGACGTGAACATAGGTATTTACATCAAGGCCTTCGTGGGCAACTACACCGCCATGTTCGTCCAGCAAATGCTGCTCACCGTGGCCCGTTACGCCGCCAAACTGGTGGGGTTCGACAACAAGGCCGTGGCCATGAAGGCGGCCGTGGCCGTGGTGGGCGACGCGGCGGCCCAGATGGTCAACGACGGCCCCGCGCTGGAAGATGTCGGAGCCGAGTTGAAGACCCCGGCCATGGCTGTGAAAGCCTTTGCCACCCGCATCAACACCGGGCTGAAAATAAACTTCTGATCGCGGGCCGGGCCCGGTCCCGGCCGCCGCCCCGGGGGACCCCGCGGGCAAGGCGAGCCATGAAAGTAATCAAACCACTGCGCCAAGGCCTGCTGTTCAAGCCTTTCGAGTATCAGAATCAAGCCTACCTTTCCGTGGGGGTGTTCAGTTTCTTTGGTTTCGACGCCCCCCGGGAACTCCTGATGGAGAGCGAGATGTGGCCGGTGGTCCAGGGGGAGCTGGGCGACGGCGAGGTGTTCGACCAGGCCATGCCCAAGGGCAAGGGCGAACTGCTGGTGGTGGGCAAGTGCTTTCCTCCCCCGGACGCCCCCGTGCCGGGCGAGGCCATGGTGAGCATGGGCATGGGGCCGGTGCGGAAGCATATCCGGGTCTTTGGCGAGCGGGTCTGGCTGCGGGCGGAGGGGGTCATCGAGAAGCTGGTGGGCGAGGGCTGGTTGGCCAGCGAACCGGCGCCCTTCGCGGAGATGCCGCTGACCTGGGACCGCGCCTTTGGCGGGCCGGACTTTCCCGCCAACCCCACGGGCAAGGGCTACATCCCCCCGGATTACGATCCCGAGTCCGAGGTTTCGCCGTTGCCCAACCTGGAGACCGGAGCCGAGCTCATGGCCGGGCCCTGGGCCGTGCCCATCCCCACCAGCTGCGGTCCCCGCGACCTGATGCTGCCCCAGCGCCAGGCCAAGGCCGGCACCTATGACCAAACTTACATCAAAAAGCATTTCCCGGGTTTGGCCCCGGATATCGACTGGACCTTCTTCAACCAGGCGCCGGACGATCAGCAGACCGAGGAATTCTGGCGGGGCGACGAGGAGTTCACCCTGACCGGCCTGCACCCCGCGGAAGCGGTGCAACGGGGCAGCCTGCCGGGTCTCCGCTCCCGTTGCTTTGTGAACTTCGCCAAGCAGGGGGCCGCCGGATTCCGGGAGGTGCCCCTGCATATCGACACCGTGTGGTTCTTCCCCCACCTGGCCAAGGGCATCACCATCCACCGGGGCTTTGCGCCGGTGGCCCAGGACGACGCCCAGGACGTGGACCACCTGCTCTTGGCTTATGAGTACCAATGCGGTCAAAGCCGCGGCCTGGACGCTTACCGCCGTTCCCTGGAGCTGCGCCTGGACCCCGAGACCCGGCTGTTCTGGCTGGGGCGGGAGGATGACCTGTCCCCCCCGGAGGAGGCGCCGGACGACACCTACACCCCGCCCGATCCCATGAGCCTGCCCCTGGTGCAGAAGATCGTGGGCCAGATCGAGGCCCAGACCAAGGCCCGCCTGCCCAAGCTCCACGAGAAGCTGGCCCACGTGGGGGTGGATCCCCTCAAGTATCTGCCGCCGGAGAAGTTCAGCCAGGCCCTCAAGGAGCAACTGGCCCAGCTCCCGCCGCTGCCGCCGCCCGTGAATGGCCCCAAGGACTTCCCGCGCATGCTCAGCTATCTGCAGCAGCAATGGGCCCGGGTGAAGGCCGAAGCCCCCAAGCCCGGGGAGCTCGCCGCCACCATCAACCGGGAGCTCGCGGGCCAGCAGGCCAAGATCGACGCCCATCTGGGCAAGATGATGGCCGGAGAGGGCATCGGGCCCGAGCGGGCCCAGGAGCTGTTGACCCAGGCCCGCCAGGACGCGGCCGCCGCTTCCCGCCGGGCCGCCAAGCTGCCCCTGGGCCAGCGCCTGGAAGAGGCCCTGAACCGGATCATGAAGCAGCCCGAGATCAAGAACAACCCGGAGGCCCAGGCCAAGGTGGCCCAGGCCCTGGACCAGGCCAAGGCGGCGGATGCCAAAATGGCCAAATACGGGCTGGACGTGAAGGGCAAGAAGCTCAAGATCAAGGGGGCTTCCCTGGCCCCGCCGCCGGAGCTGCCGCCCGAGGCGGAGCGGGACGAGATGCGCGCCCAGGCCGCCGCAGCCTTGGCCCGGGGCGAGAGCCTGGCCGGCTGGGACCTCACCGGGGCGGACCTCACCGGCCTGCCCCTGGCCGGGGCGGACCTGACCCAGGCCATCCTGGACAGCGCCAACCTGGCCGGGGCGGACCTCTCCGGGGCCATTCTGGCGGGAGCCTGCCTGGCCCACGCCGACCTCACCGGGGCCAAATTCCAGGGGGCCAACCTGGTGGAGGCCAGCCTGGGCCAGTGCCAGGGGGCCGGGGCGGATTTCAGCGGCGCGGATCTGAGCCGGGCCCTGGCCGCCAAAGCCGATTTCGCCGGGGCCGGGTTCCGCCAGGCCAAGCTGGTGAAGACCAACTTCATGAACGCCTCCCTGCCCCAGGCCGACCTGACCGGGGCCCAGGCCGGGGAAGCCGTGTTCCTGGAGAGCGACCTCACGGGCGCCAACCTGGCCGGGGCCGAGCTGTCCAAGGCCAAGTTCATGAGCGCCAAGCTGGCCCAGGCCGATCTCTCCGGGGCCCAGGGCGTGCTGACCATTTTCGTGTCCGCCCAGGGGCAGGGCATCCGCCTGGCCGGGGCCCGGTTGGACCGGGTGGTCCTGGCCCAGGATTGCGACTTCAGCCAGGCCGAGGCCCCGGGGCTCCGCTCCCACCAGGGCAACTGGCGTAGTTCCAAGCTGGCCGGGGCCAACTTCGCGGGCGGGTTGCTGGATGATTGCGATTTCTCCGAGTCCGACCTGACCGGGGCCAATTTCAGCGGCTCCTCGGCCCAGGGCGCCCGCTTCATGAAATCCTTGCTGCCCGGGGCGGTGCTCCAGGGAGCCAACCTGCGCCAGGCCTCGTTCCTGAAGGCCGACCTCACGGCGGCTGATCTGCGGGACGCCAACTGCTATGGGGTGGAGAGCTTCCGGGCCCGCACCGCGGACGTCCGGTTGGACGGGGCGCTGCTCAAGATGACCCACCTGGGCGAGGAAGAGGAACCGAGCGGGGAGGAGGCCTCATGAACGCGGCGGAGCTGGCCGCCCTGGTGGCCGAAAAGCGGAGCCTGAGCGACCTGGAGCTGGCCGGGGCGGACCTGGCCGGGCTGACCTGCCGGGGCGGGGTGCTTCTGGATTGCGATTTCTCCGGGGCGGACCTCTCTCGGGCCCGCCTGGAGCTCATGCAGTTGATCAACTGCAATTTCACGGGGGCCCGCCTGCCCGAGGCCAACTTCAGCCGGGTGATGCTCGTGAACTGCGAGGCGGGGGAAGCCGACCTGAGCGGGGCCTATCTGGAGAAAGTCCTGGGCCAGAAAAGCGCCCTGGGCGGCGTACGGCTGGCCGGCGCCACCCTGACCAAATCCCTGTGGCAGGAATGCGACCTGTCCGGCGCGGTATTGGCTGGGGCCAAGCTGCCCAAGTCGGCCATCATCCAGGGCAGCCTGGCGGCGGCGGACCTGGCCGGAGCCGATCTGTTCCAGTGCGTGCTGAAGGAGCTGGACCTCTCCCAGGCCAACCTGGCCGGGGTCAACTTCAAGAACGCCGTGCTCCTGTCCTGCAACCTGAGCGGGCACGATTTTTCCGGCCTGGACTTCACCCAGGCCAACCTCATGGAGAGCGATTTCACCGGCTGCAACCTGAGCCAGGCCAACCTGACCAAGGCCTTTTGTCAGGGGGCCAAAATGGCCGGCGCCGTGCTCACCGGGGCGGTGGGCCGTTTCGCGGTGTTCCGCCAGGCCGATCTCTCCGGAGCGGTGCTCAGGCAGGCCGTGTTGGAGATGGCCATCATGCAGGAGGCCATCCTCACCGGGGCGGACCTGACGGGAGCCAACCTCTCCACGGCCCAACTGGCCGGGGCGGTGTGCCAGGGGGCCCGCCTGGATCAGGCCCATTTGACCATCGCCGACCTCTCCCACGCCGATCTCCGCCAGGCCAGCCTGGCCGGGGCGGACTTGACCCGGGCCAACCTGCACCGCATTGTGGAGGAAGACACCAACTGGCAAGGGGCGGGCGGCGACAACATCACTTACACCGATCCCGACCGGGCCGCGTCCGAGGACTGGGCCGCCGGGGGATCCGGCAAATCTGGAGGCTGACGAAATCATGGACAACCTGGCCAAGGAACTCCGGCCCGAGGAAACCCGCTTGGGGCGGGCGCTGGTGCGCCGGACGGAAAACGGCGCCTGCCTGGTGGAAGAACCGGGCGGGCTCACCCCGGCCCGCCTGGCCGCCGGCTGCCTGTTGGCCCCCCGGACCGGCGACACGGTGCTGGTGGCCTGGACCGGGCCGGAGGCCTATGTGCTCTCGGTGCTGGAGCGCGGCGCGCCCGGGCCCGACCGCCTGGAAACCACGGGCGACCTGGAACTGGCTTCCCGGCAGGGCGAGGTGCGGATCTCCGCCGCCAAGGGGGTGGAGGCGGTGACTCCTGGCAAACTGTCCCTCACTGCGCCGCACATGGAGCTGGCCGGCCTGGGGCTCCAGATCAAGGTGGAGCGGGTAACCTTCTTCGGCCGGCTTTTGCAGGCCAAGGTGGCCCAGGTGAAACTGGCCGCCGCCTCCGTGGACACGGCCGTGCGGCGCGTCACCCAAAAACTGGGCGACTGTTTCCGCTGGGTGGAGGGCTCGGACCATTTGCACGCCGGGCAGGTGAGCCGCGAGGTGGAAGGGCTCTACGCCATGAACACCCGCTACTCCATCATCACGGCTGACGAGGACGTGAAGGTGGACGCCCGGCACATTCACCTGGGTTAGGAGCCTGGCGGAGAAGCTGGAAGATGGGGGGAAACCCCCTTTCCCCAAAAAAACTCCATATTTTTCATCAAGTTGAGAAATAATCAATTTTAAGTCGCAGTTCCTGCCCAAAGTGCGGGAATGGTGAATGGCCGCAAGGGCAGGAATACTCTGATCCAACTACCCGGCCCCCAGGAAATATCCGGGCTGAAAAGGGGACGCGCAATGTTTGGCAACTGTCAGCTGGGCGGCATGCACATGGCTTTTCCGGACGTGTGCAACACGCCCACCCCGGTGGGGCCCATCCCCATTCCCTATCCCAACCTCGCCTTTGGGCCCACGGGGGTGCCGGCGGCGTACAACGTGCTGTTGTGCGGGGGGCCGGCCCACAACATGACCACCCAGGTCCCGGTGAGCGCCGGGGACAACGCGGGGCTCATGGGGGGGTTGATCTCCTTCATGGACATGAGCACCACCAAGACCCTCTTGCCGTCCTTCACCGTGCTGAACGGCGGCATGCCGGCCACCAAGCTGACTTCCATCACCGGTCAGAACGGCATCCTGCTGAACTCGGTGGGGGCCACCCTGGTGCCGGCCCAGGTGACCACCTTGTATCTCAGCTAGGAAGATTTCTTAAGGTTTCCCCCCCCATCCCCAACAAGCCGCAGGCTTGTTGGGGATGCCTGCACACCCCGCCTAACAGGCTCCCGTGGCGTTATCTCCGACAACCTCCCAGTAAACACTACAAAGTTTTTTGGGGGATGGGGGGGTTGGGTGCAAGGACCCTTTTTTTCAAAAAAAGGTCCTTGCACCCCAGAAAAGCTGCGCTTTTCCGGGGCCCCCGCGTCCTTCCCCCCGCATCTTCCTCTTCCTCCGAAACTTCCTACTCCCCCTCTTCCCTCGGCCGGGCCAGGCGGCGGCGGGCGGCTTCCAGACCGGGGTCGAGGTTCAGGGCTTCTTCCCAGGTGGCTCGGGCCGGGTCGTGTTCGCCGGCGGCCCAGAGGGCGTCGCCCAGGAACAGGTGCCCCACCGGGTCATCCTCCTTCAGGGTCAGGGCTTCGGCCAGGCACACCACGGCTTCGGCGGCGCGGTCTTGGGCCAGGAGGCAGAGGCCGAGGTTCTGGTGCAGGCCGGGGTCGTCGGCCAGGGCGGCCAGGGCCAGGCGGTAGCCCTTTTCCGCGGCCTGGGGTTCGCCCAGGTCCATTTGCACATTGGCCAGGTTGTTGGCCACGAAGGGATTGCCGGGGTCCAGGAGCAGGGCCTGTTGCAGGGCGTCCCGGGCCTCGGGCAGGCGGCCCAGGTGCCGGAGCACGTCGCCCAGGTTGTTGTGCACCTGCCAGTCCTTGGGCAGCAGCTCCGCGGCCCGGGTGTGGCAGGCGGCGGCCGGTTCCAGTTCACCCAGCCCGGCCAGGAGGTTGCCTAGGTTGAAGTGGGCCTGGCCGTAGGCCGGGTCCAGCTCCAGGGCCCGGGTGTAGGCCTGGCGGGCCTCGTCAAAGCGGGAGCGGGCCATGAGGAGGTCGCCCCGGTTGCAGTGGACCACCGGCCAATGGGGGGCCAGGGCCACAGCCCGATCCAGGGCGGCCAGGGCCTCCTCGCCCCGGTCCGCCAGCTCCAGGGCCAGGCCCAGGCTGTTGTGCACCGCGGGGTCCGCGGGCATCTGCTCCAGGGCCGCGGTGATCTCGGCCAGGGCCTGCTCGGTCAGGCCGAGCTGCAGGGCCAGGAGGCCCAGGGAGTGACGGGCCGGTCCGTGGTCGGGGTCGTGCTCCAGGATCTGACGGTACAGCACCTCGGCCTGGGTCAGGCGGCCGGCGTGATGGTGCTCCAAGGCGGCCTCCAAGGCCCGTTCCAACTCGGACATGGGGAAACTCCAGCAAGTAGGGGCAATCAGCGGGCCGGGCCCGGGGCCGGCAGGGCCCAGGTGTGCACCCGGCCTGCGCGATCCAACACGGCCAGTTTGCCGGCGTCGGCCACCAGATAGACCCCCACGGCGTCCGGGGCCGGTACGGCCAGGATTTCACGGGGGCCGGCGGGGGTCAACTGGTGCACCAGCGCCTGGCCACGGGCCAGGTGGGCGGTATAGGCCCGGGCCGGGCCCAGACACACCAGGTCGGCGGGCAGGGGCGGACCCAGGTAGCAGGGGGGCTGCCGGCGGGGAAAGCCGGCCGGCAGGGGCAGGGGGGGCTGGGCCCGGCCGGAGCCGCCGTCCCAGGTGAGGACTTGGCCCTGGTCCCAGGCCCAGAGGAAGCCCTGGCCCAGGTTGAAGTAGGTCTCGCCCTGGGGCCAGTCGGCCGGCCCGGTGAGGCAAAAGAGGGGCCGCTCCTCGCCGGGCCGCTGCACGCAAAGGGCCGGCGCCTGGCCCCTTCCGGCCGGGGGATAGGCCGCCAGACGCCCGGGGGGCAGGAACTCCACGCCCAGGGCGGTGGGGAGGCGGCCCAGGGGATGCAGGTCCTCGGCCCGGAAGAACCAGGTGCCGGAGAGCCCGGCCTGGGCCACGGAGACATAGGCCAGGTCACCGGGGGGATTGAAGCCGATTTCCAGGTTATCCTGGTAGTCCAGGGACGCCCAGTCCAGGGTGTGCCGGGCGATCTCCCGCAGGGTGCGGGCCTCGCATAGAGCCAGGGTGGGCCGGCCCTGGGGGCCGGGCCCCAGGACCAGGGCGGTGTTGCGCCCGTCAAAGGCCAGTTGTCGCCAGTCGCCGGGGGCCTCCCGGCCCGGGGCGCCGTTCAGGTCCTTGGTGGCGAGGTGGCCGCCGGCCAGGCTGAGGAACAGGGGCCCCTTCACCTGCCGGAGGTGCCAGGGATGGGCCGGGGGGGGCAAGGTGCGCTCGTGGCCGCTGGGGAGGTCCACCACGGTGAGATGATCCCGGAAGAAGTGGAAGGCCGCGCGGCCGGGGTCCAGGCGGTAGTAGGCCCGGAGCCCCCCCACCACCGGCATGGCGGTCAGGGGGCCGATGGCCTTGTTTTTTTGGGTGTTCCACATGAGCCAGCGACCCCCCAGATCCTGCACCAGGATGAGGTCGTCATCCAGGATCAAGTGGGTCTGCACCTGCTCCAGGGGGGTGCCGGCCGGCCCGGCGAACAGGGTGCGGCCGTCGGTCAGGTCCACCAAGCGGCCGGGCTGGCCGGCCAGGCCGAAGTACAGCAGATCGCCCTGGCGCTCGGCCTCTTCCAACCCCGAGGCCTGGGCCGGGGCTGCGGGGGCGGAGTCGGCCGCGGCCGGGCTGGCATATAAGCAATTGCTCACAAGCAGCCCCAGGCCAGCCAGGAACAACTTGAAGTATTTGCTTGTAGTGGTGTCCGAGCGCGGGCGCGGGGTGGCTCCTCCGGGCTTCATGGCCGTTCTCCCAGGGGCGGCAGGGTGAAGTCATCGTCCGCCGGCTGATCGCCGGGCCACCAGGGCAAGGGCGGCGCCCAGAAGGCCCGGAGCGCCCAGACCTGGTCCCGCAGGCGGCGCTCGGCGGTGGTGCGCACCTGGCCGTCGGGGCCCAGCTCTCGCACCGGCCACCCCCCGGCTTGGGGGTCCCAGGCCTGGAACAGGGCCTGGCGGCAGGTGGCGGCCCGCTTGGTCAGGGCGGGATCGCCCAACACCCGCCCGCCTTCCTCCAGGGCCGCGATGGTGAGGCTCCAGTCCCGGTAGGCCTCCCAGGGCTTGAGCCGCCCCGGCCCCGAGACGTTCTTGGGCAGGCGGGGGACCACCTGGCCCTGGGGGGTCACGTGATCTTCCAGGAGCAGCGCCAGTTGCTTCTTGGCCGCTGCCTTCAGCTCGGGCCGGCCCGCGGCCCCACGCAACAAGATCAGGGCCGCCGCGGCGTGGGGCCCGGCGTCGGGGTTGGGCACGATCTCGGTGACCACGCCCTTGCCCAGGGTGTAGTCCCGGGGATGGGCCGCGGCGGTGAGCTTGGCGGCCCACTCCGCGGCCAGCAGGCCCGCGGCGGGGCCGCCGGCGGGCGGGTTGGGCAGGGCCGCGGCCAGGCTCACCAAGTCCAAGGCGGTCAGGGCGCTGTCCAGGTTCCACACCCCCGGGGGCGCGTGGCGCTCCACTGGCAGGTGGGGACCGCCCGCGGCCTGCCACACCCCCTCCAGGGGCTCCTCCTGGCCGGTGAGGGCGTAATAGTACAAGGCGGCCGCGGGCCACACCCCGGCGGTGTCCCCCGCGGCCAGGCGGGAAAACTCGAACCGGATCAGGCCCCGAAAGCCGGTCTCCTCGGCCCGGCCGGCCGCGGCGGCGAAAAAAGCCAGGGCCAGGTGCTCCCGCCCCAGATACCCCCGATCCGCGGGATTGAAGTCCCGGGTGGCCATGAAGCAGTCCTGGCGGGGGTTGTAGAAGCCCAGGCAATAGTCCAGCCCGGCCTTGAGCACCTCATCCCGGCCGGGGCCCGGGGGCGGGTGCACGGGAGGGGGTTGCCAAGCCCCCCGCAGCGGGGCCAACTGGATGATGCCGGGGCGGGTTACCACGGTCGGGCCCGGGGGGGCGTTGGGCGCAGCCTCCACCCGGAAGGTGAGGTCCTTCTGCTGGTGCAACTGAGCCAGCTTCAAGCGGGCCACCCCGGTCTTCTTCAGGGTCACCGTGCGGGGGCCCGCCTGGGTCTCCAGCAACAGGCGGCAGACCCGGGCCATGGTGTTCTTCAGGATCTCCGCCCGGCCCACGTAGAAACGCATCAAATCGGGCTGGAAGCGGAACACCAACTCCAGGGGACGGGCCGGGTCCCAGGCCAGGGTCAGGCGGGCCGGCTGGTCCACGGCCAGGTTCCAATATTTGATGGCCAAGGGATGGGGGCTCAAGGGGCCCTGGGGCCCGTCCACATTAAGGGGCATCACCACCTGAAAGCTGGCCAGAGGCTGGGAACGCATGGCCAGGCTGCGGGCCGCCGGCGGCAGCAGTTCCTCGGGGCGGCCCCGGCGGGGTGGGGCCAGGTCCAGGCGCAGGATCATGTGGGATTTGCGGAGCCACAAAACCGGCACCGTGGGCTGCTCCTGGCCCGGGGGCAGGGGCGCCTGCTGCACGGCCAGGGCCTGGTCGGCCTCGTAGACCCAGGCGTACTCATCGTACCAGCCGTCCAATTCCGGCAGCTGGGCCGGCAGGGTCTCGGATTTGCGTTTGGCAAAGATCCGGTGGGCCACGCCCTCGTTGGGGTAATACCAGGCCGTGCCCAGCACCAGGGGCGAGCCGGCCAGCTCCGGCACGGTAGCCAGGCTGAAGTGCAGGGTGACCAGATGGTGGCTGAACACCACCCGGGCCTCTCGGGGATCGCCCGGCCCGGGCGCGGCCCAGGCCGCCCCGCCCCCGGCCCCCCAGACCGGGAGCAGGGCCAGGGCCAGGAGCAGGACCAGGGGGGGCAGCGCTTCCCGCCAAGCTGATTTGTCACGGCTCATGCCCCAGGCCTCCTTTGCCGCGCGGCCGGCTGCGGGTCGAGTACGCCGGGGGCAGGGTGCGGAAGGCCCAGCCCCGGGCGCCGCCCCCTGCCTCCGGCCCGGCCCGCGGGAAAACCCACGCTGCCTAGCAGGGGTTTGAAAAAGACCATCCATGGCCTTTTTCAACCCATCTTGGCAAAAGCGTCGTTTTGCCAAGATGGACAAATTGCTTGCCTTTTCAAGGCCGCGCAATTTGGCGCGCCCTCCCCGGGGTCCCCAAACAAGCCGTAGCTTGTTTGGGGTGGTCCCTGGCGCGCCCCGCAGGCGGTTTTTCAACAGCCTGCTAGCGGGCGGCCATGCGGATGGCCCCGTCCAGGCGGATGACCTCCCCATTGAGCACGGGGTTGGTGATGATCTCCAAGGCCAGGGAAGCGAACTCCTCGGGCCGGCCCAGGCGGGAGGGGAAGGGCACCATCTGGCCCAGGGAATCCCGCACCTTCTCGGGCAGGGAAGCCATCATGGGGGTGTCGAAGATACCCGGTGCGATGGTCATGACCCGGATGCCGTAGGAGGCGAACTCCCGGGCCACGGGCAGGGTCAGGCCCACCACCCCGGCCTTGGAAGCCGCGTAGGCGGCCTGCCCCACCTGCCCCTCGAAGGCGGCCACGCTGGCCGTGTTGATCACCACGCCCTTCTCGCCGTCAGGGCCGGGCTCGTTTTTCACCATCTGCTCCGCGGCCAGGCGGATCAGGTTCATGGTGCCGATCAGGTTGATCTCCACCACCTTGCGGAAGTGGTCCAGGCTCATGGGGCCGTGCTTGCCCAGCACCTTGGAGGCGAAAGCCACCCCAGCGCAGTTGATGGCCAGGTTCACTTGGCCGAAGGCCTCGATTGTGGCGGCCACGGCCTGGCTCACGCTGGCTTCGTCACACACGTCGGCCAGACAGAAGATGGCCGCGGGGCCCAACTCCGCCTGCATTTTACGCCCGTTCTCCTCGGACAAATCCAAAAGGGCCACCTTGCCGCCCCGGGCCACCAAGGCCTGGGCGCAGGCCGCGCCAAGACCGGAAGCTCCGCCGGTGATCATGGCCACGCTATCTTTGATTTCCATGTCAGGTACTCCTTCAGCCGCGGTTGACGCCTCGCGGGATGAATGCCAAGAGGGGGCGGGAGGGTTCGCCGAGAGGCCGCGGGTCTCGCCACCCCGCCGTTCGGCTAACACTATAACTCAAGCCAGGGGGGGAAGCACAGACCTCATGAACCCGAGTTCAGCGGCGGGGAAAGCGCGGCCGGAGGCGCGGCCGGGGGCGGGAAAAAGGACCCGGGCCGCCAGGATTTTGCTGACCTGGGGCCGGGGCGCGCGGCAAAATGGGAACTGATGCCCCAGGCCTGCCCCCCAACCCTATCCTGCAAGGAGATGTCCATGTCTTTCGCGTACCCACCGCGCCGCGGCGGCTGGCTGGCCGCCCTGGTCCTCTTGCTCCTGACCGGTCTGCTGGCCCTGCCCCCGGCCGCCCTGGCCCGGGACCGCCTGAACGCCAACCAGTCCCTGGAACGGAACCAGGCCCTGGTTTCCCAGAACAAACAGTATCGGCTGTACATGCAGGATGACGGCAACCTGGCGCTCTACAAGATCAAGGGCAACCAGGCCCTGTGGACCTCCAACACCGCCGGGGTGGCGGCGAAGCTCTTGGCCATGCAAGGGGATTGCAACCTGGTGCTGCAGAAGTTCGACGGCAGCCCGGCCTGGGCCAGCAACACGGCCGGACCCAGCGGCTGCCACCTCATCCTGCAGGACGACGGCAACCTGGTGCTCTACCAGGGCAGCAACGTGTTGTGGAATACCGGGACTCAGGGCCGCTAGTTAGGGTGTTTCAGGAAGTGGGAAGCCGGCTGCGCCAGATGCCCGCCGGCTGCGCCCGGGACTTCGCTCCAACCAGGGCGTAGCTTGGGCTACGCCTCCGGTTGTCGCTGGTCCGTTGCCTTGCCGGCAGCCACCTGGCTGGGCCGGTCCAAGGCGCGAAACGTGGCCAATAAATCCCGAATTGTCTGAAACATCAAGGCTAGGCCGGAACTGAAAGCAGCCCCGCCACCGCAGCGCCCCTCCGGGGCGCTGCCTTACCACAAGGGCGGGACGGGCTGGGCCGGCGGCGGAGCCTCCAGGGCGCGGTTCTCCTCCTGGCGGAGGCGCTCCACCTGCCCGGTCAGGGCCCGCTCTCGGGCCGGGTCGGGCGAGGGCAGGGCCCGCGACACGCCCAACTCGGTCTGGCGCTGGTCCAGCTCCTGGCGGAGCTGCCGGGTCTGGTTGAGCTGACCCGGGGCGCCCTGGCCCAGGCGGTTCCATTCAGCCTGGTTCAGGGGTTCCACCCGGGGCAGGGACCCGGGGGCCGGAGCCGCCGCCGGAGGCGGCAGGGTCCAAACCGGCCCGGGCGGTGGCGCGCCCAGGTCCGTTTGCGCCCCGGCCCCCGCGGGCCAGAAGCCGGCGCTGGCCAGGGCCAGGGTCAACCCCAATATGATGATGAACCAACGGGACATGGCCTTGTCCTCCCTTCTCCCGGCCGCCTTCCCTTATTTTAAGATAAGCATCCTGGGGAAGCCCGCCGCGACAAGGAGAGGCTGCCTCACACGAAATCAGCCAGGGCCCGGAGCAGCACGGCCACCTTTTGCACGCAGGCGTTCTGGCCCATGAGGCCGATGCGCCAGAGCTTGCCGGCCAAGGGGCCCACCCCGCCGCCCACCTCCAGGTCATACTCCAACAGCAGGGTCTTCCGCACCCCTTCCACGTCCCAGCCGGTGGGCGGCAGCGCCGCGGTCAGGGGCGGCAGGCGCAAGGCTTCCGGAGCCAGGAAGCCAAAGCCCAGCTCGGCCAGGCCCCGCCACAGGTGCCCGGCCGCGGCCCGGTGGCGGGCCACCCGTTCGGCCAGGCCCTCCTCGTGCACGATGCGCAGGCCCTCGTACAAGGCGTAGATCATGTTCACCGGGGCGGTGTGGTGGTACAGGCGCTGTTGGCCCCAGTAGGTTTCCAAGAGGGTCACGTCCAAATACCAGCTCTGCACCTTGCTCCGGCGGGAGCGGATCACTTCCAGGGCCCGGTGGCTGAAGGTGATGGGGGCCAGGCCCGGCGGCACGTTCAAGCATTTCTGGGTGCCGCTGTAGCACACGTCGATGCCCCACTGGTCCACCAACACCTCCTCGCCGCCCAGGGAGGTGACCGTGTCCACCACGAACAGGGTGGGAGTGCCCCGCAGATAGGCCCCCACCTGGGCCAGGGGTTGCAGCACCCCGGTGGAAGTCTCGCCGTGCACCAGGGCGCAGGCTTTGGCCTGGGGATGGCGGCGGAGCGCGGCGATCAGCTCGTCCTGGTCCACCGGCTGGCCCCAGGGGGCCTCCACGGCCACCACCTGGGCTCCGGCCCGGGTGGCCACCTCGCGCATGCGCTGGCCGAACAGGCCGGCGATGCCCACCACCAGGGTGTCGCCCGGCTCCAGGAGGTTCACCAGGGCGGCCTCCATGCCGGCGCTGCCGGTGCCGCTCACCGGGAAGGTGAGGCGGTTGGCGGTCTGGAAGGTGCGGCGCAACAGGGCGCAGGTCTCCTCCTGGATGGCCGCGAACTCCGGGTCCAGATGGCCCACCGGCGGGGTGGCCAAGGCCCGCAGCACGCGGTAGGGCGGGTTGCTGGGGCCGGGCCCCAACAAGAGACGTTCGGTGGGTTTCAGTTCAAACATGGGGCTCTCCCGTGACGCGGATGGTTCCAAGGATCATGGTCTTCAGTTTGAAACAGGGGGGCCTAAAAGTCCATCCGCGACTCGGGAGATGGTCCTGGAGCCTCTGGGGCCGGCTCACGCCAGGGGTGATACCGCGGATTTCACGGCTTCCTTGACCCGGGCGATATCCGCGCCGAGCAGGTTGAGGTCCTTGTTCTTGGCGATCCCCAACCGGGTCAGGACCAAATGGCCCCGTAGTTCCACCCCGGCTTCGGCAAAGATGGCCCGGGCGCAGCCCACCTCGCAGCCGTCGATCACTACCAGGTCGGTGGCGTTGCGGGCCGACTCGAGGAAGCCGGCCAGCTTGCCGCCGACGCCGGCCAGGCAGGACATCTGGCCCCAACCCTCCTGGGTCAGTTCGATGCAGGCCTGGTTGGCCAGTTGGCCCACGTTGGAGCCGCCGGAGCAGGAGAGCAGCATGGTCTTGCCGCGGGCCGGGGCGCAGCTCTCGGCCGCGAGCGAGGGCAAAATCAGGTTGTCGCCGGAATCAGACATGGGGTTTCATCTCCTGAAAATGTTGGCGCTATCTTCCGGAGCGGCAGCATGCCGCCCGGAGCGGTGGTTCATGGCAAGCTCCCTCCGGGAGCGTGCGAGGCAGGTGCGGAGTCGGGCCTCGCACGACACGATATGGGAGCGGCAGCATGCCGCCCGGAGCAGCGGTTCATGGCAAGCTCCCTCCGGGAGCGTGCGAGGCAGGTGCGGAGTCGGGCCTCGCACGACACGATATGGGAGCGGCAGCATGCCGCTTATTTTGCAATTTCCGCCGCCAGGCCCCCGGGCGCGGGCTGGTTCTGCCGGAACAGGACGAAGCTCAACAGCCAGGCGGCCAACAGGGCCAGACCAAAGGCATAATACAGGTTGGCCAGGCCCCAGCGCCCGATGAGGGCTCCGCCCAACGCGGTGCCGGCGCCGCCGCCGCCCATGAAGCAGAAGGCCACCAGGGACATGGCCGAGCCGCGGGCCTTTTGAGCGAACTCGGTGGCGCGGGTGAGCAGGGTGGCATGGGTGAAGATGAAGCCGAAGCCCAACAGGGCCACGCCCAGGATCAAGGCGCCCAGATAGCCCCCAAAGGAGGCCAAGAGCAGGTCGGCGGCCATGGCGCACAACAGGCCCAGGGTGATCAGGTTCCGCGCCCCCAGGGAATGGACCAGCTTGCCGGAGAGGCGCCCGCCGATGACCGTGGCCAGGCCGAAGGCGGTCATGATCAAGCCGATGGAGAGGTAGTTGAATTGGTAGAGGTCCGCGATGTAGGCCCCCAGGTAGGAGAAGCTGCCGATGATGAACACGCCTTCCAACAGCACCAGGAGGTAGATGTTGCGGCTGGCGGCGTCGGAGAGCAGCCGGCCATAGGGCGCCAGGAACTTGGCCTCGGGGTTCTTGGCCGTGGGCAGGGAGCGGTAGGCCTTGATCAGGGCCAAGGTGGGGATGACCGCAAACACGGCGTACAGGGCGAACACCCCGCGCCAGCTAAGGAAATAGGCGGTGATCCCGCCGATGGCCATGGACAGGCCCTGGCCCAGGAAGGAAATGCCCATGAAGGAACCGATGGCGCCTTGGCGCTTCTCCAGGGGAAAGATATCCCCGATCAGGGCCAGGGAGATGGGCATGACCGAGGCCGCGAACACGCCGGTCAGGGCCCGGTACAGGGCCAGATCCCCCAGCCCCATACCCAGGGCGCACAAACCGGTGGCCAGGGTGAAGACCAGCATGGAGAAGGTGACCACCTGCTTCTTGCCGTAGCGGTCGGCCAAGGGGCCGAACACCAGCTGGAACAGGCCAAAGGGCACCATGTAGGCGGTGATCAGGAGGCCGGCCCGGGAGATCTCCAGACCGAGATTGTTGGCGATGGCCGGCAGGATGGGCGACACCACCCAGTTGTCGGCCATGACCACGAAGCCGGCCAGGCCCAAGAGGCCGATGATGCGTTGGTTTTTCATGTCCTACCTCGTAAGGTGCGGGTTTTGTCCGGGCGCCGGGGGCCGGAGCCAGGGTATCCTGGAATGATTGGCCAAATAGCCAACAATTGCGGCAAAAAAAATACTTGTCCCGGTCCTCCCTGGCGCCGGCTGAGGTAACCTGCTCGGCGCCAGAGTATTTTTCGCCGCTCTTCCCCCCGCGGGAGCTGGCGGGCGGGGGTTCGCCGCCTGCCGGCCACGGGGCCGGAGCCCCTCCCGGGGTCATTTTCATTATCTTCTACTATTTGGCCAAATTGTCAACTATCAGATGCGAAAAAGGCGAAAAAGGCTGCGGGCAGGGGCTCTGCCCAAGGAGTGGAGGGCGACCCCGTGGGCCCCGGCCCGGCCGTGGCGCCGCCCGCGGCTCAGGTGCGCCGGCCGTGAATCCGCGGCGTTTGTGGCTGGCGTGGCAGGGAATTGGCGCCACCTGCCGCGCCCCGGCTTGCCGGCCGCGGCCGCCTTCTGGCATGATGCAGCAGGTGGTCACCCCCCAGGAGAAGGCATGCCGCAGACCCCCGCATCATCGCCCCCGCCAGCAGGCCCGCTGCCGCCCGGCGCCGGCGTGCGCCCAGGGTTTCTGATCATCGGGGCCCAGAAGGCCGGCACCTCCTGGCTGGCCAGCCGGCTGGCCGGCCACCCCGAGGCCTGGCTGCCGCCCATAAAGGAGGTGCACTACTTCGACGGCCTGTGGAACCTGGAAATGGTGACGGCCCAATTCAACCACTTTCTCGCGCGGGAGGTGGCCCCGGGCCGGGCCTTCAACGGCGAGATCCTGGATTTTTTCCGGCGTTTCGTGCTGGAGGGTCCCAAAGACGACGCCTGGTATCGGGGGCTGTTCACCGCGGCGGGCCCCCGCCTGGCTGGCGAGGCCACCCCGGCCTACAGCATCCTGCCCCCGGCGGACATCGCCCGGGTGCACGCGCTCCTGCCCCGGGTGAAGGTCATCCTCCTGTTGCGCGATCCCCTGGAGCGGGCTTGGTCCCATTTCAAGTTCGACGCGGCGCGCCACGGCCGGAACCCGGCCATTGTGCCGCTGCCGGAGATCCTGGCCCATCTGGACTCGCCGGGCAACGAGGCCCGCACCCGCTATTTGGCCATCCTGGAGAACTGGGCCCGGGGCCACCCGGGCGCGCCGCTCCTGTTGGCCTATTACGACGACCTGCGGGGCCGGCCGGAGTTCCTGCTGGCCGCGGTGTGCCGCTTTCTGGGCCTGGCTTATGATCCGGGGATCTGGGGCGAGGAACTGGGCCGGGTGGTGAACCCCAGCGCGGCGGGCGCGCCGCCGCCCGCGGTGCTCTTGCACCTGGCCCGGAAATACGCGGCCGAGATCGAGGTTCTGGCCTCGCGCCTGGGCGGGCCGGTGTTGGCCTGGCGGGAGCGCTGCCGCCGCGTGCTGGCCGGGGGCTGAGCTTCCCTTGGCGAAAGGCCCGGGCGGCAGGGCGCGGGCTTCCGGCCGGGGGGGAGTCCGGCAGGCTCCGGAAGCTCCCCAACCCGGTCAGGAGACAAGCGGAGGCAAGTTACTCGTCCAGCACCGACAAGGGGGAGGAGACCAGCCGGGCCACCTTGGCTTCCCGGATGCGGTTCTCGTGCTCGGCCTTGCGCTCATAGGCCTTGTTGATCTTGGAAACCAGTTCGTCGGTCTCGCAGGGTTTCATGAGGTAGTCGTAGGCCCCCAGCTTCATGCCCTCCACGCCCGACTCCACCGAGGCGTGGCCGGTGAGCATGATCACCTCGGTCAGGGGCTTCAGGTTCTTGATGATCCTGAGCGTTTCGATGCCGTCCATGCCGGGCATCAGCACGTCCAGGATCACCACGTCGAAGTTCTGCTCCTTCAGCTTTTCCACGGCGGCTTCGCCGGATAGGGCCATGGTCACGTCATAGTCGCGGTTGACCAGACGCTTGTGGAGATAATCCACGAACTTTTCTTCGTCATCCACCAACAAGACTCTGATCTTCATTCCTGCACCTCCTCAATGGGTGGGGAAAGGGGTAGCTGTATGGTGAAGGTGGCGCCTTGGCCCTCCTCACTTTCTACATATATCTCGCCTCCCAGCTTTTTCACAATGCCGTAGCAGATGGCCAGGCCTAATCCGGTGCCTTTACCCACCGGTTTGGTGGTGAAGAAGGGATCGAAGATTTTTTCCTTTACGCTGGGTTTCATGCCCGGACCGTCGTCCTGCACGCTGATCCGGGCCCCCTGGGGCAGGGATTGGGTGGAAATCTTCACGGTTCCGCCGTTGATGGCCGTGAAATGCAGGGCGTTGTCGATGAGGTTGATCAACACCTGCTGGAGCTGGCTGGGGTCGGTCTTGATGGGCGAGAGGCCGCGGTCGAACTCCTCCACCAGCCGCACGTTGCCGGTCTTGGCCAGGATGCGGGCGTAGTACTTCAGGAGGTCGGCCGCCACCCGGTTAAGGTCCACCTCCATGATCTTGGCTTCCACGTGCCGGGCAAAGCCCAACAACCGCTGGGTGATGTCCCGGCCCCGGAAGGCCTCGCCGGTGATGTCGTCCAGGACCGTGCGGATCTCCTTTTTCTGGTCGGCGTCCAGCTCCCGGCCCTTGGCCGCGGTCATGTCCATGACTTCCTTGGCGTAGCCGGCCGATTCGCTGATGATGGCCAGGGGGTTGTTGATCTCGTGGGCCAGGCCGGCGGCCATCTTGCCCAGGGACACCAGCTTGCTGGTGCGGGCCAGATGCTCCTGGATCAGGTCCTTCTCCCGGTCGGCCACCTCGATCTTGCGCACGATCCAGTGGGCCGTGTAGTAGGCCAGGATGCCCACGATGAGGACCGCGGTGAAGAACAGGGACAGGCCCACGCTGCGGGCGTTGGTCAAGGACACGAACTCCGAGGTGGGGTCCTCGGCCACCATGAGGAGCCAGCGCCCGTGGTTCAGCCAGCCGGAAGCGGTCAACAGCTCCCGGTCCTCGATGGTGGTCACCTGGCCCACCCGGATCTCGTCGGCCTGGGGGAACACGATGGTGGCCGGATCGATGATGGGGCTCTGGCTGCCCAGGTGGAGCTGGTGTTCCTTGCCCCGGTTGTAGAGATAGGCGTCGCGCATGGCCCCCATGGGTCCGGAGCTGATGAGCCGCTTCAGGGTGTCGGTGTTGATGGTGGCCCGCAGGAACCACTGGTTCACCTCGCCGGGCCCCTGCACCGCGATGGCCAAGTGAGGCACGTTGCGGTAGCCCAGGAACACGTCGCTGATGTACACGCCCTTTTTCCTGGCCTCCAGGAACCACACCGCCTCGCTGTAGTCCTTGCCCGCCAGGTCATAGGGCCCCACGTAGGCGAACTGGCGGCCGTCGTGGTCGATCATGCCCATGTCCACAAAGGAGGGCGAGCGGGGCTTGACGATGGCGAAGAGGTACTCCAGGTTTTGTTGCTGGTGGTTCTGCATGAGGCAGTCGATCTGGGCCAGGGTCTGGAGATAGGAAACCCGCTCGGCCAGGAACACCTCGATGGCCTCCCGCCGCTTTTCCACCACCCCCCGGAGGTTGTCCTCCACGCTGGAGCGCACGTAGGTGTGGTAGTAGCGGTAGATGGTGCCGGCCACCACCGGCAGGGGCAAGAGGACCACCAGGAGCATGAAGGCGAAGATGGTCCACTCCAGCTTCGAATAGTAGTTGCGTCTGGTGTGCGTACCCTTTTTCTTTACCATTCACCAGCCAGCTTTCCAGAGAGGGGCCCCGCGGCCCGTGAATTTCCTGCCACCCCGGGGGCTGCCGGGGCGTTTTATTGGGATCTCGAACAAAAGCCTGCTACTGGTCGCCGTAACCCATGGCGTAGTTGCCCGCCATGAAAAGCTCCACGTAACGGTCCACCACCGAGTCGTCGGTCATGGTCACGTCCAACTGGCGCGAGGCGCCCATGAGCCGGCCCAGCATCATCAGCTTTTCCTCCATCTCCGGCCGGGACAGGCGCTTGACCCGGGCGTTGACCAGGTCGGCCTTCTGGTCCACCCAGAACTCGTGGCGTTCCAGCACCTCTTGCAGGAACCGCACCCGCCGGGTGCGTTTGTCCAGGCTGGCCGCCCCGCCCTTGAAGCGGAATGACAGGTAGTTCTCGTTCTCCCGGTCACTGACAAAGGCGTCCACGATGGAGAAGTGGTAGCCCAGGCGGGAGGAGAAGTTCAGGTAGTTCAGGGACACGATGGCGTAGCTGCGGTCGCCCAGGCGCCGTTCGTGCTTGGCCCCGTCGAACATGGTGTTGGCGAACACGCTCATGAAGCCCTTGAAGTCGATGGGAATGTGGCCGGCCCAGCGCACGCCCGGAGTGGTCATGCCCCGGTACAGGGCCTGCATGGGAATGGAGATGATGTCCTCGGGCTTGATGTTCTTGCGGTCCCGGATGGGGGTCAGGCCGCCGCCCAGGTCGATGAGGTAGATGTCCAGCGGCACCGGCGACTCCAACCGCACCACCCGGCCCTTTTGGGTCAGCCGGCTGTCGTTGATGTCGAACATGGCGTTGATGGAGGTCTCGTGGGCAAAGCGGATGATGTCGTGGATGGTGCGGATGCTCTGGGGCCGGAAGGACTTGTCCCGGGGGTTCAAGAGGTTCAGGGGCACGACATATTGCAGCACCTCGTCCAACAGCTTCTGGAGCGGGGTGGGCGGGGCCGTCTCGCGGTTGGCCCCCAGGGCGCCCACCAAATCCAACAGGGGCTCCACCACCCCGGGGAAGATCTGGCCCTGGTAGGCGTCCACGGTGATGGTGTCCAGGGAGGTGAGGCACTCCACCAGCTCCGGGTTCAGGCCGATCATCAACGGCACCCCGAACTCCCGGGCGATGATGGCCAAATGCCCCGAGGTGTTGCCCCGCTCGGCCACCACCGCACCGGCCCGGGGGAGAATGTTCACCAGGTCCGGGGCGGTGTTCTTCACCAGCACGATGCCGCCGTCGGGCAGGTCGCCGGCGTCGGAGAAGCGGGTCATGACCACGGCCCGGCCCGCGGCCGCGCCGGCGCTGCCCACCTGGAGCCCGGTGACCAGGGGCGGCGGCCCGGCGGCCAGCTCATCCCGGGGGTAGAAGTCCTGCCAGGAGCCGGGGGCGGTGTCCAACTGCAAGGGCCGGCTCTGCACCACGTAGATCTGCCCGTTGGGGTCCACGACCCATTCCACGTCCTGGGTGCTGCCGAAATACTCCTCCAGCTCCAGGCCCAGGTTGGCCAGAGCCATGACCTCGTCCTCACTCAGGCAGGGGGCTTGGCGGAGCGCCGCGTCCACCCGGCTCTTCACCAGGCCGCCCTCGGGCGTGATGTCCAGGCGGTGGGATTTGTCGCCGACGCGGCTCCTGAGGAGCGAGGGCGGGGCTTGGCGGCTGACCCAGAACACGTCCGGCGACACCGTGCCCTCCACGGCCAGCTTGCCCAGGCCCCACACCGCGCTGATCCGGATCGGCCCGCCCGGTTCCTCGGGGTCGCGGGTGAACATGATGCCGCCGGCCCGGGCCGGGATCAGCTCCATGATCACCGCGCACATGGGGTACAGCTCCTGGTATAGACCCTTCCGGAGCAGATAGGTCATGGCCCGGGGCGAGAACTTGCTGGCGATGACCTCCTTGTAGGCCGAAGCCAGGCCCATGGCCGAGGGATTCAGGATGCTTTTGTAGAGGCCGGCAAAGGAGGCCCCGGCCTCGTCCTCGCCCACGGCCGAGCTGCGGAGCACCACGGGCAGACGCTCCTTGCCCTCGCAGCACATCTGCTGATAGACCGCGTTCAGGGCGTCCGCCAGCTCGTCCGGCAGCTCGGCCTTCATGATCATGCCCTTCAAGGTGGCCGAAAGCTCCTCGATGGCCGGCAGGTCAGTGGGCTCGATGGCCAGGCTCTCCTTGTTGATCTCGTCCCTCAGCTGGTTGTGATCCAGGAAGCGGTGGTAGGCGTAGGAGGTGATGGCCACCCCCCGGGGCACCCGGATGCCTTCCCGTCTGGTCAGCTCGCCCAGGTTGGCGGCCTTGGAGCCCACGTCGTGGACCATCTGGCGGTTGACCTCGGCCAGGGGCACGGTGAAGATGCCCAGGCGGTGATCCAGGGGCGCCTCCAGGGCCCTGATGATCTTCTGCTCCAGATCGGCGTAGATGCTGGAGATGCTCTGGTAGTTGCCCTCGGTGATGTGGTTGAGGTTCTGGATGAGGCGGTAGACGTTGACCGCGGTGCGGGTCATGATGGCCCGGAGCCGGCTCAGGCTGATCCACTCGTTGCGCTCCCGGATGTCCGAGAGCAAGGCGATGGTCTCCAAAAGCTCGGTGTTGCGGTCCAAAAGCTCCCGGAAATGGTAGTATTTTTCCCGAAAAACCCTGTTTTCTTCTTCCCGGGCCTCGGCCAACCTTCTTTTGATGAATCCCAGCATGCTTCACCTTCCCGCCCCTTGAGGAGCAAGAGCCATACCAAGGACGGGAGGCGGGCCGTTGCCGCTTCCCCGTGGGGGACCTATGCGAAAAAGGTGAATATATTCGGTATATTACCAGTTGGGGTCGGGTTGGTTTCTTTTTGGAACGAAAAAGTTTGTTGCACTTAGGCAACGGCGCCCGGACCAACCGGCAAAAATATGCCGGTTGGTCCAGGGGGCTCCTATTCCTCCGCCGCGGCTCCCGGCAACAGGCCCAGCCGTGCGGCCCGGCTCCGCAACTGGCCCGCGGACCAGCCCAGGCTGGCCGCGGCGCGGGCGACGTCGCCCCGGACCCGGGCCAGGTGAAAGCCCAGGTACTGTTTCTCGAAGGCCGGCCGGAACTCCGCCACCGCCTGGTCCCAAGCCTGGTCCAAAGGAAGCTCCAACACGCCGTAATCCGGGCTGAAAACCAGGGAGGGCAGTTGGTCCGGCGGCGACAGTTCAGCCAGGCCGATCACCGGGCGGCGGCTGAGGAGCACGGCCCGCTCCAGGGTGTTCTCCAGCTCCCGCAGGTTGCCGGGCCAGTCCTGGGCCGTGAGCCACTGCCGCGCCGTGTCGCCCAGGCTGAGCGGCGGCGTGCCGTGGGCCTCCGAGAACTTCTGCAGGAAAGCCCCGGCCAAGTGGGGGATGTCCTCCCGCCGGGCCCGGAGCGGCGGGATGGCCAGGGGAAAACGGGCCAGGTGGTAGTACAGCTCCTGGGTCAGGGACCCGGCCGCCAACAGCTCGTCCAGGGAGCGGCAACTGGAGAAGATCAAGCGGGCCAAGGCCGGCGGGCCGGCCGCGGCGCCCAAAAGCTCGCCACCCCCGGCCGCGCACACCTGGGCCAGCCTTTTCTGCACCGCCGGCGGCAGGGCCTCCACCTCGTCCAAATGCAGGGAGCCCTCCCGGGCCTGGGCCAGGAGCCCGGGCCGGGTCCGGCCGTCCGCCACCTCGCGGCCGAAAAGGAGCCCGGCCAGCTCCCCGGGCTCCACCGCCCCGGCGGCCAAATGCAGGAAGGGCGCCGCGGCCCAGGGGCCGGCGTGGTGCAGGGCCCGGGCCACAAAGGACTTGCCCGCCCCGAACTCACCCGTGAGGAACACCGGCTCCCGCACCCCGGCCAAGCTGGTGAGCTCCCGGGCCAGCTCCCGCATGACCGGCCCGGCGCCCACGAACTCGCCCAGGTCGAAACGCCGGGCCAAGGCGGCGCGCAGCGCCAGGTTCTCCCGCCGCAACTCCGCCATTTGCAGGACTTTATCCAGCACCAACAGGAGCTGCTTCTTGTTGAAGGGCTTGGGCAGGAAATCCGCCGCGCCCTCCTGCATGGCCTCCACCGCGGTGGGGATGGTGCCAAAGGCGGTGACGA
Source organism: Deltaproteobacteria bacterium (assembly GCA_020444165.1). The sequence continues at coordinate 82,424 of JAHLLK010000005.1, read as the reverse complement.
TCACCACCTCCAGGGCCGGGTGGTGCTTCTTGATCTCCCGGAGCAGCTCCAGGCCCTCCATGCCGGGCATGCGCAGGTCCAGAAAGGCCAGGTCGAACTCCTCGGAGGCCAACAGCGGCAGCACGGCTCGGGGGTCGGACTCGGTGCGGGTCTGGCAGGCGGTGTTGTCCCGGAGCAAGGTCTCGATCAGCTCCAGCATGTAGGGTTCGTCGTCCACAATGAGGATTTTGGGAGCATGTCGGAGTTTTGGTGCCATTGTTTTTTAGCCATTTCCCGACGTTCGGCGGGAACCACGACTTGAAGATGATATTTCTCAGCCCAGCGAAATCTATGAAGTTTTTTCAGGGAAGGGGGGTGCGGGGGGAGACCCCTTTTGGTTCACAAAAAGGGGTTTGCTCCCCAGAAAGGCTGTGCTTTTCTGGGGATCCCGCAGGTCTCCCCCCACATCTTCCCATTTCTCCGAACCTGATCTAGCTATCATGCGGCGTTTCCAAGTCCGGGCGGGCGGCGTCCTCCACCGGCAGGCGCACCGTGAAGCGGGCGCCAGGGGGGGAGCCGTCCGGGGGCGGGCTCTGACAGGTGAGGGTGCCCCGCAGCTCGCGCACCAGGCCGTGGGCCACGGACAGCCCCAGCCCGGTGCCCTGGCCCACGGGTTTGGTGGTGAAAAACGGGTCAAAAATGCGTTCCAGGTGCTCCGGGGCGATGCCCGGGCCATTGTCCTGCACGGTGATCTCCACGTAGCTGGGCCCGGCGGGCAGGGTGCCATGCAGGTCCCCCTGGCGGGGCGGCTTCACCCGGTAAGCCGCGCCTACCCGCAAGAGGCCTCCCCGGGGCAGGGCGTCCATGGCGTTGGCCAGGAGGTTCAGGAGCACCTGCTCCATGACCCCGCCCCCGGCCGGCGTGGGGGGCAGCCGGTCGGGCAGGTCCAGGTCCACCTGGATGCCCTTGTGTTTCAACACCCCGGAGACAAGCTGCAAAACCGCGTGCAGCGAGGCCAGGAGATCCGGGCGGCCCAGGCCCAGCTCGGACAGGCGGTGGAAGTTCAAGAGCCCGTCCACGATGCGCTTGCACTCCTGGCCCTGCTCCTGGATGATGGCCAGCTCCCGGTGGCCCGGGGCTCCCGCGGGGGTGCGGTCGGCCAGGATCTCGGCAAAGCCCATGAGGATGCCCAAGGGGTTGTTGATCTGGTGGGCCACCCCGGCGGCCAGGAGACCCAGCGAGGCCAACTTCTCGGTTTGCCACAACATATCGTCCCGGAGCTTTTCCGCGGTCTGGTCGCGTACAATGCACAATACCTGCAGACCCGAGCCGCCGGGCGGACCCAGGAGCTTCAGGTAGAGGTCCAGGAAACGCTCCCGGCCGACCAGCTTCAGGGGCTGGCGGGTGAGGCGGGCCTCGCCCTCGGCCAAGGCCCGGGCCAGGGCCGTGCGGAACTTGGCCGCGCCCGGGGGGTCCAAATGCTCCTCCACGAACTTGCCCTCGGCCGGCACCGGCCCGTGGCCCAGCACCTCCCGGGCGGCGCGGTTGAAGGTGAGGTAACGCCCCTCCTGGTCCAGGGTGAAGATCAGGGCGTCCGTGTGGTCCAAGAGCACCTGGTGGGTCTCCCGGGTGCGGCGGATCGCCTCGGAGAGGCGCCGGGCCCCGGCGGCCTGCTGCCGGGCCTGGCCCCGCAAGCGCCAGGCCCAGGCCCAAAAAACCAGCCCCCCGGCCAGGAGCAGGGCGGTCGCGGCCCCCAGCCAAGGGAAAGGACCGCTCATGCCCCGGTCTCCTCGCCCTGACCCGTGCGCTTGCGGCTGTATTTGATCTGGTAATCACTCATCTTTTGGCGCAGGGTGCGGGGCTTGATCTCCAGGAGGCGGGCGGCTTCCTGGCGGTTGCCGCCGGTGGCCTCCAGGGCCTCTCGGATCAGGGCCCGCTCCACCCGCTCCCGGGCGGCCCACAGGGGCTCCAACCCCGGGGGCGGCGGGGGCGGGGCCGGGGCGGCCGGCCGCCCCCCGGCCGGGTCTTCCTCGGCCGCGCCGGAGATTCCGGCCAAAAAGTCCTCGGGCAGGTCGGACAGCCGGATCGCCGGCTGGTTGGCGGTGATGAAGAGCCGCTCCAGGAAGTTCTTGAGCTGACGGACATTTCCGGGCCAGTGATAGGCCTGGAGCGCCCGCATCACCCCGTCCTCCACCGTGGCCCGCTCCTTCTGGTGCAAGGTGGCGAAGCGCTCCAGAAAATGACCTACGAAGTAGGGGATGGATTCCCGGCGCTCCCGCAGCGGCAACAGGGTGATGGGGATCACCTGTAGGCGATAGTACAGGTCCTTGCGGAAGTTGCCCTCGCGCACCTCCACGGCCAGGTCCTTGTTGGTGGCGGCCACGATGCGCACGTCGGTCTTCACCGGCCGCTCCCCACCGATGCGGCGGAACCAGCCGTCCTCCAGGACCCGGAGGAAGTTCACCTGGTTGCGGGGGGAGATTTCCGAGACCTCGTCCAGGAACAGGGTGCCCCGGTGGGCCTGCTCGAAGCGGCCCTTGGTCTGGCGGGTGGCTCCGGTGAAGGCCCCCACCTCGTGGCCAAAGAGTTTACTCTCAAAGAGATCGCCCGAGAGCGTTCCGCAGTTAACCGGCACGAAAGGCTTGTCGCGGCGGGGACTTACCTGGTGGATGATCCGGGCCAACAGCTCCTTGCCCGTGCCCGACTCCCCGTGGATCAGGACGCTGGCGTTGTACTGGCCCACCTTCTGGACCAGCTCCATGACCTCGCGCATGTGCCCGGAAGCCACCACGTACTCCTGGTAGAGATCGGGCTGCAAATGGTGGCTGAGGGTGATGGTGCGTTGGGCGGCCAAGGCCTTCTCCGGGGTGGGTTGCCGAAATTCTGGCTTAGCGGCAAAAAAATGTCAAGCCCCTGGGAGCAAGCCGGATAACCGGCACAAATATGCCGCATGGCTTCGGAGCGGGTGGGGGCTTCAAATTCAAGCCTTGTTAATCATTGCACAATTGACGGCCCGGCCCCGCCGCGCCACCTGGTATGCATATTGCTCCGTTAGGGCTGGAGCAGTGATATGACACGGCTAAGGCAAGGCATAACGGAGGATTCAATGTTCAACATCTTTTTACCCGTGGCGGACATGAGCATTAACCTGCTCCTGATCCTGGGCATCGGAGGAGTCGTGGGATTCCTCTCAGGCTTGTTCGGGGTGGGAGGCGGGTTTCTGCTCACCCCGCTGATGATGATGATCGGTATCCCGCCGGCAGTGGCGGCGGCCAGTGACTCCAACCAAATCGTGGCCGCGGCGGCGTCCGGGGCCATGGCCCACACCCGGTTGGGGAACGTCGACATCAAGATGGGCGTCATCATCCTGGTGGGCGGCATCGTGGGCGGCACCGTGGGCGTGCAGGCGGTCAAGGTGCTCCGGCAGCTTGGCAACTTCGAGTTCGTGGTCAAGGCGGTCTACGTCTTGATGCTGGGCGGCGTGGGCGGCGCCATGTTCGTGGAAAGTCTCCGCTCGCTCCGCAAAAAGGCGCCGGCGGGCGGCGTGGAAGCCACGGCCGGAGCCCCCAAGTTCAGCACCTTCTTCAACAAACTTCCGCTGAAGATGCACTTTAAGAAATCCGGCCTGCACACCTCGGCCATCTTCCCCTTCAGCATCGGAGCGGTGGTGGGCTTCCTGGCGGCCCTGATGGGCGTGGGCGGCGGCTTCATCATGGTGCCGGCCATGATCTACGTCATCGGCATGCCCACCGTGGTGGCCATCGGCACCGACCTGTTCCAGATCGTGTTCACCACAGCCAACGTCACCCTGCAGCAGGCCATCACCAACCACACGGTGGACATCGTGCTGGCCATGGTCCTCTTGGCCGGCTCCACCATCGGGGCCCAGTTCGGGGCCAAGGTCAGCAAGGTCCTGAAAGGCGAACAGATCCGCGTTCTGTTGTCGGTCATCGTCCTCGTGATGATGGTCAAACTCCTGTTCGACCTTTTGATCACCCCCGAAAGCCTCGTGGGCTTCGTGGCGGCCAAGGGAGGACACTAATGGCTAGGACGACTCTGAGAATCGTGGGGCTGGCCTGTCTGCTCATGGCCCTGGCCCTGCCGGCCTGGGCCGACAGCCAGATGGTCACCGACCAGACCCAGCCCCGCATCGAGGTGGGCGCCCGGTTCGCCGGGGAGCAGATCTACTTCTTCGGCACCCTGCCCGACCCCGAGGCCGACGTGGTGGTCAAGCTGACCCCGGTTAAGTCGGAGCCCTTGAAGCTGATGCAAAAAGGCCGGGTGGTCTTGTTCTGGATGGGGGTGAAGCAGTTCGAGGTCGAGAACCTGCCCTATCTGTACAAGATCCATTCCTCCCGTCCCCTGAAGGAGTTCGTGACCCCGGAATTGGCCACGGAATACCGCCTGAGCTATCCGTCTCTCGAAGCCGACATGAAACTGACCCTGGTCAAGGGCACGGAAGTCCCCGAGGACCGCAAAATCATGTTCGACGGCTTCATTGAGCTGAAGGAAAAGTTCAACCTTTACAAGGTGGCGGAAAACCGCATCAAGATCACCAAGGGAGCCCTGTTCGAACATTATTTCACCTTCCCGGACAAGGCCAAGGAGGGCGATTACCTGGTGGAGAGCCTGGCCATCAAGGATGGCAAGGTCATCGCCAAGTCCCAGGATGTGGTGGAGGTCCGCAAGGTGGGGCTCACCGCCTGGCTGTTTCGCATGTCGCGGGAAAACGGCGTGATGTACGGCATCATGGCCGTATTGATCGCGGTGGGGGCCGGCCTGTTGGTGGGCTCCATCTTCAAGGGAGGAGGCCACTGATGGACAAGGGACCCAAGCTGAGAAAGGTGCTGGTGGCCGTGGACGGCTCCAAGCCCTCGGAAAACGCCCTCAAGTACGCGGTGTTCACCGCGGCTTCCTTCGGGGCCGAGCTGGTGGCGGTCTATGTGCTGGAAGAGGAAAAGGTCGGCTATTGGCTTTTCATTGACGAGCATTTCAAGAAGGAGCTCCTGGCCAAGGCCCAGGAGATCCTGGCCCAGGCCAAAGCCGTGGCCAAGGAGCGCGGGCTCGCGGTCAAGACCGAGGTGCTGCAAGGCGCCAAGCCCTATGAGGAGATCGTCAAGTACATCGAAAAGGACCCGGAGATCACCACGGTGATCATGGGCGACCACGGGCTGGGCCTTTCGGACCGCCATCTCTTGGGCAGCACCACCGAGCGGGTCATCCGCCTCATCGCCAGGCACGGCATTCCCGTGGCGGTTACCGTGGTGCCCTACGTGGATGCCGACAGCACGGCCTGCAACCTCTACGCCGGACCGTTGTGCACCTGAAACCGTCCGCTCCGTCAGCCGGCCGGGAGCGACTCCCGGCCGGCCGGGCGGGGCTCAGGAGCTGGGCGCCGCCGGTGGGGGGAAACGGCCCGGCCCGTTCCGGCCAGAGCGCTGGGGGCCGGCGGCTGGGGGAAGAAACCGGCCCGGCTTCCCGGAGGCAGTGGCTTCCGAGAGGCCCGATCGGCCAAGCAGCATGAGGCCGATGCACGGTGTTTAAAAATATATTGCAGTTTAAATCGCAGGATACGCCACATTTTGGTGGCTGTTGTATGCGATCGGCCTCAGGCGGGCCATGGATGATCCGCCAAATTACGAGCCTGAAAGGCGAGTGATTTGTGAGTATTGGCAAAACCCCGCTTTTGCCAACACTCCAAAATGCACGGTGCAGGACGCACCGTGCATCACTCTCAGCATGATGAAACGCTACTTTCCCGGCGGCCGTCCGGCCGCCATGGCTGGCGTCATGGAGAAACGGGTAAGCGATTTAATCTTAGACGTGAATCAGGTCGCCTGGATCGAGCCCCAGACCCCCATCCTGGAGGCGGTGCGGAAGCTCAGGCAACAGCTCGCGGCCGGGGGCCCCGGCTTTCTCCTGGTGGTGAACCAGGACGAGATCCTGGGCACCATCTCGCTGACTGACGTGCTCCTGCACATCGAACCGCCGGCCTCCCTGGCCGAGGACATCCCCATCTTCTGGCAGGGCCAGTTCGAGGACCTGACTAAAAAGTTCCTGGGCCAGCCCGTCGCCGAGGCGGTGCAACCCCTGAGTCATGCCCTGAACCAGGGCGGCACCCTCATGGAGGCCCTGCACCTCATGAACTCCAAAGGGGTGGAGCTGGTCATCGCCATGCAGGGCGGACAGGTGGCCGGGCTGTTGTCGCGGGACCGCCTGTTGCAAGAGATCCTGGGCCTGGTGGACGAGCTGGCCTGAGCCGGGCCCGGGGCGGACCAGGGCTCAGAAGCAGCCCAAGGCCGTGAGCAGGCTCTGGTACAGCCCCAGCCCCACTTCCAAAAGACTTTCCGGAAAATCGTACACAGGGTTGTGCAGGGGAGGGCAGTCCAGCCCCGCCCCCAGGCAGAACAGGGCCCCGGGGGCCTGGCGGGTGAAATGGCCGAAGTCTTCGGACCAGGCGAAGGGTTCCTCCGGGCTCACGAAGTCCAGCACTGCCGCGCGGGCCGCCTTGGCCAGCATGGTCACGGCCGCGGGGTGGTTCTCCACGGCCGGGAAGTACTCCCGCCAAGCCGTCTCCCAAGTCAGGCCCGCCGCCGCCCCCTCCCGGGCCGCCAGCTCCCGGGCCGCGGTGCGGAGCGCCTCCAAATCCTCATCCCGACCAGCCCGCAAGGTGGCCTGCACCAGGGCCGTTTCCGGGGCCGAGCCAAAGGAAGGCTCCCCCAGAGCGGCGTGACACACGGTGACCAGGCCGGGGCGGCCCAGCTCCCGCGGCAATTCCGGCAGGCGGGAAAGCAGGGCGGCCAGGGCCGGGGCCGGGCTCACTCCCTGTTCGGGGTGGGCCGCGTGGCAGCCCTTGCCCAAGAGCCGCACCTCCAGGCCCACCGAGGCCGGGTTGGCCGGGCCGGCCTTGGCCAGCACCTGACCCAGGGGATGGCCCGGCAGGTTGTGCAGGGCAAAGACCCAGTCCGGCCGCAGGGCGGCGGCCCGGGGATCGGCCAACAACCGCGCCGCGCCCTGGCCGGTCTCCTCGGCCGGCTGGAACAAGAGCACCACCCGTCCCCGGCGGAGCGGGGTGGCGGCCAGCCAGGGGGCCAGCCCGGCCAACAGGGCCATGTGCCCGTCGTGGCCGCAGAGGTGGGCCCGGCCGGGGTTCTTGGAACGATGGGTCCGCTCGCCGGCCTCGTTCAGGGCCAGGGCGTCCAGCTCGGCCCTGAGGAGGATGGTGGGTCCGGGCCGGCCCGCCTCGTACACCGCGGCCAAGCCGCAGCCGCCCAGGCCGGTGAGGAGCTGGGCCGGGCCATGCTCGCCCAAAAAGCGGGCCAGGTGGGCGGCGGTGGCCTCCTCGCGGCCCGAAAGCTCGGGCCACTGGTGCAAATGCCGCCGCAGGCGCACTATGCCTGGGTCCAGAGGCATCTCAGGCCCGCCAACTCTGGGTGAGGAACCGGGTGAGACGGGCCAAGGCCTCGGCCAGGTGGTCCTGGTCCACCGTGGCGGCCAGGCGGAGGCAGTCCCGGCCCGAGGGGCCAAAGGTCTCACCGGGGATCACCACCACCTGCTCCGTGTCCAGCAACTCCAGGGCGAAACGCCGCCCCTGGCCGGCCAGGCCGGCGATGTGCGGGAACAGGTAGAAGGAGCCCCGGGGCGGGGCCAGGGTCACCCCCGAGAGCCCGGCCAGGGCCTGGTGCACCATGCGGCAGCGGGTGGCGAACTCCTGGCGCATGGCCGCCACCCCGGCCGGGTCCTGGGCCAGGGCGGCGATCCCGGCCCGCTGGGACACCGCGTTGGGGCAGGAGGTCAGGTGGGTGGCCACGTTCAAGAGATGGGGCAGGAACCAATCCGGCCCCACGGCCCAGCCCACCCGCCAGCCGGTCATGGCAAAGGACTTGGAGAACGAGCCGATGACAATGGTGCGCTCGGCCATACCCGGAAGGTTGCGGATGGACAGATGCCGGCCCTCGAACACCAGCCGGTCGTAAACCTCGTCGCTGATCACCACCAGGTCGTGCTCCCGGGCCACCCGGGCCAGGCCCTCCAGGGCCTCGGCCGTGAAAACCGCGCCGGTGGGGTTGTTGGGTGAGTTGAGGAGCAGCACCTTGGCGCGGGGAGTGACCCGGGCCGCGATTTCCGCCGGCCGGGGCAGGAAGCCATCGGTCACCCGGGTGGGCACATACACCACCTCGCCGCCGGCGAACTCCACGTGGGAAATATAATCCGGGAAGCAGGGCTCCGGGATCAGCACCTGGTCGCCGGGGTCCAGCAGGGCCTGCATGCCAAAGGCCAGGGCGGCCATGCCCCCGTGGGTCACCAGGACCTGGGCGGGGGTCACGCCGAAGCCATAACGCTCATTGAGATACCCCGCCAGGGCGGCCAACAGCTCCGGGTCGCCTTGGCTCTGGGTGTAGTGGGTGTGCCCGGCCAAGGCGTCGGCCAGGGCGGCCCGGCACACCTCCGGGGGGGTGGGGAAGTCCGGGTCGCCGATGCCCAGGGAGATCACGCCCTCATAGGCCGCGGCCTTCTGGAACATCTCCCGGATCACCGAGGGCTGGTGGTTCCGCACCAGCCGGCTGATTTTTGCGTCTAGGGGCATGGTTTTCCGTCCAGGGCGACCGGCGGGCCGCGCCTCCTGAGGCGATGGTATGCCAAGGAAAAGGAATTGCGAAGTTAATTTTTGGCTCGCCGGGCCGGCCTCACAAGAAGCCCAGCCAGCGAGGCACGGCCAGGACCAGGGCCGGGAAATAGGTGACCAAGAGGAGCACCCCGATCTCCACGGCCAAAAAAGGCATCACCGCCCGGGTGAGCCGGGACAAGGGGATGTTGCTGACCCCGCACACCACAAAGAGGCACACCCCCAAGGGCGGGGTCAACAGCCCCACCACGATGTTCAGCACCATCACCAGGCCGAAGTGCAACGGCTCGATGCCCACCTTTTCGGCCACGGACAAAAGGGTGGGGGCCAGGATGATGATGGCCGCCCCGCCCTCCAGGAACATGCCGATGAAGATGAGGAAGACGTTGATCAACAGGAGGATGAGGTAGGGGTTGGTGGTGAGGCCCAACATGGCCTCGGCGATGCGCTGGGGAATCTGCTCGGCCGAGAGCACCCAGGCAAAGATGTTGGCCATGCCGATGATCAAAAGCAGCACCGCGGTGGTCACCCCGCTCTCGATGAAGACCTCCTTCAGGTCCCGCCAGGTGAGGCGCCGGTACACCACCACCCCCAGGAAGAAGGCGTAGGCCACGGCCACGGCCGCGGCCTCGGTGGGGGTGAAGATGCCGCCCAGGATGCCGCCCAGGATGATCACCGGGGCCAGCAGCGCCGGCCCGGCGGCCGTGAAATGATGCCAGAAGCGCTTGAGGGTGAAGGGGGTGGTGTCCCGGGGGTAGTGCCGCTTCACCGAGATGAAATAGGACAGGGCCATCATGGACAGGCCCAACAACAGGCCGGGCACGAAGCCCGCCGCGAACAGCCCGCCGATGGAGATGCCGGTGGTGACCCCCATGATGACCATGAAGATGGAGGGCGGGATGATGGGGCCCATGGTGGAGGAGGCGGCGGTGACCGCGGCGGAGAAGCCGGGGGTGTAGCCCTGGCGCACCATGCCCGGCACCAGGATGGTGCCCATGGCCGCGGCGTCGGCCACGGCCGAGCCGGAGATGCCGCCGAAGAACATGGAGGCCACGATGTTGGTGTGGGCCAGGCCGCCGGGGATGCGTCCCACCAGGATGTTGGCAAAATCGATGAGCCGGCCGGTGACCCCGCCCCGGTTCATGAGCTCCCCGGCCAGCACGAAAAAGGGCACGGCCATGAGGGGGAAGGAGTCGATGCCCGTGAACATGCGCTGGGCCATGAGGATCAGGTCCACGTCCAGCAGATAGAGGGCGGCCAGGGAGGCGAGCCCCAGGCAGAAGGCCACCGGGAAACCCAGGGCCAGGGACACCAGAAATACCGCGGCCAGGGTGAGGGTCATGCGTCGCGTCCTTCCCGCCGGCTGCAGGCCTCGCGTGAGGCCTCGGCCGCGAGCGTCCCGGCCGCCAGGTTGGCCCGGCTGCCCTGGGCCGTGGGCCAGTGGTCCTCCAGCATGTCGGCCACCAGGTCCAAAATCATCATGCCCGCGCCCACCGGCAGGGCCAGATAGGGCCACAGCATGGAAAGCTCCATGGCCGGGGAGTTCTGATCGGCGTTGAGCCGCAGGAACACCACGCCATGCCACAGGAGAATGCCCAGGAAGCCGGCCATGATGACCTGCACCAGGGGGGCCACCAGCCGGTCATAGACCCCTTGGGGCAGGCGCTCCACCAAGACCCGGACCCCCAAATGACGGCCCTGCCTGAGGGCCGCGGCCGAACCCAGCATGCCCATCCACACCATGAGATAGCGGGCCAACTCCTCGGTCCAGGGCACCGGCAAGTAAATCACATAGCGAAAAAAAACCTGGATCAAGATCACCACGGTCATGGCCGCGGCCAGGGCTACCAGGCAAGCGCTGCAAACCTTAACCTGCAAGTTGGCCAGATAATTTATGAAATAAGAAACTTGCCGCACATGCTGATTCCCGGGTGACCGGCGGGGGCGCTGGGCCCCCGCCGGTGTTTGGTCAGGCTGGGCTGTCTTGCCCCAAGCCAACTACTTGCTGATGGCCTGGTACTTCTCGTTGGCCATCTTGATGTGCTCCTGAATGATGGCGTCCGCCTGGTCGCCCACCTTCTTTTCGGCGGCGGCGGCGGCGGCCAGGGCGGCCTTCACCGGCTCCGCGCCCACCTTCTCCTCGATGAACTTCAAGCCGGCCGGCTGGGCCAGGTTGCGGAACTGGGCCGCTTCCTCGGGGGTGGGCTTGTGGATCTCCATGCCCTTGGCCTTCAGCTCGGTCAGGCCCTGGATGTTGGCCTCCTGGCTGAAGCCGTCGTGGGTGGCGGCCAGCACCTTGGCGGCCTCGGCCACCACCTTCTGCTGGGCCGGGGTCAGCTTCTCGTTGAAGAACTTGTCATTGATGAAGATGAACAAGGGGTTGTACAAGTGGCCGTCCAGCACCATGTACTTCTGGACCTCGTAGAACTTCATGTCGTTGATGAGGACCACCGGGCACTCCATGCCATCCACCACCTTCTGCTGCAAGGCCATGTACAGCTCACTGAAGGGAATGGGGGTGGGCTCGGCGCCCAGGGCCTTGACCATGGCCATGTGGGCCGGGTTCTGCATGGTGCGGATCTTGAGGCCCTTCATGTCCGCGGGGCTTTTCAGCGGGCGCACCGCGTCGGTGAAGTGGCGGTAGCCGTTCTCGGTGATGTCCAGGATGCGCACGCCGGTCTTCTGGCGGAAGTCATCCTTGAACTTGTTGGCGTAGTCGCTCTGGAAGAACTCCCAGGCCGCCGGGGCGTTGGAGAACAGGAAGGGGATGTCGAAGACCATGACCTCGGGGAAGAAGCCCGGCACCGGCCCGGAGGTCAGGGTGCCCATTTGGATGGTGCCCATGCGGATGCCTTCCAGGGCCTCGCGCTCATCACCCAACTTGCTGGCGTGGTAGGCCTGCACCTCCACCTCGCCGTTGGTGCCTTTTTTGACCAGGTCCGCGAAGATGGCCACGGCCTTGACCGTGCGGTTTTCCGGTTTGTCCGGCCCGGCATTGGCCAGCTTGATGATGGTGGCGGCCCAGGCCGAGGCGCCCAGGCTCAGCACCAGGGTCAGGGCCAACAAGATGCCCAGAATTTTTTTCATGGCGATCATCCTCCGTGGGGTGAGGGGGCGGCTGCCCCTTTTATGCTGTCAAAATCATTGATTCGCCCGACCATAACGGCCTGGCGCGGCGCTGTCAAGCCGGGTGGAGCGCCTCCCCGGCGGGCTGGCTGATCCGGTGCCCCGCGCCGGCCAGCGCGGCCAGGGCCCGGGGCAGGTCGCGGGCCCGGAGCAGCAGGTAGTCGGTGTCAAAGGTGGAAACCACGAAAATGCTCACCTCGGCCGCGGCCAGGGGACCGGCCAGGGAGGCCAAGACGCCCACCTGGTGGAAGTCCAGCGGCCCGGCCACGGCCAGGGCCCGCCAGCCCGGCTCCTGCCGGGCGCCGGCCGGCGGCCGTCCCTCGGGGCAGACAATGGATAGCTCGGCCGGGGTGCGCACCACCGCGGCGAAGTCCCCGCCCCAGGCCCAATCCGGCACCGGCTCCCCGGGGGGCAGGCGGCAGATGGTGAGGAGTCCGGGCAACAGTTCCAGGTTGCAGCTCGCGTCGGGCATGTTCCTGCGCTCTCCGGCAGCCCCGGCCCGCGGCGCTGAGGGGACGGCCGAAAGCAGGGCCACGGCGTTAAATTATGGGGCAAAATTTCGTGAAATTATACCAGGTTTGGTTTGCGGTGCACCAGGATATGGCCGGAGACAAAGGGGTTTGCTTGACACTGGAGCGCCTGATTTATTAAGGTGGTCCATCCGTTCGGCCAGAGCGGCAAACTCGGGGGGGAATCCCGATTAAAATCAGGGCCTGAGCCTTTATCTGGGCGAAACTGAGCAGGTTTCTCCTGGTTGAGCGGAAAACTATCATCAACAGGAGCGGAGTGATGAAGAAGGTTAGTTCACGGTTATTGTGGGGAGGTCTTTCCGTATTGTTAGTCTTGCTTGTGGCAGGATGCGAGAAAACAAATTCCTATACCAGTGCCGCCTATGCTACCCCCAAAGAAGCTTTGGCGGCTAGGCAGGAATTTAACGGTTACGTTCCGGCTAGAATAGACCCGACTACAAACAGGCTTGGAGGCAAGGCGGCGCTTATAATACCTACCTATGATACTTTTATTGCTTGGGGTTTCGAGAGGAATGGAATAGCTCAGACAGATTTTCTTTATTTTGTGGGGCAGGGGCAAGTCTACGATTACGAGGCGTTCGCAGAGTGTCTCAAAAAACGCGCTATTTTCGATAGCGTAGAGTTGATCGAAGACAAATACCCTTATCCTGCGGCTAAAAAAGCTAAGACTGATCATGATGTGGTCATCTATTTGCGACTGGTCTCCGAGATGAATCGCCATTGGTATGTCATGGCTGAACCAAGTTACGAACAGCGAGAAATCGTAGTTGCCACCAAGGAGGATGATGACCTTTTACCGAGAGTCGAAGCTTGGCTGGCGGGACTGGAAAAGAATCTCAATGAAATGGGATATCGTAAAAGCAAGTAATTTTATACCAACTGATGCTTGCCTTGAAAGGAACTGGAAATGATTTCTCGCAACCTGAGAATGTTTATAATGGCCGCCGCAATCACCACTTTCCTGATTTTGCCGGGAATCTCCTTGGCGGATTCGCCTGGCTTGGCCGTTGGACAGAAGGGGGATTACGCTCACGCTTGGCCGACGGTCATCTACGAAAGTGACGCCACGGTCGCAGTGGGGGTTCTCGATCAGCGCCCTTATGTACGCTCTGGGAAAAAGGCGCCAAACTATTGCGGTGTCATGCGAGCCGCCATTGGGAAAGAGTGGGACATGGAAACAAGAAGCGGCCAGCCCTTACCTGACGACGTGGCTGGCGCCATCGTGGACGGATTGATGAGTAATGCAATCCAAGCTAAAGTTGTGCCTATATCTAGCAAAGACAGCCAAGAACAGGCGATGGCCAAATTGCTTAACTCAGGTTGTGACAGGCTGATCCTCTTGGATATGAAAGAATGGCAAAGTGACAGTTACTACCGGTTAGGCTTTTTCATTGACGCCACCATGTATGTCTACGATGCCCAGGGTAACCTCCTGGCCAGCGGGACCGCCAGCCACAAGACCCAGGGCGAAGGCGACGGCACGGTAAAGGCCCCGGAAACCGCGGCGGCTGGGTACTTGAGCAGGCTTTTGAACAATGAGAAAATTAAAGTCGCTCTCAACGGCAAGTAGTTTATAGCTCCGTGTGCCCAGCGGGCCGGCCCCGGCCCGCTGGGATGCCCATCACCTGACGTGACTCCGGCCCGGCCGCCTCTATCATCCTCTCCCGCCAATCCATCCTTGGCTCCCCTGCGGCAGCCGGTATCATTACCCCGGACGCCATGCCCCCTTTCCGCCAATCCCGAGGAGCCGCCATGTCCTCCCCAGATATCCCCTCCGCCCCTCCCCGGGTGGCCACGGTATTGGCCGCCGGGCTCGCCACCCGCTTTGGCGGCCCCAAGTTGGCCGCGCCCCTGGGCGGGCGGCCGCTGTTGGCCTGGCCGGTGGCCGCGGCCCTGGAGGCCGGGATGGACCGGGTGCTCCTGGTCACCGGGCCCGGGGAGTCCGGACCGGCGGCGCTGCTGCCCCCGGACCCCCGGCTGGAGGTGGTGAGCAACCCCCGGCCCACGGACGGCCTGGGCGCCTCCCTGGCCGTGGCCGCCCGGCGCGCCGCGGAACTCTCGGCCGTCTGCCTGGTGGTGCTCCTGGGCGATCAACCTTTTCACCAGCCGGAAGTGATCCGCCGCACCGCCGAGCTGGCCGCGGCTTCCCCCGGGGCCGTGGCCGCGGCCTGGAGCGGGGAGCGCCTGGGCCATCCCGTGGCCTGGGGCGCGGCCTATCTGCCGGAGCTGGCCGCGCTCACCGGGGACACTGGCGGGCGGGAGATCCTGGCCCGGGTGGGGGAGCGGGTGGCCCGGGTGGCCGCCCCGCCGGAGAGCGCCTGGGACGTGGACCGCCCGGGGGACCTGGCGCGGGCCGCCCGCTTTCTGGCCGACCAGCCGCCCGCTGCACCTGGCCGTTTGGTAGGCGCGCTGGGGCTCACCCGCCCCGGCCTGGTGTCCCTGGTGGGCAGCGGCGGCAAGACCACCCTCTTGTTCGGCCTGGGGCGGGAGCTGGCCGCGGCCGGAGAGAAGGTGGTGGTGACCACCACCACCCGCATCCTGGCGCCCGAACCGGAGCAGGCCCAGGGGCCCTGGTATTGGGAAGGCCGCCGGCCCGCGCCGGCGGAGGTCCTGGCCCGGGCCACGGGGCGGCCGCCCTGGTGCCTGGCCAATTCCCTGGACCCGCCCAACAAGCTCCGGGGGCTCAGTGCGGAGGACGCCCGCTTTCTGGCCGGGCTGCCGGACCTCTGGACCATCTCCGAGGCCGACGGCGCCGGCACCCGCCCCCTGAAGGGCTGGGCCACCCACGAGCCGGTGCTGGCCGGAGTGGAGAGCCTGGTGGTGGTGTTGGCGGGGGGCCGGGGCCTGGGCCGGCCCCTGGGCGCGGACTGGGTCCACCGCCCCGGGGAGTTCGCCGCCGCCACGGGCTTGGCCCTGGGCCGGCCGGTCACCCCGGCCGCGGTGCTGGCCGTGCTCCTCAGCTCCCGGGGGCCTTTGCGCGACACCCCGGCCAGGGCGCGGCGGGTCTTGGTCCTTAACCAGCTCGACGAGGCCCCGCCGGACCTGGCGCGGGAGTTCCTGGCCCGGGCCCGGGAAAGCGGGGCCTTTGACCTGGTGCTGGCCGGCGGGCTGGCCCGGGGGGAGCTTCGCGAAGACTGGTCCGGCTAGCCGCGGAAACCACACCTCTTGGAGCCTTGGCAAAGCCGCGACCACCCCCCCAACAAGCCGCAGGCTTGTTGGGGGATGAAGTTTTTTGGGGGGAGGGGGGTGTGGGGGGAGACCCCTTTTTGTTCACAAAAAGGGGTCTCCCCCCACATTCCCAAATCTCCCCCAAAGCCTCCTAGCCTTTTTTCCGCTCCTCAGGCGGCAGGGTTTCCGGCACGAACACCACCACGGCCAGGGAGATCAGGGAGGCGGCCAAGCCCAGGCCGAACATGGCCTGGTAGCCTTCGGGGGGGTAGGAGCCGGGGGAGGTGGCGTGGGAGGCCAGGAGCCAGCCGATGATCACTTGCAGCACCCCGCCGCCCAGGAAGGGGAAGAAGTTCACCATGCCCACCGAGGTGCCGGCCATGGAGGGGCGGAACAGCTCCTTGGAGTAGGTGGCGGTCACCGGGCCGGGTCCGGCCCCGAACCAGAAGAACAGGAAGAACAGCACGTACAGGGCCCAGAGGGGCAGCCGGGCGGTGTAGAGGAAGAAGATGGCGCACACCAGGCTGAGCACCACGCTGGAGCTGACCAGCACGGCCTTGCGGCCGAAGCGGTTGGCCCACACCGAGAGCAGCGGCGCGCCCACGATGAGGGAGATGCCGAAGGTGCTCTGGATGGAGCTGGCGTCGGTCTTGGAAAGCCCGTACACGTGCTGGAGATAGGGCACGCTCCACATGGCTCCGATGGCAAAGGAGATGCCGGTGGCCAGGAAGGTCCACACGGCCAGGAGCCAGAAGCGTAGCGCCCGCAGCACTTCGCCCACCCCCTGCCACAGGGGCACCTTGTCCGGCGGCGGGGCCGTGGCGTCGTCCAGGAGCACGTAGGAGGGCCGGGGCGGGCGGTCCCGCACCACCAGATACACGACAACCGCCATGACCAGGGTGAGGCCGCCCACCAGGGCCAGGGTGGCCCGCCAGCCCACCAGGGTGGAGACGATGGCCAGGGGAGTGGCGGCGGACAGGGCCCCAACCCCGCCCATGGCCATGAAGACGCCCCCCACCACCACCATCTGGCGAGGTGGGAACCACTCGGCCAACAGCTTGAAGTTGCAGACGAACAGAGTGGAAACCCCCACGCCCACCAGCACGCGGCCCACCACAGCCCAGGCCAGGGTGTCGGTGAGCCCCATGATCAGGGATCCCACCGCGGCTACCAGGAGGAAGCTGGTCACCGTGCGCCGCGGCCCCCAGGAGTCGGCCAACAGGCCCACCGGGAGTTGCATCAGGCCGTAGGGGTAGAAGTAGGCCGAGCCCAGGAGCCCCAGGAGGGTGCCCGAGACCTGGAAGCTCTCTTGCATCTCCAGGGCCAGCACCGAGGGGCACAGGCGGTGGAAATACACCAGCATGTAGGACAGGAAGATGGCCAGACAGATGAACCAGGCCCGCCGCCGGATGCGGGCCTCGGAGTTGCCGGAAGAGGGGGCTGCCGAAGAAGACATGCCGCGGCACTTTCGGTGGTGAACGGGGGCCCGCCGGGGCGGGCCCCCGTGGGGCTGTTGACGCTGGCTGTGGGGCTACACCCAGCGGGAGGTGACGGTCTTCTCGTCCAGGAAAAGGCGCATGGAAGCCAGGCGGCTCTTGGCCGCGCCCATGAAGGACAGCTTCTTGGAGCCCAGGGGGAAGAAAGCGTAGGGCTGGGGCACGGCCACGTTCACCCCCACATTGCCCACTTCCACTTCCTTCACGAACTTGCGGGCCGCCTTGCCGCTGTCGGTCATGATACACGCTGAGTGGCCGTTGGTGGTGTCCGCGTTGATGTAGGCGATGACCTCTTCCAGGCTGCCCAGGCGCATCAGGGCCGACACCGGGCCGAAGGACTCCTCACGGCTGGTGGGCATGCCGCCGTCCACCCCTTCCAGGATGGTGGGGGCCAGGAAGTAGCCCTGCTCATGGCCGGGCACCTGAACCCCGCGACCGTCGGACACCATCTTGGCGCCTTCGCCGAGGGCGCGGTCCACCCAGGCGATCACCTTGTCCTTGCCGCCAGGGGAGCACATGGGGCCCAGCTCCACCGAGGGGTCCAGGCCGTAGCCCAGCTTCATGCCTCGGGCCGCGGCCACCAGCTTGGCCTTGAACTCCTCGTAGATGTCGCCCACCACTACCACGGTGTCAGAACCGAGGCAGCGCTGGCCGCCCATACCGTAGCAAGCCCGCAGGAGGAAGTCCACGGTCTGGTCCAGGTTGGCGTCGGGCATCACGCAGACGCAGTTCTTGCCGTTGCCGTTCAGGGAGGATTTCTTGCCCAGGCGCCCGCACTGCTGGAAAAGCTCCAGGCCGGCGGCGGTGGAGCCGATGAGGCCCACGCCGCGGACTTCCGGCTGCTCCAGGATGTAGCTGTTGATGGTACGGCCGCCGTGCACCAGGTTGATGGCGCCCTTGGGCAGGTTCAGCTCCTCGGTGACCCGGCAGATGTACTCCGCGGCCACCGGGTCCTGGCGGGAAGGCGAGACCACCACCGAGCAGCCGGCCGCCAGGGCGTAGGGCACAAAGGAGGACCAGGCGTGCATGGGGATGTTGCCCGGGGTGATGATGAGGAACACGCCCTCGGGCTCGTAGATCATGTACTCGTCAATGCCCCGGGCCAGCCCGTCGATGTGCTCGTTCAGCTTGGGCATCTGGTACACGGCTGAACAGGCCGACTCCACGTTCTCGATGCAGCGGCGCACCGAGCCCTTGGACTCACCGATGGTGCGGCCGTGGTCCTGGGTCAGGACCCGGCACAGCACGTCGAAATGCTCCTCGAACTTCTGGCGCATGTCGAAAAGGGTTTTGCCGCGCTCCCGGAGCGCCACTTCCCGCCAGGCCAAAAAGCCCCGCTGGGCGGATTCCACCGCGGCGCGGGCTTCTTCCTTGGTCGCCTGGGGATAAAGGGCGATTTCCTCGCCGGTGGCGGGGTTGGTGGTGGGGCGCACGTCCGTGGAGGCGGACTCCACCCACTCGCCGTCGATGTACAGCTTCAGTTTGCCGTAATGGCTCTTCACTTCAGGCAACAAGGCCATGACCTGATGCTCCTAACAAAAAGTCGGGGTGAGCCCGCGCCGGGGGCCCGGCGCGGGGGATCGCAAAGGGACGGGTGATGGTTAGCGGAGGCCGTCCTCGTACTTGGCTGCGTCCTTGGTGAGGCCGCCGATGCGGGGCAGGGGGCGGCCGGAATCGGTGACCACCAGGGCCACCACGATCTCGTCATCGGCCGGGGCGTCGGGCACCGCCACGGTCATGCCGTCGAAGTGCGAACGGATGAAGGCCGCGTCCTTGTGGTTCAGGGGCACGTCGATGCACGCGCCGGCCGGGCCGCGCTTTTTCACTGAGGGGATCAGGGCCAGGCCCCGGCCCAGAGCGTCGCGGAAGGGCTTGCCCAGTTTGGGGTGCAGGATGGCCCCGGCGTGCTCCAGCTCGCCCTTCAGCCCCACGATGGCGGCCTTGCCGTAGCTCTCGCAGGCCTCGGGGCCGATGCCCAGGGCCTCGCGGGCCCGGTTGCCCAAGAACCCGCCCAGCTCCTCCCCCAGGTCCATCAGGGGGGTCAGGTCTTCCACGTACTGGCCGGCAAAGGGGTTTTTCAGCACGGCGATGGCCGCGGCCTTCCGGGTGGCCGGCTTCACTTCCCGGTCCATCTCCCGGTGGGTTTCCTCGACGACGATCAGAAGCTTGCGGATTTCCATCTTATGTCCTCCCCGGGTGCGCGGCCCTTGGCCGCTTCCCGCGATTGCTGATTCAATTGGGGGAGTGCCCCCTACTCATTGAGACTATAAGGTTTTTTTGGGGAAGGGGGGTGTGGGGGGAAACCCTTTTTTGTTCACAAAAAAGGGTTTCCCCCCAAATCTTCCTCTTACTCCCAAAATCTCTTAGGCCACCACCTGGGCGGCGCGGTTGCAGGGCGGGGTGTTGCGGCTCTTTTTGACCACCACCTTGCCGTCCACCATGACTATGGACACGCCCGGGGTGTCGCCTTCGGCCAGGGCGGCCAGGACATCGTTGCCGGCCGAGCCGATGGGGGCGTCCAGGAACACCAGGTCGGCCTCCAGGCCGGGGGCGATGAGGCCCCGGTTCAGGCCGTAGAGCCGGGCGGTGTTGCCGGTGGCCATGCACACGGCCAGCTCGGGCTTGAGGCCGGCCAAGCTGGCCAGCATGGCGATGTTCCGGAGGATGCCCAAGGTGACCACGCCGGTGCCCGAGGGGGCGTCGTTGCCCAGGATCAGGCGGCCGAACTCGCCGCGGTCGGCCACCATGCGGCCCACCTGGGCGGCGCGCAGCCAGTTGCCGCACTGCACGATCTCCACGGTGAAGTCGCTCTCCTCCAGGATGCGCCGGGCCTCGGCCTCGCTCACCGCGGTGGGCCCGCCGTTGATGTGCGAGCAGACGTCGGGCCGGGCCACCAGGAGGTCTTCCACGCCCACCACCGAGGAGCCGGGGATGGAGGTGCCGCCGGTGTGCATCATCACCTTCATGCCCTGGGCCTGGGCCCAGCGGGCCATCTGGCCGGCTTCGGCCGGGTCCTTCACCGAGCCGAGCCCGATCTCGCCCACCAGCTTCACGCCGGCGGCGGCGCACTCGGCGATGTCGGCCTCGGTGAGGCCCTTTTCCAGGATCAGGGCGCCGCCCAAGACCTTCATGCCGCCGGGGCGCACATTGGCCCAGCTCTTGGCGGCCAGGATGGCCAGGCACTTGGTGCCCAGGGGGTCCTTGGGCCGGCCGGGCAGGTGCACCTCGCCGGCCGAAATGCTGGTGGTCACCCCGCCGTGCAGCGAGGAGTCCAGGAAATTGGCCATCTGCTGGCGGGGGGTGTAGTCGCCCAGCACCACGTGGCAGTGGGAATCGATGAGCCCGGGGGCCACCGCCGCGCCGGCCGCGTCGATCACCATGGCGCCGTCCGGGGCGGCCAGGCCCCGGCCCGTACTCTGGATGAGGCCGTCACTGATCAGGATGCTGTCGTCGTCGGCCAGCGGCGCGGCCACGTCACCGGTCAGCAAGAGGCCGATGTTTTTTACGAGAACTGAACTCATGCTTCTCCATCCTCCAAGATGAGCAGGCGGCGGAAAACGGCCTGCCCGGCGCGCCACACGGCGCGGCTTTGAAAAAGCAAGTTATTTGTCAAACTTGGAGAAACAACGGCCCCCGCGGGGCTGGCTGGGGTATCGTCGCCCTTCTGCCAAGTTTGGTTGAAAAAGGCCGGGGCCGGACTTTTTCAACCCCCCAATTACGCTCGGCTACCAACTGGGCGGGGTGACCACCCAGATGACCTGGCACGGTTCGTCCCCCTGGTTGACCCAGGAGTGGGAAATCTGCGAGGAGTGATAAAAAGAGGCGCCCTCGGGCACCTGGTAAGTCTCGGACCCCACTACCAGGGTGAGCTCGCCCTTTAGAACCAAGCCGAACTCCTCGCCCTGGTGGGAGTAGGGCTCATGGCAGCCGCCGCCCGGCTCGATCTCGGTGCGGAAGGGCTGCATGGTGCGCTGGCCGGTGCCCCGCACCATCTGGCGGATGTGGGCGCTCCAGCCGGGCATGCTCACCACCGGCCACTGGTCCGGGGTGAACACCACCTGCTCGTCCAGGGTGTCTTCCAGAAAAAAATCCACGATGCGTACGCCCAGGACACTGGCGATCTTTTTGAGGCTGGCGATGGAAGGCGAGACCTTGTCGTGCTCGATCTGGGAGATGTAGGCCGCGGAGCAGCCGGCCCCTTCCGCCACTTGCTGCAGGGTGAGCCCGTTTTGGCTCCGGAGTTCTCGAACTTTGGCTCCCAGGGTCAAGGTGGTTCCCCCCTCGTGGACATTTTTGTAAGAAAATCGGTCAAAAAGGCCTTGGCTCCCCACCTGGCGGTGGGATTTTCAAGGATTTGACCGCCCGAAATATAATTGCTTGACGCTCGCTCGTCTTTAAATATATATTACGTTCTTAAAGTATAGTTTTAATCGACAGTGGTCAAGCAGAAAACGATGTCACCCCTGGCCAAAATACCCCCAGAGCCCACTATGACTCCCTGGGTGGCCCCTTGGCGGGACCCTGAAGCGGCTTTCCCCTGGGGCGGCCAGGCCCTGCCGCGGCGCGGGGGGCCGAACCCGGCGGGAGGGGGTGCGCGGGTTCTTCTTAATATAGTAGATTCAAAGTTGGCGCGGGAAATCATGCTCACCGTAACCGGAAACGGAACCGGGACAAGGAGTTCCCAGCTTTAGTTACATCATTGATGGCGGAAGGGGCGGCCGGCCGGGCCGGGCGCGCGGACCGCTGATAACGGCAATCATGCCTCGGGAGGTAACGATGAAAGGTTACAAAGGTTGGTTGGGGTTAGTGCTGGCCTTGGCCCTGATGGCGGGGACGCTGTGGGCCGGCGTGGCCCGGGCCGAAGAAAAGAGCACCATGCATATCCGCTTCAGCACTTGGCATCCCCCGGCAAGCCGCGAGGTCAAGACTGTGTGGATCCCCATGTTGGAGGAGCTGAAGAAACGCAGCAACGGCCGCATCACCTACACCCTCTATGCGGGCGGCGCCTTGGGCCCGGGCCCCGAGCACTTCGACATCGTGAAGAAGGGCCTCTCGGACATGGGCTACTTCACCGCCACCTGGACCCCCGGCCGCTTCCCCCTGGCCGACACCCTGTCCATGGCCACCTGGGTTGACGGCAAGGACGTGTCCACCAAGATCGGCAACGAGCTGTACCACGATGACGCGGCCATCCAGAAGGAGTTCGAGGGCGTGAAGGTCCTGGAGCTGAACGGCTGCATCCAGGCCTTCATCTGGACCAAGAAGCCCGTGCACAGCATGGCCGACCTGAAGGGCATGAAGATCCGCTCCCCCGGCGGTCTGCAGACCAACTACATCAAGGCCCTGGGCGCCGAACCCGTGTTCATGCCCCTGGGCGAGGTGTACATGGCCATGGAGACCGGCACCATCGACGGTATCGTCACCTGCTCCCCCCTGGTCTTGGCCTTCAAGCTCTATGAAGTGGCCAAGTACGGCGTGGTGGCCACCTTCGGTTGTGTGACCGAGGGCGTGGTCATGAACCAGAAGTCTTGGGACAACACCCCCGAGGACCTGAAGCCCATCATCATGGAGGTCGTGGGCAACCCCTACGCCACCACCGGCGGTCTGACCCAGAAGACCTACGGCGAGATGATCCAGGCCATCAAGGACAAGGGCGTGACTCTCTACGAACTGCCCAAGGCCGAGCAGGAGGCTTGGTTCAAGAAGTTCCAGGCGGAGACCCAGAAGTGGGTCAAGGGCCTGGAGGACAAGGGCCTGGCGGCCAAGGACACCGTGGTGCTGTACGACAAGATTTCCGAGAAGAACGGCATCGCTTGCGCGGCCTTCCCGGACGAATGGAAGCAGAGCAAGTAAGCTCTTGGATATAGTTGACCTTTCCGGCGGGCCCCCGCGCCCGCCGGAAAGGCGCTCCGCCCTCGGGGAGAGGGCGGAGGGGACCGGCCGGAAGGGAAAGACGAACCATGGAAAGCGCCAGAAGGCTCATCCAGAAATTCACCTTCTACCTGGGCAACCTCGGCATGTTCGTCCTGTTGCCCATCATGTTCCTGTCCAGCGCCGAGGTGGTCAGCCGCTCCGTGTGGAACCGGCCCCTGCCCGGCACGGTGGAGCTGTCCAGCTACATGATGTCCATCTTCGTGCTCTGCGGCCTGGCCTATACCCAGCAGGTCAAGGGCCACGTGCGGGTGGGGCTCCTCTTGTCCCGCCTCTCCACCCGGGCGGGGGTGATCCTGGAGAGCTTCACCATCCTCTTGAGCCTGTTCATGGCCGTGCTCATCACCTGGCAGGGCGTGGTGGTGGGCCTGGAGCAGAAGACGGTTTCGGACATGCTCCGCATTCCCCAACTGCCCTTCCGCTTGTTCGTGGCCCTGGCGGGCGCCGGCCTGTTCCTGGAGCTGTTCCTGGACTTGGTCGACGTGTGGAAACGCTGGAACGAATAAAACGAGGCCGATATCGGACTATCGCTGGAAAAATAAATATTAACCATAGGTTACGTGATATTTCCATGGTTCGTTGTTAGCGGTCGGCCTCGTGCGGGCCATGGATGGCCCGCCAAATCGCGAGCCTGCAAGGCGCGTGATTTGTGAGTCTTGGCAAAATCACACTTTTGCCAAGACTTCAAGATGCACGGGGCAGGACGCACCGGGCATCATCCTCAATCTGAGGCCATTGCATGGTGAAACACATAAATCATGTTGATATTATATCAAAACTGGCTGTGAAACATGATTACGGCAGGCAATGGCTGATGCGGGCCATGGATGGCCCGCCAAATCGCGAGCCTGCAAGGCGCGTGATTTGTGAGTCTTGGCAAAATCACACTTTTGCCAAGACTTCAAGATGCACGGGGCAGGACGCACCGGGCATCATCCTCAATCTGTACATCCCTGATTCCGCTGACGGGGAAACGGCCCCACGGCGGAGGGAGATAGAGTCTTGGACCCTGTAACCGTAGGCATCATCGGGGTAGTCGGCGTCTTTCTGCTCCTGTTTTTGGGCATGCCCATTGCGCTGGCCTGCATGTTCGTGGGCTTTGCCGGCATCGCCTTTTTGGCCAGCATTACGGCGGCCCTGCCCGTGGTGGCCACCTCTTTGTGGGACGTGGGGTCTTCCTATGTCTATACGGTGATCCCCCTGTTCATCCTCATGGGCGGCTTCGCCACCAACTCGGGCCTCACCACGGAGCTGTTCGACTGCTTTGACAAGTTCCTCCGGCGGATTCCCGGCGGGCTGGGCATCGCCACCATCGCGGCCTGCGGCGGCTTTGCCGCGGTGTCGGGCTCCTCGGTGGCCACGGCCGCGGCCATGGGCACCATCGCCCTGCCGGAGATGAAGCGTTACCACTATGACCCCCGGCTCTCCACCGGCTGCGTGGCCGCCGGCGGCACCCTGGGCTTCCTGATTCCTCCCAGCATCGGCTTCATCGTCTACGGCATGCTCACCGAGCAGTCCATCGGCAAGCTGTTGATCGCCGGCATCGTGCCCGGGATCATGCTGGCCGGGGCCTATGCCCTGACCGTGTACATGATGGTCAAGGCCAACCCCAAGCTGGCGCCGGCCAGCCCGGAGCCGGTGACCTGGGCCGAGAAGTTCCGCTCCCTGGCCGGCATCTGGGAGGTGCTGGCCCTGTTCATGGTGGTCATCGGCGGCATCTACCTGGGCTTCTTCACCCCCACCGAAGCCGCGGCCGTGGGCGCCACCATCATGTTCTTCGTGTCCCTGGCCAAACGCCGCCTGGGCTGGAAGGAGCTGGTGGCCGGGCTGCAGGACGCGCTCCGCATCTCGGTGATGGTGCTGTTCCTGGTGGCCGGGGCCAACATGTTCAGCTATTTCCTGGCCTTGTCCACCATCCCCATGCAGGTGGCCACCTGGGCCGCCACCCTGGAGGTCTCCCGCTATCTGGTGGTGGCCATCATCATCGCCATCTACCTCTTCCTGGGCTGTTTCCTGGACGCCATCTCCATGATGGTGCTCACCATGCCGGTGATCTTCCCGGTCATCACCGCGCTCGACTTCCACCCCATCTGGTTCGGGGTGGTGGCGGTCCTCATGATGGAAGCCGGCCTCATCACCCCGCCCATGGGCCTCAACGTGTTCACCGTGGCCGGGGCGGTGCCGGACGTGCCTTTGGAGACCATCTACCGGGGGACCATACCCTTTCTCATCGCCATCTTCGCCGTGGCGATCATCCTCACCATCTTCCCCAAACTGGCCCTCTGGCTGCCTATGATGATGTAGCCGGGTCGGACGGGACCGGCGGGACAGAAGAGTCATGCAACTGGAATTTCTACTTAACGGCAAGCAGGTGGCCCTGGAGGGCGTACCCGCTCACGAGAGCCTTCTGAACCTCCTGCGGGAGCACCTGGGCGTTTTCAGCGTCAAGGAGGGCTGCGGGGTGGGCGAATGCGGGGCCTGCAGCGTGCTCCTGAACGGCCGGGTGGTCAACTCCTGCCTGACCCCGGCCTGGCGGGCCGCCGGCGGCGAGGTCACCACGGTGGAGGGCCTGGCGCCCCAGGGCCGGCCCCACCCCATCCAGGAGGCCTTCCTGGAGGCCGGCGCGGTGCAGTGCGGCTTTTGCACCCCGGGCATGGTGCTGGCCACCCAGAGCCTCTTGGCCGAGACGCCCAGGCCCACGGACGGGCAGATCAAGACCGGCCTGGCCGGCAACCTCTGCCGCTGCACCGGGTATCACGACGTGGTGCGCGCGGTTAGGAAAGCCGGCCGCAAGCTCCGGGGGGAGAGAACCAAATGAGCCGCTACCACGCGCCCACCTCGCTGGCCGAGGCCCTGGAGATATTGGCCGGTGACGACGTCCGGGTGGTGGCCGGCGGCACGGACCTGATGATCCAGTTCCGGGAGGCCCGGCTCACCGGCGGCCCCTTGCCGGCCACGGTGCTGGACGTGAACCGCCTGCCGGAGCTGGCCCGCCTGGAGCTGACCGGGGACGAGCCCTACGTGGGCGCCGGCCTCACCTACCATTTCCTGGAAACCGATCCCGCGGTGGCCCGGGTGTATCCCCTGTTGGCCCAGGCCGCGGCCGGGGTGGGCTCGGTGCAGGTGCGCCACACCGGCACCCTGGGCGGCAACGCGGCCAATGCCTCGCCGGCCGGCGACGGGGTTACCGCGCTCACCGCCCTGGGGGCGCGGGCCGAGATCGCCTCGGCCCGGGGCCGCCGGGTGCTGCCCCTGCCCGAATTGATCCTAGCCCCCAACCGGAACGCCCTGGCCCCGGACGAGCTGATCCTGGGCTTCTTCGTGGACCGCCTGCCGGCCGGCGCGGGCCAGGCCTTTGCCAAGGTGGGCCGCCGCCAGGCCGTGGCCATCGCGCGGCTCAACCTGGCCGTGGCCCTGGACCCGGATTTGGCCGAGCCCCGGGTGGTGTTGGGGGCCTCGTTCCCCTCGCCCCGGCGGCTGGCCCCGGTGGAGGAGCTGCTGACCGGCGGCGAGCCCGGCCCGGCCCTGTGGCGGGCCGCGGGCCAGCGCGCGGCGGCGGAGTTCGTGAACGTGTGCGGCTGGCGCTCCTCAGCCCCCTACAAGGTGCCGGCCGTGGAGCACATGCTGGCCGCCACCCTGGCCGAGGCCTGGGAGAAGGCGGGAGGTGCGGCATGAGTTTGGGCAAGAGCCCCGAAAAAGTGGGCGCCCTGGACCGGGTGCTGGGCCGGGTCCGGTTCGGACCCGACCAGGGCGAACCGGGCGACCTCTACCTGGCCGTGGTGCGGGTCATGACCGCCCCGGCCCGCCTGGTGGGCCTCGACGACGCGCCGGCCCTGGCCCTGCCCGGGGTGGTGCGGGTCTTCACCGCCCGGGACATCCCCGGGGTGAACCGCCTGGGCATCATCCCGGTGACCCAGGACCAGGAGTTCCTGGCCGGGGAGCTGGTGCGCTTCCGGGGCCAGGCCGTGGCCGTGGTGGCGGCCGAGACCCGGGCCGCGGCCCTGGCCGGGGCCCGGGCCGTGCGGGTCTCGTACGAGGAGCTGCCCGGGGTGTTCGATCCGGCCGAGGCCCTGGCCGCGGGCGCGCCCCTGGTGCATCCCGAGCACCCGACCGGCAACCTGTTGGTGGAGCGGTCCCTGGACAAGGGTGACGTGGACCAGGCCTTTGCCCGGGCCGCCGTCACGGTGGAGGAAGACTACTTCACCAGTTTCGTGGAGCACGCCTCCCTGGAGGTGGAGGGCGGCCGGGCGGACTGGGTGGACGGCCGGGTGGTGGTGACCGCCTGCACCCAGAACCCTCATTACGACCAGGCGGACCTGGCCAAGTTCCTGGGGGTGGACAAGGGGCTCATCCGGGTGATCCAGGCCGAGACCGGCGGCGGCTTCGGCGGCAAGCTGGACCTGTCCGTGCAGCCTTTCCTGGCCCTGGCCTGCTGGCATCTGCACCGGCCGGTGCGCCTGGCCTTCACCCGGGAGGAGTCCATCCTTTCCACCGCCAAGCGCCATCCCTTCCGCATGCACTACAAGAGCGCGGTGGACGGGGCGGGCCGGCTGCTGGCCGTGGAGGCGGATCTCCTGATCGACACCGGGGCCTTTGCCTCCTACGGCCTGGCCGTGGCGCTGCGCTCTTTGGTGCACGCCGCCGGGCCCTATCACGTGCCGAACGCCCGGGTGCGGGCGCGCCTGGCCTACACCCACCACCCCTGGGCCGGGGCCATGCGCGGCTTCGGGGTGCCCCAGGTGGCCTTGGCCCACGAGGGCCAGATGGACGCCCTGGCCGCGGCCCTGGGCCAGGACCCCTTGGAGTTCCGCTACGATAACGCGCTGCGCCGGGGCCAGAGCACCATCACCGGCCAGGTGCTGGAGGGCGGCGCCGGCCTGCCGGCCTGCCTGGACAAGATCCGGCCGGTGTACAATGCCTGGCAAAAGCGGGTGGGCGGCGCGGGCCGCTTCCGCCGGGGCCTGGGCCTGGGGGCCATGTACTACGGCATCGGCAACACCGGGGTGGCCAACCCCTCCACGGCCCAGGTCCGCTGGCTGCCCGACAACCGGGTGATCCTCTACACCGGGGCGGCGGACATCGGCCAGGGCTCGGACACGGTGCTGCGGCAGCTGGCCGCCCAGCGCCTGGGCCTGGAGCCGGGGGACATCGAGCTGTGCCGCGGCGACACCGACCGCACCACCAATGCCGGGGCCACCTCGGCCAGCCGCCAGACCTATATCTCGGGCAATGCCGTGTTGGCCGCGGCCGCGGACCTGGAGCGGATCATTCTGGAGGAAGCCGGCGCGCGCCTGGGCGTCTCGCCGGCCGAGCTGGAGTTGGCCGGGGGCGCGGTGCGGGCCCGGGGCGAGGGCCGGGTGCTGCTCGCATGCCGCGAGGCCGCGGCCGGCCTGGAGGCCCGGGGGAAAAAAGCCAAGGGACACGGCGAGTTCGACCCGCCGGTGATCGCCCTGGACCATCACACCGGCCAAGGCCACCCCTATGCGGCCTACGCCTTTGCCGCCCAGGTGGCCCTGGCCAGGGTGGACACGGCCAGCGGCATGGTGTGCGTGGAGCGGGTGGCCGCGGCCCACGACGTGGGCAAGGCCATCCACCGCCGCGGGGTGCTGGGCCAGATCTGCGGCGGGGTGATGATGGGCGTGGGCCTGGCCCTCATGGAGGAGTTCGAGCCCGGCCGCACGGACAACCTGCAAAACTATCACCTCCCCACCGCGGCCGACGCCCCCCGCATCGTGCCGCTCATCGTGGAGGAGCCCGAGTCCACCGGGCCTTACGGGGCCAAGGGGGTGGGCGAGCCGGCCCTGATCCCCACCGCCCCGGCCGTGGCCGCGGCGGTGAGCCAGGCCGCGGGGCAACGCCTCCGCCACCTGCCCCTGAACCTGGAGCGGGTGCTCGAGGCGATCCACGCCCCGGAAAAAGGTCCCGAGGACTCTGCCAACGGAAGAGTATCATGCGCATAGATTTGGAAATCTGCAATGGCTGCGGCCTTTGTGTGCGGGACTGCCCCGTGGCTGCCGTGAGCCTGGTCGACAAGAAGGCCCGCATCAACCAGACCTGCGTGGAGTGCCGCACCTGCCTGAAAGTCTGCCCCCGGGGCGCGGTGGCCGACGAGGTGCAGGTGGTGGAAGGCGCGGTGGTCTGCACCACCTGCCCGGTGAATTGCCAGATCCCCCCGGGCCGGAGCGGGGCCTGCGGCCGTTTCGTGAACCAGGAGGGGGAGCTGTGGCGGAACCGCCCGCTGTTGACCTACGCCGACGTGGCCGGCGACCTGGCTCCCCTGCCGGAGCCGGCCATCCGCCGGCCCCTGATCACGGCCATCGGCGCCGGCGGCACCTATCCGGATTACGTGCCCGCCCCCTACATCGTGGCCGATCAGCAGGAAGGGGTGGACGTGGTCACCGTGGTCACCGAGGTGCCCCTGTCCTACTCCGGCCTGAAGCTCAAGATCGACACCGATCTGGCCGTGGGCGAGGAAGGCGCGGCGGTGACCTTTGAGGGCCGCACCGTGGGCATGGTGGAGACCGAGGAGTACGGCTCCAAGATCCTGGCCGTGGGCGGAGTGAACCGCCTCACCGGCAAGCACGGCTTTGCCGCGGCCCGGGCGGTGGCCGCCCTGGCCAATCGCGAGGCCCTGACCCTGCAGGTCAAGGGCGGGGCCAAGCTGGAGGTGCAGGTGGGCCAGGCCCCGGTCATCGACGGGGTGCGGGTGGAGGCCATGCGGGTGGGCTGCGGCTCGGCCACGGCCGGGCTCTTCGCGCCGTTCTTCCGGGAGGCGGCCGACGAGGTCATCGTGCTGGACAGCCACATCACTTCGCTCTTTACCCACCACGCGGCCGGGCGCTGCCTGGGGCTGAGCCCCTCGGGGGTCAAGCTGAAGTTCCGCCTCTCCACCCCGGGCCGCTATTTCGGCACCCACGGCCACGGCTGGGGCGGCACCGACCTGGCCGATCCCCTGGAGGTGGTGGCCGGGGTGGACCTGCAAATCACCCCGGCCGGCAGCCGGCTCCTGATCACCGAGACCACCGGCCAGCACGCGGCTCTGTACCAGCTAGACGTGGCCGGGGCCTTCCGGCCCATCCCGCTGACCGAAACGGCCCAGGTGGCTGCCGCGGCGGTGGCCGAATCCTGCCAGGAATCCCGGGTCTCGGCCTTGTACGTGGCCGGGGTGGGCGGTTCGGCCCGGGGCGGGGTGGTGCGCTATCCCCTGCGGCTGACCCGGGCGGTGCACGCCGGCCGGGCCAACCTCACCTGCGGCGGCGCCCCGGTGTTCGTGCTGCCCGGCGGCGGCATCACTTTCATGGTGGACGTGGAGCAGGTGCGGGCGGGGTCCTTCACCTGGGTGCCCACGCCGGCCACGGTGGCGCCCATCGAGTACACCATGACCCGGGCCGACTACGAGACCATGGGTGGGCACGTGGAGGCTGTGCGGCCTTTCCAGGCCCTGGAGCCCCGCTGGTGGAAGGGCCGGTAACGGTCCTCCGGCCGGACCTGGTCCTGGTGGACTGGGGCCCCATGACCCTGACCCTGTCGGTGTGGGACGGCGGCCGGCCCCGGCCGGTCCTGGCCGTGCAGGCGGCCCGGGAAGCCCTGGCTTCTCTGGCCGTGCTGGCCGATTTCCAGGGCTATCTGAAGCGGCCGGCCCACCTCCTGGACCCGGATCGGCCCCTGCCGCCGGTGGTGCGCCGGGCGCTCGACGGCGCCCGGGTGGCCCCGGCCGAGCTGACCCCCTTGGCCGCGGTGGCCGGGGCGGTGGCCGACCAGGTGGCCGACCTGGCGGCGGCCCTGGGCGCGGACAAGGTTATCGTGAACAACGGCGGCGACGTGGCGCTCCGGTTGACCGGGACCCGCCGGGCCGTGGTGGGCCTCCGGCCACCGGCAGCGCCAGGCCGGCCGCCCTTGCCCCTGGCGGGCAAGCTGCGCCTCACCGCCGCCCACGGGGTGGGCGGGGTGGCCACCAGCGGGGCCGGGGGGCGGAGCCTCTCGCCCGGGGTGGCCGACATGGTCACCGTGTGGGCCGCCACCGCCGCCGCGGCCGATGGCGCGGCCACCTATATCGCCGGCCGGACCACCGTGGCCAGCCCGGCCGTGGAAACAGCCCCGGCCCGGGAGCTGCAAGCCGACTCCGACCTGGGCGAGCGCCTCGTCACCCGCCACGTGGGGAAGCTGACCCGGGAGGAGCGCCTGGCCGCCCTGGCCGCAGGCCAAGCCGCCGCCCAGGATCTGTTCACCGCCGGGCACATCCGGGGCTGCTTCCTCCTGGTGCAGGGCGAGGTGGCGATACTGGATTTTGGTTCGGAGAAATGGGAATGTGGGGGGAAACCCCCTTCCCCCAAAAAACTTCATAGTATTAAGTGAGGCCATTGCATAGTGAAACACATAAAACATGTTGATATTATGTCGAAAATGGCTGTGAAACATGATTACGGCAGGCAAGGGCCGATGCGGGCCAAGGATGGCCCGCCAAATTGCAAGCTTCAAAAAGCTTGCAATTTGTGAGGCTTGGCAAAACCGCGTTTTTGCCAAGCCGACATTGCACGGGGCAGGACGCCCCGTGCAATGCTCTCTCAGTGGGTTGGGTGAGAACCATCCACCGTCCGGAGTTCCCCGCCGAATGTGGGGAATTGACTAAAAACAACTATGACACGATAATTCCGACTGCCTTGTAACCCCACCCGGCGTCAGTTCCTCATTCCTCCCATTTTTACCGCCAGCAGGCCGCGTTATCCGGCCTCCTCTTGTCACTTTCCCCGCTTTGTGCCAGTATTGGCCGTAGGTTGGCCGTGGTCTGCCCGGCCGGCCAACAAAGCAAAATCCGCCGGCGGTCCGGGAGACCGCGGCGTCACCGGCGCGGCGTGGGGCCGCTCCCAGGGAGATGCGGGATGAAAACGGCCTTGATCACCGGGATCACCGGGCAAGACGGCTCCTACCTGGCTTCTTTTCTCATCGAAAAGGGCTATCAGGTGCACGGCCTCAAGCGGCGGGTGTCCTTGTTCAACACCGACCGCATCGACCACCTTTACCAGGACCCCCACGAGGAGAACCGCCGCTTTTTCCTGCATTACGGCGACCTGACCGACTCCACCAACCTCATCCGCATCATCCAGAAGGTCCAGCCGGATGAGATCTACAACCTGGCCGCCCAGAGCCACGTGGCCGTGTCCTTCGAGACCCCGGAATACACGGCCAACGCCGACGCCGTGGGCACCCTGCGGCTGTTGGAGGCCATCCGCATCCTGGGCCTGGAAGGCCGCACCCGCTTTTACCAGGCCAGCACCTCGGAGCTGTACGGCAAGGTGCAGGAGGTGCCCCAGACCGAGAAGACCCCCTTCTACCCCCGCTCGCCCTACGCGGCGGCCAAGCTCTACGCCTATTGGATCACGGTGAACTACCGCGAGGCCTACGGCATGTTCGCCTGCAACGGCATCCTGTTCAACCACGAGTCGCCGGTAAGGGGTGAGACTTTTGTCACCCGCAAGATCACCCGGGCCCTGGCCCGCATCAAACTGGGCCTGCAGGACTGCCTCTATTTGGGCAACCTGGAGGCCAAGCGGGACTGGGGCCATGCCCGGGACTTCGTGGAGGCCCAGTGGCTCATCCTGCAGCAGGAGGAGCCCGAGGATTTCGTCATCGCCACGGGCGAACAGTGGTCCGTGCGCCAGTTCGTGGAAAAGGCCGCGGCCGAGCTGGGCCTGGTCATCGCCTGGCAGGGCCAGGGTGTGGAGGAAACCGGCATGGTGGCCGAGAACCACGACGAGGACGGCCCCCAGCCGGGCCAGGTGGTGGTGGCCATCGACCCCAACTACTTCCGGCCCACCGAGGTGGAGTCCCTCATCGGCGACGCCACCAAGGCCCGGACCAAGCTGGGCTGGACACCCCAGATCAGCTTTGACGAACTGGTCCGGGAGATGGTGCAGACCGACCTGATGCTGGCCCAACGCGATGACATGTGCGTGAGCCGGGGCTACCCGGTTTACAACTATTACGAATAGCCGCCCCGTCCCTTTGGCTGGCGGCGCCCCCCGGCCTTCCGGGGCGGCGGAAGGACAGGCGCTTGCTGGTTCATCTGGTGGCCGCCGCCCGCCCCAACTTCGTCAAGATCGCCCCCCTTTACCGGGAGCTGGCGGCCGCGCCGTGGTGTGAGGCCGCCTTGATCCACCCGGGCCAGCACTACGATTTCCAGATGTCCCAGGCCTTTTTCCGCGACCTGGAGCTGCCCGCCCCGGACTTTCACCTGGGGGTGGGCTCGGGCAGCCACGCCCAGCAGACCGGCCGGGTGCTGATGGCCTATGAAGAGGTGCTGGTGGCGGAACGCCCGGACTGGGTGGTGGTGGCCGGGGACGTCAACGCCACCCTGGCCTGCACCCTGGCCGCCAAGAAGCTGAACCTGCGGGTGGCTCACGTGGAGGCCGGTCTCAGGAGCTTTGACCGCAGCATGCCCGAGGAGCTGAACCGGGTCTTGACCGACGCGGTGGCCGACTTGTTGTGGACCCCCTCGCCGGACGCTGACGAAAACCTGCGGCGGGAGGGGGTGCGGCCTGCGGCGGTGGTCCGGGTGGGCAACCTGATGATCGACTCCCTGGAGCGCCTGCGGGAGCCCATCGCCCGGGCCCGGGCCTGGGAGCCCCGGGGCCTCCGCCCCGGGGCTTACGGGGTGGTGACCATGCACCGGCCGAGCAACGTGGACCAGCCCGCCACTTTCCGCACCATCCTGGCGGCCCTGGCCCAGGTGGCCGGCCGGCTGCCCCTGGTCTTTCCGGTCCACCCCCGCACCCGGGCCCGCTTGGCCGAGTTCGGCCTGACCGCCCCTCCCGGGCTCCGCCTCTCGGAGCCGGCCGGGTATTTGGAATTCTTGAGCTTGGTGGCCGCCGCCCGCTTGGTGATCACCGATTCCGGCGGCCTGCAGGAAGAAACCACCCACCTGGGCGTCCCTTGCCTGACCCTCCGAACCTCCACCGAGCGGCCCATCACCGTGACCCAGGGCACCAACCGCCTGGTGCGGCCGGGGGACCTGGCCGCCGCGGCGGCCGCGGCCCTGGCCGCGCCGCTCCCAGGCCCGGTGCGTCTGGAGCTTTGGGACGGCCACGCCGCGGAGCGAGCGGCAGCGTCCCTCCGGCAAGCCGAGGGGGAATAAGGTGGTTGCTGGTTATCATTCAATAGGCATCATGGATTATCATCACGAAAAAGGCTTAGTCCATGACTGAGGAACCCATAGCAGCCAACCAGGCCGATTATCCGGCCTCGCACCAAAAGGCTCTGATCTTACGGAGATTTTTGGAAAGCGTCACCGGCATACTGGGGATTTTGGCGCTGGTGGCCCTGCCGATCTCCCTTTCCCGCATCTGGCACACCGGTTTCCTCCTGAACCACATGGCCCACATTCTCCTGTCTCTAGCGGTCGCGGTGACGTACTTCCGCCGCAAGGCCTGCAGCGACCGCTGCCTCTTGTGGAGCATCCTGCTCATCTTTTCCGCTACCAGCCTGGCCGGTTTCCTGCAGTTCGGAGTCATCTCGGCGGGCTTCTTTTTCGCGGCGGCGACCATCTTTACCGCGGCGTTGGCCCGCGGGTTGCGCGGCGGGCTTTGGGCCGGGGGGTTTTTCGGCCTGGCGATCTCGGTGATCGCCTACTGGTGGATGACCGGCCGCCTGGCCTTGCCCCTGGACGCCAACCTTTATGTCCGGCTGCCCGCGGTGTGGCTGACCTTGGGGGTGGCATTCCTGATCACCACCGGAGTGTTCATCGTTTCCGCCGCGGGTTTCGTCCGGGGCATGAACGAGCTGGTGGACACCATCGACCAGCAGAAGGAACAGATCACGGCCCACTCCGCCGAGCTGGCCCGGGCCAACCAGGAGCTGACCACGGCCCTGCACGACGTCAGGACCCTCTCGGACCTCCTGCCCATCTGCGCTGGCTGCAAGAAGATCCGCGACGACCAGGGGTATTGGCAACAGGTGGAAGAGTACATGCGGGACCATGCCCAGATGCAATTCACCCACTCCCTGTGCCCGGATTGCGTGCGCAAGCTCTATCCCGAGTTGGCCCACAAATTTTCTGATCCCTCGCCAAAAGGCTGACCCCCGGCCTCTCCGGTTTTCAAAAGGCATTTTGCCTCCCAGGTGAGGCCATTGCATGGTGAAATACATAAAACGTGTTGATATTATGTCAAAAATGGCTATGAAACATGATTACGGCAGGCAATGGCCGATGCGGGCCAAGGATGGCCCGCCAAATTGCAAGCTTAAAAAAGCTTGCAATTTGTGAGGCTTGGCAAAACCGCGTTTTTGCCAAGCCGACATTGCACGGGGCAGGACGCCCCGTGCAATGCTCTCCAGGTTTCGTGGGCCTTGTAAAGCATCCGGCTTGCCCTCAACCTTAGGTCAAGGCCGCGCCCGTCGTCCGGCGGCCGGCCGGCCTCCACCCCTTGGAAATTGAAAGGATTGGGATCATGAAATATCTGGTTTTCGGTACCGCGGGACCTGGTTTTGCCTCGGAGGACGAGGCGCTGGAACTGCTGGAGTTCACCGTGCTGCCCTCCTTCGAGATGCTCATGGCTTGGGAGAAGGAGAAAAAAATCGTGGCCGGCGGCCTGCCGGTGGGTGAACGAGCTTTTTCCATGATCATGGAGGCCCCCAACCACGAGGAGCTGGACGATTGGCTGCGCAGCTTGCCCATTTGGGGCCTGGTGGAATGGGAAGTGACGCCGCTGCAGCCCTTTGCGGCGCGGGCCGCCCGGGAGAAGAAGGAGATCAAGGAGCTGAAAAAGGCCCTTAACCTGGACTGAGGCGCGGAGCGGGGGGAGAGGCGCGGGGGCCATGGGCCCCCGCGCCGTTGCTTCAGGAAATCTAGCAGGATGTTGAAAAAGTCCATCCATGGCCTTTTTCAACCAAACCTGGCAAAAGCGTGATTTTGCCAGGTTTGGCAAATTGCTTGCTTTTTAAAAGCCGCGCAATTTGGCGCGCCATCCCCGGGGTCCCCAAACAAGCCGTAGCTTGTTTGGGGTGGTCCCTGGCGCGCCTAGCAGGCTGTTGTTCAACAGCCTGCTAGAAAGCCTCCTCCGGGAGTTTCACCGCGGTGAGGTCTTCCTGGGTCAGGGCCAGGTGGCGGCCGAACACGTTGGTCAGGGTGTTGCGGCAGAAGAAGCTGGCGCTGGCCATCTTGCCCTGGTAGTAGAGGCCGTCCTTGGAGTCGGGGCTCACCCCGGCCAGCTTGCTGCGGGCCAAAACCCCCTGGCGGAGCAGCAGGTGGGCCATGACCACCTCCGCGAAGCACTCCAGGAAGCGGGTGCTGGTCAGGGGGATCAGTTGCGCCTTGGCGGCGTCCCGGAAGTAGGTCATGTAGCGCATCGCGAAATCGCCGGTGGCCTGCACCGCCTTGAACAACAACTTGCCGTCCGGGCCGAAATCGGGGTCGTCCTTCAGGCTGGCGGTGAACTCGCCCACCTCCTGGAGGAAGCCCTGGAACACCTGGCCGCCTTCCAGGGGCAGCTTGCGGCCCACCAGGTCCAGGGACTGGATGTAGGTGGTGCCTTCCCAGATGCTGATGATCTTGCTGTCCCGGGCGTACTGCTCCACCGGGAACTCGCTGCAATAGCCCACCCCTCCCAGCACCTGGATGGCGTCGCGGATCAGCATGTAGGCCGCGTCGGAGCTGTAGGCCTTGACCAGGGGAGTCAACAGCTCCACCCGGGCCATGGCCTGGTGCCGCTCAGTCTCGTCCGGGTCCAGATGGGCCACGTCCAGGAGGAACAACAACTCTACGGCCAAGGCCCGCATGGCCTCGGTGCCGGACTTCAGGTTCAACAGCATGCGGCGCACGTCCTCGTGCTGGATGATGGGCACGCGGTCGCCGTGCCGGTTGGTGAAGGGCGGGCCCTGGATGCGCTCCTTGGCGTACTGGCGGGCGGTGTCATAGGCCGAGGCGGCCAGGCCCAGGGATTGCAAGCCGCAGCCGATGCGCGCCTCGTTCATCATCTGGAACATCTTGGCCATGCCGCTGTGGGGCTCGCCCAAGAGGATGCCCCGGCAGTTGCCGTTCTCCCCAAAGGACAGGGAGCAGGTGGGGGTGCCGTGGCAGCCCATCTTGTGCTCGATGCCGGTGCAGGCCACGTCGTTGTTCTCGCCCAGGCTGCCGTCGGGGTTCACCCATTTCTCGGGCACGACGAACAGGCTGATGCCCTTGGTGCCCGCCGGGCCGCCCTCGATGCGGGCCAGCACCAGGTGGATGATGTTCTCGGTGAGGTCGTGCTTGCCGCAGGTGATGAAGCGTTTGGTGCCCTCGATCTTGTAGATGCGGGGGTCATCGGAGGTGGCATCGGGCACGGCCTTGGTGCGCAGATAGCCCACGTCGGAGCCGGCGTCCGGCTCGGTGAGGCACATGGTGCCGCCCCAATCGCCAGCGTAGATCTTTTCCAGGAACAAGTTGCGGTCGGCCTCGGTGCCGTGGTTCTCGATGACCCGGCCGTTGGCCACGGCCAGGCCCATGAAGGCGGTCACGGCCAGGTTGGCCCCGCAGAAGATCTCGTTGACCAGCCCGCCCATCACCGCGGGCAGGCCCTGGCCGCCGTACGCCTGGCTGTTGGATACCGCGGTCCAGCCGTTTTCCTTCATGGTCTGCCAAGCGGGGTAAAAGGAGGCCGGCAGGGTCACTTCGCCGTCCACGAAATGGGCGCCCTCGCGGTCGGCGTCCTGCAGGGTGGGGCCCAGAACCTCGCGGCCCACCTTCAGCACCTCGTCCAGGATCATGCCGATGTCCTCGGGGGTGAAGTCCTGGTACGGCTCATAGGAGAGCAGGCGTTCCAAGTTCAGGAACTCCAGGAGCAGGAATTTGTAGTCGCGGTCCTCACGGCGAAAGTAATTGATGCCCATGCTACAACCTCGCATAATGTCAGGAATTGGCGGGTCGGGCTCGGCCCGGCGTGATTCAACTTAGCGCGTAGGAGGGTTCTGGGTCAAGAACTGGCTGAGGGCTCATTCGGTAAAATCGCGGCGCGATAGCGCCGCCCGGGCTCGGAGGTGGACAAATTGCATAAATTGTTCAAGCTCCTTTATAACACCGGCCTTTTGACGCCCCACCAAAAGGTTGACCGCCTGCGCTACTTGAAGCGCTTGGCCAAGGGCCGTAAACATCCGGCCGACATCTGGTATTTTTCCGAGCGGGACCTGCCGCAGTACGGCCGCGAGGTGCTGTTCCGCACCGAATTCCGGGGCCAGCCGGTGTGGTTCCTCTGCGACCGCGAGCATCACGTGGAGTGGAACATCCTGCGCCAGGGCCTGCACGAAGCGCGGGTCCTGGAGCGCATGGCCGACCTGGCCCGGCCCGGCACTCTGGTGGTGGAGGCCGGCGGCAACATCGGGGCCCACAGCATCCCCCTGGCCCGGGCCCTGCCCGGGGTGGAGATCCACTCCTACGAACCCAACCCGCTGGCCCTGGCCCGCTTCCGGCGGAACCTGGAGCTGAACCCCTGTCCCAACCTGCGGGTCATCCCCGCCGGCCTGGGCGAAACCCCGGGCCAGGCCCGCTTTTTCGCCCTGGGGGGCCGGGCCATCGGCCAGTCGTCCTTTCTGGCGCCCCGGGGCGACTACGGCCGGGGCGAGGAGATCGAAGTGCCGGTGTGCAGCCTGGATCAGGTCAGCCGGGAATGGGAGCGGCCGCTCGGCCTGCTCAAAATGGACGTGCAGGGCTTTGAGGCGCGGGTCCTGGCGGGAGGAGCCCAGACCATCGCCCAGCACCGGCCGCCCATCATCCTGGAGCACGAGGACTCCAACTTCGCCTCGCCGGCCGAGGCCTCCCGCACCAAGGGCGAGCTGGCCGCCTTTTTCGAGGCCCACGACTACCGGGTCTTTTGCCAATTCCGGGAGCGGGGCGAGTTGTTCTTCCCGGTGCGCTGGGACCAACCCCTGGAGAGCGATCTCTTGGCCCTGCCTGCCGGCTCCCCGCCGCCCCCTCCGCCGGTTCCGGCCGCGGGGTGAGCCGGGGGCGTTGACGCGCTTTCCGCCCGCCCCTTATCATGGGCAGAGAAGAGGGCCCAGGGTCAACTCACCGGGACACGGTGCGGAATTTCGGAAAAGCCAAACCCTCAGGGAGAAAAGCATGCGCAGGCTCTTATTCGCCAAGGCCTTGGTCGTGTTGGTGGTGCTGTGGGCCGTGCCGGCCCTGGCCGGCTGGGACAAACTGCCCGGGCAGGGCCGGGACGTGGGCTGCGGCGGCGGCCAGGTATGGGTGGTGGGGTCCAACAGCGGCTCCGGCGGCTCCGCGGTGTGGCAATGGACCGGCGGCAATTGGCGGGACGTGGGCGGCGGCGCGGTGCGCCTGGACGTGGACCGCCACGGCAACCCCTGGGTGGTCAACCGGGAAGGCGACATCTACCGCCTGGAGAACGGGCAGTGGAAAAAGCTGCCCGGCCAGGCGAGGGACATCGGCTGCGGGGCCGACGGCTCGGTTTGGGTGATCGGGGCCGATTCGGCCGGCGGCGGCTACGGGGTCTGGCAGTGGAACCACGGCAGTTGGACCCGCACGAACGGCTCCGGGGTGCGCATTGACGTGGACAACCGGGGCCGGCCCTGGGTGGTGGCCAACAACGGGGCCATCTGGGTCATGGAAGGCGGCGGCAACTGGCGGCAGATGCCCGGCAAGGCCCGGGACGTGGGCTGCGGGGCCGACGGTTCGGTGTGGGTGGTGGGCGATGACTCCGCTTCCGGCGGCGGCAGCGTCTGGAAGCTGACCGGCTCCAACTGGACCAAATATGACGCCGGGGCGGCCCAGATCTCGGTGGACCAGGGCGGCCGGCCCTGGGTGGTCAACTCCCGGGGGGACCTCTACGTGCTGCGCTGAGGCCCGGCCCCGCCGCTCCCCGTCGCTCCCCCGCACCCGCGGCCTGCCGGCTCAGGGGCGGGGGGGCAGGGTGTATTCCCCGATGGCGTTGCCCAACAAGCTCCCCAGATAGAGCCGGCCCTGGTGCTCCCGGGCGCTGGTGATGATCTTGAGGTTTTTCCCTTCGGGGTCGTGCAGGCCCTCCTGCACCCGTCCCCCCTCATCCAGGGCCAGCACCAGGCCGTAGGGCGCGGGCTGGGGCCACAGGAAATGCGGCAGGCGGGCCAGGAGACTCTTGGCCCAGGGATGGGGGTGCAGGGCGTCCACCGCGGGGTTCCGCACCGTGAACAGGGCCAGCCAGAAGCGCCCCTGGCGGTTGGCCGAGATGTTGTCCGGGAAGCCGGGCAAATTGTCCAGGAACACGTCGTTTTGCCCCTCGCGGGGTCCCTTCAGCCAATAGCGCCGGATGCGGTAGGCGTAGGTCTCGTTCACCAGGACGTAATCCTCGTTCTGGGACAGGGCCACGCCGTTGGCGAAGTACAGCCCCTCCAGGAGCACCCGGGTCTCGCCGCTGGCCGGGTCGTAGACCATCAGCCGCCCGTGGGGCCGGTGCTCCAAGAGGTCGTAGAGATATTGATCCTTGCCAAATTTCCAACTGGCGTCGGAGAAATAGATCTTACCGTCTGAAGCGATGTCCAGGTCGTCGGTGAAACCAAAAGCCCGCCCCTCGGCCTCCCGGGTCAGCACCTTTGCCTGGCCGGATTTGTCCAGGGCCAAGAGCCCCTTGTCGGCGTCGCAGACGATGAGTTTCCCCGCCGCGTCGAACATGAGGCCCAGGGGCCGGCCCCCGGTCTGGGCAAAAGGCTCCAGGCGGCCGTCCGGGTGCACCCGCACCACGCTGCCGTCCACTTGGCCGGTGTAGAGCCAGCCGTCCGGGCCGGGGGCCACGTCCTCCGGCCCCTTGAGGCGGCCCGGGGCCAGGAGCCGGGCCTTGGTCAGCTCCTGGTTGGGGGACAGGACCCCGCTCAGGGCCGGCGCGGGCGGGGGGGAGTAGGCCTCGGGGTCCACCGGCGAGGGACTGAGCCCCACGTAGAGCGCGGTTCCGGCCACAAGGAGCAGCGCCAAGAGCAGGAGTTTTTTCATGGGCGGGGCCTCCGGGGTTGAGGGGGAGCCTGACGGGACGAGGGCAGGGAGGTGATCCCTGGCCCCCTCCCCGGGGTGGGCGTGAGGGAGGCGATAATTACGGTATGACTATGGAGATACTACCCTTGCGCCGGGTTGCAGCGCAAGGGCCAGGATTCCGGGCCAGGATTCCGCGTTGTGTGGCAGCCCGGTTTGGCGCGGGCCAGCCAGCAGCCAGGAAACAAAAGTGGCGGCAGGCCCGGCCTCGGCGCCTGCCGCCACTGCTTCTACATACGAGGGTAGGTGTGGGCCACTTTGTGGCCACCGGCCACGGCGATGGTGTCGTTGGAGCCGTCGCAGATCAGGGTGGTGCGGGCGTCGCGGAAGAATTTCTCCACCGGGTATTCCTTGGTAAGGCCGTTGCCGCCGAAGATCTGGATGGCGTCGCTGGTCACCTCCAGGCAGGACTGGGTGGCAAAGGTCTTGGCGGCCATGGCGTACTCCAGGACCCGCTTTTCCGGGTTCATGGGGTAGGACCAGTTGTGTACGAAAGCGGCCCGGCACAGGGCCCGGCTGGCCTCGATCTTGCGGAACATGTCGAACAGCTTCACCTTGATGTTGTTGTGCTCGACCAGGGGCACGCCACCCTGCACCCGGTCACGGGCGTAGCTCAGGGCCTCCTCGAAGGCCGCACGGGCCAAGCCCACCGCCCAGGTGCCCACCATGGGCAGGGTCAGGCTCAGGTGGGCCGCCAGGGCGTTTTCGTAGCCTTCCGGCCCCACCAAGAGATATTCTTTGGGCACCCGGACCTCGTCGAAGAAAATCTCACCCTGGCACAAGTCGCGCGCCCCGATCATGTCCACCGGCTTACCCTTGCTCACCCCTGGCCGGTCCAGGGAGAAGACGAACATGCCGCTCCCCGCGTGGCCCTTGCCGGCGTCTATCTGGCACATCAACAGGATGCTGTTGGCCAGGGGGCCGTTGGACACCCAGGCCGCCTTTTGGCCTTGGATCACGTACTCGTCCCCCACCAGTTTGGCGCGGCACTGGGCTGGAATGGTGGGATCCCGGAAGCTGGGATAGCCGGCGACCAAGGTGTCCGAGCCGTGATCCGGCTCGGTGATGGCCCAGCAGCCTATGTAACTGGCGTCAAGGCACTGGCAGTAAGGGAGGGTGAACTCCTGGATCATCTTGTCCCCGCCAGCCACGGCCGCGGCCGCATCCAGGCTGGTGTTCAAGGACAGGGCCAACCCAAAGCTGCCCCAGGCCAACTCTTCCATGATCAGGTTGATTTGCAGCGGCGTCAGATCGACCCCGCCCAAGGCCTCGGGAAAGGGCAGTTTGTGATAGCCAAGCTCGTAGGCCTGTTTCAAAAAGTCAAAATACGGCGAGGATGGCGCGAAAGCCTCCTCGACGCTCATGCTGTCCAATTTCGCGGCGATGGGGCGCATCACCTCCTTGGCGAATTTGTGGACCGCTTCCTTCAGGGCTCGGTCGCCCTTGGTCAAGGACAGGCTCAAGTCGAAGTAACCCATTTGTTCTCCCTCCCTTATTGAAGATCCAAATGTTTGTTCCCCGAATAAATGGGGTTAGCTGGACTGGGGGCGGAACCAGGTGACCGGGCGGTCGTGGCGGGGCACCAGGCCCTCCTGGGAAAACGCCGGATAGCCCATGACTCCGGTCATGACCAGGCGCCAAGGCTCGGCGATGCCCAGCCTTGCGGCGAATTCGGGCACGTTGGCGATGCCGCTGGCAAAGCCGCTCCAGCA
This sequence comes from Deltaproteobacteria bacterium, assembly GCA_020444165.1. Next base: position 39,870 of record JAHLLK010000005.1, on the reverse strand, counting down.
AAAGCCCAGGCCCAGGGAGCAGGCGGCCAGGTTCATGTTTTCCAGGCAGATGCCTGCCTGCATCTCCGGGCCCACCATCTTGTCGCAGCTCAGCACGAAGATGGCGCAGGGTGCGCCCAGGAAGGAGCGCAGTTCCCGGCGGGCCACGCAGCCCACGCCCACCTGGACCCGGGGGTCGAAGAATCCCACCGGCACCGGCTCGCCCATCATCTCCACCAGTCCCATGACCTTGGCGTCGTCCGCATAGGCCTCGTGCATGCCGGCAAAAACCGCCTGGCAGGCCCCCTCCATCTGCTGCAAGAGGACCGGGTCGGTGACCACCACGAACCGCCAGGGCTGGTTGTTGCCCGCGCTGGGCGCGAAGCGGCCCGCTTCCAGCACCCGTTCGATCAGGGGCTCGGGCACCGGATCGGGCTTGAAGTTGCGCACGCTGCGCCGCCGGAGGATGGTCCGCTCCACCTCGGTCCACTGGGCCGGCTGGCCCTGGGCGTCTTTGGGCTCGCGGGGCGGGAGGAGGGCAGGTTCGCCGGTGTCGTAGAAACCGCCCTCCACGTGATAGGCCCTGACGATGGAAACGGCGTCGCTGGGGCAGGTCGCCAGGCAATTGAAGCAGGAGAAGCATCCCTGCTCCTGTTTCATGCGAGGTGCGCCGTCCGGGCCCATCTCCAAACAACGGAACACGCAGTTGTCGATGCACTGGCCGCAGGAGACGCACTTTTCCGGGTCAAAGGCCATTTCCCCGCGGACTACTCCCTCGGGCCGCAAAATGGTTTTCAATTCGTCAAATGTTCGCGCCATGTCCCTTCTCCGCTAAATTGTTCGGTACCCACTTAACTTCTGGTTATTTCTTGAGGATGGTTACGGACAGGGCCCCTTCGGAGCCCGCGATGTCGCCGCCGGCGTTCTGGGCCAGGCCCACCCGGGCCCCGGCCACCTGCCGGGCCCCGGCCCGGCCTCCCCCGGCCAGGTGCCAGTAAAGCTCCACTATCTGGCGGATGCCGGTGGCTCCGATGGGGTGCCCCTGACACTCCAGGCCGCCGGAGGGATTGACCGGCTTCTTGCCGCCCAGGGAGGTGTGCCCGGCTTGGGCATAGGGGCCGCCCTCGCCCAGGGCGCAGAACCCCAACTGTTCGGTGGCGTTCAATTCGCCGTAGGCCGTGGCGTCGTGCACCTCGGCCAGGTCCACGTCTTCCGGCCCCAACCCAGCCCGCTCATAAGCCCTGGCGGCCAGGGCGGCCAGGGAGGTGCGGCCCAGGCGCTCCTCCGCCTCTTCATCCAGGCCGCTGCCCACCAGCGAGACGGCCACCTCCACCGCATGTTTGGCCCCGATTTTCCTGGCTAATTCTTCCGAGCAGACCACCGCCGCCGCCGCCCCGTCGCCGATGGGCGAGCACATGGCCCTGGTCAAGGGCCAGGCCACCTCCGGCGTGGCCAGGACTTCCGCCACGGTCATGGGAACCGTGTATTGGGCCCTGGGGTTGTATTGGGAATGGTTGTGGTTCTTGCTGGCGATGGCCGCGAACTGGCGCTGGGTGGTGCCGTATTTTTCCATGTGGGCCCGGCACATCTGGGCATAGAGGTCCATGAAGATGCTGCGTTGGCCTGACTGGGCCTTGGCGTCCACCCCGGCGGCTTCCTGTTCCCGGCGGATGCGCTCCTCGTCCTCGTGGAACTTCCGCATGATCCCGGGCAGCAGCTCCACGTCCATGCAGCCCTCGAAAGCGGGCAGGACCTGGGCCCGGTCAGGGAAGTACATCTTTTCCATGCCCAGGATCAGGGCCAGGTCGTATTCGCCCAGGGCGATGAACGCCCTGGCGCCGTAAAGGGCCGTGGCCGAGGAGGCGCAGGCGTTCTCCACGTTCACGATGGGTATGCCGCCCAGTCCCAGGTTGAAAAGCACGGCCTGGCCGCGCACGGACTCCTGGCCTTGCAAAACTCCCTGGCTGGCATTACCCACCCAGGCGGCCTGCAGTTGCCCGCGATCCACGCCTGCGTCGGCCAAGGCCTGGCTGACTGCTTCCTCGGCCAGGGACTTCAGGTTGCGATGAGGGTGGCGGCCGAATTTGGTCATGCCGCCACCGATGATCATCACTTTGCTCACGTTTTTTCTCCTAGGTTGCCAAGGTTCTGTTTGCGGTGCCTGGCCCGGCCTTCGGCGGTGCGGGGAAGCGGACCTGCCGGGCCCCCCCGGCCCCGGGGAACGTGCCTCCGCCGGGGCCGCCCCTGGGCAAGGCGCGCTGTTCAGTGGCCCCGCTCTTGCCTTGGGGAGGCTGCGGCCAAGGGGCCGCCCCGGGGCCCGTACCGCCGGTTCCCCCGCAGGCCTGGTAACCTCGCCCGGACTGGAGAGCTGCTAACCCGCCGCCTGATGCACGTTCCGGCTGGAGGGGTCGAAGCCCAGCACCAAAAGGCGGGACAGGTTCTTTTCCGAGGCTGACTTCGGGATCTCGGCGAGGATCTGGAGATAGGTGGGCACGGCGTTGGCCGGCAAGGCCTCCCGGCAATGGCGGAACAGGTCCTCGGGCGTCAGGCTGACATCGGGGTGGGCCACCACCCCGGCCACGAGGTCACATTCGCCGGGGGCGCCGCTCTTGGCCGGTACCCCGAAGACACACACATCGCTTACGGCAGGGTGGCTGGCCACCACGCTCTCCACCAGCTCGGGCTGGATGAATTCGCCCTGGCGTCGCAGGCCTCCCCCGGCCCGGAAGTCGTAATAGAACCAGCCCTCCTCGTCGGTGTGCACCATGTCGCCGGTGCGCAGCCAGCCGCCCCTGGTCTTGGCCGCCGAGGCTTGGGGATTACCGTGATACTCGACCTTGGTCTCTCCCTGCAGGTTCCGGAAAACCAGTTCACCTACTTCATGGGGGGCGCACTCGCGGTCATCGGGCCGCAACACCTTGGCTGCCATCTGCCCGGCCAGGGGCTTGCCAAAGGAGCCCAAAGGCCCTTCGCCCACCGGATTGTGGGCAAAACCGCCCTCCATCGCCCCGTACCACTCGTGAATGGTCACGCCGAAACGCTGCTCAAAGGCTGACCAGATGCTCACGGGCGTGCCGGCCGAGAGGACCACTTTGACCGGATTGGCGGCATCGTCCGGTCGGGGCGGTTCGGAGAAGATGCCCATCATCATGCCGCCCAGCAGGGAAAAGGTGGTGCAGCCGTGCTCCCGGCAGATGGGCCAAATGCGGCTCTTGGTGAACTTGCGGCTGATAACCGCGGGCACCCGGCAATACAAGGAGGGGAACAGGGTGATGAACTGGGCGTTGCCATGGGTGAGCGAGAGGCCGGTGTAGAGCTTGTCTGCGGGATTGTAGCGCCAGATGTTCCGGGCGTTGTCGATCAGGGGGAGCAGGCGCAGATAACGAATCACCACCCCTTTGGGGTCTCCGGTGGTGCCGGAGGTGTACATGATCTGGAAGCGATCCCCGGCCGCAAGCGCCCCGGGATCCGGCGTGGGACCGGCCGGGCCGCGCAACAGCTCCTGGATATCCGGATGGTCCGGGCTGGGGGGTACGCCGAACTCGGGGTTGTACAAGCAACCCACGCCACCCACCCCGGTCAGCCCGGCCAGGGCTTGGTCCACCGTAGCCAGGAACTCAGCGGACAGGGCCACGCCCTTGGAGCCGGAATCGGCGACCTGAAAACGGATGCGGTCCGGGGTGGAGCGGGGATCTATGGGCACCACCAGGGCGCCCAGCAGCGAGGCCGCGAACATGCACATAACCAGTTCGGGATGGTTGCGCATGACCAAAGAAACCACGTCGCCTTTATTGATGCCCAAGTCGCGCCAAGCGCGGGCCAAGCTGCTGCCCTTTACCACCAAATCGGCATAGGTGAGAACCTGGTTTTCCTGGGGGGTGTTTTCAAACAGGACTATCGGGAAATCACCGTGATCTTCCGCTAGGGCCAGAAGGTCGAATGCCAGGACTCCCGGTCTTTTACTGGATGCCATCTGGACTCCTTTCAGGTTATAGCGATTGGCTTTTATGGCGCGCGCCCGCCGCCGTGGAGCCGTGCATTGAGGTCCTTGACCGCCGGGCACTAGCCTAGCCATGGAGCGTGGACGCATTATGTTTGAGCGCTTGTGGGGAAAACAACCAGGATTGATCAGGTATAAATCAGGTACGCTATCTACCCATTACGACTATTTTGGGGATAGCTTGTCTGGCGGCCAGGCCTTGATCCTGACAAGGGCAAAGTTACATTAATTTAATGATTACCAAGCGATAAGCTTGAAACTTCGGCTCCGGTTCATTTGACCGGCCTTTATACCGATTCACGCGGGAAACGTCGGGCGGGCTTTACATTATGAGCTGCAATCAGCTAGGGTGTTTAAGGTCAGCAAGAGGGGGGATTACCCGGGAGGCGACATCCGCCCACGGGCATCCCCACGGGTCACGGAGGATGGAGATGGCATCCCGTATGGCAGAGGATAAAGATCGGAGCGTGAGTCGTGGCGCCCGGTTCACGAACGACGAGCGGAAGGATTACTCCAAGGCCATGCTGGCTTTCAGCCTGTCTCTGAGCACCGCCACTTCGCTGGATGAGGTGCTCCAGGTATGCGTGGACACCGCTTTGTGCGTGTCCGGTCTGGAGTCCGCCGCGGTCTATCTGGCCACGGAAGCCACCCGCACCATGCATATGGCCAGCCAGCGAGGCCTGCCGGCGCAATGCGTGGAGAAAGGGGCTTCCTTTTCCTATGATTCACACTTGATGCGGCGCATCCTGGCTGGTGAAGTGGCTGGCTGGACGGCCGGTTCGCCGGCGGATGCGGCCGGGGAGGCCCGCCCCGGCGCGGGGCTGGCTTCCTATTTGATCCTGCCCATGCATTACCGGCGGCGGGTGATCGGTTGCCTTTTGGTTGGCTCGCCCCGGGGCAACCGGCGGCTGGAGGGCAACCTCCGGTGGCTGGAAACCATAGCAACCTTGATGGCCGGGGCCACGGTGCGGTTACGCATGGAATCGCTGTTGGGGGAAAGCGAGAAGCGCTACCAACGCCTGCTCCTCCACGTGCCCGGCGTGGTATTCCAGTTCGTCATGCACCCTGACGGCAGTTACTCGTTCCCGTTTATCAGCGCCTCGGCCAGAGATGTCTTCGGCATGGAGCCGGCCACGGTCATGTCCGGCGAACTCACGCCCTACCACAACCTGCACCCCGAGGACAGCGAGCAGTTGGGGCGCACCATTCGTCAGCCCTTGTCCAAGGAGAGGCCTTTCAGGATGGAGTTGCGCCACCTTGTGGATGGGGAGTTGCGCTGGTGCGATTGTCATTCCCGGCCCCAACCCCAACCCAACGGAGACATCCTCTGGGATGGGGTAATGATGGACATCACCGACCGCAAGCGCATGGAAAAGGAACTCCAGGAGGCCAAGGGCGAACTGGAGCGGCGGGTGGAAGCGCGCACCTCCGAACTGGCCCGGAGCAATCAGCAGCTGGTGTTCGAACTGGCGGAACGCAAAAAGGCGGAAGAGAAGCTCCGCCGCCGGGAGACTCAATTGCAGACGCAGGCCAAAGGCCTCGAAGAGGTGAACACGGCCTTGAAAGTGCTCTTAAAAAGGCGTGAGGACGACAAGAGCGACCTGGAAAACAGCATCAAGAGCAACATCCAGCAGCTGGTTCTGCCTTTCCTGGAAAAGTTGAAGGTAACCAGATTAAGCGAACAGCAAACGACTTATCTCGCCCTCCTGGAATCGACTCTCCAGGATGTGGTCTCACCTTTCATCAACAACTTATCCTACAAGAACCCGAAGCTTACCCCGGCAGAAATACGCGTGGCCCAGTTCGTGCGGGAAGGCTTGACCACCAAGGAAATCAGCCAGGCCATGTCCCTGTCACCCCACACCATCGAAACGCACCGGAAAAACCTACGCCGCAAATTGGGCATCGACGTGGTGAAGGGCAATCTACGCTCCCATCTTCTCCATTATCAAATATAGTCGCCCTGGTGATCACCTCACCGGCTACCCCCATCCGGGGTCATCACGGCTCGGTCTTTTCCCTTTTCCGCCCTGCAGCCGGCCTGTCTTCGTCAATCACGACTTTCGCTACCCGCCGGCACCGCATAACCCTTGCGTACCCGATATAGGCCGCCGAGGGTCAGGCAATAACCAGCCCAGTTCCAACGGGCAGCCTGGAATCTCGACGCTTGGCCAGGCGCTAATCCAAACAGGGATTCTTCCGCAACGCCCGGGCCAGGGCGTTGGTATCGCCCAGGAGCAGGGCCAGGCGGCCGATGAACTGGCCGAAGCACTCCACCGCGGGGGGATTGGCCTTTTGGCCCAGGTCGCTGGTGAGGATCACGTGGTCCAGGCCGATCTCCCGGATCTCGTCGGCGATCTCCTCCACGGTGACGTCGCCGGGGCAGGCCGGGGTGGTGGTGAAGCAGCAGTGATCGATGAAGGCCCCCAGGGCCACGGCCTGCCGCTGTTGGTCCAGGCTGGCCCGGGTCACGGTTTCGGAAACGTGGTTGAAGATGAGCCGCCGGACGCCCTGCTGGCGGGCCTGGGCCATGACGTCCAGGGACTCCGACGGGGAAAGGTGCCCGGTGGCCAGCACCGCGTCATGGGCCGCGATGAGTTCCAGTATCTCCGCCAGGCCGGGGGAGAGCCCGCCGTCGGGGGTGCGCACGGTGAGCCCCTGATATTCCCGGGGCAGGGGGAAGGCGGTGGGCGGTTTGCCCGCCCCCCAGATTTCCAGGTGGTTCTGGGCGGCGTAGGTGGGCATGTGCACGATGCGGCCGCCTTCCCGGAGAAAGCTCTCCACGGCCGAGGGGTTGAAGCCGCCCACCGGGTGGTTCAGGGCCAGGCAGGCCAAAAAGCGGGGCCCCTCGGGATAGAGCCGGTTCAAGACGGCGGCGCGGCCGGTGGTGCTGGTGGTGTGGTCCTTCAGGGCCAGGCCGGCCAGGCCGGCCCGGGCGGCGTCGGCGGCCAGGTCGTGGCAGTCCTGGGCGCGCTCCACCACATCCGGCCCGGCGTGCACGTGGAGGTCCCAGGCTCCTTGCAGGAGATCCTTGATCTCGTCGGCGGGGATAGTGGAAGGCGCCATCTCAACCTCCATGCCTTGAATGAACTTCTACCAACCAACCTGGGCCCCGGCCCAGCCCTTCGCGGCAAACCAGGACCAACCAACCAAGACCACAATGCTTTTCTTTTTGGAAGGGGGGTGTGGGGGGAGACCTTTTTCTTTTGGCTTCAAAAGAAAAAGGTCTCCCCCCACAAACTCTCTTCCCTAATTAAAAAACAACCCAGGCAGCCACAGGGTGACCCAGGGCAGGTAGGTGACCATGAGCAGCATGCCGAGGTCCACCAGGAAAAAGGGCAGCATGCCTTTGGTGATTTCCTCGATGGTGAGTCCGCTGATGGCCGAGCCCACGAAGAGGGAGTAGCCCAGGGGCGGGGTTTCCATGCCCACGGCAAAGTTGATGACGATGATGGGCCCCAGTTGGATGGGGTCGATGCCGATCTCCTGGCCCAGTTTCATGAGGAGCCCGCCCAGGATGATCATGGCCGCCAGGTTATCCATGACCGCGCCGATGACGAGCAGGATCACGTTGAGGAGCAGCAGGATGACGATGCGGTTGTCGGAGACGTGCAGGAGCACGCCCACGATCTTGTCAGGCACCTGTTCGTAGGCCAGGAGCCAGCCGAAGGTTTTGGCCACGGCGATGATGAACATGACTACGGCGGTGGTCTTCATGGATTTGAGCACCAGGGGCCAGAGGTTCCGCCAGGTGAGGCCCCGGTAGAGGAACAGGCCCACCAAGAGGCCGTAGGCCACGCCCACCATGGAGGCCTCGGTGGGGGTGAAGACGCCGCCGTAGATGCCGCCCAGGATGATGACCGGGGCGAACAGCGCCCATTTGCCCTGCCAAACGGCCCGGCCCAGTTCGCCCAGGGTGGCGCGGGGCTCCTTGCCCAGGCCCAGTTTCCGGGCCATCCAGTAGCAGACCACCATATAGGCCAGGCCGTCCAGCACGCCGGGCACCACCCCGGAGAGGAACAGCTTGCTGATGGACTGCTCGCTGATCACCCCCCAGACGATGAAGGGAATGGAGGGGGGGATGATCTGGCCCAGGGGGCCCACGCTCACGGCCAGGGAGGTGGCGAAGCGGCGGCTGTAGCCGCGCTTTTCCATCTCCGGGATCATGATGGAGCCCACGGTGGCGGTGGTGGCCGGGGCGGAGCCGGAGAGACAGGCGAAGAACATGGACGACAGGACGCTGACCATGCCCAGGCCTCCGGTCACATGGCGCACCATGCGGTCGGCCACGGCCATGAGCCGGGCCGAGAGCCCGCCCTCGGTCATCAGGTCGCCGGCCAGGATGAAGCCGGGGATGGCCAGGAGGGGGAAGGACTGGGTGCCGGCGATCATCTGCTGGGCCATGACCACCAGGTCGATGTCCAGGACCCACATGGCCAGGAGCGAGGACAGGGCGATGGCGAAGACGATGGGCACCCCCAGGACCAACAGGACCAGAAAGCCCACGGTGAGAAGCCAGGATGCGGGGCTCACGGTTGATCCTCCGGGGCGGGGGGCGTGGTCAAAAGGTACAGGGTGTGGATCACGATCAGTAAACCACAGACCGGAGCCGCGTAGTTCAGCCAGTCCAGGGGCAGGCGCAAGGTGGCGGTGAGGTGCTGGGCGGTGCGCGCCACCAGGTCGCGTCCGGCAAAGACCAGGAGCCCACCGAACACCCCCACGGCCAGGGTCACGGACACGTCCAGGGCGTGGGCCACGGCGGAGGGCAGGCGGGAGGTGAAGATGGTCAGGCGTACGTGGAAGCGCTCCCGCACCCCCAGGCTGCCGGCCAGGAGCACGATCCAGGCGAAGAGGATCAGGGATATCTCCTCGGGCCAGGACAGGGCGTGGCCCAGGACGTAGCGGTAGAAGATGGAGGCCAGGAGGCTGACCACCAGGACGGCGGTGAGGAGCACCACCACCACCCCGGTGAGCCGGGCGCACCATAGGCTGAGCTGATTTATGAAACCCCGCATGGGCCTTTTCCTAAACTAGATGAAACGGCCAGGGGAGGAGCCCCCTTCTCCCCCGCCGGAAACGCCGGCGTACTTCGCTTGGTTTACCCGCGGCCGCCCGGGCCGCCAAGTGGAAAACCGGGGAGCCGCCATCCGCGGCTCCCCGGCCCCTTTATCGGGTGACCCTACCCGGACGGAGGCTTATTTCAGCTCGCCCATCACCTGGTTGAACAGGGCTTCGCCAATGCTCTTTTGGAACTCGTCGTAGACCGGCTTGCACTTGGCCCGGAAAGCGGCGGGATCGGCCACCTTGTTGACCTTCATGCCCTCGGTGCCCAGCTTGGTCAACAGCTCGTCCACGTTGGCCTTGTTCTTGGCCCGCTGGCGTTCGATGGCCTTCTTGGCGGCCTTTTCCACGGCGGCCTTTTGCGCGTCGGAGAGCTTGCTCCAGACCTTTTCGGACATCAGCACGCCCAGGGCGCTGTAGGTGTGGTTGGTCAGGGAGAGGTACTTGGTGACCTCATAGAAGCCGTTGTTCTGGATCACCGCGATGGGGATCTCCAGGCCGTCCACCGTGCCCTGCTGCACGGCGGTGAAGGTCTCGCCCCAGGCCATGGGCACCGCGTTGCCGCCCAGGGCCCGGAACATGCCGATGTACACCGGGTTCTGCATGACCCGCCACTTGATGCCGGCCACGTCCGCGGGCTTGACGATGGGACGCACGTTGTTGATCATCTGGCGGAAGCCGCCCTCGGCAAAGCCGAGGCCCTTGACGCCCTTGCTGGCCAGCTTGCCCAGGAGTTCCTGGCCGGCCGGGCCGTCCAGCACCTTGTGGGCCTGGGCCTCATCGGCGTAGAGGAAGGGCATGTCATTGATCTGGAAGGCCGGCTCCACGCTGGCGATGGGGGCGTTGGTCAAAACGGCCATGGACAGCGTGCCGAAGGAGAGGCCTTCCAGCATCTCCTTCTCGTCGCCCAACTGGCGGTTGGGGAAGTACTGCACCTCGAACTGACCCGGGGCTTCCTCTTCCAGGGCTTGGGCGAACTGCCGGGCCGCGATGGCGTAGGGGTCGGTGGGCCCGTCGGAAGTGGTCCAACCGATTTTGAGGACCTGCTTGCCGGCCAGGGCCCAGCCGGCGCCGGCCAGGGCCAGGGCCAGGGAAACCACCAGCACCAGCGCCGGTTTGGCGAATTTACTCTGCATGCTCTCGACCTCCCGAAAAATAAGCGTGGAGACAGTGGCCGGGGAACGCTGCCCCCCAGCAACCCCGGCCGGGCCCATCCGGAGACGGGCCGCGGCTTTTTCTGTGACGGTTAATTGAAGTCCGTGCCCCGCGGCGGGATGAACCATAGGTCGGAGCGATCTCTCCGACCGGCTCCCATCCGATTCGGGTCCGCGACGGTTTCAATTTGACATATATTCAGGTTGTATGACAATAAGAAACATGCCGCATCGCTTCCGCAAAGTGCCCCAGTTGCCCAAGCCCGCCCGCCTGCCGGACCAGGTGGCTGATTTCCTTACCCGGGAGATCGACGGCGGGGGTCTGGCCCCAGGGGACAAGCTGCCCTCGGAGAGTGAGCTGGCCCGCCAGTTCGGGGTGAGCCGCACGGTGATCCGCGAGGCCCTGGCCCGCCTGAAGCAGGAAGGGCTGTTGGATTCGCGCCAGGGCCAGGGCATCACGGTCCAGTCCACCCCCCGGGAGGTGGCCTTCCGCCTGGCCGAGGTGGATCACACCAACCTGGAGGAGGTGGGCTTCCTCTATGAGCTGCGGGTGGCCCTGGAGGGCGAGGCCAGTTCCCTGGCCGCCCGCCGTCGCGGCGAAGCCGATTTGGCCGAACTGCGGCGGAACCTGGAGGCCATGGCCCAAGCCGTGGCCGAAGGGGGGGACGGCACCGCGCCGGACACCCAATTCCATCACGGCCTGGCCACCGCCGCCGGCAACCCCTTTCTCACCGATCTGATGCAGTACCTGGACGGCCGCCTCAGGGGCATCATCGCCCGAGCCCGGGCCCACTCCAGCCGCCAACCCGGCCTGCCGCCCCTGGTGCAACGGGAGCACGAGGCCATCTTCGCGGCCATTGAAAAGCAGGACGCCCGGGCCGCCCGGGAAGCCATGCTCAGCCACCTGGGCAACGCCGCCCGCCGCCTGGGCCTGGACTTCCCCGAGGGCCAGGACTGAGGCGCGGTTATCTTCCGCCGGCAAAAAAAGCCGGGAGCCCCTGGCGGGACTCCCGGCTCGTTTTTTCCAGGATGCGGCGTTATTTCACTGCGAAGCGCGAGACCGCCAAGCCGCAGAGGTACAGGGCCCCGGCCATCCACAGGACCGCGTTGAAGCCGAAGTACAACGACACCACCACGGTGAGGATGGAGCCCATCACGGTCATGAAGCCGTTCACGCCCCAGGCCCAACCGATGTACTGGGGGGCGATGTGGTGCAGCATCCGGAGCCCCAGGGGGAAGGGCATGCCCATGACCAGGCCCATGGGCGCCACCATGAGCATGCAGATGAAGATGCGCTCCATCAGGGGGCTGCCCAGGAACATCTGGAACACGTAGGGCGTCACCACGATGCTGATGGCGTTGACCACGAAGATGGCCGGAAACACCAGCTTCAGGGCCCGGCCGGGGTTCTGGCCGAAGCGCTCGGAGAAGAAGCTGCCCGCGCTGGTGAACAACAAGAGAAAGGCGATGATCAGCGAGATGGACATGGCCGGGTTGCCCAGGAACAGGATGTAGTGCTTGATGTAGCACAGTTCGATCATGATGAAGGCCATGCCCAGGATGGCGAAGTAGGACAAGACGGCCCAACGCCTGAGGCCCGCCTGCCGGCCGCGGGAGAAGAAGATCAGCGGCAGGAACATGCCCAGGATGGAGACCAGGGTGGCCTCGATGGTGATGGCGATGAGCGGGATCTCCGACACCGGGATCATGCGTCCGCCCAAGAGCGAGCCCAACAGCCCCTTGGGCCGCCATCCCAAGAGCCCGCCTATCTCCTTCAACTCCTGGGGCAGCAAGGGGGCGTTCAGGTCTTGCTGAAAGCCCAACAGGAGGAAGTGGTCGAAAAAGGGCCGGTCGTCGGTGGGAGCCTTGAGGTTGAAGCCGGCGTAGTGGCGGTAGGTATCCGGGTCCGGGCTTTTCAGGATCGCGGCGTAGAGGCTGTCCTCGGGCCCTTGGTGGGGGTCGTAGAGCACTTGGTAGCGCCGGGTCTTGGCGTAGGCGTGGGCCATCTCGATCTGGTCGTCGGTGAATGGGGTCTTCTGGAAGTAGAAGCCGTTCATCATCAGGCCCTCGCCGGACATGATGAGCACGTGACGCGAGATGTCCGGCAGGCCCAGTTCGGCGGCCGCCTGCCGGGCGATGGCGCACAGCCGGACCACGCCCCAGCGGTGCAGGGCCAGGATGCCCCCGGGCTTGAGCTTGGTCATGTAGTCCTGGAACGCCTCCACGGTGAGCAGGTAGGTCTCCGAGAGGTTGATGGCCCCGGAGGCGAAGGCGATGGGCGTGAAGTTGTTCCTCATCTGGATGAGGTCGTAGTTGTGCTCCGTATTGACGATGAAGCTCCGCCCCTCGTCATTGATCAAATGCACCTGGGGCAGCTCGAACATGTGGTCGTTCCAGTCGGCGAATGTCTGGGAAACGACCTTGCAGATCAAGGGGTCCATCTCCACGGCGTAGATGTTGCCCGCCCCGTGGGACAGGGCATAGGCCACCTCCACCCCGCCGGAGGAGCCGATGATGGCGATGTCGGGCTTTTTGTCCTTGCCGGAGATGAAGACGTAGGGGAAGTTGACCGACTCGGCCCAGATGGGGGGCAGGGGGCGCTCCCGGTCCCAACTGGCCAGGTAGGACTCGTTCTCCCCGCCGTTGATGAAGATGTTGCGCCGGCGGCCCTGTTCAAAGCTCACCACGTCCACCCGGGACAGGGTGCTCCAACCCGAGAAAAGGGTGGTCAGATCCTCGCTCTTGAACCAGCGCTTGGCCTGGTGGGCCTCGATGACGAACACGTCGCCGGCATAGGGGGTGAGGATCAGGCTGCCGGCCACGCCCAAGAGCGCCACCCACTTCACCAGCCCCGGTTGCCGCCAGGCGAATACCACCGCCGCCAACAGGCCCAGCCCGCCAGCCATGACCACGGCGCCCGAAGCTCCCAAGGGGGTGATGATGAACACCAGCATGATGGAGCCCAGGGCGGCGCCGGCCAGGTCGAAGAAGTAGAGCTTGTGGACCCGGGTCTCCTCGGCCGAGAGCAGGAGAGAGATGGCCAGGCCCGCGAAGAAGAAGGGGGCCACCAGGGCCACGAACACGGCCAGGAGGGAGAACCAGTTCTCGATTTTGTTGAACTCCCCCACCACCAGGGGGACCTCGATGATGACCACCAGGCTGGCCACGGCCAAGATCGCGAACAGGATGGAGTACCACGGCACCCGGTCGGCCCGGAGCAGGGAGCTGCCGGATTTTTGCAGCGAAAGCACCACGCCGGCCAGGCCGAAGCCAAACAGGGCGGTGGAGACGATCAAAAAGGCGTAGTTGGACCACACCACAAAAGAGAATATGCGGGTCAGGGTTACCTCGTAAAGCAAGGTACTCATGGCCAGCAGGAAAATGCCCACGAAGTCGGACAAATTGTTGCTAAAGCTTTTGGTCGGGGAAGCCGTGGACATCTTTTCCTTCCGCAAGTGCGCCAAAATCTGGGTACCCGTCAGGGAGCATTGGGAGGAGAAATGCGCTGCCGGGGCGAGGGTATCTCCGGCCGCGGGCAGTTCAGACGAGTGCGAGGTCCCGTTTTCGAGCAGAGCCCCCAGAATATGTCCGCACGGAGCGCACCCTGTCAAGCCATTTTGTGTCGTGGGGCAAAGGGGTTTGGACCCCCGCGGACCGGCTGGGGGCCCCTCCGTCTCCCCTGTTTCCGGCCAGGGACGCGGATTGGGGCGCTGGTGTTTCCACGGGGCCCACCCCCTTGTAAGCGTTCGCCTTCTCGCTTAGGATTAGCACGGCGTCCGGCCGCGGTGCCGCTGCCCTTGCGCGGGGCCGGAGGAGCGCGGCCCGTCCGCCCCAGGCGATTTCCACCGGATTCATATCAGAAAAGGCCGGCCATGTCGTTAAACAATGCCTCCTCCCCGGTAAACCTGGTGGCCCGCGGAAAATCACCCTGGTGGGGCGTGGCTTTGGGGGCGTGGCTGGTCCTGGTCTGGCTCCTGCCCGCGCCGCCCGAGGCGGCCTTGGAGCGGCGCCTGGCTTGGCCGGCTCCGGGGCAGAACGCAGTGCTGGCCTCCGGCCGCCAAGTGGCGCTGGACCTTGGCGACCTCTCCGCCTGGCCGGACCAATTCCGGCTGCAGGTGGCCTGCGCCCAACCGGGGCAATGCCAGGATCTCCGGGTGTCCCTGCACACGAACGTCCCCGACCTGGTGGCCAAGGAGAAGCTCCCCGCCCGCTTGTCCTTCCAGGTGCCGACCCCCCGGGGCACCAGCCGCCTCTGGCTGGTGAACTATTCCCGCCACGCCGCGCCGGTCCGGGAAACCGAGGTCCGCAACTACCTGGGGGTATACAGCAACTTTCCCCGCCTCACCGTGGTCCGCCGGCCCTATCTGGGGCCCGAGGTGAACCTGGCCACCCGGCTGGGCCTGTTGGCGGCGGCTTGGGCCCTGTTGGCCCTGGGCTGGGCGATCTGGCGGCGCTGGCTCCGGCCCCGGGGCGGGGCCTGGGCCGCCTGCCTGCCGGCCGGGGCGCCCCTGGTCCTGGGCCTGGCCGCGGTGGGGCTGGGCCTGGCCGAGCTGCGGCTCCTTTTGGCCTGGGACGCCTGGCTCCTGGCCGCGGCCCTGGGGCCGCTCTTCTTGGCCCTGGCCCCGGGCCTGGCCTGGCTCGGCCGGGCCGCGTCCGGGCTGGCCGCCCGGCTGCCCCGGCCCCGCCGGACTCCCCGGCCGCTGGTGATCCTGGCCGCGGCCGGCCTGGTCCTGCTCCTGCCCCCGCTGTTGTTGCCCGCTCCTCCGGCCAAACGGCCCTTTGTCCGCCAGACCTTGGACAAAATCCGGGCCTATAAGCCGGACTATGTCTTCGTGGGCAACTCCTGGCTGGATTCCCGGGTGGACGGCCCCCGGCTGGGTGAGCTGTTGGGCGGCAAGAAGGTGGCCCTGGTGGTGCAGCACGGCACCTGCTCGGCGGTGTGGTTCCTTTTGTTCAAGAACTACGTGGTGGCCAGCGGGACCAACCCCAAGAAGGTCTTCGTGTTCTTCAAGGAGAACGAGCTGACCAATCCCAAGGCCCGCATTGACAATGAGTTCGACCGCATGCTCTTGCAGGACCTCTCGCCCGGCGAGGAGCCCCTGATCGACGAGTTGGTGTACGACCAGACCACCCCCCTGGCCAAGTTGCAGCATTTTCTGCAGAACCTGTTTCCGGTGACCGCCTACCAGGGCCAGGGCCAGCCCTTGATCTCCCAGGCCGCCCTGGACCTCACCGGGTTGTTCCAGGACCCTGGCGGTCAGACGGCCCAGGAAGCCCTGCGGCAGCGGACCAACCAGGTGTTCAAGCTGGAGAACTTCCGGCTGAACGGTCGGGGTGGGGCGGCCGACGACGCCCCGGTCCGCAACCCCGCCTCCCTGAACCCCAAGTACTGGGATTTCGACCGGGTGGTGGGCCAGTCCTTTTTGCCGCATATCATCGACCTGGCCCGGGAGAACCACCTCGACCTGGTGTTCATCCGCATCCAGTCCACCCCCACGGCTCACCGCCCCGCCCCGGCCGATCCCCGCCTGGCCCCCTACCTGGCCCAGCTCGCGGCCTACCTGGCCAGGGAGGGCGTGGTCTATCACGACTTCACGGGCGATCCGGAGATCACCCTGGCGATGTACTCCCACAGCGACCACATCCACCGGGAATACCGGGCCCGCTGGACCGAGGTTTTTTACCAGCGCCTGCGGAAGCTGTTCCCATGAGCCTGCAGAGCCTCAACTACCTGCTGTTCCTGGCCGGGGTGGCCGGGGTGTACTGGCTTATGGGCCGCCGTTTGCAGAACTGGTGGCTGTTGGCCGTAAGTCTGTGGTTCTATGGCGCGGTGCACCCGGCCCTGCTGGGGCTCCTGGCGGCCATGACCGCCGGGGCCTTTTTCCCGGCCCTGGCCATGGAGCGCTGGCCCGGCCGCCAAAAGGCCTGGTTCCTGGCTGGTACGGTGGTCTGCCTGGGGCTGTTGGGAGTGTTCAAGTACTACGGCTTCTTCGTGGCCAACCTGGCGGCTCTCCTGGGCTGGCTGGGGCTCTCCTTCCAGGCCCCGGTCCTGGACCTGCTTCTGCCCTTGGGCATATCCTTCTACACCTTCCGGGCGGTGGCCTATCTGGCCGACGTGCAGGCCGGCAAGCTGGCCGCCCGCCGCCATTTGGGGGAGTTCGGCTTGTTCATGGCCTTTTTCCCCCAGTTGGTGGCCGGGCCCATCGAGCGCGCCGGGCATTTCCTGCCCCAGATCGAGGCTCCCCGGCAGCTCACGGCGGAGCATCTCCGGCGGGCCCTCTATCTACTGGTCTGGGGCCTCTTCAAGAAGCTGGTCATCGCCGACAACGTCGGCATCATGGTGGACAAGGTGTTCTCCCTGGCCGAGCCCGGCTTGGGGCTCCTTTTGGTCGGGGCCTTCGGCTACGCCATCCAGATCTACGCGGACTTCTCGGCCCTCACCGACCTCGCCCGGGGTTCCGGGCATCTGTTGGGCTTCGAGACCCTGCCCAACTTCCGGCATCCCTATCTGGCCGATTCGGTGGGCGATTTCTGGCGGCGCTGGCACATGACCATGTCCTACTGGTTCCGGGACTACGTGTACATCCCCCTGGGCGGCTCCCGGCGGGGGGAGGGGCGCAACGCCTGGAACGTCATGGTCACTTTCCTGCTCTCCGGGCTGTGGCACGGTGCGGGCTGGAACTTCGTCCTGTGGGGGGGGTATCACGGCCTGCTGGTCCTGGCCGGGCGCTGGAAGCACCGCTGGGGCCTGGCCCCGGCCGCGCCGGGGCCCTGGCGCCGGGCCTGGCAGGTGGCCGTCACCTTTGTCCTGGTGAGCCTGGGTTGGCTGCTGTTCCGGGAGAGCGATCTGGCCTGGCTGGCCCGGCAGTTCGCCGGGCCGGTGTGGCCGGCCTCGGCGGGCGGGGGGTTGGTGGCCCTGTACCTGTTCTGGAATATGCTCCTCTATTCCCTGCCCCTGTGGCTGCACCCCGTGTGGGACGCCTGGCGCCGGCGCGCCGCGGACCAGGGGCCCGGCGCGGGATGGGGCCCGGAACTGGCCGGCCTGGCCGCCCTGTCGCTGATGTTCCTGGGAGTGCTGATCCTGCAGAGCCCCGCGCCTTCGACCTTTATCTACGCCCAGTTTTGAGCCGGGCCCAACCAAGTCTTTTGAAAAAGAGGAAGATGTGGGGGAAAACCCCTTTCCCCAAAAAAACTTTAGGGTTTTATCCGGGTGGTTTTATCGCTAGCTCCGTCCGTTCTCGCCCGGAGGCATCACTTGCCGTTGCCCAGCTTGTCCTTGACGGCCGTCTTCTGGCGCTCCAGGTCCAGGGCCCGGCGGTAGGCCACGTAATACTTATAGATGTTGCCCACGTACTGCACGGTTTCCCGCCCGATCTTCCTGGCCGCGGCCACTTCCACGTTGTTGAACCAGACCTTGGGGTTCAGGCCCATTTTTTGGGTCACGGCGCGCAGGGAAGCCACCTTGGCCGGGCCGGCGTTGTAGGAGGCAAAGGTGAGGAGGATCTTGTCCACATCGGTCATGCCCGCGATATCCCGGAAATTCTGGTCATAGATGTGGCGCAGGTACTTGACCCCGGCGTGGACGTTGTTTTCCAGGAGGTCGATGCGCTTTATGTAAACCGGGTGGCCGGCGGCCGTGCGGGGCAAAAGCTGCATGACCCCCACCGCCCCCACGGGGCTCTTCTTGCTCTGATCCAGGCCCGATTCTTGGTAGGCCAGGGCGGTCAAGAGAAGCCAGTCCATGTTGTACTGGCCCGCGTACTGCTTGAAGAACTGCACCGTTTCCTTGAAACGGTCCATGCGCTCCACGGTCAGGGAGTTTTCCACGAATTTGTTGTTCTCGTAATAACGCTTCACCAGGATATTGCCCAGGGTGGAGCCCTTGCGGTATTTCACGATGAACTTATCCAGGGCCTTTTTCAGTTGGGGGCTGTGCTGGCGGATGGCCCAGGCGATCTTGACCTGCGAGGCCAGGACCAGATCGCCCCGCACCCTGAGGCTGGTAAAAACCTTGGACCAGAGATCGGCCAGAAAGTCGTCGGCCACGGTGTAGTTCACCAGCCCCACGTTGACCATCTCCAGGATGTCCTCGGTCTCCAGGTGTTCGTCAGCCGGCTCGATGATCACCGGGGCCTTGCCCTCTTGGGCCAGCTTCTGGTTCAGTTTGCCCAGGCTCTCGAAGTAGCTGCTGGACTTGCGGACATAAACCCGCTTGCCGGACAGGTCCGCGAGGGAACCGAGTTCCGGTGCGCCCGGCGCGGTGACCACCACCTCTTTGGCCTGGTCATATATCGGGGTGGAAAAGTCCACGGTCTTCAGGCGTTCGGGGGTGATGCTGAGCGACGCGGCCGCGATGTCGCCCTTGCCCTCGGTCAGCATGGGCAGAAGCTGGTCGCGGGTCACCGGGACCATCACCAGAAACACCTTGAGGTGCTTGGTTTGCAGGCGCTTGTTGAGGAAATCCACGAAATTTTTGGCGTATTCGTAGGTGACCCCCCGCTGCACCGGGCCGTCCAGGAAGTAGTTGGTCTTGTTGAAGGTGACCAGGAAGCGGAGGTGACGGCGCTGGACCATGGCGTCCAGGTCGCCCTGGGCGGGCTGGTTCACCCGGGCCACCAGTTCGCGGGAGGGCCGGCCCTTGTCCACGGCCTCGGCCGGGGCGGCCAGGAACCCGGTTAATCCAACCAGGACAGCAAGGAGGCAGCAAAGCAGACGCCGCCCGGCCGGGGGGGCAGGTTGGCGGGTCAGACCCGGTAAGCGGTCGAGCATGAAGAACTCCCCTAGGTATCCTGATTAGCATGCGGAGCCCCCGCCCGGGAGTCTGACGCGGGAGGGGGGAAGTACTCTGATTTTACTATATTTCCTGGAGGCACGTCAAAGCCGGGACTTTCCCGAGCGCACTACTCCTCCCGGCCCTGGCCCGGCCGGTTCCGGGACGATCCCCGGCTCTCCCCTGGCCGCTTCAGAGGTTGGCCGCCTCCCGCCTGAGCGCGAGCTTGTCCACCTTCCCGTTGGGCAACAGCGGCAAGAGGGGCCGGACCACGAAGCGCTTGGGAATCTTGAAGTTGGCCAAATGGCTGCGGCAGATCTGGGCCAGCTCCTCCTCCTTCACTTCCTGCCCCGGCCGCGGCATGACAAAGGCCCAGCCCACCTCGCCGTACACCTCGTGGGGCTGGCTGATCACCGCGCTCATGAGCACCCCGGGATGGTGCTCGATCACGTCCTCCACCTCGCGGGGGTAGACGTTCTCACCGCCGGACTTGAACATCTCCGAGCTGCGGCCGGCGATGTAGATGTAGCCGGCTTCGTCCTGTTTGGCCAGGTCCGATGTGTAGTACCAGCCCTCGGGGTCCACCACCTGGGCGGTGGCCTGGGGGTTCTGGTAATAACCCTTCATGAGAAAGGGCCCCCGCACCGCGATCTCCCCCACCTCGCCCACGGGCAGGGGTTGGTGGTCCTCGTCCACGATCTGGAGTTCAAAGGGCGGGGCGATCTGGCCGGCCGAGGAGGCCAGGCGGTCCAGGCCGTCGCCCACCGCGGTGTAGGTCACAAAGCCCCCGACTTCGGTGGAGCCATAGCCGGTGAGCATCTGCGCGCCGGTGGCCTGGCAGACCTGGGAAAGCACCTCGATCATCAGGCGGGGGGCCGCCGCGCCGGCCCAGATGAACTGGCGCACGCTGGCCAGCTTGGCCGGGGAGAAGGAGGGGTCGCGAAACTGCAAGAGGAACATGGCCGGGATCTGCCCCAGGGCGGTGACCTTTTCCCGGGCGATCACCTCCAGGGAATCGGCGGGATCGAACTTGTCCATCATCACCAGGCAGCCGCCGGCCATGAGCCCGGCCACGGTGACCTCCACGTCGGCGGCCACGTGGTTGATGGGGAAGTGCAGGAGCATCCGCATCTCGCCGTCAAAAAGGAACTTCTCCAGTTCCACGGCGATGTTGGCCAGGATGCTGGCGTGGGTGTGCACCACGCCCTTGGGCTTGCCGGTGGAGCCGGAAGTGTACATGAGGAGCACTTCGTCCGTGGGGGAGACCAAGGCCGCGCGGCGCTCCAGGTCTGCCGCGCCCCGGGGACGCGCCGCGGCGATGAACTCCTCAAAGGAGGGCAGCCCTTCGGCCGGCTCGCCCAGCACCAGGATTTTTTGCAGAAAATCGTGACGGGTCAGCAGGTTCCGGAGCAGGGGAGTCAGGTCCTGGTCCTGGAACTCCCCCACCGCCACCAACACCCGGGGACGGCTGTCCCCCAGGAGGAAGTCCAGCTCAGGGGCGGTGAATTTGGGCGAAAGGCCCAGCCACATGGCCCCCACCTTGCCGGCGGCCAGGTAAGTGATGAGAAACTCCGGCCGGGCCATGGCCAGCGTGGCCACGCGGTCCCCTTGCCTCACCCCCAGCTCCAGGAAGGCCTGGGCGGTCTGGTCCACCTTTTCCTTGAGCTGGCCCCAGGTGAGCCGGGTGTTCTCGAACACCACGGCCTCGGCCGTGGGCCTTTCCGCGGCCCATTTCTCCAGATAGTGCCAAATGAGTTCCAGCCTTTGCCAAGCCATGGCGTACCTCCTTTTTGCAGGATTTTGGCGTGCGCCGGCGGGGCGGCAGAGGCCGGTCCCGCCGCGTGGCCGCGGACCGGGCGCCCTGGTCCGGCGGAACTATTATCAGACCAAAGGAGGGGCCACCAGGGCGTAGCCCTGGCTGATGGCCGGCGGCCCCTCCGGAACCCGCACTTCAAAGAACAGCTCCCGCCCCCGGGGGGTGTCCCGGTCGCCCAGGAGACAGACCCGGATGGTTTGGCCCGGCAGCACCATGCCGGTGAACCGGGCTTCCAGCTCGCGCAACAGGCGGGGCTCGCCGCCAGCCTCGCGGTCCACCAGCTCCCGGGCGGCCATGGCCATGGTGGCGGTGCCCTGCAGGATGACGCCCGGCAGGCCCACCATGGTGGCAAAGGCCGGCGAGGTGTGGATGGGAAAAACGATGTCCGCGCAGCCGTCGTAGTAGTAGGAGGCCAGGGGGTCCACGGCGATCTCGGCTTCCCAGTGGGGAAGGGAGGCGCCCGGCAGGGCGGGCGTGGCGGGCGGCCCCTGGGGCGGGGCCAGGGAGCGCCCCGGATCGGACAGCTCCACCCCCCTGAGCATGGCCCCGGTGAACTCGCTGAACACCAGCTCGCCCTGGGCGTCCCGGGCATCGTAGCGGATCACCGTGTGGGTCCCGGCCCGGTGGGGCAGCATGGCGGCCACCTGCCCCCGGATCTCCAATTCGTCGCCGGGTTTCAGAAGCCTGTGAAATACCAAGCGTTCGGAGTAATGCACTTGTGTCTTGAAGACCTCTTGGGGCAGGTGCCGGTTCTCCAGGAAGCTGCCGAGGCTGGCCGACACCGGCCAAGTGAGGGCCACGGCCAGCATGGGCGGCGCCACGATGCCCTCGGAGCTGAGGTCGTCCAAATAGCGGGGATTGGCATCCCGCACCGCGGCGGCGTAATTGGTGCACATGCGCCAATTCACGCGGTTCATGTGGGGCTTCAGTTGGGTCCCCACGGCCCGGGAATCTATGATCATGACGTCTTCTCCACCCAGGAGAGTGGGCAAAAGGCTTTGGTTGCGATCCGTGGACTGGCCCGGGGCCTGACGGGAGTGAGGCCCCCACCGGGCCGGGCCGGGCCCGGGTGCGCTCTTCTCCCGCCCCGGTCACGGGGTTCCGCGACCGGGTGAACCGAGGCCGGCTTGGGGGCATGTCTAGAAGGTATCTCCGGTGGCCCCCCGCGGTCAACCTTGCAGAAACATTTGCGGATGATGTGAAAAAATAAGTGAAAATCCTGGGTATGAACGGAGTGCGGCCGGAGGGGCGGCCGGGGGAGAGCCCGTTCCGCTGCTGGATTGTCACGCCTGTGGTTTGCTGGGAGCCAAATGTGATCTATTTTGTGGCATTTAGTGGTGACCCGGAAAAGTGGTAAAATACAAGTTATTGATATATATGAAGAAAAAAGATATCCAAAATGGAAGAAATATTCGGATTAGCCCTTTACACATTCTATGGGTTGTTCTATACTCTCGAACAGGAAGTCTAGGGTGTCGACAAAGGTAAACCAACCGAAAGGTTGGGACACAAAGTCACCGGCCTACAGCCCATGGCCAAGGCAGCGGGACCGCCGAACCATTATATGGGTCTTCGAGCTTTCGCCTCCTTTCCCGGCCGTGACTTCGTCTTGCCGCTCTTCCACACCCCTGACCACAGCGTGTGCAGATTCAACCATGTTTTTGTTAGGCTTTTGGTTTGCCAGCCCCGCCAAGCCTGACCCAAACGTCAGCAGAGGTGAAGCATGCAGCGGCCAGCCGGGCGACTTGGGGTTATTTGGCTAGGGGTTTTGGTGTTTCTCGTGGGGTGGGGGAGCGTCGCCCTGGCCGGGGTGACCGAGCACACCTACAATTTCGACCAGCCTCAGGTGGCCGGCAATCCCGACGGGTCGGTCCTGGTCCTTTTGGAGGGCACCGAGCAGGACGACGCCACCCCGGGTTGGCCCATCCTGCCCATCCGCACAGCCAAGCTGGTGATTCCGGCCGGGGAGACCGTGGAGGCGATCCAGGTCACCACCCCGGAAGGCGTGTCCCTGGGCCAGGGCTTTGTGGTGGATCACTCCCGGGGGGTCCACCCGGTTTCGGCCGAAGGTCCCCTGCACCTGGCCCCGCCCGACCCCGCCATCTACGGCAGCGACCAGGACTTCCCGGCCAGCCCTTACACCGACCGCGGCGTGCAGCGCCTGGTGGGCTATCAGGTGGTCATGGTGGAACTCCGGCCGGTGGTCTACAACCCGGTGCGGGGAGAACTGCGCTACTTCCCCTCCCTCACGGTGACGGTGAACACCTCCGCCCCCACGGCAGCGCGGACCCAGGCGGCGGACGGCCAGGTGATGGCCCGTGGCGCCGCGGGCGACGTGGCGCGGGTGCTGAACTTCGTGGACAACGGCGAGGACCTGGCCGTGAAGTCGGGCAAGGGAGCCCTGGACCTGGATTCGCCCGCGGCCGCCGACCGCCAGTACCTGATCATCACCACCGCGGCCCTGGCCGCCACCTTCCAGCCCCTGGCCGATTTCCGCGCCACCCCCACGGGCGGCAGCTACACCACCTACATCGAGACGGTGGAGAACATCGCGGCCAGCCAGGCCGGAGTGGACCTGGCCGAGAAGATCCGCAACTACCTCAAGACCAGCTATCAGAATCACGGCACCCAGTACGTGGTGCTGGGCGGCGACGCCGACGGGCCCGCCAGCCAGGTGGTGCCCACCCGGGGTTGCTGGGCCTCCACCAGCGGCTACACCGACACCAACATCCCCAGCGACCTGTACTTCGCCTGCCTGGATGGCACCTGGAACAACAACAACAACGCCTACTGGGGTGAGAGCAACGACGGAGTGGGCGGCGGCGACATCGACTGGCTGCCCGAGCTGTACGTGGGCCGCATCTGCGCGGACAACGCCACCGAGGCCACCAACCAGATCAACAAGATCATCGCCTACGAATCCAATCCCGCGCCGTTCCGCACCCTCCTCTTGGGCGAACTGATGGACTCCACGCCCACCTACGGCGGCGACAAGATGGACTGGGTCTACAGCTTCATGGACGGCATGCCCAACACCAAGCTGTACGACAAGCTGGGCAACTTCAGCGCGGGCACCCTGGTGTCCCACATCAATTCCAACAGCTTCGACTTCATCAACCACCTGGGCCATTCCAACAACACCTACGGCCTCAAGATCGGCACCAGCACCGCCACGGGGCTGACCAACGGCCAGTATATGCTGGTGTACACCCAGGGCTGCTACTCGGCCGCCTTTGACAACCGGGGCACCGGCACCAGCTACTACTCCGCCGCCACCGACTCCCTGGCCGAGGCCTTCACCACCGGCTCGGCCACCGGCGGGGCCTATGCCTTCATCGGCAACTCCCGTTACGGCTGGTACAACTCCGGCACCTATCTGGACGGGGCCAGCAACCGCTTGCACCGCATGTTCGAGCAGGAGCTGTTCAGCGGCAACACCAAGCTGGGCCCGGCCAACGAGATCTCCAAGACCAACCTCTCCATGGTGACCACTTACCGCTGGATCGCCTTTGAGACCAACCTTTTCGGCGACCCGGCCTCGCGCTACCGCGTCCCGGCCTTCGAGGAGCTGCCGCCCCTGGTGAGCCAGCCGGCCAACCAGACCCAGGTGGAGCACTTGGCCTTTACCGGCCCCACCCCCCAGCTCACCCAGGGCACCCCGCCCATCACTTGGTCCCTGGTGGCCGGCCCGGCCGGCATGAGCATAGACCCGGCCACCGGCGTGGTCTCCTGGGCCGACCCGGTGGTCACCGGCAGCCCCTACACCGTCACCCTCCGGGCCACCAACGCCTTTGGCGCCGATGACCGAAGCTTTACCCTCACGGTGTTCCCGGCGGTGCTGCCGGTGATCAATCCCATCGCCAACACCCTCTGCGGCGAGGGCGCGGCCTACACCGGCCCCACCCCCAGCCTCTCCCAGGGCACCGAGCCTATCACCTGGTCCCTGGTGACCGGGCCGGCCGGCATGACCATCAATGCGGTCACTGGCGTGGTTTCCTGGGCCAACCCCACGCCCTTGGGCTCCAGCCACACGGTGACCATCCGGGTGACCAACACCAAGGGCTCGGCCACGGAGAGCTGGACCCTGGGGGTGACCCAGGTGGCGAACCTGGCCTTGAACAAGACCGCCACCCAGATCTCCACGTATGGCAGTGTCCCCAAGGTCGCCGGCTTGGCGGTGGACGGGGACACCAACGGCGTCTTGAGCGCTGGCACCTCCTCCTGCACCGGCAGCGACGACCAGCCCTGGTGGCAGGTGGACTTGGGCGAAAGCTGCCCCATCGTGCATATCGACCTGTGGAACCGCACCGACGCGGTGCCCGAGCGGCTGAGCAACTACTATGTGCTGGTGTCGGACACCCCCTTTGGCAACGCCACCCTGGCCCAGGCCCTGGCCATCCCCGGGGTGTGGAGCCAGTTCAACACGGCCACGGCCGGCAGCCCCACCTCGGTGACGGTGAATCGCTCCGGCCGCTACGTGCGGGTGCAGCTCACCCAGACCCTTTACCTCACCTTGCCCGAGGTGCAGGTGTGGGGCTTTGACCTCACTCCTCCGGCGCCGGTCATCGCGGCGCTCTCCAACCAGAGCATCCAGACCGGTGCGGCCTACACCGGCCCCACCCCCAGCCTCACCACGGGTGGCGAGCCCATTACCTGGTCCCTGGTGAGCGGCCCGGCCGGCATGAGCATCAACGCGGCCACCGGGGTGGTGTCCTGGGCCAGCCCCACCACGGTGGGCAGTCCCCACACCATCACCATACGGGCCAGCAACTTCGGGGGCAGCGGTCAGGCCAGTTGGAACCTCACCGTGACCGCCCCGGTGGCCCCGGTGATCGCAGCCATCGGCGACGCCAGCCTCACGGCCAGCGACCCCTACACCGGCCCCACCCCCAGCCTGACCGCGGGCAGCGAGCCCATTACCTGGAGCCTCACGGCAGGGCCGGCCGGCATGAGCATCGACGCGGTCACCGGCGTGGTGTCCTGGGCCAACCCCACCAGCGTGGGCAGCCCCCACGCGGTGACCATCCAGGCCACCAACAGCGTGGGCAGCGACACCGAGTCCTGGCAGCTCACGGTGACCGGCGACAGCAACCTGGCTCTGAACAAGACCGCCACCCAGATATCCACCTACGGCAGTATCCCCAAGGCAGCTGCCCTGGCGGTGGACGGCGACTCCAACGGCGTCTTTAGCGCTGGCACCTCTTCCTGCACCAACGGCGACTCGCAGCCCTGGTGGCAGGTGGACCTGGGGTCCAGCGCCACCATCAAGCGCATCGACATCTTCAATCGCACCGACGCGATGCCCGAGCGGCTGAGCAACTACTACGTGCTAGTGTCGGACACCCCCTTTGGCAACGCCACCCTGGCCCAGGCCCTGGCCATCCCCGGGGTGTGGAGCCAGTTCAACACGGCCACGGCCGGCAGCCCCACCTCGGTGACGGTGAATCGCTCCGGCCGCTACGTGCGGGTGCAGCTCACCCAGACCCAGTACCTGACCTTGGCCGAAGTGCAGGTGTGGGGCACCCCCACCGTGACGGCCGCCCCGTCCATCAACCCCCTGGCTGGGATCACCATCCCCGCCGGGGTGGCCTGGACCAGTCAAGCCCCCACCCTGGCGGCGGGCGACGCGCCGGTCACTTGGTCCCTGGTTAGCGGCCCGGCGGGCATGACCATCAACGCGGCTAGCGGGGCGGTCTCCTGGGCCAACCCCACCAGCGTGGGCAGCCCCCATACGGTGACCATGCGGGCCACCAACGCCTCGGGCTCGGACGACGAGACCTGGTACCTCACGGTGACCAGCGGGGTGGCGCCGGTGATCAATGCCCTGAGTGACGCCTCCACCGCCGCGGGCAGCCCTTACACCGGGCCCACCCCGAGCCTGGCGGCCGGCACCGCACCCATCACCTGGAGCCTCACGGCAGGGCCTGCCGGCATGACCATCAACGCCGGCACCGGCGTGGTCTCCTGGGCCAATCCCAGCCCGGCCGGCAGCGCCTCGTTGGTGACCCTCCAGGCCACCAACGCCTCGGGCAGCGACAGCAAGTCCTTTACCTTGAGTGTAACCGGGGAAACCAACCTGGCCCTCAACAAGACCGCCACCCAGATCTCTACCTATGGCAGTATCCCCAAGGAGGCCTCCCTGGCGGTGGACGGGGACACCAACGGTGTCTTTAGCGCCGGCACCTCTTCCTGCACCAACGGAGACTCGCAGCCCTGGTGGCAGGTGGACCTGGGGGCCAGCGCCTCCATCAGTCGCATCGACCTGTGGAACCGCACCGACGCGATGCCCGAGCGGCTGAGCAACTACTACGTGCTGGTGTCGGACACGCCTTTTGGCAACGCCACCCTGGCCCAGGCCCTGGCCCTCCCCGGCGTGTGGGCCCAACTCAACGTGGCCACGGCCGGCAGCCCCACCTCGGTGACGGTGAATCGCTCCGGCCGCTACGTGCGGGTGCAGCTCACCCAAACCAAGTACCTAACCTTGGCCGAGGTCCAGGTGTGGGGCACTGCTGGCGCGCCGCCGGCCCCGGTCGTCGCCGCATTTGGCGACCACAGCACCCCGGAAGGCCAGGCCTACACCAGCTCGGCGCCGACCCTGACCCAGGGCTCCGGAGTCACCTGGAGCCTCGCCGCCGGGCCGGCGGGCATGACCATCAACGCGGCCACCGGCGCGGTCTCCTGGGCCAACCCCACCACAGTGGGCAGCCCCCACACCGTGACCATGCGGGCCGCCAACGCCTCGGGCAGCGACACTGAGACCTGGACCCTCAACGTGACCAGCCTGAGCAACCTGGCCCTCAACAAGACCGCCACCCAGATCTCCACCTTTGGCAGTGTCCCCAAGATCGCCGGCTTGGCGGTGGACGGGGACACCAACGGCATCTTTAGCACCGGCACCTCTTCCTGCACCGGCGGCGACCCCCAGCCCTGGTGGCAGGTGGACCTGGGGTCCAGCGCCGCCATCAGTCACATTGATCTGTGGAACCGCACCGACGCGGTGCCCGAGCGGCTGAGCAACTACTACGTGATGGTGTCGGACACGCCCTTTGGCAACGCCACCCTGACCCAGGCCCTGGCCATCCCCGGGGTGTGGAGCAAGTTCAACGCGGCCACGGCCGGCAGCCCCACCGCCGTGGCGGTGAACCGCTCCGGCCGCTACGTGCGGGTGCAGCTTACCCAGACCACGTACCTGACCCTGGCCGAAGTGCAGGTGTGGGGCTACGCCACCACGGCCGTGAACACCACGCCGCCGGTTTTGGCGGGACCCACGGCGGCGACCAGCGGCAATAGCGCAACCTTCACCATCACCTGCGCCAACCCCGACGCGCACCCCCGCACCGCTCAGGTTACCTGGAACGCGGCGGGCCACCCCGCTTTGAACCAGACCCTGAACCTGGCGCCGGGCGGCGCCGCCCAGGCCACGGCCAGCTTCACCTGGGGCGACCCGGGTGAGAAGACAGTGCAGGTCAGCGTGGACGGGGAGCTGAAGGCCAGTCAGTCCGTGGATATCAGCGCGGCGGCGGACGAACCGGTGCCCGATGGGTACCTCATCCCCATGTACCGCACCTACAGCACGGCCCTGGCCTACCACTTCTTCACCACCTCCCGGAAGGAGTTCGAGAACGCGGTGACCTACGGGGGTTATCAGGACGAGTCCACGGGCAACCGCCGCCTGTTCTTCGTGGTCAATCACGCGGTGCCCGGCACCGCCCAGATCTGCCGGCTATACAACCCCAACACCGGCCGGCACTACTACACCTACCGGACCTCGGAGCGGGACACCCTGGTGTCCCTGGGCTGGAATTACGAGCACGGCGAGGGCTTCATCTTCACCCAGCCCACCGCCGGCGGCTCCGAGATCTACAAGCTGTACAACCTGAACACCGGGGCCCACCTCTACACCTCCAACCCCACGGAGGTGGAGTACATCCTGGCCAACATCCCCGGTTGGGAACAGCACCGCAGCCTGGGTTACGCCTTCCTGCGGCCCAATGGCTTGGCCGCCGGCAACTCCTCGGCCCTGGCCACCCTGGGACTCATCGATTTCAACGGCGACGGGCAGGCCGACCGGGTGGCCTACAACTCCAGCAACGGCGAGGTCCGGCTGACCGTGGCCGGGCGGGAGGCCGCCTGGCAGGTGGCCCAGGCCGACGGCACGGTGAGTTGGCTATTGAAGGGCGTGGCCGACTTCGACGGCGACGGCAAGAGCGATCTGTTGTGGCAGGACCCGGCTTCCGGCACGGTGGCCATCTGGTTCATGGACGGCCTCACCGTGAGCTCCCAGCCCTTGGTGGGGACGCTCACCGAGCAGGGCTGGTCCCTGGCCCAGCTCTTGGACGCGGATCACGACCAGCAGGCGGATATCCTGTGGCGCCAGGCCGACAGCGGCAAGAGCTCCCTCTGGCTCATGGACGGCGCGGTCATCCGGGACCTGCAGACTTATTAGGCCAAGCCCGGGTCCGCTCCCGCCGACCTCCGGCTGGCGGGGGGCCTGAAATTCTAGCAGGGGCGGAGCGGCCCGCGGGCCGCCACCAGGGGAGGTGGGATCGCCGCCGGCCGGCGCGGGTACCAGCGCGGGCGGGGGGCCCAAGGGACCGGCCGGGACCGGGGCGTGGCCCGGGAAACGGCTTCTGCCAGAAAAGGATACGGATCAGCAGCAAAAGCAGGCTGAGGAGCGGTTGCTCCTTGCCGGTCCCTTGTAAACGCTGCCGGGACAGGGAGGGAGCTGGACTGGTTGCGGCGCGCCGGACGGCGGGCGGTGCACCGCGGGACCCGCTCCCCACCGCCCGGCCCGCCGGCAAAAGCAACCATAGACCGATACCTGCGGGGCTCCAGGCCTATCTGCCCCAGGCCTGGAGCCCCTTTTTTGTCCACCGCTCTTCCCTCGGTTCGCCGGAGCGGAGCGCACCTCCCTCCAATAAAAAACGCCCGGGGTCGTGGCCCCGGGCGCTCCCCCCACTCCTCACGAAATATCCGGGTTACGAGGATTTGCCCAGGGCCTTCTGGGCCATCTCCCTGGTTTCATAGATGTGCGGGGCGAAGTTGCGCTTCTCCAGGGCGTCGCCCAGCTTCAGGCGCCAGAAGGTGCTGGTGGTGTAGCGGGTGACTCCCAGGTAGAAACGTTCCACCACGTCCTGCACCATGTCGGTGTACTCGCCCACCAGTTCGGGTGCAATGTAGAAATTGTCATAGTTGACAATGGTGTAGACCTTCTTGTTCAAGGGGCCCAGCAAACGCTCCACTCCGTCCCGGACCTCCTCGATGTCCGCCCGGCTCTTGATGGAGTGGCCTTCCAGGTTCACGAAGAAGATGTTGCTCTCCGCGTCATAGGTGAGGCGGTCCTCCATGGGGGTCTCCAGCATCTCATCCTTGATGCCCATGTGGCCGTCCTGGAAGATCCGCGGGTCCATGAGGGCCGGCTCCTGGTCCATGAGCGGCCGGAAATCCATGTGGGCCAGGACGTCCCGCTCCAGATCCACCCCCGGGGCGATTTCCAGGAGCTCCAGGCCGGTGGGAGCCAGGCGGAACACCGCGCGCTCGGTGATGTAGAGGATGGCCCGCCCCTCACAGGAGGCATAGGGGCCGCTGAAGGTCACGTGCTCCACCTCTGCCACGAACTTGCGCTCCCGGCCCTCCTGCAGGATGACCAGGCGGCCGTCCGCGGTTTTGGCCGCGAAACCACCCGCGGTGAAGGTGCCCACGAACACTACCTTCTTGGCGTTCTGGCTGATATTGATGAAGCCGCCGGCCCCGGCCAGCTTGGGCCCGAACTTGCTGACGTTGACGTTGCCCAGGCGGTCGGTCTGGGCCAGGCCCAAAAAGGCCACGTCCAGGCCGCCGCCATCGTAGAAGTCGAACTGGTTGGGCTGGTCGATGAGGCATTCGGTGTTGTAGGCCGACCCGAAGTTCAGCCCCGAGGCCGGCAGGCCGCCGATGACTCCCGGCTCGGCGGTGAGGGTCATGTACTCCAGGATCTTCTCCTCATTGGCCACGCCCGCCACCCCTTCGGGCATGCCGATGCCCAGGTTGACCACGCTGTTGGGGCGCAGCTCAAAAGCGGCCCGCCGCGCGATGATCTTGCGCGGCGACATGGGCATCACCGGGATGGTGTGCATGGGCATGCGGATCTCGCCCGAGAGGGAAGGGTTGTAAACTTCCCCAAAGGTCTGCCAGTGGTTCTCCGGCCGGGCCAGCACCACGCAATCCACGAGGATGCCGGGAATCTTGACCAGCCGCGGGTTCAGGCTGCCCCGGTCGGCGATGCGCTCCACCTGCACGATCACGAAGCCGCCGGAGTTCTTGGCGGCCATGGCCACGGACAGGGACTCCAGGGTCAGGGCTTCCCGCTCCATGCTGATGTTGCCGTCCAGGTCCGCGGTGGTGCCCCGCACCAGGGCCACCTGGATGGGCAGGGTCTTGTAGGCCAGGTATTCCTGGTCGTCGAAATGCACCAGTTCCACGATGTCCTCGGTGGTGATCTGGTTGATTTTGCCCCCGCCGTGGCGGGGGTCCACAAAGGTGCCCAGGCCCACCTTGGTGATGGTGCGGGGCTTGTGCGCGGCGATGTCCCGAAACATGTGGGAGATGACTCCCTGGGGCAGGTTGTAGGCCAGGATCTGGTCGTCCAGGGCCAGCTTTTGCAGGGCCGGCACCAGGCCCCAATGCCCGCCGATGACCCGCCGCACCAGCCCGGCGTGCCCCAGGTGGTTGAGGCCGCGCTGGCCCCCGTCCCCCTGGCCGGCGGCGTAGATCAGGGTGAGCCCCTGAGGGCGCGCCTCGCGCAGAAAGCGCTCCTCCAAGGCGATGGCCAGTTCCTCGGGGAAGCCGGTGCCCACGAAGCCGCAGGTGGCCACGGTGTCCCGGTCGGCGATAATGCGCACGGCTTCCTGAGCAGACAGCACCTTGCCTTTTTTGGCCCTGGTCGGCGGCGTATCCGAAAGCATGGGATGCACGCCGGCTTGCTGCAGCATCTCGGTCATGGTCCTCCCTCACTGGGCTGGTTGATGAGAAAACATCATACCAAATTGTCCCGACGCACTTCCATGGTAACTGCTGTTCATAATAATAATTGCGTTATCACAGCGAGTTGAGGGGAAATACCGCCAGATTAGTCAAGAGGATAAATGGCCTGACCAGAAACCCAACGGCGGGGCGCCGGGCGAACTGGTCCGGGGGGAAGGTGGGGCCGGGAGGCCAAGCGAGGGGAGAAACGGAGGCAAGGGGGCGCGCGGGAGGCCGGTCAGCCCTTGCGGCCGGCGCGCGGTCAGCTTTCCCCCAGCCGGGCCAGCAGCTCCCGGGCCGGGGCCAGGTCCGGGGCCGCGGCCAGGGCGCGGTGCAGGAGCTGCCGGGCTTCCTCCTGGCGGCCCTGGCGGGCCAGGAGCCAGGCCAGGTTGAAGCAGGCCCCGGCGGAGGCGGGGTCCAGAGCCAGGGCGCGTCCATAGGCTTCCTCGGCCGCGGCCGTCTGCCCCAGGGAGGCCCGCAGAAAGCCGATCTCACTCCACAGGAGGGGCGCGGAGGCCTGGGGGGGCTCCTGCACCGCGGCCTCCAAGCGGGCCAGGGCCTCGGCCGGCCGGCCGGCCTGGCTGAGCCGCCGGGCCTGGGCCAGGGCCGTGGCGCCGGGAGGCGGCGGCGGCGGAGCCGGGCTTTGGCCGGGGGCACGGGGGTGAGCGGCCAGGGCGGCGGCCCAGGCCCAGGCCGGGCGAAGGTCGGCCAGTTGGCGAGCCAACTCCGCGGCCGGGACGGTCAAGCCCTGCTTCAGGGCCTCCTCCAGGGCCAGGCGGGTGGCCTCTTGCGCGGTGGGCAGGGCCAAGAGGCGGGTCAGGAACTCCCGGGCCTGTCCCATATCGCCCAGGGCCGCGGCGGACACCAGGCCCATGGCCAGGGAGCTGTAGGCCAGGGCGGCGGTGTTCAGGTCCCGGCCGGCCAGGCGGGGGTTGCCCGGCGCGGCGGCCAGGAGCCGCAGGTGGTCCGAGGCCCCGGCCAGGGCCCGGGGCCAATCCCGGGCCTGGTAGGCGGCGCGGGCCAGGTAGAGATAAGGGTCGGGGTGCTCGGGATCCAGGCGTTGCCAGTCCACGGCCTGGCGGAGCGCCTCTTCTCCCTGGTCCGGCTCCTGGGTCAGCCCTTGCAACAACACCAAATACACCGGGTGCAGAGCCCGCGCCGCCTCGCCGGCCGCCCGGGCCAGTTCCACGGCGCGCCGGGACGCGGTCAGGGCCGCGCCCACGCTGCGGGGGTCGGCCACCAAGGTTTGGGCCCAGTGGTACTGGGCCCGCCAGTTGCCCGGCTCCTCGGTCACCCAGGCCCGGATCATGGCCAAGCGGCGCTCCTGCTTGGCCTGCATCTCCTCCGGGCCCAGGCCGTAACCATAGTGGTACATCTTGAGCGGCAAGAACTGGCTGAGGCCGGGATACAGCGGCAGGTTGTGTACGTGCCCCTCATAACGGAACCCCGGCTGGTTCCGGAAGAGGCGGGGGTGGCGGATCATGTCCCAGGAGCCGTCGGCCAGGATGTTGTAGAGGTTGATCAGGAAGCAGCCCACCTCGGGCTCAGCCTGGGCCAGGGCCGGCCGGATGAGGGGAGCGGTGGTCTGGTCCAGCTCCTCGTCGGCGTCGAGGATCAGGATCCAGCGGCCCCGGGCGTAGGAGTTGGCCTGGTTGCGGTGCAGGGCGAAGTTGTGCTGCCAGGGATGCTCATAGACCCGCGCCCCGGCTTCCCGGGCGATGGCCATGGTGCGATCCGTGGAGCCGGTGTCCACCACCACGATCTCATCCACCCAGGGCCGGGCGCTGGCCAGGGCGCGGGGCAGCCGCGCTTCCTCGTTCTTGACGATCATGGCCAGGGTCAGGCCGGGCTGCGCGCTCATGGGGGACCTTTCCGCCGCCCAGGGGCCGGGCTGCCGCCGGCCGGCGCGGCAAAGTTTATAAAAACCCCCGGCCCGCTCCGCCCCGCGGCCGGCGAGGGACACTCTGGCTGGCTGTCGAAAAACAGCCTGCCAGGCGCGCCAGGGACCACCCCAAACAAGCTATGGCTGGTTTGGGGACCCCGGGGATGGCGCGCCAAATTGCGCGTCTTTGAAAAAGCAAGCAATTTGCCAAATTAGGCAAAACCCGGGCCCCCAGCGAGCTTTGCTTGCCGGGGTGGAGTCGCGCTTTTGTCAAGTCTGGTTGAAAAAGGCCATGGATGGACTTTTTCAACATCTGCTAGTTTGGCACAACACGGCCGGCCAGCCAAGTTTCCGGCCCGGCGCCGCGGGCCTCCGGCGATGGAAATAGCTGGGCAGGGCCGGGAAGGCCAGTGCATACTGCTTATGGCGGGCGGCCAGCCCCGGCCGTCCCGCGACATTTCACCCCCGCGCAGAAAGAATGAGAGGCATGGGCATCAATTACTTCCACCGCGCTGAGCGGGAGTTCCAGTTCCTTTTACACGAATATCTCGAGGTGGAAAAGTTTCTTGCCTGGGAGGCTTTCCAGGGTTTCCGCCTGGCGGACTTCGACCAGGTGGTCGCCGAGGCCCACGGCCTGGCCGCCGCGGCCCTGGGTCCGGCCTTGCAGGACGGCGACCGCCAGGGCTGCCGCAAGGAGGCGGACGGGGTCAAGGCGCCGGCGGCGTTCCACCCCGCCTGGCAGGCCCTGGCCCAGGGCGGCTGGCTGGGCGTTTCCAACCGCCGGGAGGCTGGGGGCAAGGGGCTGCCGCTCACCATCGGCGCCCTGGCCAACGAAGGTTTTTTTGGGGCCAATGCCGCGCTCACGGTTTACGCCCTCCTGACCTCGGCCAACGCCCGCATGCTCGAGCGCTTTGGAAGCGACCAGGAACGGGAGCTGTTTCTGGAGCCGCTCCTCACGGGACGCTGGGCGGGCACCATGTGCCTGACCGAGCCTCTGGCCGGCTCCGACGTGGGCTGGCTGGAGACCCAAGCCACCCCCGAGGAGGGGGACGCTGCGGGCCGGATCTACCGCCTCAAGGGGGCCAAGCGCTTCATCACCGGCGGGGAGCACGATCTCACCGAAAACATTGTGCATCTGGTGTTGGCTCGCATCGCCGGCGCCCCCCAGGGCACCAAGGGCATCAGCCTGTTCCTGGTGCCCCGGCGCTGGGTGAACCCGGACGGCAGCCTGGGCCCGGACAATGACGTGCACTGCACGGCCATCGAGGAGAAGATGGGCCTGCACGGCTCGGCCACCTGCGCGCTGCGCTTCGGGCGGCACGACGGCTGCCGGGGGGTGCTGTTGGGCGAGCCGCAGACCGGCATGGCCAAGATGTTCCACATGATGAACGAGGCCCGCCTGGGCACGGCGCTCATGTCCCTGAGCCTGGCGGCCAGCGCCTATGACGCGGCCAAGAACTACGCCCAGAAACGGGTGCAGGGCCCACCGTTCCACGACCGGCGGGGGGAGCGGGTGCCCATCATCGAGCACGGCGACGTGCGCCGCATGCTCATGAACCTGCGGGCCGGCTCCGAGGCCATGCGCGCCTTCCTGGGCCGCACCTACCAACTCCTGGATGTCGCAGGTAATCATCCCGACGCCACCGTGCGGGAGAAATCCCTAGCCCGGGTAGAGCTTTTCACCCCGGTGGCCAAGGCCTTTTGCTCGGATCTGGCCTTTCAGCTTTGCGCCGAGGCGGTGCAGGTCTTCGGGGGCAGCGGCTACTGCCAGGAGTTCCCGGTGGAGCAATATCTCCGGGAGGTCAAGGTGTTCTCCATCTGGGAGGGCACCAATTACATCCAGGCCCTCGACCTGGTGGGCCGCAAGCTGCCCATGCGGGGCGGCGAGGTTTTCCGCGGGGTCATGGAGGAACTGGCCGCCTGGGCCCAGGCGCACCAGGACGACGCCCAGTTGGGGCCTTCCTTTAAACTCCTGGGCCAGGCGGTACAGGCCACGGGCGGTTTTGCCCTGCAGTTCGCCGCCTGGGCCGGGGAAGGACGCACCAACCTGATCGAGCTGCAGGCCACGGCCTTTCTGGCCTGTCTGGGCAAGGTACTTTTGGCCCGGGCTCTCTTGGAGCAGGGACTCCTGGCAGGAAAGCGCTTGCAAGACGCGGGGTTGACGCCGGAGGACGCGGCATTTTACCAGGCCAAGCTGGCCTCGGCCCGCTTCTTTGCCGCCTGGATGCTGCCCCAGGTGGGGGCCAGCTATCAAACCCTGCAAAGCGAGGACGCCGCAGCGTGGGAGATTCCTTCCGGGGCCTTTTAAGGGCGCCGCGGTACCCGGCCGGGGGCCACGAGGTGAAAGAGCCGCACGAATATTATTGGTTTACCTCCAGCGGGCCAAATGCCGCGGTGGCGTGACAATTGGCCGGGCCAGGAAATAACTGGGCAACAGTTGTTGACCTTAACCGTTTTTTATCTGGAAATCACCCTAATGATGAGCTATAGTCCTTTCTCTTGAAATAAAGCAATGTTGAGCCCTTAAAGCACCGGGTTGGGGCAATGGGCGAGAAACCAAAAACGGTTGGCAAATGAAAAGCTTGACGGCCTGCATCCACGGTGAATTCATCCTGACGCAACTTGGGCTCTTCGGTTAGCCGAGCGTCTGCCGGCCTGGTAAGCTAGCGATGGTTTCAAACGCATCCTCAATAATCGGTTTTCTGAAGCAGCCCCACGTAAAAAAGGTTTTGACCACGACCTGGCTTTTGGTGGCGGCGATTTTTTTTGTGATTTTCCTAAAGAGGAATTGGGACGATATTTCTCAGCGCGACTGGACGGTAGACTGGCAATACCTTTCCATCGCTTTTTTCTTTTTCTTTTTGAACAAGCTGGTGGCCGGAGTGCAATGGGCGCTGATTACCCATTACCGGCAAGAAGCCAACGGCCCCAATTTTATCCTTTATGATATCTGCGCCAGTTTCATTTCCGGCATGGCCTTATACATCCCCGGCAACTATTGGAACTTGGCGGCGCTGTACAAGCTGAGCACCAAACGGGGCGAGTCGGGGTTGTCAACTTCGGTGGGGATTTTTTACCAAGTTGCTCTGAATATGTGGGCCAGCGGTTTGGTGGGGCTTTATGCCCTGTACAACCTTTACCCTTTGAATATTTATTATTATCTCGGCGCAGTCCTTCTGCTTGTATGCCTGCCTCCCGTAGTGTTACACCCGAAGATCGGTAAAATGCTGGTGGGCAAATTCAGCAAACTGCCGTGGCTGGACACGTTTGTTCTGAAACATGAAGAGCCTTTCAAACTGCAGCTTTTCCTGATCATGCCCGTAGCCAACATCGTGGCGGGCGGCGTGGCCAATTTTTTTCTGGCCAAAGCCTTGTTTCCCGGCCTGGCCAACGAGATTTTCCTCTTGATGGTTTCGGCTTGGGCCTTGGCCTGGATAGCAGGATACATCACCCCCATCGCGCCCGCGGGCCTCGGCGTGCGGGAGGGTGTGTTTGTCCTGTTTTTGAAGACCTATATGGCCTCCGGCTTGGCGCTGGTGGTAACTGTGGCCTCCCGTATTATGCTGGCGCTGGTGGATTTTATATTTGGCTCCCTGGCCTTGTTGTGGCTTAGAAAGTTGAAACATGTACCCGCTTGACCGGCTGGAAAGCGAGTTTCGCGGCGCCGGAATCCGCGGCGGGAATCGATAGCAGTCCTTAAAGAAAATACTCTCAGGCAACAAAGTCTGAGTGAGCAGGGGTAGCAAGATGAAGCAGATAGTGCGTAGGGTCATCGATCGCAAAGGCAAAGTGGTAGTTATTGAGTTGCCAGCTCCGCAGATCGGCGAAAACCAGGTCCTGGTCGAGAACCGCTATTCGCTCATCAGCACCGGCACCGAGATGAGCACCCTCACCAAAACCCCCGTGGAGATGGTCAAGCAAACCCTGTCGGACCCGTGGATGCGTCACGTGGTGCAGCAGACCGTGTTTTCCACCGGCCTGTCCCAGACCTTCAGCCGGGTGTGGCTGGAGATGATCATGCCCCGGGAGATCGGCTACAGCGGCGCGGGCCGGGTTTTGGCGGTGGGGGACGAGATCGAGGGCATCAAGGTCGGCGACTATGTGGCCCACGCCGCCACCGGGCACGGCGAGGTGGTGGCCCCCACGGCCAATCACGTGGTTCCCCTGACCCAGGAGGTGGACCTCAGGCACGCGGCCTTCGTCACGGTGGGCGGCATCGTGATCCAGTCCCTGCGCCGGGCGGACGTGAAATTCGGCGAGGTGGTGGCCGTCTATGGCTTGGGCCTCTTGGGGCAGCTTTGCGTGATGATCGCCCGAGCGGCCGGCTGCCGGGTCGTGGGCCTGGACATCAACGACGCCCGCCTGAAGCTGGCCTCCCAGGTGGGGGCGGAACTCACCCTGAACGCGGCCAAGGACGATGTCAACCGGCGGATCATGGACTTCACGGGCAAGCACGGGGTGGACGCCACCATCATCTGCGCCAGCTCCAAATCCGACGAGATCATCAATAAATCCATGGAAATCACCCGCCGCCAAGGCCGGGTGGTCCTGGTGGGTTACGTGGGCCTGGACATCCACCCCAAGAACTTCCTGTACAAGGAAATCGACCTGCGTTATTCCCGGGCCTATGGTCCCGGCAGTTACCACATGGGTTACGCCAAGGGGCGCCTGGACTACCCCTTTGGTTACGTCCGCTGGACCGAGCAAAGGAACTTGGCCGAGTTCATCCGCCTGGTGGCGGACAAGGCGATCAATGTCGAGCCATTGATCGGGAGAACTTACAAGGTCGCCGAAGCGCAGAAGGCCTTTGACGCCCTGCAAAACAACAGCCTCGGCGGGGTGGCCGCCCTGATCGACTATGAGACCAACGAGCCCACCGACCTCTCCCAAACCATTAATATTGTCCCCCGCAAGAAGGTGGCCGGCAAGGTGGGCATCTCCATTGTCGGGGTGGGCAACCACGCGC
Organism: Deltaproteobacteria bacterium; assembly: GCA_020444165.1. The sequence continues at coordinate 1,241 of JAHLLK010000005.1, read as the reverse complement.
TCAGCAAACACCTTCCCAAGCTGAAATCCCTGAAGGATGTGCAGCTCCGCAACCTGATTTCCTCCACGGGCAAGAACGCCTACATGATCGCCAAGGCCTACGAGGCCAACTGCACCTCCACCAGCATCGAGACCGCTACCGATGATCCCGATACCGACGGGGTGTTGGTGCTGTCGAACCAACCCAGCCATTTCTCGCACGCCAAGGCTTTTGTGGAGGCGGGCAAGGCCGTCTACCTGGAAAAGCCCTCCGTGATGACCTTGGAGCAGTTCAACGAGCTGAACTCATTGATTGCGGCCAACAACGCCCTCATCACTTTGGGCCTCAACCGCCGCTATTCCCGTTTCATGGATGAAATGCTGAGCCGGATCAAGGGGCGGGTGTACACGATCAACTATTACGTTACGGTGCCCTTCATTCCCCCGGACCATTGGACCCTGGACGAAGTGGAAGGCGGCGGCCGCCTGGTGACCGAAGGCGAGCATTTCATCGATCTCTGCAACCTGATCGTTAAGCAAGACGCCAAATCCGTGGCCGCGCAGGCCTTGGGCACTCCGCCGGACGACATAAGAAAAATTTGCAACTTCTCCATCAACATCAAATACGAATCCGCCACGGCCAACATCTTTTTCGTGGAAAGCGGGGCAGCGGGATACCCCCGGGAGCGGGTTTCGGTTCTGTTCGAAGGGGGCATCGCCGAGTTGGACGACTTCGCGCTCCTGAGCGTCTTTGCCAAGAAAAAGGAAGTAATTGGTAATGGCAAGCGTGCGGACATGGGGCACTCCACCGCGGTGGGAGAGTTTATCAAGGCCATCAAGGGCGAGGAGAACAAAATGCTCACTTGGGCGGAAAGCGCCAAAGCCACCAAGACCATGTTCGCCGCCCAGGAGGCGCTCACGGCCAACTGCGAGGTCGTTTTCGATTAGTTCAAGCTTTTGGCCAGCCCGTGGCGGGCGGGCCGTCCCAGAGGTAGGGGGGGAATGACAACAGCTTATTGCTGGGGGGGGTGTTTATGGCAAGTTGAGGGCTAAGCCCCAGCCCCTTCGCCAGCAAAGTAAAATCTGGGAGACTTATTTTCCCGCCGGCTCTAGCCTGGATTTATGCATTTGACCATATGAGGCCATTGCACGGTGAAACACATAAATCATGTTGATATTCTATCAAAAATTGCTGTGAAACATGATTCCGGCAGGCAATGGCCGATGCGGGCCAAGGATGGCCCGCCAAATTGCAAGCTTCAA
>JAHLLK010000102.1 GCA_020444165.1 Deltaproteobacteria bacterium | reverse complement strand
TTGGGCACCACGAAGGCCTTCAAGTACTCGCCCTTGGTGGGGTGGGGCAGGCCCACGGCCACGGCCTCGGCCACCTTGGGGTGCCCGTGCAGCACCTCGTCGATCTCGCTGGGGAATACGTTGAACCCGCTGACGATGACCAGGTCCTTCTTGCGGTCCACCAGGGTCACGTAGCCGTCCTCGTCCATGACCCCGATATCGCCGGTGAAGAGCCAGCCGTCCCGGATGGTGTCGGCCGAGAGGTCGGGCTGGTTCCAGTAACCGCTCATGAGGTCCGGACCCTTCAGCACGATCTCTCCGGCCTCGCCCGGGGGCAGTTCGCGCGCGCCGTCGGCCAGGTCCACGATCTTCCACTCCACGTCCGGGAAAGGGATGCCGATGGTGCCGGGTTTGCGCACGCCCTGATAGGGGTTGCAGGCGACAGCCGTCACCGCCTCGGTCAGGCCGTAGCCCTCGATGAGGCTGGCCCCGGTCATCTCCTCGAAATCTCGCATGACGGCCAAGGGAAGAGGAGCGGCCCCCACGAAGATGCCCCGCAGGCTCTTCAGGTTCCGCTTCTCGATGCCCGGTTCCTCCTTCAGCGCGATGAACATGGTGGGCACCCCGGCAAAGAGGGTGGGCCGCTCCCGCTCGATGGCCTCCACGGTCATCTTGGCTTCGAAACGGGGCAGGAGCACGATGGCGCCGCCGGCGGCCAGGGGCGAGTTCATGCAAACACTCATACCAAAGCCGTGGAACAGGGGCAGCACGGCCAACAGGGCGTCATCCTCCTGCACCCCCACCCAGGCGGTCACCTGGGTCAGGTTGGCCAGGCAGGCCCGGTGGCTCAGCATGATGCCCTTGGAAACGCCAGTGGTTCCGCCGGAATAGATCAAGGCGGCGACGGCCTCGGGGTCGATCTCCCCGGTGCCGGGCGCGGGGTTGTTCTCTTTGAGCAAATCCTTGAAGCGGTAGGTCTTGGCGTCCCAGGCGATCTCCACCTTGGGCATCTTCTTGTCGAAGCGCCGCACGAGAGGATAGAGCAGGCTCTTGGGGAAGGGCAGGTAATCGGCCAGGCTGGTGAACACCGTGAAGTCCAGGTCCAATTCCGTCCGGATGTTGTTCACTTTCTGCGACAATAAATCCAGGGCGATGAGCCCCTTGGCCCCGGAGTCGTGGAACTTGAACAAAAGCTCCCGCTCCACGTTCAGGGGGTTGGCCATGACCGCGGTGGCCCCCAGGCGCATCAGGGCCAGGAAGGCGATGACGAACTGGGGGCAGTTGGGCATGAGGAGCACCACCCGGTCGTCCTGGCGCACTCCCCGGGCGGCCAGGCCGGCGGCCATTTTCTCGGCCGAGGCGAAAAGCTGGTCGTAGCTGAGCGAGAGGCCCATGAAGCGAAGAGCCGGGCGCGGCCCGAAGCCCTGGGCCCGGCCGGCCAAATGGCCCCAAAGGTCGCCCTGGGGGTAGGTCAGGCTGGGGGGCACGTCGGGGTCGTAGGAACGCAGCCAACGCTTGTCGCTCATGAGGTTCTCCTTGCCCGGGGGGCCGGGGGAAGGTGCTTGGTGACGGGAGCCGGGGCCAGGGCGGAGGGGCCGCGCCGCGCCCCCTCCCGGAGTCCCCCCATCTCACGGCGAGTATAGATTAGGCCCGAAAGGGGAGTCAAGACGGCAGACCCCGGGGCGGGGAGCGGGATGAACCTCGTTCCGGAGGGTCTGGGCGCTGGGGCGGGGTGCCTTGCGCGGCGGCCGGCCCGGGGCCGGCGGGCAAAGCGCTTGCCCTTGGCCCGGCTTAGAGGTAATCTGGTATCGTAATATCTTATTTCAAACGCCACCCATCCCCCCGGGAGGAGACATGCCCCCCACGCCACCCGCTGACTCCCCTCAACTGCCGCCCCTCAGGCTGGCCGCCGGCCACGGCCCCTCCCTGGCCGTGGAAATCGAGCACGCCGCGCCGGCCGGCCTGGCCCGCTGCCTCAACTGCCGCACCTGCTCCGGCGGCTGCCCCTTTTATCCGGCCATGGACTACGGCCCCCACGGCATCATGCGCCTGATCCAGTTCGGCCAGCGGGACGAGGTGCTGGCCTCGAACACCATCTGGCTCTGCGTGGCCTGCCACACCTGCACCAGCGCCTGCCCCATGTCCATCGACGTGGCCGCGGTGATGGACACGCTCCGGCACCTGGCCCTGGCCGAGGGGGTGGCCGTGGCCGAGCCGGGCATTTTGGATTTTCACCGCGAGGTGCTGCGCTCCATCGAGCACCACGGCCGCACCCACAAGCTGGAGATCATGCTGCGCTACAAGGTGCGCCAGGGCGGCTGGCTGGCCGACATGGACAAGGGCCTGGCCATGCTCACCCGGCGGAAGCTGAACCTGATCCCCAACGAGATCCGGCGTCCGGCCGAGCTGGCGCCCTTGTTCCAGAAGACCTGGAGGTGACCTTTGGCCCTGCCTTTCACCCAGGCCGGCTTCTTCCCGGGCTGCTCGCTCGCCACCAGCGCCAAGGAGGCCGCCGCCTCGCTGGTCACCGCCTGCCGGCTCTCGGGCCTGGAACTGGTGGAGACCCCGGACTGGAACTGCTGCGGCACCTCCTCGGCCCACTCCCTGGACCGGGAGCTGGCCCTGGGCCTCACGGCGCGGAACCTCTCCCTGGCTCCGGCGGGCCTGCCGCTCTTGGTCATGTGCCCCTCCTGCCACAAGAACCTGGCCGCGGCCCGGCGCCACCTGGCTGAGGACCCCTTGCGCCGCCGCCAGGAGAGCCGCCGCTGGGGCCGGGACATCGACCCCACCCTCAAGATCGTCAGCATCCTGGAGATCGCCCACCGCCTGGCCCGGCCCGAGGGCGGCGGCGAGAAGCCCCTGACCGGGCTCAGGGTGGCCCCCTATTATGGCTGCACCACGGCCATGCCCCCGGCCCTGGCTCCCTTGCGCAGCCGCCTGCACGGCAGCCTGGAGCGCATCCTTAAGCGCTTCGGGGCCGAGGTGGTGCCCTGGCGGGAGGGCATGCGCTGCTGCGGCACCTTCCTCACGGTGACCCGCCCGGACGTGGTGGGCCCCCTGGTGGACGGCATCCTCCAGGCCGCCCGCAACCGCCGGGCCGACTGCCTGGTGACGGTGTGCGCCATGTGCCAGATGAATCTGGAGATGCGCACCACCCTGACCGACCCGCCCCCCACCCTGCATTTGAGCGAGCTATTGGCCCTGGCCCTGGGGGCCCAGGAGGGCGAGGGCTGGTTCGCCAAGCATCTGGTGGACCCCCGGCCCCTGTTGAAGGCCAAGGGCCTCTTGGGCCGCAAACGGGGGGAAAAGGCTCCGGGCTCGGAGAGCGCGGGGAGATCTGGCTCAACCTAATAAGGTATCGATAAACAGTCAGTTTATTAACACTATGAAGTTTTTTTGGGGGAGGGGGGTGTGGGGGGAACCCCCTTTTTGTTCACAAAAAGGGGGTTCCCCCCACATCTTCCTCTTTCTCAGCCCCCCAGCCACAATTGGAACATGAGGACGTTCCAGAGGTAGTAGTGCCAGTCGCCTTGGCCGGCCAGGTGTTGTCGCCAGCGCCGGGTTATGAGGGGGGCGTTGAGGAAGCCTTGGCGGGCGAGGGTGTCTTCGGCCAGGAGGTCCGCCGCCCATGGGCGCAGTTCGCCGCGCAGCCAGGCGGCCAGGGGCACTTCGAAGCCCCGTTTGGGGCCTTCCCACAGGGCGGGCGGCAGGTGGCGGGCCAGGACTTGGCGCAGGAGGTATTTGCCCTGCCCGTTCCGGACCTTCAGGGCCAGGGGCAGGCGCCAGGCCAGTTCCACCACCCGGTGATCGAGGAGCGGGACCCGGGATTCCAGGCTCACGGCCATGGCGGCCCGGTCCAGCTTCACCAGGATGTCGTCGGGCAGGTAGGTGACCGTATCCCAGTACATCAGGCGCGCGAAGTCGGGCGCTTGGTCCAGCTCGGGGTCGGAGCGCTCCAGCACCGTGGGGGGCGCGATTACGCCCGGGGTGATGGGGTCGGTGGCCTTCCACTGGCTCACCACCCGGGCGTATACCGCGCCCAGGTTTGGAGCGGCCAGCAGCTCCCGGAAGGCCCGGCCCCGGGCGGCGGGGGGGCGGTCCCCGGCCGGGGCCAGGGAGCCCAGGGCCCGGCCCAGCCAGGCCGGGGGCACCAGCCCGGCAGCCCGGGCCGCGGCCCGCCGGAGGCCGATTGGCAGGGGTTCCAGGCGTCGCCACAGGCTGTGGGCCAGGAAGTAGCGGGAGTAGCCGCCGAACAGCTCGTCGCCGCCGTCGCCCGAGAGGCATACGGTGACCTTTTGGCGGGCCAGGCGGCTGACCAGATGGGTGGGGATCTGGGAGGCGTCGGCAAAGGGCTCGTCGAACATTTCCCCCAGGCGGGGAATCACCTCCAGGGCGTCGGCCGGGGTCACGTACAGCTCGGTGTGCTCCGCGCCCAGATGGCGGGCCACCTCGCGGGCCCGGGGCGCCTCGTCGAACTCCTTTTGCCAGAAGCCGATGGTGAAGGTCTTGACCGCGCCCGCGGCCCGGCGGGTCATCAGGGCGGCCACGGTGGACGAATCCACCCCGCCCGAGAGGAAGGCCCCCAGGGGCACGTCGGACACCAGCCGGAGGCCCACCGCCTCGGTCAAGAGCGCCTCCAGGCGGTCGGTGGCCTCCTCCTCGCCGCAGGTGAGCGGGTGGGCCAGGCCGTCCAACGCGGCCTGACGGGCTGACCAATAGGTTTGGGGAGGGGGAGGGTCCAGGCCCCGGGCCGGGTCCAGGCAGAGCCAGGCCCCGGGCGGCAATTTGTGGATCCCCTGGACGATGGACCGGGGGCCGGGCACATAGCCGTGGCGCATGAACAGGGCCAGGGCTTCCCGGTCCACCTCCCGCCGGAAATCCGGGTGGCGGGCCAGGGCCTTCAGCTCGCTGCCAAAGAGGAAGCTCCGGCCCTGGCGGCCGTAGTACAGGGGCTTCTCGCCCAGGCGGTCCCGGGCCAGGCAGAGTTGGCGGGTCTCGCGGTCCCACACGGCCAGGGCGAACATGCCGTTGACCCGCTCCAGGGTGGCGACCAGGCCCCAGCGGGCCACGGCCTCCAACAGCACCTCGCTGTCCGAACGCCCCCGCCAGGCCCCGGACAGGCCGGGGTCTTCCCGCTCCAGGCGCTCCCGTATTTCCCGGTAGTTGTAGATCTCGCCGTTGTAGGCCAGGACCAGGCGGCCGTCGTGGGCATGCATGGGCTGGCGGCCTTGGGGGGAGAGGTCCAGGATGGCCAGGCGGCAATGCCCCAGGGCCACCCCGGCCGCGGGGTCGGCCCAGGCGTCCCGGTCGTCGGGGCCGCGATGGGCCAGGGCCCCGGCCATGGCCAGGGCCAGGGCGGCCGGGTCCTCCGTCCCCAGGGCGGACCCGCCCAGAAAGCCGGCCAGGCCGCACATGGCCTAAACTCTCGGGGCCGCGCCGGCGGCCGGCCGCGCGGCGTTGTGTGTTGGCCGATGATTCACCCTGCCTCCTGGTGGCAACCCTGGCCGGAACCGGAGGCTCCGATGTTAGCACCCAGCCCCCAGCCCGGCAAGCCGCCCCTGCCCTGCTTGTTTATTCGTAAGGTTGTGTAATAAAATGAGCCGGGTTGCCGCCAGGGGGGACGGGCAATCCTCCCGCCGGGTCAATCTCCCCCGTGCAAACCCTTCAGAAGGGGGCAAATTGAATCTGGCCCTGGCCAAAATCGTGGGCGGGCTTTCGGCCACCTGCATGGTGGCCGTCATCTTCGGCTTGTTGTGGGCCGTGTACCGCCAGCGCCAGCTGGCCTGGTGGGGCGTGGCCTGGGTCAGCCTGCTGGTGCGCTACGCCCTGGCCTTTTATCTTCCCCCCAACGTCACCTATGTACCCGAGCACATCGTCCAGCCCCCGGTGGTGCTCTACGCCTCGCTCTACGGCCTGTCCGTGATCTGCGTCTGCCGGGGGGTGGACCTGGCGGCCGGCTGGCGCGCCGTGATCTGGCCCTATGCCGCGGTGCCGCTGGTGTGGCTGTGGTTCCTGTTGAATTCCCAATATTTTTGGGTGCCGGTGCTCGCTTTCATGGGGCCCTACCTCCTGTTCCTGTCCTTCCTGAAAATGTTCGTGGGCTGGCGCCTGGTGTGGGTCTACCGCCGGCGCAACTGGTTTGGGGTGACGGCCGGCGCGGCCCTGGCCCTTTGGGGCCTGGGCGGGGTGGTGGTGCCCCTGATCACCGCGCACCAGCCCAACTTCGCTCCCTGGCAGGCCTTCCTGGGCGCCAGCTCGGAGTCCTTGGTGGCGATCACCTTGTTGGTGTTCTTTTTCCAGGAAAAACGCCAGGAGCTCTGGCAATCGCTGGTGGTGCAGAACTATTTCCTGGCCAGCCTCAGCCACGAGCTGCGCACGCCGCTGGCAGGGGTGTGGGGCATGCTGGAGCTTCTGGAAGGCGATGGCAACCTCTCCCCCCGCCAGAAGCGCCACTTGCAGATGGCCAAGGGCGCCACCCGCACCATGCGCAATCTGGTGAACCAGCTCCTGGACCTGTCGCGCCTCAAGGCCGGCGGCCTGCCCCTGGAAACCCGAGACTTCTCCCCGGGCGAGTTGTTGGAGGACTCCCTGGCCGCGGTGCGCCCCGCCGCCCTGGCTCAGGGCCTGTGGTTGGAGATCGTCCTGGACCCGCGGGTGCCCCCCTGGCTCAAGGGCGACGCCCAGCGCCTCCGCCAGGTGCTCACCAACCTGGTGGCCAACGCGGTGAAGTTCACCCGCCAGGGCGGAGTGATTCTCTCTTTGGATCTGGTGAGCCAGAGCCACGGGCGGGCCAAGCTCAGCTTCGCGGTGCAGGACACCGGGCAAGGCATCTCCGAGCCGGAGTTGGAGCGGATCTTCGAGCCGTTCCACCAGGCCGGGGTGCCGCCCGACCGGCGGCACGGCGGCAGCGGCCTGGGCCTGGCCATCTCCCGGGAGCTGGTGGCCTCCATGGGCGGCAAGCTGGCGGTGCACAGCCAGCCGGCCCGGGGCAGCAAGTTCTTCTTCACCCTCCGGCTGCCCCTGGGGCGGCCGGTCTCCCCGGGCCAGCCCGGGGCCGCGACCCTGCCCGATAGCCCCCGGATGCGGCTCCCCTCGCGGCCGCCGCTGCGGGTGCTGGTGGCCGAGGACAACGCCATCAACCGGGAATATCTCCTGGAGGTGCTCTCCCAGGAGGGGCACCGCACCGCGGCGGTGAACAGCGGCACCCAGGCGGTGGAGGCGGTGCGCCTGGCCGGCGAGCCCTTTGACCTGATTCTCTTGGACCTGCAAATGCCCGGCCTGAGCGGGCAGGAAGCGGCCCGGGCCATCCGGGAGCTGGAAAAGAACACCGAGCGGCACACGCCCCTGGCCGCCATCACCGCCCAGGCCCGCCCGGCCGACCGCCAGTCCGCCCTGGCCGCGGGTTTTGACGCCTATCTGCCCAAACCCTTTGGCCGCGAAGAGCTGGCCGCCCTGGTGGCCGAGCTGCTGCCCCCGCCCCCGCCGGAACCCGGCAGCCCGGCCGCCGGCTCCCTGCCTGGTGGCGATGCCGCCTGGGCGAAGCAGGCCGTGCAACCGGTGCTGCCCTCGCCCGATTTGGGCCGGCGTTTCCGGGCCGAGGCCCCCGGACGTCTGGCGGAGATGTCCGCCGCCCTGTCCCGGGGCGACCGCGAGGAGCTGGCCCGCCTGGCCCATTCGCTCCGGGGCAGCCTGCTCCTGTTCCGGGCCGAGGCCGCCCAGAACGCCGCCGCCCGCCTGGAGCAAGCCGCCCTGAACGGCGGCGGCCCGGAAACCCTGACCCGCCAGCTGTTCCGGCTGGACCGGGCCACCCGCTCCTTTGTGGCGGGCCTACCCGCGGGTCCGCAGTCCTACCCGCTGCCGCCGCCCGAGGACCCCGCGGTCTGATAAGGTTGTCAAGGCGGGCCCGGCCGGTTATCCTGACAGATCGTCCGGCCTGGGGGGAAAGGGGGCGACCCCGCCGGGGGGCAGAGAGTCCGGTCCGCCCAGTCGTCGGACCGGGGAGAGCGGGCGCGCCGGTCCGCTTCGGAAGGGCCGAGGGTCCGCCCGGCCCAAACCGCAGACCGGGGAGAGTGGGGCGCCGCTTGGTCCGGGGTTGGCCGCGGAACCGCCCGGACCGGCCCCGGGGACAACCAAATTGCCGACCTGCCGCCGTTGCCAAGGGTAAACAAACATGAGCCGCCGCCCTGCCGCCGCATCTGCCGCCCCCGCCGCCCCGCCCGCCGGGTTCCCGGCTCCGCCGCCCCCCTGGTGGCGCCGCTGGCCGGTGTGGCTGGCCGTGGGGTTCGGCCTGCGCCTGGCCGTGGCCCTGGCGGCCTTTCTCTACGCGGGGCACGTGAACCCGGCCAACCCCACCCGCACCATGTGCTTCCTCATGCTGGGCCCGGACGGGGACATGTACCACACCGCGGCCGTGGACGCGGCCCGCCTCCTCACCGGCGCGGCCCAGAGCTTCACCACCCACCTGCCCGACCGCTACCTGAACTTTCCCCTGATCCTCGCCGGGCTCTATGCCCTGGGGGGGCCCAACCCCCTCTGGGCCGCGGGGCTGAACGCGGTGGCCTTCACCCTGGCCGGCCTGGCCGCCTGGTCCCTGGCCCGGAGCCTGGGACAGCCGCGGGCCCGGGCCGGCTGGCTGGCCCTGGCCGTGGCCCTGTGGCCCCCTTCCCTGGCTTATGCCGCCCTGCCCCTCAAAGACAGCCTCTTCGTCCTGGCCTCCCTGGGCTTTTTGGCCGGCCTGGCCCCCCTGGTGGCCGGGTCCCGGCGCCGGCTGGCCGCCCTGGCCGGGTGGGGAGCCCTGGTGTTGGCCGCGGCCTATCTGCTCATGGTGATCCGCGTGGACTTCATCCCGGTGCTGCCCCTGGTGGCCGGCCTGGCCGCGGTCCTGGGCCTGGCCCGGGGCTGGTTCCGCCGCTCGGCCGCCCTGGCCTGGCCGGCCCCGGCCGCCCTGGCCCTGGTGCTGTTGGCCGCCTGGCTGGCCGGGCACCAGTCGCCGGCCCAGTGGATCAAGCCCTGGCAGACCGGGCCCCAAGCCAGCTTGACCCCGGCCCCGGCCGCCGCCTGGCGGGCCGCCTGGCCGGGCTGGCCGGAGCTGGGCCCGCCCGCCGCCTGGGCCGCCGCTGCCGCCCCCGCCCCGGCCCGGTCCTGGCCCCTGGTCCTGAACCAGGTGCTCGACCGGCGGGTGGATTACGCGGCCAGCGGCGGGGTGACCCTGGTGCCCACGGCCCACGAGGCGCCGGACAGCCTCACCGAGGGCCTGGCCCTGATGCCGCCGGGGCTGGCCAACCTGTTGGTCCATCCCCTGCCCTGGGAGCGCATGCCTCCCAGTGGCGGAATCCTCTGGCTGGGGATGGCGGGCTTTGCCGCCTTGTGGCTCCTGGTGCTGCCGGGGATGGCTTGGGGGGCGGGGGCGGCGCTACGCCAGCGGCCCTCAGCCGCGGTGCTGGTGCTGGCCTGGGGCCTGGGTCTGGGCCTGGCCGCCACCCTCATGGTGGTCAATTTCGGCACCATCTTCCGGCAACGGGACCTGGCCATTCTGCCCTTGCTCCTGTTGTGGAGCCCGGCGCCCTATGTCTGGGCCGTCCGCCTGGCCGGGCGGCTGTTGCCGGTGGGTTGGTCCCGGCGTCGCACCGCGGCGCTGTTGGCCGGCCTGGCCCTGGCCACCCTGCTGGCCCCGGTGCCCTTGCTCTCCCGCGCCCCCTCGCCCCTGTTCCGGGCGGTGGAGAACGGCGACCAGGCCGCGGTGGCCGGCATCCTGGCCGCCCATCCCGAGGACGCCCAGGCCACCTATCTGGGGCGCACGCCCCTGCATCTGGTGGTGGTGGCGCAGCGGGTGGAGTTCCTGGACCCGCTGTTGGCGGCCGGCGCGGCGGTGGACGCCCCGGACGCGGTGGGCAACACCCCCCTGCACCTGGCCGCGCTCCTGGAGCGGCCGGTGCTGGCCCGCCTGCTCCTGGCCCGGGGAGCCGATCCCCGGGCGGTGAACCGCCTGGGCCAGAACCCCCTGCACATGGCCGCCTATGGCGGACGCCCCTTTACCGCGGCCGAGCTGTTGGCCGGGGGGGCCGACCCCGCCGTGCAAGACCGGGCCGGCTACACCCCCCGGGAGCTGGCCCTCCGGCGGGGCAAGATCAGGGTGGAGGCGCTGCTGCCCGCCGGGCGCTGAGGCCCGGAGGCAGGCGGGCCGCAGGTTGCCGCTACCCCTCCAAATCAGCGCGCTCTCCGGCCGCCGCCTCCCCGGCTCCCCCGATTGCCGCCGCTGGTCCGCGGCGTGTTGGCCCGCTGGCTGAGTTCATTGCCCCGCTGGCGGGCTTGGGCCTGGTATTCCAGGTTTTGCCGATTCGCCGAGCGCGAGGCGTTGTTCTGGGCCTGGGACCGGTTCACGGAATCCCAGCCGTTGCCGGAATTCTTGCTCCAATCGCCGCCGCTGTCCCGCTTGTACACCGTGCCATCCTTGCCGGCGTACACGTTCCCCCCGGCGCCCTTGGCCACCGCGCCCTGACCGCGCGAGGTATCCCAGGCGGCGGCGCCAGTGCCCCGGTTGGTCTGCACGGCGGCGGCGGAGCCCTGGGGCCCGCTGCGGTAGCCCGCCCGCGCCGCGTTGCCGGTGGTGGGGTTGTAGGCCGCCGCCCGGCCGGCCGAGCCGTAGGGCGTGCTCACCTGGCCCCCGCGCGCCCGGGCTCCGGTGTAGGGATTGTAGGCCGAACGGGCCGAGGCGCTGCCCGCCGGGCCATAGGCGTAGGCCCCCCGGGAGTAGGTGCCGGTGCGGGGATTATAGGAAGCCGCGGCCCCTGCTCCCCCATAGGGGCCGTAATGGGCGCTGCCGGCCCGGTAGTAGCCGCCGTAGGCGTAGTTGTAACGAGCGCCGCAACCGTAGGAATAGGGCGCCGGGTAATGATAGTAGTAGTCGTGGTGGTGGTTGTTGGCGATAGCCGCGCCCACCACCAAGCCCGCGCCGAACATCAATACCCCCGTGGCCGCCACATACTCCCCGCTGTAGCCGGCCGTCTGCTGGTACACCACCGTGGTGGGGGTGCTTTGCTGCACGGTCACGTAGGTCACGTTGTACATGGGGCTGGAGGGGGGGATGGCGTAGATGGCCTGGGGCACCGAAGTGCAGTAGGCCCAGGGGCCGCTGGCCGTGCCCCCGCAGTACCACACGCCCTGGTTACAGCAATAGTAGCCGCCGTTGACCAGGAAGATCGCCTGGGGGGTGTTGACCGCGTATTGCACCGTGGTGCCCTGGATGGGCTGGAATTGCGGGTCGCCGCTGTAGATCACCTGCAACTCGACCGGCGCGGTCACGGAGACTTCGGCGGTCCGGGGGATAGAAGCCAGGAGCACCGCGTCGCTGGCCGCGACGGTGCCCGGCACCGAGGCCTTCACGAAGGCGGAGGGGCTGTTGTCTGGAATCCGGGCGAAGTCCCGGGGCAGGTCCCGGCTGGCCGCCGACCAGGGGCCCGCCAGGGAAGCGGCCCGGAACCAGCGGCCCGCCGCCAGGAAATAGTATTTCTTGTCCCCGGAGTCGCGGAACAACACGGCGTCGGTGTTGGCCACCCGCATGAGCTTGGTGCCGGGGATGGGGCTGAAGCTGGGATCGCCTTCGGTGACGATGATCTCGGCCGGTTCGAGGCTGACGAACACCATCGGGGGCTGGGCGGCCGGCTTGCCGGGCAGGTTGGCCCGCACATCCGCCCAGTTTTCGTCGGCGGGCAAAGAATACAAGGCTTTGGGCAGGGCGGACGCGGGGGCCCATGGCCCTTGCTGGGGATCGGTGGCGGTCAGCCAGCTCTCACCGTCCAGGAGATAGTAGCGCTGATTGGCCGAGTCGAAGAAAATGTCCCAGTTGGTGTTCACCGCGAACATGAAATCAGGCTTGTCCGCTTGCACGGGCTTGAAAACCGGCTCCCCCATGAACATGACCAGGATGGCCGGCCCCTGGCTGTAAAAAATCCGGGGCGGGTCCAGATTCAGATCCACCGGCTTCTGGCGCGCCTGTTTGTCGGGCTCCAGATAGGCCAAGATGCGGTCCAGGGATACGTTCAGCGCCTTGCGGGGGGGGTGCAGTTCATCCACCACCCGGCGGAGGGAAGCCGCCTCCGCTTCCGGGATGTTGGGGAAGCGCACTTCGCGCTGGGTGGGGATGACCGCCACCACCCGGGTGTCGTGGTCGACCACGGTGTCGGCGGCGATTTCCACCACCCCGTACCTCTCCGGGGCGGAGGCGCTGGTTTTGACCGCGATGGCTGAGCGGAAGCTCAGTTTCTTGTAGTCCTGCCAGGAATCGACCTGGGGTTGGTAGATGGTCAGTTGCTTGCCGGCTTTTTCGATGACCCGGGGCCAGCCGGGGTCGGCGGGAATCCCGTCAGCGGCCGGACTGGAGGCCGCCGGGGCCAGGAGCAGCAACGCCGCGAGTAAAAAGGCGGAACGGGCCTTCATAAGAAATCTCCTCTCACCCCTGCTACAGTCAAATTTCGCGGGAGCCGGCCCGCGCGGATCCGGCCCAATCGTCGGTATCGAGGGTTCAAATCAAGTTTCCTGGGCAGATGTCTGGGGCGGTTTTCTTGGGCTTAAGCCTGGGAAGCTTACCTTTCAGGATAACAAATCAGCGGCAGGTCGGGTTGCACTCTGCTGCCCCTTCCATCTTGAACTGACGATTTTAGGATGTCTCCCACCAAGCCCGCGCGCCGCCATCCCAGCTGCCCTTCGGCTTTCCCCCTGGTTTTTTCGGGGAGGGAGGAGTGGGGGGAACCCCTTGCTTCGGGCAGCAAAGAAATACCATGTCGGCCGCCTTGTCCCAGGATGGAAGCAACCCAACGCAACCATCGGACAGGCGGGCCGACATGGGACCATTGCAAGGTATTTTCTAGAAAATAATAATTGTGCCAGTTGGCCGAGCGGTCGGCCGGAGGGGCGGACCCGAGGTGCAGGACCGGAACGGCTTCACCCCCCGGGAGCTGGCCCTCCGGCGGGGCAAGATCAGGGCGGAGGCGCGGTTGCCCGCCCTGCCCCTGGGGCAGGGGTGGACGGGCAACCGCGCCCGCGGACCCGGCTCAGCGCCGGAACCCGCCCCCGCCCCCAAAGCGTCCGCCGCCCCCGCTGAAGCGGCCGAAGCCGCCGCCGAAGCGGCCGTTGCGGAACTGGCCCGTGACCGGGTCCTGTACGGCCCGCTGGCTCAGCTCGCCGCCCCGTTGGCGGGACCAGGCCTGGGAATCCAGGTTGTCCCGGTTGAACTGGCCCGAGCCGGGCTGCGGCCGGGTCACCGGGTTCCAGCCGCTACCCGTGTTCTTGCTCCAGTCGCCGGAGCTGTTCCGCTGGTACACCGTGCCGTTGCGGCCCGCGTACACGTCACCCCCCGAACCCTTGGCCACCCCGCCATGCCCGCGCGCGGTGTTCCAGCCGGCGGCTCCGGTGCCCCAGTTGCTCTGCACTCCGGCCGCGGTGCCGTGCTCCCCGCTGCGGTAGCCGCCCCGCACCGCGTTGCCGGTGAAGGGGTTGTAAACCTCGCCCCGGCCCGACGAGCCAAAGGGATTGGTCTCCCGGGTGCCCCAGGCCCGGGTTCCGGTGTAGGGATTGTAGGCCTGGCGGACCCCCACGCTGCCCGCCGGACCATAGGCATAGGCCCCGCGGGAGTAGGTCCCGGTGCGCGCGTTGTAGGAGGCATAGTGCCCCGCCCCGCCGTAGGGGCCGTAATAGGCCGCGCCGGCCCGGTAATAGCCGCCATAGGCGTAGGAATAGCGGGCGCCGCAGCCATAGGAATAGGGCACCGGGTAAGGATAGTAATAGTTGTAGCTGTTGCTGGCCCACAAGGAGCCCACGGCCACGCCCGCCCCGAACATCAGGACCCCGGTGGCCGCCACGTACTCCCCGCTGTAGCCCGCCGTCTGCTCAAAAATCACCGCGTTGGGGGTGGTCTCGTGCACGGTCACGTAGGTCACGTTATAAAAAGGATTGGACGGCGGGATGGTGTAGATGGCCGGGGGCACGGTGGTGCAATAGACCCAGGGGCCCCGGGGCGAGCCGCCGCAGTACCACACGCCCTGGTCACAGCAGTAGTACCCGCCATCCACCAAGAGCACGGCCTGGGGCGAGTTCACCGCGTAGCTCACCGTGGTCCCCCGGATCGGCTCGAACTTGGGGTCACCGCCGTAGGTCACGTCGATATCGGCCTGGGCGGCCCGGTTCACCCGCACAGTATGGGGAATGGAAGCCAGGAGCACCGCGTCCTCGGCCTCCACGGTGCCGGGCACCGAGGCTTTCACAAAGGCGGACGGGCTGTCATTGGGTATACGGGCGAAATCGGCCGGCAGGTCGGTGCTGGCCGCGGACCAGGGGCCCGTGAGGCGGGCCGCCCGGAACCAGCGCCCCGCGGCCAGGAAGTAATACTTCCGGTCAGCCGTATCCCGGAACACCACCGCCTTGGTGTTGGACACCCGCATGAGCCGGGTGCCGGGGATGGGATTGTAGTTGGGTTCCCCCTCAGTCACAATCAGCTCGGCCGGCTTCAAACTCACAAACACCTGGGGAGGCTCTGCCAACGGCTTTCCCGGCACGTTGGCCCGCACCTCGGACCAGTTTTCATTGTCCGGCAAATGGCGGAGAGCGGCCGGCAGGCCCGTGGCCGGCAGCCAATTACCCCGCACCGGGTCGTTGGTCACCAACCAGCTATGCTGGTCCCGCAAATAGTACCGCCCCTGGGGAGCGTCGAAGAACACGTCCCAGTTGGTGTTCAGCGCGAACAGGAAATCAGGATTGTCCGCCTGGACCGGCTTGAATTGCGGCTGTCCCAGGAAGATCACCAGGATGGCCGGCCGGTCGCTGTAAAAAATCCGGGGCGGATGCAAGTCGAGCTTCACCTTTTTCTGGGTATGGTGTTTGGCCGGGTCCAGGTAGGCCAGAATCCGGTCCAGGGACACGGTCAGCGCCCGGCCGGGAGGATAAAGCTCATCCACGGTCCGCGTCAGGACGGCGGCCTCCGCCGGTGAGGTGTTGGGGAAGCGCAGCTCGCGGCTTTGGGGCAGCACGGCCACGGTGCGGGTTTCATGGTCGGTAACCGTGTCGGCCGTGATTTCGGCCACGCCGTACTTTTCCTTGGCCGCGGGGCCGGTCTTGACCGCGATGGCGCAGCGTAAATGCAGTTTCTGATAGTTCTCCCAAGAGTCTATCTGGGGCTGGTACACCAATAGCTCCCGGCCGTCCTTCTGGAACACCCGGGGCCAACCGGGATCGGCCGGCGCCGCGGCCATGGCCCAGGCCGGCGTCAAAAGCAAAACAAGCGCAAAAAGGCAGGTGGCACGGAATGGCATGGCGGCTTTCCTCTCCCCCTGGCCGGCAGCGTGCCGCTGCTGGCCTATCGGGTCGGGTCAGGCCCACCTTCGCGCGCAGTCTCACGCGCTCCCGAAGGGTGGCTGTAAGGAACAAAAAGGCGACTGAAGCATCAGGGCCGCGTCGCCGCGGCTGGCAATACGTGTCGGGCCAAGCCCTCTTTTTATAGTAAACGCGTT
>JAHLLK010000101.1 GCA_020444165.1 Deltaproteobacteria bacterium | reverse complement strand
GCCGGCAGATTTACAGTCTGCTCCCTTTGGCCACTCGGGAACCTCACCATCGGCTCATCATTTTTTCGGGCCGGCCTAGGCCGGCCCTCCTGGCAGCCGGGATGGCCGCCCACTTATGCTTTCGGCTCCCCGGCGTCAGCCCTCTTGGAGCTGGCGATGGGAATCGAACCCGCAACCTGCTGATTACAAATCAGCCGCTCTGCCAATTGAGCTACGCCAGCCGAACGAAGCAAACATATACCGCACTTGCCCCAATTCAGCAACAGCTTAACACGTACTGATCCGTGCCCAGCCTGGGTCTTGGGCTTTGAATCTGGCTATTATGACACATACCCGCCTACCCGGCAACACCTCTCCCAGGCATAATTTTCAGCCTTTTTTTCGCCGCCCGGCGCCCGGCGGCGACCGGTAGGGAAGGCCACCTTGCACCCCCCCGCTTCCCAGCTTATATTAGTTCTCAAGAGGGAATTGATGAACAGGGGAGGACCCTCAGCGCGCGGATATCGCGCGCCGCCCGACCCCTACCGCCAAAGGCGGCAAGCATGAGCGTCAACAAGGAAGACAAGAACAGCAAAATCGCAACGGACAAGAAGCGCATCGAGGATCAGCTCAACGACTACCTGACCAAGAAGTACGGGGGTCAGGGCGGCCAGAGCGTGGCCAATCTCTGCCCTCTGCCCGAACTGGACTCCGAGGACGGCGAGGACGGGGTCTTCGAGCACATCAACTTCGACCTCCGCCCCGAAGAGCTGGTGAACTATCTGGATCAGTACATCGTGCGCCAGGACGAGGCCAAAGAGGTGTTGGCCACCAAGATCTGTACCCACTTCAACCGGGCCAAATATCTTGCCAAACGGGCCGGCAAGGACTCGGCCGACGGCGTGGGTCTGATCAAGAACAATATATTAATGATAGGCCCCACCGGGGTGGGCAAGACCTATATGGTCAAACTCATCGCGGCCAAACTGGGAGTGCCTTTTGTCAAGGGCGACGCCACCAAGTTCAGCGAGACCGGCTACGTGGGCGGCGACGTCGAGGATTTGATCCGCGATTTGGTGCATGAAGCCGAGGACGACCTGGATTTGGCCCAGTACGGCATCGTGTACGTGGACGAGATCGACAAGATCGCCTCCTCCCGCGGCCTGTTGGGCCCCGACGTGAGCCGCACCGGCGTGCAGCGCGCGCTGTTGAAGCCCATGGAGGAAACCGAGGTCGATCTGAAGGTGGCCCACGACCCCATCAGCCAGATTCAGGCTATCGAGAGCTACCGGCGCACCGGCAAGCGCGAAAAGCGCTCGGTGAACACCCGGCACATCCTGTTTATCATGTCCGGGGCCTTCGGCGACCTGGCCGACACCATCAAGCGCCGCTGCAACCAGCAGCAGGTGGGCTTCGCCTGTGCGGCCAAGGCCCCCCGCAAGGACGAGGAGTGGCTCAAGGAGACGGAGGCCCAGGATCTGGTGGACTACGGCTTTGAAACCGAGTTCGTGGGCCGGTTGCCGGTGACCGTGGTTCTGGAGGAGCTGACCGCCAAGGATCTCTACCAGATCCTCAAGAACCCCAACAACCCGGTGCTCATCAGCAAGCGGCGGGACTTCGCGGCCTACGGCATTGAAATACGCTTCGAGGACGAGGCTCTCTTGCGCCTGGCCGAACAGGCCGCCGGGCTGAAGACCGGCGCCCGCGCCCTGGTCTCGGTGGTGGAAAAGGCCACCCTGCCCTTTGAGCGGCGCCTGCCCAGCACCGACCTCACCCGGTTTTTGGTGACCCCCGAGGTGGCCCTGAACCCCAAGGCCGCCCTGGAGGAATACCTGGCCGATCCCACGGGCCCGGAGTTCCTCAGGCGCTTCGAGGAAGCGGGCCGCGCCGAGCGCATGGAGCTGATGAAAATGGTGGCCCAGCGGGAGCCCCTGTACGCCTCCCGCCTCGCCAATCCGCTCACCCCGGCCCGCATGGACCTTATCGCTGACGAGTACTACCGGGTGGGCATGAGCCTGGAGACCGCCTTCCAGCATGTTTTGGACCGCTTGGAGCAAATTTCAGACTTCGAGGCGAGTTTTTACGGGCGCTTTGGTATAAAAATAAAGTTCACCGAAACGGCGCAAGTGGCCATTCTGGCCGGCGCCGCCGCGGAGGGTTGCGGGGTGCCCCAGGCCTGCCAGCGGCTGAGCCAGGTATTGGAGCCTGGGCTCCGGCTGGTGCAGGACCGCACCGGACAGACCGAGTTCGAGCTGCCTGAGGAAGCTGTGCTGGACACCGAGGCCTTTCTCCGGAGCTTTTTTGAAAAGCACTACTCCAGCGCCTTTGACCGCAACCCCGCGGGCAGCCTGAGCTGAACCTTTGGCCCGCCCTAGCCTACTCCCCTCCCCCCGGGGTAAGCCCCGGGGGGAGGATTATCCTTCCCCGCGGATGACGAGGAAAGCATGATCGGCATCAGCAAACTTTACTGCGGCACCGTGGAGCCTTCCGACGCCCTGCGTTACGGCCGCCAATCGGGCGCCCTGCCCAGCCATTTGTTGCAGTTCGCCGCCGACAAGAAGCCGGTGGTGGTGTGGAACATGACCAAGGCCTGCAACCTGAAGTGCGCCCACTGCTACGCCCAGGCCACGGCCGGACCCAGCCCGGACGAGCTGTCCACGGCCGAAGCTCGCGCCATGATCGACGATCTGGCCGAGTTCGGCGCCCCGGTGATGCTGTTCTCCGGCGGCGAGCCCCTGGTGCGGCCCGACCTCCCCGAGCTGGCCACCTACGCCGTGAAAAAGGGCATGCGCGCGGTGATCAGCACCAACGGCACCCTGATTACCCGAGATAAAGCGCAGGAACTCAAAGACATCGGCCTGTCCTACGTGGGGGTCTCCATTGACGGCCTGGCCCCGGTGCACGACCGCTTCCGGGGGGTGCCGGGCGCCTTTGAGCAAGCGGTGCAAGGTGTCCGCAATTGCTTGGAGTGCGGACTCAAGGTTGGCCTGCGCTTCACGGTGTATCAGGCCAACGTGGCCGAGGTGCCGGCCGTGTTCGACCTCTTGGAGAAGGAAGGCGTGCCCCGGGTCTGCTTCTACCACCTGGTGTACGCCGGCCGCGGCAGCCGGCTCATGGACGAGGACCTGTCCCACCAGGCCACCCGCGAGCTCTTGGACCTGATCATGGACCGCACCAAGGCCATGTTCGACCGGGGTTTCTCCCCCGAGGTGCTCACGGTGGACAACCACGCCGACGGCCCCTACGTGTATTTGCGGCTCCTGAAGGAAGACCCGGAGCGGGCCGCCGAGGTTTTGAAGCTGTTGCAGTGGAACGAGGGCAACAGTTCCGGCCGGGGCATCGGCTGCGTGAGCTGGGACGGCGCCGTGCATCCCGACCAGTTCTGGCGGCACCTGAACCTGGGCAACGTGCGGGAGCGGCCTTTCAGCCAGATCTGGAGCGACACCAGCCACCCCATTCTGGGCAAGCTTAAGGACAAGCGCCCCCATTTGACCGGCCGCTGCGCCACCTGCCGCTGGCTGGACATCTGCGCCGGCAACTTCCGGGTGCGCTCCGAGGCGGCCACCGGCGACCTCTGGGCCCCGGACCCGGCCTGCTACCTCTCGGACCAGGAGATCGCCCCGGCCGCCTGAGGGCGGAGCGGGGAGGTCGGCCAAAGGGGGGCGGGGCATGATTCTCGCGGCGGACAACCTCTCCGCCGCCCGCCCCCGGGTGGCCCGGGCCATCCGGGAGCGGGACGGCGCCTACCTGACCGGCCTGGCCCGGCGCTGCCGGGAGGCCGGGGCCGCCTGGCTGGACCTGAACCCCGGCTATCTGCCGCCCCGGGAGCGGGCCGAGGTGTGGCGCTTTTTGGTGGCCACGGCCGAGGCGGCGCCCGGGCTGACCCTGCTCTTGGACGCGCCGCGGCCGGAGGAACTGGCCCTGGCCCTGGACTTCTGCAACCGGCCCCCGGTGTTGAACATGGCCACGGCCGAGCCGGCCCGCCTGGGCCCGGTGTTGGACCTGGCCGCGGCCCACGGAGTGCCGGTGGTGGCGGCCTGCATGACCGCCACGGTGCCGGCCACCGCGGCCGAGCGCCTCTCCCTGGCCGCCCTCCTGGTGGACCAGGCCGACCGCCGGGGCATCCCCCGCGCCGATGTCTACCTGGACCCCATGGTCATGCCCCTGGCCCTTTCCGGCGGGGAGGGCCACGCCCGGGCGGTGGTGGACACGCTACGGGCCTTGCCCCAACTCTTCGATCCCCCGCCGGCCAGCCTCACCTCCCTCTCCAACCTGGTCACCCGCACCGCCGGGGCCCGGGCCGAGTTCGCGGCCCCGCCCTTTTTGGCCGCCCTATGGGGGGCCGGGCTCACGGTGGCCCTGTTGGACGCCCTGGACCAGCCGCTGATGGCCACGGCCCGGTTGTGCCGGGTCTTTGCCGGGGAGCAGGTCTTCGCCCCCGGGGAATTCGCCCCGGAAGGGCCCGGAGCCTGAGCCGGCGTCCTGGCGCAGCCCCGCCAGGATTTGCCTCCCTCCCCGCGGCGTGGTAAGCCTGAAGTCTGGGAGCCTGACCATACGGCTTCCCTCCCCGGCTCCCAGCTGAAACTCTAAAGTTTTTAGGGGGAAGGGGGGTGTGGGGGGAAGGACCCTTTTTTTCAAAAAAGGGTCCTTCCCCCCACAATCCTCTTTCTCCATAAAGTTTTTACTTCACTCTACGGAATCCCATGCAGCTCATCGATTCTCACGCTCATTTGGATCTTTTGGATGACGCGGCGGCGGCTTTGGCGCGGGCCCGGGCGGCCGGGGTGGTCCAGGTGGTGACCATCGGGGTGGACCGCGCTTCCAGCCTGGCGGCCCTGGAGTTGGCCAAGGCGCACCCCGAGGTTTACGCCACCTTGGGGTTGCACCCCCACGACGCGGAGCAGGGCGGGCCGGCTTTGTGGCAGGAATTCCGGGCCTGGGCGGAGCGTCCCCGGGTGGTGGGCCTGGGGGAGTGCGGCCTGGACTATTACCGCGACCTCTCGCCGCGCCCGGTTCAACGGGAGGCTTTTGGGGCCCAGATCGCCCTGGCCCGGGAGCTGGGCCTGCCCCTGGTGGTGCACATCCGCGACGCCCTTCCCGAGGCCCTGGCCATGTTGGAGGGCGAGGGCGCGGCGGAGGTGGGCGGGGTGGTTCACTGCTTCTCCGGGGGCCCGGCCGAGGCGGCCCGCGCCCTGGAGCTGGGCTTCCACCTGGGGCTCACCGGAGTGCTCACCTTCCCCAAGGCCGGGGAGCTGAAGGAAGTGGCCCGCACTGCCCCGTTGGAGCGGCTGTTGGTGGAGACCGATTGCCCCTATTTGGCTCCGGCGCCCTTCCGGGGCAAGAAGAACGAACCGGCCTACGTGGCCCACACCCTGGCCGAGCTGGCCCGTTTGCGGGAGATTGCCCCGGCGGAGGCGGCCGCCGCCACCACGGCCAATACCCGCCGGCTGTTCCGCCTGCCGGAGGCGGGCTGATGTATCGCCTGGCCCCAGGGCTGGAATTGATCCTGGCCTCGGCCTCGCCCCGGCGGCGGGAGCTGTTGGCCCAGGTGGGCCTGGAGTTCCGGGTGGAGCCCTCGGCCGCGCCCGAGGAGCTTCTCCCCGGCGAGGACGCCGCCGCCGCGGCCGTCCGCCTGGCAGCGGAGAAAGCCAGATGGGTGGCCCGGGAAGTAGCGGCCCGTTACCCTGCTGAGGGCCGGGTGATCTTGGCCGCCGACACCCTGGTGGAGGCCGGGGGCGAGATCATGGGCAAGCCCCGGGACGGGGCTCAGGCCCGGGAGATGCTGGGCCGCCTGAGCGGGGCCTGGCACCGGGTGGTCACCGGGTTCCACCTGATCCACGCCGGGGGCGAGACCGGCGAGGTGGTAGCCACCCGGGTGCGCTTCCGCCGGCTTTTGCCAGGCGAGATCACGGCCTACCTGGCCTCGGGCGAGCCTATGGGCAAGGCCGGGGCCTATGCCGTGCAGGGCAAGGGGGCGGCCCTGGTGGCCGAGGTGGCCGGCAGCTACGCCAACGTGGTGGGCCTGCCCCTGGCCAGGGTGGTGGAGATATTGCTGACCTTGGGCCTGGCCCGGCCGGCCCGGGAGGGATGACCATGAGCCTGGAAGACAACCTGGCCCAGGTGCGGGAGAGCATCGCGGCGGCCGCGCGGGCGGCCGGCCGCGACCCGGCCGCGGTGCGCCTGGTGGCCGTGTCCAAGACCCACCCCGCCGACCGGGTGGCCCGGGCCTGGGCCGCGGGCCAGACCCTGTTCGGCGAGAACTACCTGCAGGAGGCCGCGGACAAAATCCCCGCCGTGGGGCCGGGGCCGGCCTGGCATTTCATCGGGCATTTGCAGACCAACAAGGCCCGGCGGGCGGCCGAACTGTTCGACGTGGTGCAGACCGTGGACAGCCTGAAGCTGGCCCGGGCCCTGGATCGCCGGGCCGGGGAGCTGGGGCGGAAGCTGGGGGTGCTGTTACAGGTGAACGTGGGCGGCGAGGCCCAGAAGGCCGGGGCGGACCCGGCCGCGGCCCCGGCCCTGGCCCAGGGGGTGGCCGAGCTCCCCAACCTGGCCTTGCAGGGCCTCATGACCCTGCCGCCCCTGTTCGACGACCCCGCGGGGGCCCGCCCCTATTTCGCGGCGCTCCGCGAGCTGGCCCGCCGCCTGGCGCCGGACCTGCCGCCCGGGGCCATGGCCGAGCTTTCCATGGGCATGAGCGGCGACTACGAGGCGGCCATCGCCGAGGGGGCCACCCTGGTGCGCGTGGGCACGGCCATCTTCGGCCGCCGCGGCTGAGCCTTTTCTACTCGTCTCCTCCCTTCCCCCCTTTGGTCAGTCCGTGGCAAGGGGGCCGCTGCACCGCCCATCTTCTCCTTGTCCAGCCCCGCGGGACAATTGCTACCGCATGTCTGGTTGTTATATACTTTTCTGGAAATCGTTCACGGAACGTAAATCTTTGGCGGCCGTCCAGGTTACGCGCCTTGGCGCCAGTTCGGTCCGCCGCGCACTCAACTGATTCCGGCCAGGAGCCCCTCCCTCCGGGGAGCGCCCGCCCCTCTCCTCCCGGCCCCGCCTGCCCCCCATTGGCGCTTGCCCCACGCTGCGGCCTGCTTCCTTCCGCCTCCGGACGGCGGGAGCAGAGTTCCGGCGCCACCACGCAACCCGGTCCCCCCGGCGACACGGGCCGGGCCGCGGTCTGCCCCCCACCCTTCCCTGCCCGGCCCCCGGCGGGGAGCACCGGCAAGCTCATTTGACCCCCCAGCTGGGAGTAAACCCATGGCGATTTGGCGCAACCTCGGCATCGGCAAGAAGCTGGCCCTCGGCTTTGCCTTGATGATCGTTTTTCTGGGCCTGTTGGGGGCGGCCGGCCTGTGGTCGCTCACCGACTTGCACGGGCACCTGGAGAACCTGTCCCAGGTGCGCCTGCCCAGTCTGGATCTGTTGTTGGAGGTGGACCGCGACCTGCAGCAGTTGGTGGTGGCGGAGCGCTCCCTCATCCTCGCTCCCGCGAGCTCCGCCGTGTTCAAGGAGTTGCTGGACGAGTACGAGACCAATCTCAAGCAGGCAGGCGAGCGCTGGGACAAGTTCAAGGCCCTGCCCAAGACTCCGGAAGAAGCCAAGCTGGTGCCGCTTTATGAGCAGCACCGGGAGGCCTGGCAGGCCCTGTCCCGTCGGGTTTTCGCGGGACTCCAGTCCGGCTCCGCGGGAGACCACCGGGTGGCCCAGGAGCTGACCCTGGGCGAAGCCCGCCAGAAGTTCGAGGCCATGCGCGACCAGCTCAACTCCCTGGAGGAGCTGACCCTGGCCGAAGCGGACAGGGACCACGCGGACTCCGCGCGCACCTATGACCGCGCCTGGGTGCTGGTGCTGGGGCTTTGGGGCCTGGGCCTGGTGGGAGGCGTTGCCCTGGCCTGGTTCCTTTCCCGGGGGGTGGCCGGCAGCCTCAGGGGCATCATGGCCCAGCTCTCCGACAGCTCGGGGCACATCGGACGGGCGGCCGAACAGGTGCAATCCGGCAGCCAGAACCTGGCCCAGGCTTCCTCGGAGCAGGCCGCCTCCCTGGAGGAAACCGCGGCCTCCCTGGAGGAGATGGCCTCCATGACCCAGACCAACGCTGACAACGCCGTCCAGGCCGACGCCCTGATGAAGCAGACCGGTCAGGTGGTGGGCCAGGCCAACCAGTCCATGCACTCCGTACGGGAGGCCATGGACAAGATCACCAAGGCCAGCGCGGAAACCGCGAAGATTATCAAGACCATCGATGAAATCGCCTTCCAGACCAACCTCCTGGCCTTGAACGCGGCGGTGGAGGCGGCCCGGGCGGGCGAGGCCGGGGCAGGCTTTGCCGTGGTGGCGGACGAGGTCAGGAACCTGGCCATGCGGGCGGCCGAAGCGGCCAAGAACACCGCGGCCCTGATCCAGGAGAACCTGCAAGACATTGAGGAGGGGTCCAGGCTGGTGGCGACCACGGACCAGGCCTTTGGCCAAGTCTCCGAAGCAGCGGGCAACATGGGCGAGCTGGTGGGGGGCATCGCCGCGGCCAGCCGGGAGCAGGCCCTGGGCATCGAGCAGGTGAACACCGCGGTCAACGAGATGAACCGGGTCACCCAGGAGATCGCGGCCAACGCCGAGGAGTCGGCCGCGGCCAGCGAGGAGATGGCGGCCCAGGCCGGGACCCTGGAGGATTTGGTGACCGGGCTCAACCAAGTGGTGCAGGGGGGAGCCGGCGACGGCCCAAGCCCGGCCCCGGGCGGCGGCGCGGCAAAGCAGCGGGGCCGCCGCCAGCCCCGGCGGGCCAAGGCGGCCCTGCCGGCCGCAGCGGGGGAGGAAGTGGATTTCTGACCCCCCGGGGGGAGCGGCCCGCCGCTCCCCGGCGCGGCTCAACCCAGGAGCCGGGAGCGCCCCGCCGCGTCTCCCGCGCTACGGCGCATACTTGGGCGGCAGGGCGTCCTGGCCCTCCAGCCGCAGCTTGCCCAGGCTCATGAGGGTCACCAGGCCGTGGGCCAGGAGGTTGCCCTCCTGGTCCTCCACCCGGGCCTCGGCCAGGCTCAGGGTGCGCCCCACCTTCACCGCCCGTCCCAGGCCCACCAGTTGGCCGGCCTGGGACGGGGCCAAAAAGTTCATCTTCAGGTCCACGGTGGTCATGCCCAGGTCCGGGTCCAGCTGGCTGTAGGCGGCCCAGAACCCGGCCGCGTCCACCAGGCTGGCGTAGGCCCCGCCGTGCACCAGGCCAAAGGGCTGCATATGCTTGTTGGCCACGTCGATGACCAACCGGCTCGTCCCCCAGGCCAAATCGTCTATGCGCATGGAAAGCAGGCTGAAATAGGGGCAGACGTTGACATCGCCCTGCACCGCGGCCAGCCAGGCCGGGTTGATTTGCTTCATGCTCATACCCTTGGCACCGGTAGCAGATTGCCTTCATCGTCAAAGTAATCGCACTTTTTATAGTTAAATGCGCGCCACAAGTGATCGAGCAAACTACGAGTTATCGCGACTGTATCGCCAAGATCGGCGAATGATTTCAAAGGAACACACAAATCATTATCTCTGTATTTTTCACTGACATCATCACTAAATCTGCCATGCCTAATAAACAAATATGGTGACTGGGTACAAAAGATATTTACCCCAACCCGGAATGGACCACCCACGGACATGGCTTGATATATGTTAGCGGCTAAACGAAAAAAATTGATCATGTAACGCAAAATGTTTGGTCCAATCAGATAATTAATTTCCCTATTTTTAAAATCGACAGTATCCTTATTAATAAAAGTTATCACACTATTTTCTTTAAGCCGCATTCTCTGTAATAACGAATCATCACGGGGCAAAGTATTCACCCCTTCTATCCCGTGAATGAAGTGTCTAATCTCCCTGAAAGATAATCCCTCTCCATCAGGAGAAGCCCCTGGTTGAGATGACTCCCTGATAATTTTGGCGATATTTTCCAACTCTGTATCAAGCTGCAAATCAGTTTGGAAAACAGGAACCACAAATAAATGGCAGATAATTCCTATAGAATTATCTCTTTTCGCCTCGATTTTTTCTGCCTCTACAATGTCGTCAATTCTCTGTTTCATGTTTTGACCTACTAAAACAGCCTGCTTAATTTCTGAGATATCCATCGGTGTATTTGAGTCATGATGCCGCTGATAAAATGGGAAGTCCCGCCCTTCGATATGGAACATATGAGGCTGTCTTATGCTACGGGGAACACGAATAATCACAACATGCTTTGCTGGCCCAACTTCTACCAGCTTAATCGTGACATTTTGTATTCTTTCTCGAATGCTGCTGTTGATTATATCCCGGGTTTTGTCTTTAAATCTATCGGCGTTTTCGATACCATTCAAAAAAAATGGTTTTCCGTGTTTTTCTTCAATCCCAACTATCAATAAACCACCTTGTGAGTTAGCAAATGCCGTCACGTCTTTTAATAGCTCTGTTTTCCCCCTTTTATCATCGCCATAAGCCTGAGACTTGTACTCCACCTCCAAATTCTCACGGTATCCATCTCGTATCAGATCTTCGAGGTCTTGCTTGGTAACATCATCCAACGATTTGGTGAAAATCGACATCTTTCTCCCTTATGCACTTCTTATTAGAGAGCATTGCACGAG
Organism: Deltaproteobacteria bacterium; assembly: GCA_020444165.1. Next base: position 4,970 of record JAHLLK010000101.1, on the reverse strand, counting down.
GCGTCCTGCCCCGTGCAATTTGGCGGGCCATCCTTGGCCCGCATCGGCCATTGCCTGCCGTAATCATGTTTCACAGACCTTTTTGACATAATATCAACAGGTTTTATGTGTTTCACCATGCAATGGCTTCTATATATTAATAACCAACCGTTTTTACTTACCCGCCCCCACCCACCTGACCACGGCGGGCTTCCGGCCCGCCACCCAGAGGTATTCCTCGTCGGGCCAGCCCAGGGCCACCACCGCGTGCACCGTCTCGGCCGCGGGCACGCCGGCGGCTTTTTTGAGTGCGGGGTTGGCCTTGAGCGCGGCCACCACGAAGCCCACCAGACAGGTGCCCAGGCCCAGGGCGTGGGCCCCCAACAGCATGTTCTGGGTGGCCAGGAGCGCGTCTTCGGCCGGGAGGCTGCCGCCGGGCTCCGAGCCCACCAGGATGGCCGCCGGAGCGCCGTGGAACAACCGCTCCCGGCCCGTGGCCTCCCACTCCGCCTGGGCCTCCCGGGCGGACTGGTAATAGTCCCGCCAGTAGTGGGCCAGCTCGGGCCGGCCCACCAGTTTCAAGAGGGTGCGCAGCCAGGCCTTTTCGGCCTTATGGTTCAGGTCCTGGAAGAACTCGCCCACCGCCCGGGCCAGGCCCATGACCGCTGCCCGGTCCGGCAGCACGGTGAAGGTCCAGCGCTGGCTGTTGGTGCCGCTGGGCGCGGCCCGGCCCAGGCGGATCAGGTCCGCCAACAGCGGCCGGGGCACCGGATCGGGGCGGTAGTTGCGGCAGGAGCGCCGGGAGCGCATCAGCCGGGCCAGCTCCCCGGGATCAGAGCCGCCCCAGGGCAGCCATTTTTCCTCGGAGGTGAAGGTGGCGAACCGGCCGGCCGTGGGGTCCAGGCAGGTCACCCGCACCGCGCCGGTGGGGCACACCGCCTGGCAATGGCCGCAGGACAAGGAGCGGTCGCCGGTGACCGCGGCTTTGCCCTCCACCAGGGAGAGGGTGCGGCTGGGGCAGACCGCGATGCAGCGGCCGCAGCCGATGCAGAGTTCTTGGTCCACCGTGGTGTAGACGGTGCGGTCCATGGGGCCTCGCAGGTGAAGACCGGCCGGGGCCGGGCGGTGAGGGACTGTTCAGAGGATAGCAGAATTGGGCGTAGCGGGGGGCGGCCGGGCTGGCGGGGGGGCGGGGAGAAGCCCGGGAACGGTCAGGCGTGGAGGACGCGGCGGCCGGGCCGACTCAGGCGGCGGGGCCGTCATCCTCCCCGCCCCAGAGGGCGTTCTGCATGGTGGCGAACTCCTCGTACACCTCCATCATGATCTTTTCCAGGTCCCGGGAGCCCAGGCGCAGGTGGGCCGCGTAGTTGCGGTCCAGGCGGTAGCACAGGGCGTCCAGGCCGGTGCCGCTGCCGCTCAGCATGGCCGTGATGTCGCCCAGGTGCACCAGATAGGCCAGGGAGCGGTGGGCGGGCGGGGCCAGGGCGGGTTGGTGGTGGTGGCGGATGGCCGCGCCCAGGTTGGCCGGCAGGTTCCAATGGCGGGCCAGTTCCGCGCCCACCCGGCAATGGTCCACCCCGGTGGCGGCGGCCTCGGCGGCCAGGTAGTCGGCCGGGCCTTCCCGGGTCAGCCCGGCCAGGAGGTTTTCCTGATAGTCCACCAGGAACTCGGAGAGCACGGCCTTGCCGATGTCGTGCAGGAGCCCGGCGGTGAAGGCCACGTCCGGGGAGATCGCGGCCCGGGCGTGCACGCACAGGCGGCGGCTGGCCAGGGCGGCCTTGAGGCTGTGGGCCCACATGGCGCCCCGGGGGCTCAGGTAGCCGTCCAGGGTCCGGTGCAGCACCTGGGGGGCCGAGGCGGCCATGGCCATGCCCACCACCAGGCTTTCGCCCAGGTAGGTGACCGCCCGGGCCAGGGAGGCGATGGGCGTCCGCAGCCCGATGGCCGGCGAATTCACCACCTGGAGCACCTGGGCGGTGAGCCCGGGATCGCACTCCACCAGGGTCACCACCTGGCCCAGGTCGGGGTGGTCGCCGCCCATGAGGGTGAGGAGCTTTTGGGCGCCGGGCGACAGGGGGGGCAGGTTCTTGGCCCGGGCGATGATACGGCTGATATCGGGCATGCTTGCACGCAGCCTTTCGGTTATCCCCCCGGAAATGGCCTGGGGGCCGGTTTGGGTCCCGTTTTGCCCGGGCGTCGCCGGTTCACTCTCCGGGGCGGTCCCGCGGCCGACCCGGTATGGCCCGGCCGTTCCGTGGTCCGCGGGCCGGGAGCGAGCCGCCGGATGCTCTCCGGCAGGTCCCCCGCAGAAAAAGCTTTTTCCCTCCCGGCTGGGCCGGCTTCCGCCGGCCTGGCTCACATCTCCCGGCGGCCCCGGCCGGCCGAGGCCACGAACACCCGGCCGCCGTCCACGTGCACCTCCACGTTGCGGCTGACGACTCCCCCCAGGTCCTCGGCCACCGGGCTGAGCCCGTGCTGCCCCAGCACCTGGCGGATGGCCTGGATGTTGCGCTGGCCGATGTTGAAGGTGCCGTGCGGGTCCATGACCTTGGCCCCGCCAGCCAGCTTGACCACCAGGGAACGATGGTAAATATCGGCCCCCCGCCGGGCCATGGCCCGGAGGATGCCCGGGATGCCGGTGTCGGCGAAGTAGCCCGGCCGCTGGGCGGCCTTGGCCGGGGCGATGGAGGAATCGGGCAGGGCCACGTGCAAAAGCCCCACCACGCCGCTGGCCGGGGCCACCAGGGCCACGGCCACGCAGGAACCCAGGGCCATGGTCTTGATGACCGCCCCGGGTTGGAGGCTGGTGTCCCACTCCCCCACCCCCACCAGGCAAAGGCTCATGAGGTCTTTTCCGCCAACAGCTTCAGGATGGCCGCGGCCACGTCGGGCAAGGGCACCAGCTTCTCGGCGCCGCCCCGGAGCCAGGCTTCCTTGGGCATGCCGAACACCACGCTGGTGGCTTCGTCCTGGGCCAGGGTGCGGGCCCCGGCGTCGCGCATGGCCTTCAGCCCGTCGGCCCCGTCGTGGCCCATGCCGGTGAGCATGGCCCCCACGGCGTTGGACCCCACATAGCGGGCCGCCGACTGCATCAGCACTTCCACGCTGGGGCAGTGGCCGCACACCAATTCCCCAGGCTCCACGCGCACTTGATAGATGCCGCCCGAACGCAACACCCGCATCTGCAACCCGCCCGGGGCGATCAACACCCGGCCCGGCATCACCCGGTCCTTGTCCTCGGCCTCTTTCACCTCCATGGCCGACAGGGAGTTCAGCCGCTCGGAGAACATGCGGGTGAAACCGGCCGGCATGTGCTGCACGATCACCACCCCGGGGGTGGTGGCCGGGAATTTGGTCACCACCTCGCGGATGGCCTCGGTGCCGCCGGCCGAGGCCCCGATGACGATGACCTTGTCCGTGGACTCGGCCAGGGCCGCCGAGGCCACCGGGCGGACGGGGGTTTCCCGGGGCCGTTTGTGCTTCCAGTGCGAGACGTTGGCCGTGGAGGCGATCTTCACCTTGGTGCGGAGCTGCAGCAGCATGTCGGAAAGGCCGCGGGCCACGTCGCTTTTGGGCTTGGTGACGAAATCCACCGCCCCGGCCTCCAGGGCGTCAAAGGTCACCTGTTTGCCCCGCTCGGTGAGCGCGCTCACCACCACCACGGGCAGGGGATATTGGGGCATGAGGCGGCGCAGGAACTCCACGCCGTCCATGCGCGGCATCTCTATGTCCAGGGTGAGCACGTCGGGCCGGAGTTCCACGATCTTGTCCCGGGCCTGGTAAGGGTCGGCGGCCGAGCCCACCACCTGGATGCCCGGATCCTGGGCCAGACCGGTGGTGAGGATCTCTCTCACCAGGGCGGAATCATCCACCACTAGAACCTTGACTGGGCGGGACATCATTCCCCTTTCTTGCGGTATACCGCCGGCATCACGTAGTCGTAGGGGCAGGAGTCACGCCGGAGCGATTCGGAATGTCCGATAAAAAGATAGCCCCCCGGCGCGGTGAACTGGTGGAAACGACGCACCAAGGCCTCGCGGGTGGGCTGGTCGAAATAGATCATCACATTGCGGCAAAAAATAACGTCAAAGGCCTTTTTGAAGGGGAAAACCTGGTTCATCAGGTTGAAGCGGCGGAACACAATCTCCTGCTTCAGCCGTTGGTCCACCAGCCACAAGTCCCCGGGCCCCCGGCGGAAATAGCGACGCAGGAGTTCCCCGGGCAGGTTGGCCACCCGCTCCTGGGGGTAGGTCCCTTCCTGGGCCGTCTTGAGGGCATCGCCCGAGATGTCAGTGGCCAACAGCCCCGCGTCCCAGGAGTAATATTGGGAGCCAAAGAACTCCAGCATCACCATCATCAGGGTATAGGCTTCCTCGCCGGTGGCGCAGCCAGCGCACCAGATGCGGAGATCCTTGATGCTCTTTTTCTTTTTTTTCTCGGCCAAATGCGGCAGCACCCGGGTGAGAAAGAAATCGAAGTGCTCCCTTTCCCGGAAGAAGAAAGTGTGGTTGGTGGAGAGGCGGTTGACCAGCTCGCCCAGGGCCCGGCCGCTCTCGTCACCCTGGATATAGGCCAGGTACTGTCCGAAATCGTGAAAACCCTTGGCCCGGAGCATCTTCTGCAGGCGGCCCACCACCAACGAGCGCTTCTGATCGGTGAGATTGATGCCGAACTTCTGGTAGACCAGCGCGCGTATGGCCTCGAATTCACTATCCTTAATGGTCATCATGCCGCCCGGGACGGCCAGGGGGGAAGGGGGCTCTGACGGCAAGGCGGACTTCATGGCGGGTTATTTTCTTTTCAGTCTGATGTTGGATGCAATGCTGTGGTTTTCCAGCCCCGAGTGTTCCGGTCTTACGGTGGAGGCGAACTCGACCTATCTCTCCCGTGACCGGCCCCGCCCCCGCTCACATTCAGGGAGACCGGGCGCCTTTGGTGCGGGCCGGCTCACGCGGGGTCGTCCGCGACCGGCACCGCCCCCGCGCGAATTT
>JAHLLK010000100.1 GCA_020444165.1 Deltaproteobacteria bacterium | reverse complement strand
GGCCACCCTGTGCGTGGGCGGCGGCATGGGCATGTCCATGCTGGTGGAGAACGAATAAGCCGCGGCGGGGGCCCGCGGAAGGGCCCCCCTGCCCGCCATCCGGGCCGGTTTGCGCCTGGGAGTCCGGCCCCGCCGGGGCAGGCTCCCGCCGTCCGGCCTTCTTCCTGCTTAGCGGTCCGGCCCCCGCCGGGGGCCTCCAGGGGAGGGACCAGAGCCATGCTTTACGAGCTGACCGATGAACAACGCATGCTGCAGGATACCGTGCGCCGCATCGCCCGGGAGGAACTGCTCCCCGGGGCGGCGGCGCGTGACGTCAAGGGCGAGTTCGCCTGGGACGCGGTGGAAGTCCTGCGGGATAACGGGCTTTTCGCCTGCGATTTCAAGGAGAAGTACGGCGGCGCCGAGATGGGCGTCCTGGCCTTCTGCCTGGCCGTGGAGGAGATAGCCAAGGTCTGCGCCTCTTCCTCGGTGATCCTCTTGGTGCACGAGCTGGGCTCCATGCCCATGATGCTGGCCGGCAGCGAAGCCCAGAAGGACAAATGGTTCCCCGGCCTGGCAAGTGGCGAGCATCTGGTGGCTTTCGGGCTCACCGAGCCGGGCGCCGGCTCTGACGTGCAGGGAATGCGCACCAAAGCGGTCAAAAAGGGCGACAAGTATATCATCAACGGCGGCAAGCAGTTCATCAGCCACGCCGACGCGGCCCAGTATGTCTGCGTGGCCTGCCTCACCGACCCGGAAAAGAAGGCCCACCAGGGCGGGCTGTCCATCATCGTGGTGGAAAAGGGCGCCCCCGGCTTCTCCATCGGCAAGCACGAGGACAAGATGGGCATCCGGGGCTCCACCACCTGCGAGCTGATCTTCGAGGACTGCGAGGTCCCGGCCGACAACCTCTTGGGCCGGGAGGGCGACGGCTTCCATATCCTCATGAAAACCTTGGACTTCACCCGCCCCTGCGTGGCGGCCCAGGCCTTGGGCATCGCCCAGGGGGCCTTGGACTATGCGGTGGGTTACGCCAAGGAGCGCACCCAGTTCGGCAAGCCCATCATCGCCTTCCAGGGCCTCAACTGGATGCTGGCCGACATGGACACCCAAGTGGAGGCCGCGCGGCAGTTGGTGTACAAGGCCTGTTCCGTGTTCGGGGAGATCCCCAAGGACCTCTCCCGGGTGCCCCAGGAAGCCATCCGCCTCTCGGCCATGTCCAAGCTTTTTGCCGCGGAAACGGCCATGAGGGTCACCACCGACGCGGTGCAGGTGCTGGGCGGCTACGGCTTTGTCAAGGACTACCCGGTGGAGCGCATGATGCGCGACGCCAAGATCACCCAGATTTACGAGGGCACCTCCCAGGTGCAGAAGATCATCATCGGGTCCTTGTTGTGAAGGGCTGAGGGTCGAACCAGAAGGCCTTGATAGCCGTTTTCAACGAGTTGCCAAGCCTTTTATTACGCGAACCAACCCCCGCTCGGCCGGTCCGGGCGGGGGTTTGGTTTCCCCCGCGGGAGAGATTTAGCCCCTTGCCAAATCCTTACCCCGCGACCTAGGATGCTTGACGGGCCCTGTCCGGTCGCCCCGCCGCCCCGCCGCCCCGCGCCTTCCCTGGGGCGCCGCGGAGAACAGGCGCCGGGCGGGAGTCCCCTCTGCGGATGCCCCCGGGGGCAGCCTACCTCTCCCAAACCCAACGGGGAGACCCTGCATGGCCGCTGTCAAGAACCGTTGGCTCATTGCCGCTTCCGGGGTGGGCCTGCATCTCTCCATTGGCTCGGTCTACGCCTGGAGCGTTTTCGCCAAACCGCTGGTGAAGGGGTATGGCTGGAGCCTGGCCGAGGTTCAGTTCACTTTCAGCCTGGCCATCCTTTTCCTGGGTCTTTCGGCCGCGCTTTTCGGCGGACTGGTGGAAAAGCACGGTCCCCGTCGCTCGGGCCTGGCCGCGGCCACCTTTTTCGGCTTGGGCCTGGCCGGCTCAGGGCTGGCCCTGTACCTGCACAATCTCTCCCTGTTGTATCTCTCCTACGGCGTTTTGGGCGGGATCGGCCTGGGCGTGGGCTACATCGCGCCGGTTTCCACCTTGGTGAAATGGTTCCCGGACCGCCGGGGTCTGGCCACCGGCTTGGCCATCATGGGCTTTGGTTTCGCCTCGCTCTTGGCCAGCCCGGTGATTCAGCGCCTCATCGTGGCGGTGGGCCCCCCCCTCACTTTTGTCTGCCTGGCGGTGATCTACTTCGTGGTGATGCTGGCCTCCTCCTGGTACCTGGCCCCGCCGCCGGCTGGCTGGTCACCTGGCCGGCCGGTCAAGCTGCCCGCCGCCCCCTCGCTCGCCGAGGAAGCCACGGGCTACACCGCGCGGCAGGCCCTGGGCTCGGCCCGTTTCTACTACCTTTGGCTGGTGCTCTACATCAACGTCACCTGCGGCATCGCCATCATCTCGGTGGCCTCGCCCATGGCCCAGGAGCTGGCCGGGCTGACGCCCTTGGCCGCCGCGGCCATGGTGGGACTCATCGGCCTGTTCAACGGCGGCGGCCGCCTGGCCTGGGCCAGCCTCTCGGACTACATCGGCCGCTCCAACACCTACGCGGCGTTTTTCGTTTTGCAGATCGTGGCCTTCTTTCTCTTGCCCCGCACCGCCGACGCCTGGTTGTTCCAGGGTCTGCTGTTCCTCGCCATGACCTGTTACGGCGGCGGTTTCTCCTGCATTCCCGCCTACATCGGGGATCTTTTCGGCACCCGCCATTTGGCGGCCATCCACGGCTACATCCTCACGGCCTGGGCCGCGGCAGGGCTCACCGGGCCCTTGTTCACCGCCTGGGTGCGGGAGAGAACCGGCAACTACAGCGCCACCCTCACCACTTTCATCGTGCTGTTCGCCGTCGCCCTGGTGGTGTCCCTCCTGCTCCGCCGCGACCAGGCCCGGGCCGGCCGCCCCGCCGCCCCGGCCCCGGCTCCCCGGCCGGCCGAGCTGGCCCCCGACGCCCTGCTGCCCTACCTGCAAACCTTCCCGGCCGAGCCGGAGAGCCTGGCCCCGGCCACCCTCTTTGTGCGCCAGCACGCCCAGCGGGCAGCCCTTCCGGACGACAAGATATTCCGCCTGGAGCTGGTCTTGGAGGAGGCGGTCACCAACATCGCGGGCCATGCCTATGCCGAAGAGTTGGCGGTGAACGCCCTGAACTACCCATACCATCACCCCGGGGAGTTCTCCCTGGCCGTGGAGTCCGGCCCCACGGCTTTTACCATCACCCTCATCGACCAGGGCCAGGCCTTCAACCCCCTCACCGTGCCGGCCCCGGACCTGGAGTCCGGGCTGGAGGAGCGGCAGGCGGCCAACCTGGGCACCCACCTCCTGAAAAGCTTCAGCGACGACCTGATCTATGAGCGGCAAGGCGGGGCGAACGTGCTGCGCCTCATCACCCGGCGATAGGAGCTGGTTGGGAAAGTGGAATGTGGGGGGAAGGACCCTTTTTTCCCAAAAGGGTCCTTCCCCCCACACCCCCCTTCTCCGAAAAAACTTTAATGGTTTTGTATTAGCCTGTCGGAAAGATTTTACCTATACAACCCCAGTCTATTGCTTTTGCGTCCCAGCTAATGCCCTGCCCCCTTTCGGCCGATAAGACCAGGAAGGCCCTGGATTACCCGCCGCCGCCCAAGTGGTTGTCGGTGCTAGAATGGGCTAAGGAGGCTGTGGCTATGGTTGAAGTAAACACTCCGGGTCCCGCGTCCGAGGATTCGCCGCTGCGGCAGCGGGTCTGGCGCCTATCCGCCGAGCTGGACAAGATGGAGACCCGGTACGGTGAGCTTTTCGAGGTGCTGCGCTCCGCAGTGACCGCCCTTTCCGGCATGGTTTCTGGCGACTACACCCGGAACACCGAAAAAGCCCTGAAGAAGCTGAAGAAGGCGATTGCCGTCACGCCACCCAAAATCGAGCCGGTGGTGCAGGCGGTGGAGGTTCTGCGCCAGGCCTTGCAGTCCGAGCCCAGTTCCGGACAGGGCGGGGCGGTGGACACGGTCACCGAGATGCAGGAGGTGCCCCAAGATTGGCGGGCCCGCTCCGAGGCGGGGCGCCACGTGGTGCTGGCCCTCTTGATGGGCCTCCGTCTGGGCGATGAGAAGTTCGACGCCGCCCTGGACAGCGCGGTGGAGCGCTTGCAATGGGACATCGACGAGGGTGCGGTGCGCCCGGCCATGGTCACCGTGGCCGACCTCATGGACCTTTTCCACGCCACCCTGCAACGCGAACGCCGGGACACCGAAAAGGCTTTCCGGGAGGTGATGACCGAGGTGCTGAAGACCGAGGTGGAGATGACCGACGCCTTCGGGGCTTTGAATGACCAATTGGTCACGGAGGGCAAGGAGCACAGCCGCCATTTGGCCGAGTCCCTGGCCCTGATGCTGGAGGAGGTCAACCGGGCCGGGGACCTGCCGGCTCTACGGAACCAGGCCCTGGGCCACATCCGCCAGCTTCGGGACACCCTGAAGGCCCGCCGCGCCGCCGAGGAGAACTACCGCAACCGGGTGCAGGCGGTGCTGGTGCGGGCCAAGGAAATGCTGTTGCGAGGCAAGCTGGCCGTGGCCGAACAGGACCGCGCGGCCGAGAAGCGGGCCCGCCAGGCCTTGAACTGCCCCCTCACCGCCCTGCCCAACAAACGGGCCCTGGGCCTGGAGTTGGCCGCTCGGCTGGAGGACGCTTCGGCCCAGCCGCTATCCCTTTTGGTCTTCGATATCGACCACTTCCGCCGTATAAATGACGAATATGGACCCCAGGCCGGGGACCGGGCCCTGAAGGCCATCGCCATGTTCACCTGCAAGGCCCTGCGGGAGACGGACACCCTGTACCGCTATGCCGGGGACGAGTTCGTGGCCATCCTGCCGCGCACCCCCATGATGGAGGCGGTGACCATGGCCGAGAAGGTCCGGCAGGCAGCGGAGAAGATCCGCTTCACCTATGAGGGCGAGGGGGAGATTCGCCTCACCATCTCCATGGGCGCGGCCCTGGCTTTTACCGGAGACACCCCCGGACGGTTGTTTGATCGGGCGGACCAAGCCCTCATGCAGGCCAAGGAGGCCGGCCGCAACCGGGTGCACGCGGCCGCCGCCACCCCGCCGGCTGCCTGACCGCCCGGTCGTTGCGTCTTTCGTTGTTAGGCTGTTTCCCGATCCCTTTTCTAGTCCCTTTGCCTTTTTATGTGTTATTTTGGTCTAGTCCAGCCTTATCGCTCCGCCTCATCCCTTGATGACCACGATTGGCCGGGTGCGGGCCACCAGGGTGGCCACCCCGGATTCGTGCAGAACCCTGGCTACTTGGGTCACATCCTTATAGGCTTCGGGCATTTCCTCGGCCAGGGTGCCGCGGCTGTGGCTGCGTACGGTGATTTTCCGGGCGGCCAGCTCGTCCTCGATCTTGCGGCCCCGGGCCAATTTCTTGGCCGCCGTGCGGGAAAGCACCCGGCCGGCGCCGTGGGCCGCGCTGGCAAAGGTCTCCCGGTCGGCCACGGCGGTGCCCCGCAGCACGTAGCTGGCCCGGCCCATGTCCCCGGGCAGGAGCACTGGCTGACCCACGGGTCGGTATTCTGTAGGCAACTCAGGGTGGCCGGGTCCCAGGGCCCGGGTGGCGCCTTTCCTGTGCACCCACAGCGAGCGTAATTTGCCGTCAACCTTGTGCTTTTCCAACTTGGCCACGTTGTGGGCCAGGTCGTAGATCAACTCCAGGCCCAGCTTGGCCGGGGAGCGGCCCAGGGTCTGGGCCATGATCTCGCGCACCAGGTGGCAGAGCACCTGGCGGTTGTTGAAGGCGTAGTTGGCCGCGGCGGCCATAGCCCCCAGGTAGGCCCGGCCCAGCTTGCTCCCGGGCGAGGCGGCCACCAGTTGGCGGTCGGGGGGATGCAACACCGAGGCGTCGCGGGCCAGGAGGCGCAGGAAGTCGTCACAGACCTGGTGGCCCAGGCCGCGGGAGCCGGAGTGAATCCAGATGACCAGACCGCCGGGGTGCAGGCCGTAGACCGGGGCGGCCGCGGGGTCGAAGACCTCCTCCACCCGGGCCAGCTCCAGGAAATGGTTGCCCGCGCCCAGGGTGCCGGCCTGCTGGCGGCCGCGCTCCCGGGCCCGGGAGCTGACCTCGTCCGGCCGGGCTCCGGGCAGGGCTCCCTGGGCCTCCATGTGCGCCAAGTCCCCGGGGAGACCCAGGCCTTGCCGCACGGCCCAGGCGGCGCCCTCGGTGAGCACGCGGTCCATTTCCCGCTCGCCCAGGTTCACCCCTCCTGTTTGCCCCACCCCGGCCGGCACCCCCACGGCCAAGGCGTCGGCCAGGCGGTGGTAATCCCGGGGGGAGAGGTCGTCCGCAGCCAAGAGGGAGCCCACCAGCCGCACCCCGCAGTTGATGTCGTAGCCCACCCCGCCGGGGGACACCACCCCGCTCTCGGGATCAAAGGCGGCCACCCCGCCGATGGGAAAGCCGTAGCCCTGGTGAGCGTCGGGCATGGCCCAGGCGTTGCCCACGATGCCGGGCAGGCCGGCCACATTGGCGAGTTGCTGCAGGGTGCCGTCGGTGAAGAGGGCGTCCAGGAGCTTATGGTCGGCCAGCACCACGGCGTCGGTCTTCATGTCCCCCGACTTGGGCAGCAGCCAGCGGTGGGTGCCGATCTCCCGCATGCCTCGTGGCAAGGCCATGGTTTTGCCTCCAAACTTCGTTTTTTTTCTATCCCTCAAGTTTGCCACGACAGGCGGGGACTTAAAAGGCTGGCCTTGCTTTCCCCGTGCAAGCGAACCGTATCAATTTAACCCTAGGGTCACATCAACACATGAGTTCTGGACACCAACCCCTATGCTTTTCCTTTTGGAAGGGGGGTGGGGGATTATCTATCGCTAGATGGCGCAAAAGGCCGTCCTGGCCTTTTGCTCATCGCTGAGGCAAAAAGAGGCCGATGCGCGTTATTTGCGAAATTATTGACGTTCTTACAGTAAGTTATGCAATATTTTGTCGGTTTGTTTTGCGCAATCGGCCTCATGCGGGCCAGGGATGGCCCGCCAAATCACGAGCCTGAAAGGCAAGTGATTTGTGGAAGTTGGCAAAACCACACTTTTGCCAACTTTCCAAGATGCACGGTGCAGGACGCACCGTGCATCACTCTCAAAAACGCGGTTTTGCCTCAGCGCTCACAGAGCTTTGATTTTACAAAATCAAAGCTCTGTGGCGGGCCATCCTTGGCCCGCGCCCGGCCGCCTGCGCCAGCCGGGCTTTTCTTTTGGCTTCAAAAGGAAAAGGGTTCCCCCACATTCTTCTCCCCATTCCTCCCCCCCTCCCTCCTAAACATCGAACACCACCTCGGCGCGCCAGCGGGGTCCGCTGGGGGCGACGGAGGCTTCGTGGTAGGTGACGGCCTTTACGTCTTCGCCGGGTTGGTGGGTGGAAGGGTCGTAGGGGATGGTGCCGAGGCGGGCGGAGAGGCGGGCGGGTTGGAGTTCCGAGATATGGCAGGCCACGGTGACCAATTGATGGGCGTCCAGGAGGTAGACCACCTCGGAGAGTAGTCTGACCAATAGGTCAACGTAATCGGGCCCGGAGATATCCAGGGGGTGCCAGGCGATTTCGCCATCGCGGGGGCCGAGGACCATGATTTCCCCCAGGGTGGTGGCGGCGGATTCGAAGAGTTCGGGCAGGGAATCGGCTTCCACCCAGAGGCCCAGGTCGGCGGTGGTGTCTTTGGGACCAATGCGGGAGGACATGGGAGGCTCCCTGGGAGTGTGGCTCAGACCACTTAACACTAGTTTTTTTTAGGGGGATGGGGGAGTGGGGGGAAGGAGCCTTTTTTGAAAAAAGGGGTTTCCCCCCACATCCTCCCGTTGGCTAGGCGGCTGCCTAACGCCAGGCGATGATGGGGCTCTTGCGCAGCGGCAGGCGGTAGTACTTCACGTTGGGGTAGCCCACCATGGCCGCGGCCACGGCCTTGTGGCCTTGAGGCAGGGCCAGTTTTTCCTGGAGCGGGGGGAAGAACTGGGCCGCGGCGTTGAAGAAGCCGGCCCAGCAGGTGCCGAGCCCCAGGCTGGGGGCCGCCAGTTCCAGGTAGGCCAAGGCGGTGATGCCGGCGGACAGGGCCGAGCGGTCCACCTCGGGGGCGTGGGCAATGACCACGTGGGGGGCATTGCGGAGGATGCGGTCCTTGCCCTCTTCCCAGCGTTGGATGACCACGTCCATGTGCATGGCCAGGGCGGTCTCGGACTGCTCTTTCAGCATCCAGCGCATCCACTCGGCCACATAGCCGGCCAGTTCATGAACCTTGTCACGGCCGCTGATCACCAGCCAGGACAGGGGCTGCCAGTTGTGGCCGCTGGGGGCGTAGGAGGCCAGGCGGAGCAGCTCGGCCAGGGTTTCCTGGCCCACGGCTTCGTCCTTGTATTGGCGGATGGAGCGCCGGGAGCGGAGGAACTGCTCGGCCTGGGCGGCGGAGATGTTCAGTTCCTTTTTGAGCGGCGGGCATTCGTAGGCCGGCATCGCCGTGAGCCCCAAGGCGCCGTGAGGGCACACGGCGACACAGTGGCCGCACTGGATGCAGAAATCCGCGCCTTCGGGAACGAAACGGGGGTGCTTGGCGTCATCCAGCTCCAGGATCTGCATGGGGCACTCAGCCACACAGAGACCGTCTTGCTTACAGGCTTCGTGATCCACGAGCAGGGTATTCATGCTTGCTCCTTTTGGTGCGGCGTGGGCGGCCATTGGTTGGAAAAAGGGGCTAAAGTCGGAGCGCGGGCCTGGCCGCGGGGGCCGGCCGTGCGCCGGGGTTTCAGTAGTACTCGGGTTTCAGCTCCCGGGTCATCAGCTCGTGCAGGACCTTCTTGGGGCTGACCCCGCCGTAGATGACCGTGCGCACCGCCTCGATGATGGGCATTTCCACCCCGGAGTTGTGGGCCAGGGCCAGGACGGTGAGGGTGTTTTTCACGCCCTCGGCCACGAAGCGGGTGGAGGCGGTGATCTGGTCGATGGTTTCGCCCTGGGCCAGGCGGACGCCCACGGTGCGGTTCCTGGAGAGCGCGCCGGTGCAGGTGAGCACCAGGTCGCCCAGGCCGGAAAGCCCGGCCATGGTGGCCATCTGGCCGCCGCGGGCCTGGGCCAGACGGGTCATCTCGGCCAGGCCCCGGGTGATGAGGGCGGCCATGGTGTTGTAGCCCAGCTCCAGGCTGGCGACCATGCCGGCGGCAATGGCCAGGGGGTTCTTGATGGCTCCGCCCAGCTCCACGCCCACCAGGTCGGGGCTGGTGTAGACCCGGAAGAAGGGGGTGGCGAGCTGGGGTTGCAGGTCGCGGGCCACCTGGGGGTCGCGGCCGGCCACCACCACCGCGGTGGGCATGCCCCGGGCCACTTCGCGGGCGAAGCTGGGGCCGGAGAGGCAGGCCAGGCGGCGGGCAAAGGCCTTGGGCAGCACGTCCTCCACCACCTCGGGCATGGTGAAGCTGGTGCCTTCCTCGATGCCTTTGGAGCAGGAGAGCACCACGGCGCCGGGCTCCACAAAGGGCGCGGCTTCCAGGAGGACCGGGCGCATGAAGTTGCTGGGCACCACCAACAGCACCAGCGAGGCCCCGGCCAGGGCCGCGGCCATTTCGCCGGTGGCGGTGATGCCGGGGTCCAGGGGAATGTCTGGCAGGAACACCTCGTTCACCCGGCGCCCGTTGATGGACTCCACCACCTCGGGCTCGCGCACCCAGAGGCGCACCTGATGGCCGGCCAGGGCCAAAACCTGGGCCAGGGCCGTGCCCCAGCTTCCCCCGCCGATGACCGCGGCCGGGCCTTGGCCCTCGGGGCGGTTATTCGTTGCCGCCGTTTTCGTCATCCTCATCCTCCTCCTGGCCGTTTTCCTCTTCGGTTTCGGCCAGGCGGGCCAGCCCCACCAGGTGCTCCTCCGGAGCCAGGCCGATGATCTTGACCCCCTGGGTGTTCCGCCCGATGACGCTGATGTCGCCCACCTTCATACGGATGATGTTGCCCTGGTCGCTGATGGCCATGACTTCGTGCTCGTCTTCCACCACCAGGGCGGTCACCACAGAGCCGTTCCTCTCATTGGTTTTGATGGTGATCACGCCCTTGCCGCCCCGGTTTTGCAGGGGGTACTCGTCCAGCCGGGTGCGTTTGCCAAAGCCCAGGAGGGTGACGGTGAGCACGCTGGGGGCGCCGGCCACGGCTTCCATGGCGACGACCTTGTCGCTCTCGCCCAGGACCACGCCGCGCACTCCCGCGGCGTTGCGGCCCATGGGCCGCACCTGGTCTTCCTTGAAGCGGATGGCTTGGCCTTCCTGGGTCGCCAGGAAGATCTCCATGTCGCCGTCAGTGAGGCGGGCGGCCACCAGGGAGTCGCTCTCGTCCAGGTTGATGGCGATTATGCCGCCGACCCGGGGCCGGCTGAAGGCCTTCAGCTCGGTCTTTTTGACGATGCCTTTCTGGGTGGCCATGATCACCATGAAGCCTTCGGTGAACTCACGCACGGCCAGGACGGTGGAAACGGTTTCCGAGGGCAGCATGGAGACCAGGTTGACAATGGCCTTGCCCCGGCTGGCCCGGCCGGCCTGGGGAATCTCGTGGACCTTAAGCCAGTAGAGGCGGCCCTGGTCCGTGAAGATGAGGAGGTAGGAATGGGTGGAGGCCACGAACAGGGCTTCCACGAAATCCTCCTCTTTGGTGGCCATGCCGCGTTTGCCCTTGCCGCCGCGCCGCTGGGCCCGGTAGAGGCTGATGGGGCTGCGTTTGATGTAGCCGGAGTGGGACAGGGTGACCACCATCTCCTCTTCGGCGATGAGGTCCTCCAGCTCGATCTCACCGGCCGCGCCCACGATCTCGGTGCGGCGGCCTTCGGGGTATTCCTCGGCCAGGGCCAGGGTCTCCTCGCGGATGACCTGGCGCACCTTCTCGTCAGATTCCAGGATTTCCCGGAGGCGGGCGATCTCCTTGATGATCTCGCGGTACTCCTCCAGGATCTTGTCGCGCTCCAGGCCGGTGAGGCGCTGCAGGCGCATGTCCAGGATGGCCTGGGACTGCTTCTCGGAGAGGGAGAAGCGGGTCATGAGGCCTTGCCGGGCTTCGGCCGGGTTCTTGGCCGCCCGGATCAGGGCTATGACCTCGTCCAGGTGGTCCAGGGCGATCTTGAGGCCTTCCAGGATGTGGGCCCGGGCCTCGGCCTTGTTCAGCTCGAAAATGGTGCGCCGGATGATCATCTCCCGGCGGTGCTCGATGAAGAGCTCCAATACCTCTTTCAGGTTGAGGAGCTGGGGCCGGTTGTTGACGATGGCCATCATGTTCACCCCGAAGGTGTTCTGCATCTGGGTGAACTTGAAAAGCTGGTTCAGGATAACCTGGGGCACCACGTCGCGCTTGATCTCCAACACCATCCGCATACCGTCGCGGTCGGACTCGTCGCGGATTTCGGTGATGCCCTCCAGCTTCTTGTCCTTGACCAGATCGGCGATGCGCTCCAGGAGCCGGGCCTTGTTGACCTGATAGGGCAGCTCGTTGACGATGATGGCGGTTTTCTTGGTGCGGGGGTGGACCTCCACGATGGCCCTGGCCCGGAGGGTGATGCTGCCGCGGCCGGTGGTGTAGGCGTCCCTTATGCCCTCGCTGCCGTAGATGAAGCCCGAGGTGGGGAAGTCCGGGCCGGGGATGAACTTCATGAGGTCCAGAACGTTCAGCTCGGGATGCTCCAACAGGGCCAGGATGCCCCGGGAGATCTCGCCCAGGTTGTGGGGCGGGATATTGGTGGCCATGCCCACGGCGATGCCGGAGGAGCCGTTGACCAACAGGTTGGGCACCCGGGTGGGCAGGACCACGGGCTCTTGCAGCGAGCCGTCGTAGTTGTCATTGAACTCCACCGTTTCCTTGTCTATGTCTTCCAGGAAATGGTGGGCCAGCTTGGCCATGCGCACCTCGGTGTAACGCATGGCCGCCGGGGCGTCGCCGTCCACCGAGCCGAAGTTTCCCTGGCCGTCCACCACGGGGTAGCGCATGGAAAAGTCCTGGGCCATGCGCACCAGGGCGTCGTAGACCGCCTGCTCGCCGTGGGGGTGGTACTTACCGATGACGTCACCGACCACACGGGCCGACTTCTTGTAAGCCTTGTTGTACTCGTTCTTGAGTTCGCGCATGGCGAACAGAATGCGCCGGTGCACCGGCTTGAGTCCGTCCCGCACGTCGGGCAGCGCCCGCCCGATGATCACGCTCATGGCGTAATCCAGGTACGAGCGCTTTATCTCATCTTCGATCAGGATGTCTTCCTTGCGGGCGTCCGTGGGCAACATCTATGGGCCTTCTTTGTTAAGTGGAAAAAAGAAAAAACGGGCCGCAACGGGAGTCCCCCCGCCGGCCCGGGAGGTTCCGGGGCAATCTGCCCGGAGCCTCCCTGGCGAACCTTGGTCCCAGCCCCCCATAGCCCTCGGCTTTTTGGGGCTACCGGGATACGTCCCCGGCAAAGCTATTCGCTTTTTGGGGAGCCCGGCGGCCCAGCGTAAACCAGCCCTCGTCTGGTCACAGGGCGTTGGGGTTGGCCCGCCGAAATCGGGGATCACGCCGGGGGATCCCTGATTTCGTTCCTTTGCCGGAGTTTATTTCCGGCCCAAGCCAGAGTGGAAAGCCAGGGAACGACTCTCCCCCGCTGGTTCCCGGTCACCGGCTTGAGACCCGGCGCCAAACGGCCGGGCCGGAGGGCCGACCGTGCGGCGGGGATGGTGCGGACCCTGGCGGATAAACTGTTGGATTTTATCATCAAAGGCATGAAAAAGCAACCGGGAGGTTTCGCCTGGTCTGGGGGGAAAAACCGCCGGCTAACCCAGCGTTATCATGAAAGGAGAACCCCCCTGCCGCGCGGGGCTGAGAAAACCGTCCCGCGCCCGGGGTTGGGCCAGGAAGGATACGGGACCGGGTCGGAGGCAAACCGGGCGGGGGCAAAGGAACGGAACACGGGAGAAGAGGCAGGCCCGCGCCAGCTGTTCACCCGGTGGAAGCCGAGCCATAGCAGGCTGTTGAAAAACAGCCTGCGGGGCGCGCCAGGGACCACCCCAAACAAGCTACGGCTTGTTTGGGGAGCCCGGGGAGGGCACGCCAAATTGCGCGGCCTGGAAAAGGCAAGCGATTTGTCCATCTTGGCAAAACGACGCTTTTGCCAAGATGGGTCGAAAAAGGCCAGGGATGGACTTTTTCAACACCCTGACAGGGAGGCCCTCGCCAGGGCGATGGAGCCGGCGGCCAGGCCAGAAGCCCGTTCACAAAGCTATTTCCGGCACGGCTACCTCCCGCTCCTGGCTCAGGGCCTCGTGCAGCTTCTGCAGCACCAGGCGGGCCACCGAGGGGGAAGGCACCTTGGACAGGATTTGCTGGAGCAAGGCCTCCCGTTTTTCCCGGGCCGGAGCCAGGGCCTCCCGTCCCTTGCTGGTGACCGTTAGGCGCCGGGCGCGGCCGTCGCCGTCATCCACCTTGCGGGCCAGGTAGCCCAGGTTCACCAGCTCCCCGGCCGCGCCGGAGAGGGCCTGGGGACGGATCTCCAGATGCGAGGCGGCTTCGCTTACGGTGATGCCCTCCTGGTCCCTTTGCTCGGCCAGGCTCAGGAGGTTGTAACAAGGCAGGTTTAGTCCACAGGCCTGCGCGGTCTCCACGCGAATTTTTTCCGCCCCCCGCATGAGACCATCCATGATATTTATCACCTGATCCGCCTCCAAGACGCGTTGGCTTTCCCCCTCTCCGCGCCTTTCCGATGTTTTCACCGACTTCATGCTCCACCTCATTGTGTGAGCTGGCCTTGGTAGCTGGCAGGTACGAAGGGCGAGGTCCCAAGCGACCCGGCTCCCCCTGCGCGAGCTGCGACTTCCTTGGGGCGGTACATGGTCCATCTGGCCAGTTGATAGCGTTTAGCGCTTACCCCCTAATTAAAAACACTCCATTGCCAAAATACAACGTCTTTCGTTCCGTTGGGATTTAGGCTGGCCAACCCTCAGCGAGGCAGGCGGTCTGCCCGGGGGCGCAAGGCAGCCGGCAGAAGAGGCCTCCATATTTTATGTAATTTAGTTTATCTTTGGTATTTTATTTTTTTATTTTAGCTTGTTACGTGTGGGTAGCATTCGGGGTTGCAGGAGCCTTCTTCGTTTACCCATACTATTTGTAATTTACTTTCGTTTTTCCTGGAGCAGCCTGGCTCGCCCCGGCGGGGGTCCTCGGGGGATTTTCCCGGCTTTGTGTAAGTTTATTTCATTTTTAAAATTGTAACAAATTTTTTACCTTGTTCCCAGTCGTCCGCGCGGCATCGGACGGGTTTTCTGGGGGTATATTGTTTTTTTTTAACAATTTATGTCGAGTACATCACTATCCCCCATGAGGACAGCTCCGGAGCACCCGGGGGGCCGAGGGCCCGGCCCGAATAGGGGCCAGCGCGCGAAGCACGGGCTAACCACCTCACCCGTCAGCCTTTTCCGGCCGGGGTCAAAATCGAGAAATTACTTGAAAAAATGGATATTTGCGTCATAATATCCTAGCTTGAAACACTCCGGATCGGGGGAGCAATGCCTGACGAATTCGAGAAAACCACCGGCCACCCGGCTTACAACGCGGGAGAGATCAAAGTACTGGAAGGCTTGGACGCGGTTCGCAAGCGCCCGGCCATGTACATTGGCTCCACCGGAGTGGACGGCCTGCACCATCTCGTCTACGAAGTGGTGGACAACTCCGTTGACGAGGCCATGGGCGGCTATTGCGAGGCCATCAACGTGGTCATCCATGCCGATGACTCCATCTCGGTCACGGACGACGGCCGGGGCATCCCCGTGGACATGCACCCGACCGAGGGCGTACCCGCGTTGCAGGTGGTCATGACCAAGCTCCACGCCGGGGGCAAGTTCGACGACAAGGCCTACAAGGTGGCCGGCGGCTTGCACGGCGTGGGCGTGAGCGTGGTGAACGCCCTTTCGGAGTGGCTGGAGGTGGAGATCAGCCGCGACGGCAAGGTGTACTCCCAGCGCTACATGCGCGGCAAGCCGGTGGGCGAGCTGGAAGTCATCGGCAAGACCCGCCGCCGGGGGACCAAGGTCACCTTCAAGGCAGACTCCGACATCTTCGAGACCACCGACTACTCCTTCGAAACCCTTTCCGGGCGACTACGGGAGCTGGCCTTTTTGAACAAGGGCCTGTCCATCACCCTGGTGGACGAGCGGTCCGAGAAGCAGGTGGATTTCCTTTACAAGGGCGGCATCGCCGAGTTCGTGGACTACCTGGCCCGCAAGGCCCTGCCCCTGCACCCCAAACCCATGCTGCTCAACGGCGAAAAAGGCATGGTGCAGGTGGAGATCGCGCTCAAGTACACCGACGCCTACCAGGAGCGCCTGTTCTCCTTTGCCAACAACATCAACACCCGGGAAGGCGGCACCCACCTCACCGGCTTCAAGGCGGCCTTGACCCGCACCATCAACAACTACATCTCCCACAACATGCCCAAGATAAAGTCCCTGCCCTCGGGCGACGACGTGCGGGAGGGCCTGGTGGGGGTGATCAGCGTGCGCATCCCCCAGCCCCAGTTCGAGGGGCAGACCAAGATGAAGCTGGGCAACTCCGAGGTCA
>JAHLLK010000099.1 GCA_020444165.1 Deltaproteobacteria bacterium | reverse complement strand
ATCAACAAGGACCCCGACGCCCCCATCCACACCAAGGCCGACTACTGCGTGGTGGGCGACCTGTTCGACGTGGTGCCGGGCCTGACCGAAGAGGTCAAGAAGCTCGACTGAGCCTCTTTCCGGTAAGCACCAAGGAGCCGTCCCGCCCGGGACGGCTCCTTTTTCATTCCTCAGGTCAGCGGCGGGACCAGGCCGCTACTCCGGCCCGCCTCCCTGGCTACATGCCCCGGCACTTGGCCAGGGCCTCCTGCAGCTTCTTCTGATTCTCCGGCTGGGCCAGGTAATACAGGGATTCCGCCACCAGTTCGTCGCTGGGGTCGCGCAGGTCCAAGAACTCCATGTTGGCCTGGGTCCGGGGGATACCGGCCAGGTCGAGCACCTGGCCCCGGTAATCGGCCCAGCCGGTCAGTTCCAAAAAGCCCCGGCCCAGGTCGTTGCCGGCCGGGTCCTCCAGGTAGACCGCGCCTTCCGAATACTGCCACCCGGGCGCGAACCAGCCCACCTGGCCGCTGTCCACGATGGGCCGCAAGTTGAAACGCTGCTTGTCCGCGGGCAGGTCGCCGGTGTCCAGCGTGACCTCCACGAAGTTGGGGTACCAGGTGTTGGTGGCCTCGTACTGGCCGTGGGAAACGGTGCTCTTGAGCCAGTCGGTCACCGTGATGGAGCCGGTTATCTTGCGGTACTCCCCGTTTTCGTCCATGTACAGGCCGTTGGCCTCCGCGGTCATGTCCGGCGGCGGGCCGTCGCCGGTCTGCATATAGAATTCCTTGAATTTGTTGCGCTTGGGCACGGACAGGGCGATCTCGGTGTTGTCGTCGAACATGGCCGCGATCCACTCCCACCCGTCCGGCTCCCGGGGCGAAAGGTTCTGCATGGCCCTGAGCGATTCGTCCCGGGGGTTGACCGGCGAAGGACTGGAACCCCACTGATGGTCGTACCACAGCTTGCCGTGGTCCAGGTGGATGGTCTCCCCGTTGAGCTTTATGACGCTCTTGGCCGGGTCGATGGGCAGATTGGGCACCGAATAGTACAGGGTGCCCACCCCCCCGCAGCAGGGGGCAAAGCCCTCGTCCCCGTTGAGCATGTAGGGCTTGGCCTGGTTCAGGGTCAGGTCTATCTCCATCTCCACCGTATCATCCGTGGTCTCGTCCAGGCCCCAGGCCTTGAGTTCCAGGGGGAAGGTTCCGTCCCCTTGCAACGCGCGCATGTAGTTGTTGCCCAGACGGTAGTTGAAGGGCTCTTCCCCGAAATCCACCAGTCCGGTGGTGCCGGCCACCACGTAGGGCTTGGCCCGGTACATCTTGCCGCCGGCCGGGGTCACGGCCAGGTGCATCTCCACCACCTGGTTCTCCAAGGGGGTCAGGCCCAACTGGCTGGCCAGGTCCTCGGGCAAGAGGGAGTAGTGCCAGAACATGTACTCCACCCCATACTCCTGGCCGGTGTCGGAAAAAACGCTGCCCACGAAGAAATGCCAGCCGGTCTGGTATTCGAACTGCGGCGCGTCGTCCTGGGGAAAGCTGAAAACCTTGTCCGGGGACAGTTCCTGGTGCCCCCGGGAGGACTCCACCCCCACGCTGGTGGACAGGGCGTAGCTCTGGTGCGGCGTCAGGCTGTCGGAGTATTGCAGAAAGGTGTCGAAAACGTCGGCGTAGCTGGGCGTGTAGCTGTCCGGGTTGTCCTTCATGTAGTTCAGGTAGTACCGCATGCGCTGGCCGAAAGCGCTCTCGCTGTTCTTCCAGGCGGCCAGGTCCCAGGCCACGTCCTGCGGAAAGGCCGCGGGGTCCACGTCCTTCATCCACAGCACCCGGGCCACGTTCTCGAGGGTCTCTGGGCTCAGGTCGTAGGACGGGCCGTCGGCCCGGGCCGCACCGCTGCCCACCAGGGCCAGGCCCAACAGAACCGCCAGCCAACCAAAACCACACCGCTTTTTCAAGGCAACCCCCTTTCGGTGGAAACGATGGTGCACGTTCGGGCTGCCATCCGTGGCTTAGCCGGTTTTTGAGTGACATTATATTGAGAGCACGAACGAAATAATAGAAAACATTGCACCGCCCTGGGGTTTTCCCTCGGATTTTGAACCTCCTCCCTCCCCTATTCTCCCGGATCGATTGCGAAATATTTTTCCGGGATGCGGGGGGTAGACATGGCGCCCAGGGGGGGCGGGGGGAAACGGTAGGAGCCTTTTTGGCGCACGTAGGTCATGCCCTCGATGAGGCGCTCGATTTTGGGGTAGGGGATGGCGAAGGACATTTCGTGATCCTGGGCGCCGGCGAAGATGCGTTCGCCGGGGCCGGGGACCATGTAGGTGCACTCGCCTGCCTGGATGGCCCCGGCCAGCCAGAGGGAGCAGCCGTAGCGGCCCGTGCTTTGGGAGGCCAGGCCGGGTCCGTGGCCGAAGTTGGCCCCGTGGATGAGGGCCAGGATCTGGGCCGGGGAGCCGTAGGCCACCACCAGGTCGGGGGTGAAGGGGGCGCGGGCGGCCGGGGCCAGCCAGACCTCGGCCCAGCGGCCTTGGGGCCAGCGGGCGTAGGAGGCTTCCATGGCCTCCCCGCAGGCGAGGTCTTCCTGGTAGAACTCGGCGATGGCCCCGGTGAGGAAAGTGTCCGGGGCGATGTGGCCCAGGAACACCCGGGGCAGGGGGCAGCCGTGATCCTCGGCCCGAAAGCCCACGGTCCAGCCCAGGGTGCGGGCCATGGTCATGCCCTGGCACACGGCCAGGGGTCCGCCCAGGTTGGCGGTGGGGTATTTCAGGCGCTCGGGCGGGGTTTCGCCCGGGGCGGCGAGCTTGACGGCCACGGGGGAGGTGGCCAGGCGGCAGTGCTCCTGCAAGGTTTCACTCAAACGCCGGGTCAATTCGTCCATGGGGCACCTCGTGCGCTGGGGATGGGGCTGGAGTCATTGGGGCCATGGTAGACCACGGCGCGCGGCCGGGTCAATCGGCCTGCCCGCGGGAGCCGGGGGAAGGTTCCCACCAGGCCGGGCACGGGGTTATACTGGGGGCAATGCAGGCTTTTGCGGCCGGGCCGGGGAGGCTCGGCGGGGAGTGATGGTCCATGAGCGAATCCGGCGCGTTGAACCCCAGTTTTTCGGCCCGGCTGGGGCTGTACTTTGCCTTGTCCCGCCCCACCCACAGCGTCATCGACCTGGCCTCGCCTTTCGCGGCGGCGACCCTGTGTTTGGGCCGGCTGCCGGACTGGCCGATCATGCTTTTGGGCGCGCTCACCGCCTTCGCGGGCTACACCGCGGTGTATGCCTTGAACGATCTCATGGACTTTCGCATCGATCGCCAGCGCCTGGCCGGCGAGGAAGGCGGCCAGGACTCCCAGGGGTATCTGGACGCGGTGCTGGTGCGCCATCCCCTGGCCCAGGGCCTGGTGAGCCTCTGGGAGGGCCTGGCCTGGACGGCGGGCTGGGCCCTGGTGGCCCTGATCGGGGCCTATCTATTAAACCCGGTTTGCGCCCTGATCTTCCTGGCCGGAGCCGGCCTGGAAGCGATTTACTGCCTGATGTTGAAGGTCAGCCATCTGCGCATCCTGGTGAGCGGGGTGGTGAAAACCAGCGGGAGCCTGGCCGCGGCCTATGCCGTGGACCCCTCACCCAACCCCTGGTTCTTGCTAACCGTGTTCTTGTGGATCTTCTTCTGGGAGTTGGGGGGGCAGAACGTGCCGGCGGACTGGTTTGACCTGGAGGAGGACCGGCGGCTGGCGGCCAAGACCCTGCCGCTCCGCTACGGGCCGGAAAAGGCCGGGCAGCTGGTGCTCCTGAGCCTGGTCCTTTCCCTGGGGCTGGGCCTGGTGCTCCTGGGCCTGGTGACCCCGGCCGCCCTGCCCTGGCCGGTGCTGGCCGCTTTCGTGGTGGCCGGGCTGGTGCTGTTGATCCACCCCGGCTGGCTCCTGGCCCGCCACCAAAACCGGCCCCAGGCCATGGTGCTGTTCAACCGGGCCAGCTTCTATCCCCTGGTGACCTTCGCCCTGGTGGTGCTGGGTATTTATTTGTAAATATCTTTTTAAGAAATGGGAAGATGTGGGGGGAAACCCCTTTTTTGTGAACAAAAAAGGGGTTTCCCCCCACACCCCCCTTCCCCCAAAAAAACTTTAGTGAATTGGTTGGGAGGTTGGCGGGGAAACCGCTGGCATAACCTTTTATTCGGACCTCTTTTTCAGGCGGCGTTTCGCCCCGGACCGGCACAGCCGGATGTTCGCCGGCAAGGCGACGGACGAGCGACAACCGGAGGCGTAGCCCAGGCTGTTGATAAACAGCCTGGGGCGGGCCATGGATGGCCCGCCGAATCACGGCGATTTCCCAAAATCGCCGTGATTCGTGTTCCTTGGCAATATCATGAGGTCCCCAGCAAGCTTTGCTTGCTGGGTATAGTCGCACTTTTGCCAAGGAACGGCTGATAAAGGCCAGGACGGCCTTTATCAGTATATGGCTATCGACACGTCGAGGTTGGAGTGAAGTCCGCAACGCAGCCGGCGGGCATCGGGCGCAGCAGCCCACGTCATGAAATGACGGCCCTAAAACGAGGTTGGAGCGCAGGCCCGGCGCGGCCGGCGGACATTTGGCGCAGCCGGCCCCCGAGTCTACATCAGGCTGGCCAGCCTCCCCGCCTCCAAATCCAACAAGGCGCGTTTGGCCTCCAGACCGCCGCCGAAGCCGGTGAGGGAGCCGCTTTTGCCCACCACCCGGTGGCAGGGCAGGAACAGGGGCACGGGGTTGTTGTGCATGACCTGGCCCACGGCCCGGGCGGCCCGGGGGTTGCCGGCCGCGGCGGCCAGGCTGCCGTAGGTGGTGGTTTCCCCGGGCGGCACCGCGGCCAGGGCCTGCAGCACCCGGCGGCGGAACTCGCCGCCCAGGCCGGCCAGGTCCACGGGGTGTTCCAGGGAGAGGTCCTCGCCGGCCAGGTAGGCCAACAGAGCCCGCCCGGCCGGATGGTCCGCCGCGGCCACGGTCGTGAGCTCCGCGCCGGGGAAGCGCTGGGCGATGAGGTCTTGCAGGCGGCCGGGGGTGGGGCGCGGCAGGGCCAGGGCGGTCACGCCCGCGGCGGACACCGCCACCTCCACCGTGCCCAGGCGGCAGGCCACCTGGAAGGTTTGCAACTGGGTCACAGCCATGATCCTTGCTCCATTTGGTGGGCCGCCAGGTAGACGGCCAGTTCCGTCAGGGTCTGATCCTTGCCGGCCAGCCAGGCGGGGGCCAAGAGTCGGTCCGGGCCGGGGTCGGCGGTCAGGCGGTGAATCAGGGTTTGGCGCGGCAGCAGGGCCAGAAAACCGGCGGCCGCGGCGACGAACTCCTCCAGGGTCCAGGGGGTGAAGCGCCCTTCCCGCCATTCCTGGGCCAGGGCCGCGCCCTCCAGCACCATGAGCCCATGCAATTTTACCCCCCAGACGCCGAGTTCCGCCAGGTGGCGGGCCGTGGCCCACACCTCCTCACGGCCTTCGCCCGGGAGCCCCAGGATGACGTGGGCCACCACGTCCAACCCGTGGGCCTGGGCGGCGGCCACGGCCTGGTCAAAGGCCGCCACGGTGTGGCCCCGGCCCACGCGGGCCAGGGTGGCGTCGTGGGCGCTTTGGAGCCCCAACTCCAACCACAAGGGCTTGGCCGCCGCGGCCCGGGCCAGTACGTCCAAACGGGCGGCGTCCAGGCAGTCGGGCCGGGTGGAGACCACCAGCCCGGCCACCCGGGGCTCGGCCAGAGCCGGAGCGAGCAGCCGGGCCACCGTGGCGGCCGGGGCGTGGGTGCTGGTGTGGGCCTGGTAATAGGCCAAGGCCGCGGGGGGCGCCTGGCCCCGGCGGGCGGCGTGGCGCTCCAGGGCGGCCAGGCCCCGGGCGATTTGCGTGGCCAGGCTCTGGCCGGTCTGGCCCCGGCCCGCGGCGGAGGGCGGGCAGAAGGTGCAGCCGCCCTGGCTTTGGCCCGGCGGGCGGTGAGGGCAGCCCAGGCCGGCGTCCAGACCGATCTTGCGCACCGGGCCGGCGTGGCGGGCGCGGAGCCAGGGGCCCACCAGGCGGACCCGCTCCCCCAACGTCCGACCGTCCATATTCAGGCCTGCCGCTGAAGGAGGTCCGGCCGGGGGGCGAAGGTCTCGACCAGGGGCGGCGGCCCGGCCAGGGAGAAGCGTTGCGGGGGTTTGCGATGATACAGGGAGAGGAACACGGCGAGGGCCACCAGGGCAATTAAAAGCACCAGCTCAAAAAGGCTGATTTTAACGGGACAAGATGGAAGCTTTTGCTTCATAATGTACCCAAGCGCCGCCGGGGGCACAACGCTGCCTGGAAGTATTGGCTTAAACGGTACGGCGCCGCGCGGCTCCGGCCGCATCAAAGCGCCATCCTTGCAATATAACACAGACAAACCCGCTTGTCCCGTGGGGGCCGGCGGCTGCCCCAAGGAGAGGACCATGGTCTCTGAGGAGGGCCGGCAGCTATTGACGGTCAAGGAGGTGGCGGAGGCCACCGGCATTCCGGCCAGCACCATCCGCTATTATGACCAGCAGTTCGAGGATTATCTGGAGCTGGAGCGGGGTGCGGGCCGCCGCCGCCTGTTCAGCCAGGAGGCGGTGCAGCGGCTTGTCAAGCTGCGGGATCTTTTGAAGGACAGCGGGCTTTCCATGCGCCAGGTGCGCCAGAAGTTGGGTGGTCAGGACCCCTTGGCCCTGGAAGCCGCGCCGGCGGCGCCGTCCGCGGAGCTGAGCGGCGAACTGGACGGGCTGCGGCAAGAGCTGGCAGCCCTCAAGGAGCAGTTGGCCGAGGTGCCGCGCTTGCAGGAAACCGTGCGCAACCTGGAGGAGCAACTGGCCGAGCTACGGGGCATCCAGCGGCGCACGCTCGCTCTGGTGACCGACCTGACCAAGTAGCGCGGGAGGTTCGGCCGGCCCACCGGCCGCCTACACCACCAGGTAGGTGATTTCCAGGCCGGCCAGGAGGTGGCGCAGGGTGATGGGGCAAAGCGGTCCGTCGAAGTTGGCGCAGCGGCGGGATTCCTCGTCCCAGGTGAGTTCCTCGCATCGCAGGCAATAGAGTTCCGGCTCGAACTTTTCCGCGCTGGGCTTTTCGATTTTTTCCATGCCAGGGCTCCCGGGCGAGTTGCAGGTTAAAGTTGCGCTTGGTTATTGCAAGGCCAATGCCAGGCGCCGGCAAACGGGCATCACCCGAAGTTGACTGGCAAATTACCCTTTGCTCCCCCCGAGCCGGGGAAATATCTGCCCTGCCGGAATGACCTGCCGGAACCACCTGCCCGGCAAAGCCGGCCACCCCGCCCCAGCCGAGCCCCGGCGCCCCGGCGCCCGGACGGCCTGGCCGGCTCACCCGCCTTTCCAGGGTCGCAGAGGGTACCGCAGGAGCGTGAATCGTGGACCCGGGGGCCCCGGGACCGGCCCGGCTGGGCTCCGGACCGGGAGGGACGCGCCGGAGGGGAAAAAGCTGCCCAACGCAGAAAAGGTTTTTCCCCCCGGCCAGCTAGCCTTAAGCTAGTACCATGAGCACGGTGGAACCCCCCTTCAATCCCCTGGCGGAACCGGTTTTGCGGGCCCGCTACCTGCGCAAGGACTCCCTCGGCCGCGAGGCGGAATCTTCGGCGGAACTCCTGGAACGGGTGGCCACGGCCATTGCCGCGGCTGAGGAAAAGTGGGGCGGCGCGGCCGCGGCGCGGGAATGGTTCGGCCGCTTCCTGGAACTGATGGCCGCGGGGCGCTTTTTGCCCAACTCCCCCACCCTCATGAACGCGGGCCGCGAGCTGGGCCAGTTGGCCGCCTGCTTCGTATTGCCGGTGGAGGACAACCTGGAGGACATCTTCGAGGCCCTGAAACAGGCGGCCTTGATTCACAAGTCCGGCGGCGGCACCGGTTTTTCCTTCTCCCGCCTCCGGCCCCGGGGCGACTCGGTGGACTCCACCCAGGGGGTCAGCTCCGGCCCGGTGAGCTTCATGCACGTGTTCGACGTAGCCACCGAGGCCATCAAGCAGGGTGGCACCCGGCGGGGGGCCAACATGGCCATGTTGGGCGTGGACCACCCCGACGTGGAGGAATTCATCCGGGCCAAGTCCACCCCGGGCCACCTGGAGAACTTCAACCTTTCGGTCATGGTCAGCGACCGCTTCATGGCCGCGGCCAAGGAGGGGCTGCCCTGGGACCTGGTGAACCCTCGGCGGCGGCGGGAGCCGGTCCGCCAGGTGGACGCCCGGGCGCTGCTGGACCTGATGGTGAACAACGCCCACGCCGCGGGCGAGCCGGGCCTGGCCTTTTACGAGGCCATCAACCGGGCCAATCCCACCCCGGCCCTGGGGGCCCTGGAGGCCACCAACCCCTGCGGCGAACAGCCGCTGTTGCCCTTTGAAGCCTGCAACCTGGGCTCCCTGGCCCTGCCCGCTTTTGTGCGGGGGGGCGAGCTGGACTGGGGCGGGCTGGAAGAAGCCGCCGCCCTGGCGGTGCGCTTCCTGGACAACGTGGTGGAGGTCAACCGCCACCCCCTGCCCATGGTCAGCCAGGCCACCCGGCTCACCCGCAAGGTGGGCCTGGGGGTCATGGGCCTGGCCGATATTCTGGTGGACCTGAACCTGCCCTATGACTCGCCGGCCGCCGTGGAGCTGGGCGGGGAGATCATGCGGCGCATCCACGCGGCCGCCCGCCAGGCCAGCGCCCGCCTGGGCAAGGAGCGGGGCAATTTCCCGGCCTTCCCCATGAGCCGCCTGCGCCACGCCGGCTGGGTGCATATGCGCAACGCCACCGTGACCACCGTGGCCCCCACCGGCACCCTGTCCCTGCTTTTGGGCTGCTCCACGGGCATCGAGCCCTATTATGCCCTGGTGTACGTGCGGCGGGTCCTGGAAGGCCTGGAGATCCCGGAGACCAACCGCCGTTTCCTGGAGCGGCTGGCCCGGGTCAGCCTGAACTCGCCGCCGAACCTGCGGGCCCTGGAGAGCCAGGGCACGGCCCGGGCCATTGCCGGCCTGGACCCGGCCACCGCGGCCCTGTTCGCCACGGCCCACGAGATCCCGCCCCGGGCGCATCTGGCCATGCAGGCCGCTTTCCAGGCCCACACCGACAACGGGGTGAGCAAGACCGTGAACCTGGCCGCGGACACCGGGCCCGAGGTGGTCCGGGAGATCTTCCTTTCGGCCCACGAGCTGGGGCTCAAGGGGGTCACCGTGTTTCGCGACGGCTCCCGGGGGGCGCAGGTTTTGGAAGGCCGTGAAAAGGGTGTTAGAATGATGGAGGATAGCGCGGGCTGCCCTCGCTGTGGCCACACCCCCTTCCCGGGGATGACCTTCGGCAACCTGCCCGGTTGCCGGGGCGGTGATTGTGAATAAGCCTGGTAGCCAGCCCGCCTGGCTCCTGCAAGGACCCAACAGGCATGGGAGGTTTTCGATGCCTAGCGTGAAATATCTGAAAGACATGGCGCAGAAACTCGGGGTGGAAAAATTCAGCCGCCTCAAGAAAGCCGATCTGGTACGGGCCATCCAGTCTGCCGAGGGCCACAAGCCCTGCTATGAGCAGATCGTGGACTGCGCCCAGAATGACTGCCTGTTCTGGGGCGATTGCCAGGAGGGCGTGGGCGACTGACTCCCCTGCCGGCGGCAGGGGCTGACCGGCCGCCGCCCGCCAACCATCCGCAAAATGCCGCTCGCCAGGGCGGAGGGGAAGGCTTGGCCTTTTCCTCCGCGCCGCGTCCGGGCCGGGAGGACACCCCCATGGCCGCTTTCCTCACCCTGCGCCGCCGGCAGCCCGCCACCCCGACCCGCGGCCTGGCCGCCCTGCTCTGCCTGGCCGGCTTGGCCCTGGCCTGGGCCCTGCCCACCCCGGCCCGAGCCTGGAACGAGCCGCTGCGCCTGGACCGGGCCATGAGCCGGGCCGAGTTCCACGCCTGCGGCCTGGACAAGCTGAGCGAGCGCGAGTTGCGGAACCTGGAGGTCTGGCTGGCCCGCAACACCACCGGCTCCTACCCTGGCCGCGAGCCCTTTCCCGTGCCCCCTTCGGACTACCGCCGCTTCCCCGACTCCCGCAGCAACACCATCGTGGAGTCCCGCATCGCCGGGCCCTTCAACGGCTGGAACGGCAACACTGTGTTCCAACTGTCCAACGGCCAGATCTGGCAGCAGACCGACAACCAGCGCCGCGAGGCCAGCGGCTTCAATCCCCACGTGACCATCTACCCCTCGGGCAGCGTGTTCAAGATGAAGGTGGATGGCGTGCCCCAGGTGGTGGAAGTGAGGCGGTTGCGTTAGATGGTTAGGAAATGGACCGTGGGTAACATTTGCTGATCCTTTTCTGGCTTCTGAATCGCCCGCCATATCGCCCGGTCAGACGATTCCCCCGACTCCAAATCGCAGCCTTACCACTGTCAGTGTGAAATAATAGTTATATACGCCTAGTAAAATATAGTATTTTGGCATAAAGTTTTAAGGAGCGCAAGCAAATCTACGTCCAGCAATCCGGGAGATGTCACAACATGCGTAATAAAATCAAACTATCCAGCAAGATGTACCTGGGTTTCGGGCTTGTCCTCATTTTTTTGTGTGCCGTAGGGACCGTGGGTTTTTGGGTAATTGGCCAAGTCCAATTAGTGGTTTCCGACCTGAGTAATATTCATATTTCTCTGACCCAATTGGCAGGAAAAATAGATTCGGCTTTGACCGGCCAGGAATTGGCGGTCACGCAATTCGCCCTGCACCGAGATAAGGCGTTTATCGAGAACTATGTCGAGTTGGAAAAAGAGGTGGACACGGCCTTGGCCGCGGCCCAAGAAAAAGTCCAGGGCGATAGCGAGTTGGTGGATCGCGGCTGGCTGGTCTTGCTGGAGTCGATAGCCACCAGCCATGATCAATTCGGGGCGGCTTGCCAAGCCTTGTTCAAGGCCGTCCAAGAGGACCGGCCCCGGGAAGTGTGGGACCCGCTGGCTGACGAAGTCGTCAAGAGTTCCCAAGCAGCCATGGTGCAAGTGGACAAATTTCTGGAATTGAACCAGACAGAGGCCGGCGCCATCTCCTTGTCCGCCGCATCCGGCGCTTCTTCCGCCCGCCTGACCATAGGGTTGTTGACCGCGGTGGCCCTCATCCTGGGCGGGTTGCTCGCCCTTCTGATAACCAGGGGCGTCACCAAGCCCATCCGCCGTAGCGTCAGGAGCCTGGCCGAAGGGGCGGCCCAGGTGGCCACGGCTGCCATGGAGATATCCAAGGGCAGTCAGCAGGCGGCCGCCGGATCCAGCCAGCAAGCGGCCAGTTTGGAGGAAACCACGGCCGCCCTGGAGGAACTGACCTCCATGACCAAAAAGAACGCCGACAATGCCCAGCAGGCCAGCGGGCTGGCCCAGGACGCGAACCAGGCGGTGGACCGGGCCAACCAAGCCATGGGAGAGCTGAGTCAGTCCATGGGGGAGATCAGCAGCGCCGGCCAGGAGACGGGCAAAATCATCAAGACCATCGACGAGATCGCTTTTCAGACCAACCTGTTGGCCCTCAATGCCGCGGTCGAGGCCGCGCGGGCCGGCGAAGCCGGGGCCGGCTTTTCCGTGGTGGCCGAAGAGGTGCGCAATCTGGCCCAGCGCGCCGCCGAAGCGGCCAAGGAGACCGCTTCGCTCATCGAGGGCACCCAAGCCCGGGTGCGCAAGGGCACGGAGCTGCTGGGCCGCACCAGTCAGATATATTCCGAAATATCTGAACGTTCGGCCAAAGTTGGCGAATTGGTGCACGACATCGCCGCCGCTTCCAGCGACCAGGCCCAGGGTATCGACCAAGCGAGCCAGGCTTTGAGCCAGATCGATATGGTGACCCAACAGAATGCGTCCAATGCCGAGGAGGGCGCGGCGGCCAGCGAAGAACTCTCCGCCCAAGCGGTGGCCATGGACCAGGTGGTGCACGATCTGGCAGTTTTGGTGGAGGGAGAGGCCCAGGCCAAGGAGACGAAACAGGCCCCCGGCGCCGGAGGGCTGAACTTTACCCGCAAGCTGCCCGCGCCCTCTCCGCTGGCAAGGTGAGGCCTCCCCGGGCCGAGCGGACCATGATCCGGCCGGAGAAATCTTTTATCGGGCCCTGAGGACACAATATATAAGTGTTAACCTACTTTCATTGTCCCCATGTATTGTGTGATCATCAGCCATTTGGGTGTTAATTCGACAGGTTCCTGGTCGGCTGATCATGCCGGGATGGGCGGGTGTCCAGGGGGTTTGGGAGGGAGGGGGAGCAGGTAATTTCCCCGCAAGGGGTATGCCGTATCGGCCGGAGGCTTGGCGTCGTGGCCCGGAAAATTGGCGCAACGTGTTCAGCGGTTGGGGTAAAGTCATTGAATGAAGCGCTTATCACCAAATCTCGCCGCGCTCCCCAAGCCCCAGCAGCGGCTCTGGCCCGAATTGGCGCAAATCCCGGGTTATTTTACGCTGTACGGAGGGACCGCCCTGGCCTTGCGACTTGGTCATCGGACCTCAGTGGACTTTGACTTTTTCACCAACCGTGGCTTCGATCCCCAACGACTCCAACACGACATAACTTTTTTGCGCAACGCGGAAACCGTGCAGATGGAACCCCATACCCTCACCTGCCGGGTGGAGCGGGACGGCCCGGTCTTGGTTTCCTTTTTCGGGGATTTGGGCTTGGGTTTGGTGGAGGAGCCCGATCTGGCCGAGGGGAACCATCTGCGCGTGGCTTCCCTCCTGGACTTGGCCGGGACCAAGGCCGCGGTGGTGCAGAAGCGGGCCGAGGCCAAGGATTACCTGGACTTCGCGGCCCTCCTGGCGCACGGCATCGACTTGCCCACAGCCCTGGCCGCGGGCAAGGTGGTTTACGGCCGCAGTTTCAATCCCGTAATAACCTTGAAAGCGCTGAGCTATTTCGATGACGTTCCCCAGGTGCCGGTCGAGGTCCGCGAGCGGCTGTCCGCCGCCGTGGCGGCGGTTGATTTGGCCGGGCTGCCCTTGCTGAAACCTTTTGCGCCCCGCGCCGGAGATGCTGAGGCCTAGCCATGAAGCCGCTACCGCATACGCCGGAGGTTCTGAACGTGGCCCGCCGGGTGGTGTGGTTCAAGGAGCCCGAGGAAGCCTTGGCCGATCCGGTGCATTTCCTGGCCCATGTCATGACCTACGGGACGGTGGAGGATATTCTGGCGCTGCGGGGAATTGTTGAGGAAAAGGATTTTTGCGAGGTTTTGGAGAATCCACCGCCAGGGGTGTTTGATAAGAGGTCGTGGGCGTATTGGAATTTGAAGTGTGGGAGGAATCAGCGGGCAGGATTACCGGGCAGAGAGATTTAGTGAAGTTATCGACGAAATTACTTACACCCCCCGTTTTCCGAATGTATTTGCGAGATTGTTCAAGTTGCGCAGTTAAACGGCACCACCATATTCAAGGTACTGCTTCTTCACAACGCTAAGCAATCCCCTTACAAGCGAAACCCAATCTTCCGCTCTCAATCTTTTATGAATATTCTCTTCTCTAATTCTATGATGAACAATGGAATTGCGAATTTTATATATTAGCTCCACCCCGATTGGTCCTTCTTGTTGGCCGTATAAGTGCTTCTTAACATTGAGGAATAATTGTTTTTCCACAGGGTCACAATCGGTTAAAATTGTAGCTATCGCCGAATTTTCACTCACGCGCCAACCTAACACATCTTCTACTATGCCAATCATCTCGTCGATGGGTTTTATTGTTTCTACTTTGTTTCTCAGAGAACGCATATAAGAATAGGGAAATATTCGCTCTAAGCATCGATACACATCTAAATACGCGTCTTTCCATCGCAACGACGTCAAACTATTTAGCAACTCTTCGAATGGAAGATTATCGGGACCCTCAAGAAATAGCTTTTCAAATTCATTAATAAGATCTGGAGGAATATCTAAATTCAACAATTCTTTTTTTGCACAAAGAAAAATACCAGCAATACGATGGAGACCACAATCCTTAAGTGGCCCACTCGACGGAATGACGAATACAGAAACAGGCATGAAAAATTCTGAAATTTCTGAAAAGTCATGCCCGTCATAGAGACTTGATGCGTTTTTATGCCTATCTCTTAGTACGTCTGCCACCGCATATCCGCTGGTATCCGTGGCGATATCAACGCTCATTTCTGAAATTATAACGGTGAACCATCCCGCATTCATTGGAACAAATTCAAATATTTCACCAATACTATTTTTAGCGATTTTTGGGCCAACAACAATCATATAGCTGTTTTCCTCGTCCAATTTCCCTATCGCCACCCGAATCAGCCGCGCAATCTTTTCACTTTTTAGAATTCTAAAGCGCTTAATTATTTCTTTATCTCGCTGGTTACTCTTGATAAAACGGGGGTTATCAGCCAGATTTATTCGCGGCTCTCCCTCAGACACAAAATTAACAAGTGCTGAAAATATCTTGCCATTAGCCTCTATCATGTTTCTAGACAAAACTAATACGCCCTCCAGCATGGCGTCATACTCGGAAATGAAAAATCATCTTCAATTAGCGCCAGGAAAGCTTTAAGGAAGAAGTCTCGTTCAAACTCACCAACCTTGCCGGCTCTTTTACTAATTGCTTCGTTTAGTGTAATAAAGTCTAGAAATTGGCCTATCTCCCCTTCATTCATACTGTGAAGCTTTGCCACCAATCTCTCAGCTCCAGCGATTAGACCTTCCCAGCGCTGTTGCTGTTGTTCTAGCGGAAGGTCAAAACCTGGGCGGCCAAGTACATGTCTTGAAATTGCCAAAACAAACCCGATGCAAGCTGGTTGACTAGAAAACAAATCCTTACCCAGATTAAATCTTTCACCCATGCCTACTTCCGGTTTATATCGTGAAAATTCTTTATCGATCCTACCTAGCAGATCAACGGACTGGTAAAATTTGCCGACAAATTCTTCTTTTCCTGTCGCTTCAATAAAATCAAGACGGATGAATTCATCAGCAAGGCGTTCTTTCGTGTCAACTGTGGCCTTTCGAGCACCGAAAACAAGGAATAATTCGATTATACGATCGGCTTGGAACTGACCACCAGCACCTCCCCGGCGCCTTTGATCGTCAAGCTTGAGGAGTTCTATATTAGGAACCGCAGTTCTCATCTCTTGAACCATCGCACTAAAAACCACCTCAACCTGTCTCCGCAGATCCCACGGTACTTGTCCAGAGTTCAACACCAGCATTCTGTAGATTAGGCTCTTTGTATTTTCGGCAATCCAAAATTCTACGCGGATTTTCCGTGCTTCAGACGCTCCGCTCTCACATGCTTTTATCAAGGCTGTAGTGCGTTGCATGCCGTCGATAATTGTTATATTATCTGGATTTATATCAGAAATCATTTTGTGAAAATCGTCCGTTGTCAATTTCTCTATCTCATTCAATTCCTCAGAATCAACTATCACTCCTGACACGATTGGAGGGATCACAGCACCCCTTATCAAGTCCTCTATTAGTCGTTCTCTAATGCGAATGGCCGTGCTGGATTTGAGTGCATCACGTTGGCCTTCAATCCCCCCACGCTCTCGATATGCCTTCTTAACTAGCTCGAGGTAGTCATTGATACTCATAGTGGTCAAGACTGAAACACAATTAATACGACTATCTCTTAACGCGTCCATGAGTTTTGCCTTTTCAGCGCACCTCGAACCGGCGGCACTTTAGTTTACCTCTGGGATAGAATACCTATTGGGCGACATCGCACAAAGCACTGATCTACGATTTCGCACTCCCGTACAAGGTCAATTTTCTTCAGCGCTAGCTTGGACGGCGGAATACACCAAACCTCAGAAGCCATTTTTCAATTGCCATATTGTGGCAGTTAAAGAAATTTTTCAGACTAGATTGTACGGAGTATGGCACCAGCAATGCCTAGATCTGCAGCATCACAATATATAACCTTCAAGCTGATCACTTTGCAAGCATGCTCCAAATTTGCGTTTTTGACCGGAGATCGTGGGCCACAAAAACTACCTACCCCCTCTTCTTCATCTCCTCCTCCCGTAAACTCCGCCTCAGCACCTTCCCAATCATCGATTTCGGCAGGTCGTCGCGCACCTCCACCTCCTTGGGCACCATGTACGGCGTGAGGTTCTCCTTGCAGTAGTCGATGATCTCCTGGGGGTCGATGGTCTGGCCGCGTTTGGGCACCACGAAGGCCTTCAAGTACTCGCCCTTGGTGGGGTGGGGCAGGCCCA
>JAHLLK010000098.1 GCA_020444165.1 Deltaproteobacteria bacterium | reverse complement strand
GATCGCGGACAACAAGTCCGACAAGGTGGAGGCCTCCAACGCGGCCAACCGGGTGATCCAGCGGGACAAGGTGGCGGCGGTGATCGGCGCCCTCACCAGCTCCAACAGCCTGGCCACCGCCCCGGTGTGCGAGGCGGCCGGCATCCCCATGGTCAGCCCCTGGGCCACCAACCCCCTGGTGACCCAGGACAAGAAGTTCGCCTACCGGGTCTGCTTCATCGATCCTTTCCAGGGGCGGGTGGCGGCCAATTTCGCCCGGCACAACCTGAAGGCCAAGACCGCGGCCGTGATGATCGACATCAGCCAGGATTACAGTGTGGGCATCGCCGCCTTCTTTGAGCGGGCCTTCACCGAGATGGGCGGCAAGATCGTGGCCAAGACCCATTTTTCCACCAATGACCAGGACTTCTCCGCCCAGCTCGGCACGGTCCAGGCCGCGAAGCCGGAGGTGATCTACGTGACCGGCTACTTCACCGAGGACGCTCTCATCGCCCGCCAGGCCCGGGAACTGGGCCTCAAGACGCCCTTGTTGGCCGGTGACGCGGCCCAGGCCCAGGAGCTTCTGACCATCGGCGGCAAGGCGGTGGAAGGCCTGTACTTCACCACCCACTTCGACGAGAAGGGCGTGACCACCGAGGCCGGCAAGCGTTTCGTGAAAGACTACCGGACCAAGTACAACGAGGCTCCCGACTCGGTGAGCGCGCTTTCCTATGACGCCTACAACGTGCTCCTGGACGCCATGGAAAAGGTCCAGAGCACCGACGCCGCCAAGGTGACCGCCGCCCTGGACCAGACCAAGGACTTCCCGGGAGTGACCGGCGTGCTGACCCTGGTGGACCACAACGCCGTGAAGCCGGCCGTCATCCTCAAGGTGGAAAACGGCAAATTCGTGTACGTGGACACGGTGAAGCCCTAAGCGAAACCCGCCGCCGCCCCCCAGGGGGCGGCGGATTTCTTTGCCCTGCCGGGCCGGCGCGCCCCCGGCCCCCGACCGCTAACCTGCACTGCACGGTGAGAGGAGGCAAGCATGAAGCTGGCCAGAAGACTGGGATGGGTCCTGGGAGCCACGGCCTTGCTCTCCTGCCTGGGGAGCGGACCGGCCCAGGCGGCGGACGAGCTGCCCCTCGGGGTGATCCTGCCCATGACCGGCCCGGCGGCGGCCTACGGCCAGATGGCCTGGCGCGGCATCGAGCTGGCCCGGGAAATCCAGCCCGAAGTTTTGGGCCGCAAAGTGAAGCTGATCCTGCTGGACAACAAATCCGACAAGGTGGAGTCTTCCAACGCGGCCCAGCGCCTGGTGCAGCGGGACGGGGTCAAGGCGATCATCGGGGCCTTGTCCTCCTCCACCACCCTGGCCGCGGCGCCGGTGGCCGAGGCGGCCGAGGTGCCCCTGGTTTCCGGCTGGGCCACCAATCCCCTGGTGACCAAGGGCAAGAAATGGGTGTTCCGCACCTGCTTCGTGGACCCCTTCCAGGGCGGGGTGGCCGCCCGCTACGCCTATGCCAAACTGGGGGCCCGGAAGGCGGCCATGCTGGTGGACATCAGCCGCGACTACTCGGTGGGCCTGGCCAACTTCTTCCAAAAGGCCTTTGAAGCGGCCGGCGGCAAGATCGTGGCCAAGGCCCTGTATTCCTCCGGTGACCAGGAGTTCAGCCCCCAACTGGGCCAGATCCAGGCCGCGGGGCCGGACATCATCTACCTGCCGGGGTATCTGCCCGAGGAGCCGTTGATCATCCGCCAAGCCCGCGAACTGGGCATCAAGGCGCCGTTCCTCTCCGGCGACGCGGCCCAGGCCGAGGAAGTGA
Source organism: Deltaproteobacteria bacterium (assembly GCA_020444165.1). Next base: position 14,689 of record JAHLLK010000098.1, on the reverse strand, counting down.
TCAAAATCGGCGGCCCGGCCGTGGAAGGGCTCTACTTCACCACCCATTTCGACGAGCTGGGGGTCACCACCCCCGCGGGCCACGCCTACGCCAAGGCCTACAACAACCGCTATGGCCAGGCGCCGGACGCCATGGGGGCCCTGGGCTACGACGCCCACCTGGTGGTGATGGACGCCATCCGGCGGGCCGGCAAGGCCGACCCCGCGGCGATCCGCCAAGCCCTGGAGGACACCAAGGACTTTGCCGGAGCCACCGGGGTGATGACCCTGACCAGCCATGACGCGGTGAAGCCGGCGGTGATCATGAAGGTGGACCAGGGCAAGTTCGTATTCGTGGACACGGTGCATCCCTGAGGCAGCCGCCCCGGGCTGCCCTCATACCCAAGCCGGAAGGCCGATGGAAACAGCGCAAATAGTTCAACAGACCATCAACGGCCTGGCCCTGGGCAGCCTCTACGCCCTCATCGCCATCGGCTACACCATGGTCTACGGCATCCTCCGGCTCATCAACTTCGCCCACGGCGACGTGTTGATGATGGGCTGCTATGTCGCCTGGTTCGGGGCGGTGATGTTCGGGCTGCCCTGGTGGGCGGCGCTGGTGGGGGCCATGGCCCTCACGGCGCTTTTGGGGGTGGTCATCGACCAGGGCGCCTACCGGCCGCTCCGCCGGGCCCCCCGCATCAGCGCCCTGATCACGGCCATCGGGGTCAGCTTCTTCCTGGAAAACTTCGGGCTGGTGGTGTTCGGCGGCCGGCCCAAGGCCTTTGCCCGGCCGGAGATCTTCAACCAGATCCTGGAGTGGGGCGACATCCGGGTGCTGTCCTTGTCCCTGTGGGTGCCGGTGTTCACCGCCATCATCCTGGCGCTCTTGCTCTTCATCATCTACCGCACCCGCACCGGCATGGCCATGCGGGCCTTGTCCCGGGACATGGTCACCGTGCGCCTCATGGGCATCGACACCGACCGGGTGGTGGCCATCACCTTTGCCCTGGGCTCGGCCCTGGCCGCGGCCGGCGGGGTGTTCTGGGCCATGAAATACCCCCAGATCAACCCCCTGATGGGGGTGCTGCCAGGGCTCAAGGCCTTTGTGGCCGCGGTCTTGGGGGGCATCGGCAACGTGGTGGGGGCCATGCTGGGGGGCATACTCCTGGGCCTGGCCGAGATCCTCCTGGTGGCCTGGCTGCCCGACCTGGCCGGGTACCGCGACGCCTTGGCCTTCATTCTGTTGATCGGCATCCTGATCTTCCGGCCCACCGGCATCATGGGTGAGGAGCTGCCGGAATGAACCTCAGGGAGCGCGTGTTCAACCTGGGTCCCCTGCCCGCCCGCCACGAGACCCGCCGTCGGGACAGCTTCCTGACCATCCTGGGCGGGCTCACCGTGGCCCTGGCCCTGTGGGGCTTCCAGACCCACACCTCGGGCTACGTGGTGCACATGCTGACCGTGGCCGGGCTGTACGCCGTGCTGGCCGTGAGCTACAACCTCATCAACGGGGTCACCGGCCAGCTCAGCCTGGAGCCCAACGCCTTCGTGGCTTGCGGGGCCTACGTCACCGCGCTGCTCACCCTGTCCCCGGCCGAAAAGGCGGCCAGCTTCATCCTGGAGCCCTTGATCTGGCCCTTTGCCGTGTTCTCCATCCCGCTGTTGCCCGCGCTCATCGTGGCGGGGCTGGTGACTGCGTTCATGGCCTTCATCATGGGCTTCCCGGTGTTCCGGGTGCGGGGCGACTACCTGGCCATCGTGACCCTGGGCTTTGGCGAGGTGATCCGAGTGGTGGCCAACAACGCCCAAACGGTGACCAACGGCCCCCTGGGGCTCAAGGGCATCCCCCTCATCACCAACCTGTGGTGGGCCTGGGGCCTGTTGGCGCTCACCCTTTTCGTGATCGTGCGGCTGGTGAACTCCTCCTATGGCCGGGCCTTGAAGGCCATCCGGGAGGATGAGACCGCGGCCGAGGCCATGGGCATCAACGCCTTCTGGCACAAGATGCTGGCCTTCACCCTGAGCGCCTTTTTCGAGGGCGTGGCGGGCGGGCTCCTGGCCCACCTCATCACCACCATCAGCCCCACCCTGTTCACCTTCTTCCTCACCTTCAACCTTTTGATCATCATCGTGGTGGGCGGGCTGGGCTCCACCACCGGGGCGGTGCTGGCCACCTTGTTGTTCACCTTTGGCGGCGAGTGGCTGCGGGTGGTGGAGGAGCCGTTCCAGCTCCTGAGCTGGCAGATACCGGGCATCCCGGGCATGCGCATGGTCATCTTCAGCCTGATCCTCATCGCGGTGATGATCTTCATGCGCAAGGGTTTCCTGGGGCGCAACGAGTTCACCTGGCGCTGGCTCTTGGCGGCCCTGGCCCGCCGCCAGCCGCCGCCACCACCGGCAGAGGGAGGAGCCTCGGCCTGGGAGGGCGGCCATGGGCGCTGAGCCGGGGCTGTTGGACCTCCGGGGCCTGGCCTGCCGCTTCGGCGGGCTGTTGGCCGTGGACCAGGTGGACCTGACCCTGGAGCGGGGGGACTTGGCCGGGCTCATCGGGCCCAACGGGGCAGGCAAGACCACCTGCTTCAACCTGATCGCCGGCAAGATCCGGCCCACCGGCGGCAGCGTGAGCTTTCTGGGCCGCAACCTGGCCGGGCTGAAGCCCCACGCGGTGAACAAGCTGGGCATTGCCCGCACCTTCCAGAACATCCGCCTTTTCGACGAGCTGACCGCCCTGGAGAACGTGTTGGTGGGCTGCCACGGCCGGCTGGACGCGAACTTCCTCTCGGCCATCTTCCGCCTGCCGGGCTACGTGGCCGAGGAGCGGCGCATGCGGCTGTTGGCCGAAGGGCTCCTGGAGCTGATGGGCCTGGACCGGCTGGCCCAGGAGCGGGCGGGCAACCTGGCCTATGGTCAGCAGCGGCTGTTGGAGATCGCCCGGGCTCTGGCCACCCAGCCCACCCTGCTCCTCTTGGACGAGCCGGCCGCCGGCATGAACCCCCAAGAGACCGGGGAACTGGCCAAGCTGGTGCGGCGGCTCCGGGACGAGCGGCGCATCACCGTGCTGTTGATCGAGCACGACATGCATTTCGTCATGAACCTGTGCGAGCATTTGACCGTGCTGGACCAGGGCCGGGTCATCGCCCGGGGCGATCCCCCCACGGTGCAGAATGATCCGGCGGTGATCGAGGCCTACCTGGGGGCCGAGTTGCCCGGCGAAGGGGAAGGAGGCGCGGCCCATGCTTGAGGTGCGAGACCTCCGGGTGCGCTACGGCGGCATCACCGCCCTGGCCGGGGTGGATCTGCGGGTGGAGGAAGGCGAGATCGTCACCCTGATCGGCTCCAACGGGGCGGGCAAGAGCACGCTTTTGGGTGCGGTGTGCGGCCTGGTGAAGCCGGCCGGCGGCGCGGTGTCCTTTCTGGGCCGGCCCACGAACGGCCGCAAAACGCATCAACTGGCCCGGGAGGGGCTCATCCTGGTGCCCGAGGGACGCCGGGTATTCGCCAACCTCACGGTGCGGGAAAATCTCCTCTTGGGCGGCTTCTCCCGGCCCCAGGACGCGGCGCTCAAGGCCGACATCGCGGAAATTTTCCAGCTTTTCCCCCGCTTGGCCGAACGCCAGAGCCAGGCGGCCGGCACGCTCTCAGGCGGGGAGCAGCAGATGCTGGCCCTGGGCCGGGCCTTGATGGGCAAACCCAAGCTCCTGATGATGGACGAGCCCAGCCTGGGCCTGGCGCCCCTGTTGGTGGCCGAGGTGTTCCACATCATTCAGCACATTCACGCCAACGGAGTCACCGTGCTGCTGGTCGAGCAAAACGCGGCGGCCGCCCTGAGCGTGGCCGACCGGGGCTATGTGCTGGAGAACGGCCGGGTGGTGCTGGCGGCCAGCGGCCGGGAATTGGCCGCCGACGGCCGGGTGCAACGAGCCTACCTGGGCATGGACTAGGAGATAAGAGAAGATGTGGGGGGAAACCCCTTTTTGTGAACAAAAAGTGGTTTCCCCCCACACCCCCCTTCCTCAAAAAAACTTTATAATTTTAGCCAGCTTGCGTAATAGTTTTCTGTAATCTGAAATTCCTGTTGATGGTCGGGAGCAGGCGCCAGGTTTCTAACCAAAGGTAGTCCGAGGCCTCACTGAGCGAGAAAATTCCAACAACGCGTGCTTAAAGGCTGCTTCACGCTCCAGCCCGGGCGCTCCAAATCCCCCCACGGCAAACGGCTTAAGCCGATTGCCGCCGCTTTTCCTTTGGGAAGGGGGTGGGGGGGAAACCCTTTCCTTTTGGCTTCAAAAGGAAAGGGTTTCCCCCACATTTCTTACCCAACCTCCCCTTACAAAGCCCGCAGCCACTCCGGTTTGAGGCCGATTTTGCCTGTGAGGGCGGCGTCGATGAGGGCGAGGGTGGCTTCTTTTTCCTTGGGCAGGGCGGCTTTGATGGGCAGGTAGTTGCTGGCGTGGTTGGCGTAGAACAGGCCGCCGGTGAGGTTGGTATTGGCGATCATTTCGCGGAGTTCCAGGAGCATGGTGCGGGCGTCGGGCACCTGGAACCGGCCTTGTTCGTGGAGCTGGTGCAGGGGGGTGCCGGGCACGAGCATGAGGGTGAGGGCGCCGATGAAGTCGGGGTCCATTTCGCTGAGCACCTTACCGGTGGCGCGGGCGTGTTCCTGGGACAGGGCGGTGCCGCCGAGGCCCACCAGCACGGTGACGCTGAGCTTGATGCCGGCTTTTTTGACCCGGCGGCCCTGGAGCACCAGTTTCTCGGGGGTGGCGCCTTTCTTTACGTCGGCCAGGACCTGGGGGTGGCCGCTTTCCACGCCATAGTAGAGGATGCCGAGGCCCAGTTCCTTGAGGTGAGCCAGCTCCTCATCGGTTTTCATGGCGATGCCTTTGCTGTTGGCATAGGCGCCCACCCGGCGGACCCAGGGCAATTTTTCCTTGATTTGGCCCAGGAGCCATTCCCAGCGGGCCATGGGCATGATGAGGGCGTCGCCGTCCATGACAAAGAGGCGGGATTGCCGCCGGCAATAGCGGGCGGCAAAGGCCAGGTCGTTTTCCAGGAACTTCTGGTCCTTGATGCCGAAACGCTTATCGGGATAGGTACCGCAAAAGGTGCATTTGTTGTGCGAACACCCCAGGGTGGCCTGGATGAGTATGGAATCGGCCTCGCTGGGGGGCCGGATGCAGTTGCCTACGTAATGGAACCCGGTGGGCTCGCTGGCGCAATCCATGAAAAAACCTCCTCTGGCACGGGTCGCTTACTATTTATAAGGCGCGGGCCAGCGGGCTGCAACCCCGGTTGGCAGAAGGCAATGGGCCGGGAAGGGTTTGTTTCGCGGCCCGGAGGAGGATTCATTGTGCGGTCGGCGTAAATTAGGTAAGCTCTGAAAGCCCCTTTTCCGAGCCTTCCCCGACTAACAGCTTATGATCACCAGGAGAATGAAGTTGCGGACCATGCTCGCGAAGTTTATCGCCGCCAGCCTGCTGGTTTGGCTGGCCCTCGGGGGCGCGGCGCTTCCCGGCTGGGCCGAGGCTCCCCGGCCCAAGGTGGGCCTGGCCCTGTCCGGCGGCGGCGCGCGGGGCCTGGCCCACATCGGGGTGCTGAAGATCATGGAGAAGATCGGGGTGCCGGTGGACTACGTGGCCGGCACGTCCATGGGCTCCATCATCGGCGGGCTGTATGCGGCGGGCTACACCCCGGACCAGATGGCGGAGATCGTGGGCAAGGTCAACTGGACCGAAGCCTTCTCCTCCACCCCGGCCCGCGAGTTGTTGCGCTATGACCAGAAGAACGAGAGCCGCTATCTCCTGGAAGTGGGCTTGGCCCGCACGGGGGTGCTTTTGCCTTCGGGGGTGCTCTCGGGCTACAAGCTGACCGCGCTGTTGAACTCCTACGTCCTGCCGGTGGCCAAGATCCGCGATTTCGACGACCTGCCCATCCCTTACCGAGCGGTGGCCACGGACATTGTCACCGGGGAGAAGGTGGTGTTGGCCAAGGGCAATCTGGCCCTGGCCATGCGGGCCTCCATGTCCATCCCCTCCTTGTTCGCGCCTTTTGAGCTGGACAACCGGCTGTTGGTGGACGGCGGCATGGCCCAGAACCTGCCGGTGCAGACCGTGCAGGAGATGGGGGCCGAGGTGGTGATCGCGGTCAACGTCTCCACCCCGCTTTACACCCGCAAGCAGTTGAAGAACTTTTTCCAGGTGCTGGACCAGTCCTTATCGCTGCAGATCATCAGGTCCACCAACGAGCAGGCCAAGCTGGCCAATTTGGTGATCACCCCGGAGCTGGAGGCGTACACCAGCGGGGATTTTGACAAGGCCGGGCCCATCAGCCAGGCGGGTTTGGAAGCCGCGGAAAAGGCCGAGGCGGACATCCGCCGCCTTTGCCGGCAGCACGATATCCCGCTGAAACCCTACCAGCGGGCCGGAGTGACCCCGCCCCTGGCCCTCACGGTGCAGAAGGTCAGCCTGGAGGGACCCGCGGGCTATTCGCAGGACCTGAAGCGCATGATGCACTTCGAACCGGGCCAGAAAATTACCGTGGCCGAACTGGACCGTACGGTGCAGCGCATCTACGGCCTGGGCACGGTGGCGGCGGTGAACTACGACGTTTTGCCGCTGCCCGGGGGGGAGACCGAGGTGCGCTTCCGGGTGATCCCCAAGGACCTGGGCGAGGTGGCGGGCCGCATGGGGTTGACCCTGGAGGTGGCCACCCAATCCGCGGGCCGGGCCAACGTGTTCTTCAACTTCCGCCGGGAGGACTTCCTGGTGGAGGACTCGCGCACGGACCTGGACCTGGCCCTGGGGCGCTTGAGCGGCATCGGGCTGAAATCCATCCTGTTCAACCGCCCCTGGGATGACTTCTTCCTGAGCCCGGCCGTGTTCCTGGCCCACCGCTACCGGGAGATATACCAGGATCAGGACATCCTGGCCGAGTACACCCAGACCACCCTCGGCCTGAAACTGGGGGCGGGGAGTTACCTGGGCAACTTCGGCGAGACCAGCTTGTCCTACCTCTTGATGGCCGACACCCTGAACAAAAATATCGGCGAGCTCGATATTGGCGAAAACGACAGCGTTTCCGGTGGCTTGGATTTGTTCCTGGGACTGGACTCCCTGGACCGGGCCTGGTTCCCTTCCTCGGGCATCAGCACCTCGCTGCGGTACTGGCAGATGCTGCGGGAGCTGGGCTCCACGGTCTCGTACCAGCGGCTGTGGTGGGAGGGGATCTGGCCCTACGCCCTGGCCGAGAAGCACGTGCTGGAGCTGAACTGGTCGGCCGCCACCTCGTTCTTCTCCAACCCGCCGCTGAGCCAGACCATGTTCATCGGTGGGATAAACGGCATGTGGGGCTATGGCTTTGATGAGTTGCACGGCATGGATTACGTGCGGGCCCAGCTTTTGTACCGTTGGAAGCTCTCCCAGATGCTGATCTGGGAGCTTGGGTTGAACGCGGGCAATGCCTGGGATGACCTGAACCTGGCGGAGACCATGGACTACCGCCTGCTTTGGGGCGGCGGCACCGGCCTGGGGGTGGACACTCCCCTGGGTCCCATCCGGGTCATCCTGGGCGTGGGCGAGCAGGGCCGCCTGGCGGCCTACCTGACCTTTGGGAGTGGTTTCTAGGGTAGAGCGCAAAAAGCCTGATCAAGCCAGGTCACCCAAAGCCATCCTTGGCCTTTGTTCTTGAAAATCGCCGGGAGTGAATCCCGGCGATCTTCCGCCGGGAGCTCGCCTGTGGCTCGCGCCTTTGGCCCGCTCGGTGGCGCGATAATGTTGCCGCAAACGCTCTGGTATCCTGGCGAGTTAGCCCGGTACGCCAACGGTGGGTTGGGCGGTAGGTGCGATGTCGTCCCGGGGGGGATGAGCCGGCGCGCCAGCAGAGGGTCAGAGGGTATTGCGCCGGCCCGGGCCAGGGGAGTCGGGCCGCCACATTGGCGTTGGCTGGCGCCAGACTGGTGGAAAGAAATTCAGGAATCCTGGGGCGAAGGGTCAGCGGGTTATCTGGGGATATTAAGCGGCGCTAACCGGGGGGTTGGGCCGCTTCGCCGGTGGGAGGTCTGAAGGCCTTGCCCAGCGCAGGGCCGGGCCAGGGGGGAAACGCCAGAAACGAAGAACGACCTCCCGCAACTACCTCCCCCCCCACATTCCCAACCAAACGGCCTCCAGCCCTTCGCGGCGCCGCGAGCCCGCCATTGGGCGGCGACCCTGCGCGCCAGACCGGTGTGCAGACGCGAGCCCGGCCAAAAGGGAACCGCTGCGTCACGCAAGACGCCCCTCTCCCCCTTATTCCAGACTAGATCCTTCCAGGCCTCCGCCTGCTCGCAGGGATGCGTCACCAGAGCGGGGCCCAGCCCAGGCGCAAACAGAGAAAAAAGGTGGGGGGACGATCCAGCAGAGAAGAAGCTCACCCTCCCGAGTGGTAGCCGGCCAGGTCCAGGCAGGCCCAGCGGTAACCCGCGGCCACCAGGCCCTCCTTCAGGCGGTCGCGCAGGGCGGGTGAGACGGCCAGCGCCAGCAGCTCGGGGTCCAGTTCCAGGCGGGCCAGGGGAAAATGGTCGCGCACCCGGAGCCGCACCTCGCCCAGCACCTCCCGGGCCGCGGCTTCGGCCCGGGCCACCCGGGCCAGGGCCTCGGCGGTGAGCGGAGTGCCGGTGGGGATGCGGGTGGCCAGGCAGGCCGCGGCCGGCGCGGCGGCGGTGGGCAGGTCCAGGGCCTGGCTCAAGGCCCGCACACGGGCCTTGTCCAGGCCGGCCTCCCTGAGGGGCGAGAGCACGCCCAGCTCGGCCACGGCCCGGCTGCCGGGCCGGTCCGCGGCCCGGTCGTCGGCTTGGCTGCCCTCGGCCACCGCGGCGATGCCCCGGCGCTGGGCCTCCTCGACGAGCAGTTCCAGGCGGCGACGCTTGCAGAGATAGCAGCGGTCAGCCAGGTTGGCGGCCAGGGCCGGCTGGGCCAGTTCGCCAGCGTCCAGCTCCAGCAGCTCCACCCCCAACTCCCGGGCCATGCCCCGCGCCCGCGCCGCCTCCCAGGGGGGAGTGAAGGGGCCGGTGCACAGGGCGGCGGTCACCCGCGGGCCCAGCACCCGGGCCGCCGCGGCCAACAGGAGACCCGAGTCCACCCCGCCGGAAAAGGCCACCAACAGGGAATCCAGATTGGCCAGCCGGTCCCGGAGCGCCGCCCAGGCCGCGGCCAGGGACGGGGACAGCCCCTCCGGCCCGCCCGGCGGCGCGGGGGTCACATCACCACCTTGAGCCCCGCCTTGACCAGGCTATCCTTCACGGGACCCAGGTCGGCCCGGGGCAGCCGGAAGGAGTAGACCCGGCCTTCGGGGCCGGTGGAGATGTGGGCCAGGCTGATGACCTCCAGGCCGTGCTGCCGGAGAAGCGTGTGCACTTCCTGCAGCTTGCCCTCGCCCGGCGGCAAGGTCACGTCCAGCCGGGAAGTCTCCTCCAACAGGCCCAAGATCTCCACGAACACCTTCAGGATATCGGCCAGGGTGATGATCCCGGCCAAGCGCCCCTCGTCCAGGACCAGGAGGCCGGTGAGCTTGTGCCGGTGCAACAGCCGCGCGGCCTGGTACACCGTGTCCTCGGCTTCGATGGTGGGAGGATCGGCCAGCATTACATCCCGCACCACCAACTGCTCCAACAGGCTGGGGAACCAGGCGGTGCGGAGTTCCACGTCGGTGACCAGGCCCACCAGGCGGTTTTCCTCCATCACGGGCAGATGCCGGACGCCGTGCTCCTTCATCACCTTGAGGGCCTCGTCCACGGTGGCTTCGGGCCCGATGATCACCGGGTTGGGGGACATGCGCTCGCGAACCTTCACAACGACCTCCGAGGTAGCAAGGGCGGCGTAAACCCGCCGGCGGGCGCCCGCGGGGGGCGGCCCTGTCCAGGGTGGCGAACCACTTGGCCAGCCGAAGGCAGCCAAATACTACTATGCCCGGGGGCGGCCGCCCCGGGCAAGCGGGCAGGGAAGCAAAGGCCCCGCGCGGGCCGGGGACTGCCGGCAACTCCGCGCCCTCCGGCGGTGGAGACGCCCCCGGCCGGGAGGCCCCCCGGTTCGCCGGGCGGCGGGCTTCCTTATCTTTAGCAAAAACAGGGACGGTCACGTGGGTTTTTTTTGGCCGGGGTTTTCTGACCCATGGGTCAGAAGAAGCCAAGTATACGCCTTGCCGAACGATTGTGGCGGGGCAGTGCACTTTTTAAAAACAGGTTGCAGGATAGCGTCCGGGGCTTCATATCTGTAGCTTGACAGATTGTCTGAAATAAACATAATTTATACCCAAACTCATGTTGGCCGGCCGCGCGCCAGGCCAACCTTTCGGTGCACCAGCCCAAGCAGGCAGCACCGCCGCGGGAGGCCGTTCATGACCCCGAAATACATATTCGTTACCGGAGGAGTGCTCTCCTCTCTGGGCAAGGGACTGGCTTCGGCCTCCATCGGGGCGCTCTTGGAGTCCCGCGGCCTCAGCGTCATCATCCAAAAGCTGGACCCCTACGTCAACGTAGACCCCGGCACCATGAACCCCTTCCAGCACGGCGAGGTCTTCGTCACCGACGACGGGGCGGAAACCGACCTGGACCTGGGCCACTACGAACGCTTCACCCAAGCCCGGCTCTGCAAGCGCTGCAACCACACCACCGGCTCCATCTATTTCAATGTTATCCAGAAGGAGCGGCGGGGCGACTACCTGGGCGGCACCGTGCAGATCATCCCCCACATCACCGACGAGATCAAAAACGCCATCCGGGGGGCCATCAACGGCGAGGACCTGGTGATCGTGGAGATCGGCGGCACGGTGGGCGATATCGAGTCCCTGCCCTTCCTGGAGGCCATCCGCCAGTTCCGTAGCGACGTGGGCAAGGAGAACTGCCTCTACATCCACCTGACCCTGGTGCCCTACGTGAAAACCGCGGGCGAACTGAAGACCAAGCCCACCCAGCACTCGGTCAGCGAACTCCGCCGGGTGGGCATCCAGCCCGACATCCTCCTCTGCCGCACCGAGCAGCCCTTGTCCCGCGGGCTCAAGGAAAAGATCGCGCTGTTCTGTAACGTGGACACCGAAAGCGTCATCACCGCGGTGGACGTGGACAACATCTACGAGGTGCCGCTGAAGTTCCACGAGCAGGGCCTGGACGAGCAGATCTGCAAGAAGCTCAACATCTGGACCCGCTCGCCCCACCTCCAGAACTGGGAAGACCTGGTCTACAAGCTCAAAAACCCCTCCCACGAACTCACCATCGCCATGGTGGGCAAGTACGTGGACCTCAAGGAATCGTACAAGAGCTTGAACGAGGCCCTGTGCCACGGCGGGGTGGCCAACAACGCCAAGGTGAACATCAAGTTCGTGGACAGCGAGGAGGTGGAGCGCGAGGGGGTGGAGATCATGGGCCCGGTGGACGGCATCCTGGTGCCGGGCGGCTTCGGAGCCCGCGGGGTGGAAGGCAAGATCAAAGCCGTGCGCCTGGCCCGGGAGAACAAGATCCCCTACTTCGGCATCTGCTACGGCATGCACATGGCGGTAATCGAGTTTGCCCGCCACGTGCTGGGGCTGAAGGAAGCCCACACCGAGGAGATCGACCCCAACACCCCCTACCCGGTCATCTACCTCATGCGCGAGTGGTTCGACTTCCGCTCCCAGAAGATCGAGCGCCGCGACGAGTCCAGCGAGATGGGGGGCACCATGCGCCTGGGGGCCTACCCCTGCACCCTGGTGGAAGGCACCCTGGCCCACAAGGCCTACCGGGTGGACCAGGTCAGCGAGCGCCACCGCCACCGCTATGAGTACAACAACCAGTTCCGGGATGACATGATCGCCAAAGGGCTCCTGGTCTCCGGCACCAGCCCGGACGGCGAGCTGGTGGAGATCGTGGAGCTGAAGGACCATCCCTGGTTCCTGGCCTGCCAGTTCCACCCGGAGTTCAAATCCCGGCCCATGAATCCCCATCCATTGTTCCGGGACTACATCCGCGCGGCGCTCCGGCACAGCCTGGAAAAGCAGGCCAAGTCGTGAAACCTCGGGAAGAGGTCATCCTGGGGGGCAAGCCCTTTGGCCGCCGGCGGCTGTTCCTCATCGCCGGGCCCTGCGTGCTGGAGACCCCGGAACTGGGGCTCCGGGTGGCCGAACACCTGGCCGAGTTGGCCGCCCGCCTGGACCTGCCGGTGTTGTTCAAGGCCAGCTTTGACAAGGCCAACCGCACCAGCCTGGACAGCTTCCGCGGCCCGGGCCTGGAACAGGGCCTGGAGGCCATGGCCCGCATCAAGGCCGCTACCGGCCTGCCGGTGATCTCGGACGTCCACCAGCCCGGGCAGGCCGCCCCGGCGGCCCAGGTGCTGGACGTGTTGCAGATTCCGGCTTTCCTCTGCCGCCAGACCGACCTGTTGGTGGCCGCGGCGGCCACCGGCCGGCCGGTGAACGTGAAGAAGGGCCAGTTCGTGGCTCCCCACGACATGGCCCCGGTGGTGCAGAAGATTCTGGGCAGCGGCAACGACCAGGTCTGGCTCACCGAGCGGGGCTCCAGCTTTGGTTACAACAACCTGGTGGTGGACATGCGGGGCTTCAAAGTCATGGCGGCCACCGGCTGCCCGGTGATCATGGACGCCACCCACAGCGTGCAGCTTCCCGGCGGCCTGGGCCACGCCAGCGGCGGCGACCGCGGCATGGTGCCGCTGTTGGCCCGGGCCGCGGTGGCGGCCGGGGCCCACGGCGTGTTCCTGGAGGTGCACCCCCAGCCGGACCAGGCCCTGTGCGACGGGCCCAACAGCCTGGCCCTGGAGCAGGTGGAGCCTTTGGTCCGCCAACTCCTGGCCATCCACCAGGTCAGCCAACAGGCCCATGAACAAGGGGAATGATTAATGGATCAACCCACGGTGGCCCAGCGGGCCCGCGCCATAAAGCTTTTGATCCTGGATGTGGACGGCGTACTCACTGACGGCCGGGTGACCTATGATGACTCCGGCAACGAGCTGAAAACCTTCGATATCCGCGACGGCCACGGCCTGAAGCTCTTGATGCGGGCCGGCATCGAGGTGGCCTGGCTTTCCGGCCGCGGCTCCAAGGCCAACCAGGTGCGGGCCGCGGAGCTGGCCATCAGCGAGCTGCGCGAGAACTGCCACTTCAAGCTGCCGGTGTTGGAGGAGATGCTGGCGGCCCGGGGCCTGGCGCCCGAGGCCGTGGCCTTCATGGGCGATGACGTCATCGACCTGCCGCCCATGCGCCAGGTGGGGCTGGCCCTGTGCCCGGCCGACGCGGTGGTGGAGGTGCGCCAGCAGGCTCACTGGGTGAGCAAGAAGCCCGGGGGCAAGGGAGCGGTGCGCGAGGCCTGCGAACTGCTCATGAAGTCCAATGGCAAATGGGCCGAAGTCACGGACCGTTACTACGGCGGGCCCGCGCCGGGGGAAAAGGCCTGCGACTGAGCTCCGCCAGGATAGCCGGCCACCGGCCAAGGCGTTTTTTCGGCCCAGAATAAAAAACGAACCCCGCCTGGGGGCGGGGTTCGTGGTTTTTCCGTGGCTTCCGCCGGCCGTCCGGCGGGTACTTACCAGCGGCGGGGGGGACGGGGCTCGCGGGGACGGGCTTCGTTGACCTTGAGGATGCGGCCGCCCATATCGGCGCCGTTCAGGTTCCGGATGGCCTCATCGGAGCCTTCGTCGTCCATTTCCACGAAACCAAAACCGCGCGACCGGCCGGTCTCCCGGTCGGTAATGACCTTGGCGGAGTGCACTGTGCCATACTGCTCAAACCAGCTGCGCAATTCCTGGTCATCGGAATTGAACGACAAGTTGCCCACGTAAATGTTCTTTACCATCTTTTCTCGAACTCCTTTGCAAATGCGATCACCCCTCCCGCCAAAGGAGGGTCTCCGCGGCCTAACGAGCCTTACTTTCTATGCTTAGATTTGACCAAAGCTTGTGGGCGCATCTAGCGGAAAATTTCGACTACTCGGCCGGATTCTCCGACCATGATAGCTAAAAAAATACCCATGTCAACCACCTTTTTGCTACCCTTAACAGGCCCTTGGCCCGGAAATTCGGAGTAGCTGCAGCTTATCAAGCTTAAAATATTGACTTAATCGAAGGTGCCTCGTCATGACTGAGCCCGACTTCAAAATTTGGATCGATGCCGACGGCTGTCCCCGCCCGGTCAAAGACACGGTGTTCCGGGCCTCGGACCGCCTGCAAATCCCGGTAGTTTTAGTGGCTGACCGGCCGCTGGGCCGCCAGCCTTCGCCGCGTATCACCAGCGTGGTAGTGCCCCGGGATATGGACTCGGCCGACCGCCACATTGTGGAGCAAGTGGGCCCAGGCGACCTGGTGATCACCGCTGACCTGCCCCTGGCCGCGGCGGTGGTGGAATCCGGCGCGGTGGCCATCAATCCCCGCGGCGAGACCTACACCGAGGAGAACGTGCGCGAGCGCTTGTCCATGCGCGACTTCCTCATGGGACTCCGGGAGACCGGCCAGGAAGTGGGCGGCCCGCCGCCCTATTCCCGCAAGGACAAGGAACGCTTCGCCGCCGCCCTGGACCGCTTCCTCACCCGCCGCCTGGCCGGCTGACCAGGCGTCTTTGGGAGAAACCTTACCAAGGTGGTTCTCAGCCCAGTCCCCACTTTAGGCGGGGATTCCTTATGGGAGATGGCCAAAGCACAACCCATTTGAGAGCATTGCACGGGGCGTCCTGCCCCATGCAATGTCGGCTTGGCAAAATTG
>JAHLLK010000097.1 GCA_020444165.1 Deltaproteobacteria bacterium | reverse complement strand
CCGGCAAGCTCTGCTTGCTGGGGTGGAGTCACGTTTTTGCCAAGCCGACATTGCCCGGGGCAGGACGCCCCGTGCAATGCTCTCGCTTTGAGATGGCTCCCCCCAAACCCATGAAAAATATGAAGTTTTTTTGGAGAAAGGGGTCTTCCCCCCCATTTTCCCCTTTTTCCAACAAACTCCAAGGAGGTCCGGCATGCGGGAAGTCATGGAGGAGCTGATCCAGGCGGAGCGGCAGTGCGTCTTGGCCACGGCCGGGGAGGAGGGGCCGCACGCCTCCCTCATGAGCTATGTTCCCGGGCCGGACCTCCGGAGCATTTATCTGGTCACCGCGGAAGGCACCAGGAAGTTCCGCAACCTCTTGGCCGAGCCCCGGGTGAGCCTCTTGATCGACAACCGCGGTCCGGGCCGGGGCGGCGGCGACCCCACCCTGGCCCTGACCGTGAGCGGGGCGGTCCGGCCGGTGCGGGACCCGGGGCAAGAGGAGGCGTTGACCGCGGCCTTCCGGGCCGAGCATCCCCAGCTCCGGGCCATTTTGGAAGACCCCACCCGCCGCTTCCTGGAGGTTCGGGTGCTCTCGCTCTTGTTGTTGCGCGGGGCCGTGGAGTCGCATTATCTGGTTTTGTAAGAGCATTCCAAGGCCCGGGGGGCCCTGGCCCCTGCCTTGACATGGCCCCGGGGGGGCGGTATTCTGCCAGGACCATGGTTTCCGGGGTCGGACGCCCCGGAGCAACACATTCCAAACCCTTCGCCGAGTGCCTTTCCGTGAGCCGCATACTTCCCCCCACCCTGCCGCAAGTGGCCGGTCTGGAGCCCTACAAGCCCGGCAAGCCCATCGAGGAGCTTGAGCGCGAGCTGGGCATCAAGGGCGCCATCAAATTGGCCAGCAACGAGAACCCGTTGGGCCCCAGCCCCAAGGCCCAGGCAGCCGTCAAGGCCTGCGCGGCCAACCTGCACCGTTATCCCGATGGCGCGGGCTATGAGCTGCGGAAGGCCCTGTCCGGGCAGCTGGGGCTGCCCATGGCCCAGATCATCCTGGGCAACGGCAGCAACGAGCTGATCGAGTTCTTGTGCCGGGCTTTCGTGCACCAGGGCGACGAGGCCCTGGCGGCTCAGTACGCCTTCTTGATGTACGACAAGCTGGTGACCGTGGCCGGCGGCCGGCTCATAGAGGTGCCGCTGAAGGGGTTCGCCATCGACCTGGACGCCATCCTGGCCGCGGTGACCCCCCAGACCAGACTCATCTTCCTGAATTCGCCCCACAACCCCGCGGGCACCGCCATCTCCCAGGAGGCCCTGAGCGGGTTCCTGGCCCAGGTGCCGCCCGGCGTGTTGGTGGTGTTGGACGAGGCCTACATCGATTTCGCGGACGATCCCCAGGTGGCTCGGGGCCACGACTTCCTGGACAGCCAGACCCCGGTGCTGGTGATGCGCACCTTCAGCAAATCCGCCGGCTTGGCCGGCTGCCGCATCGCCTACGGCCTGGGTCCGGTGGAGGTGACCGACATCCTGAACCGGGTGCGTCAGCCCTTCAACACCAGCATCCCGGCCCAGGCGGCGGCCCTGGCCGCCTTGGGCGACACCGAGCATTTGGCGCGCACCCTGGCGGTCACCCGCGAGGGCCGCGAGACCTTCTACGCCTGCTTCCGGGAGCTGGGCTTCGCCTACGTGCCCAGCCAGGCCAACTTCGTCACCGTGCGCCTGGGCCCCCGGGCCGGCGAGGTGGCGGACCTGCTGCTCCGGCGGGGGGTCATCGTGCGGAAAATGGCTTCCTACGGCCTGGACGAGTATTTACGCATCAGCGTGGGGCTCCCCGAGGAGAACCAGCGCTTCACCACGGAGCTCCGGGCCATCTGGTCGGAGCTGGGCTGAGGTCTTGGTAGTCACGGTGGACGGCCCCTCCGGGGCGGGCAAGACCAGCCTGAGCCGCCGGCTGGCGGCCGCCCTGGGCTTCGCCTTCCTGGACACGGGAGCCCTGTACCGGGCCGTGGCCCTGGCCTGCCGGGAAGGCGGGCCGGATCCCGCGGATGAGGCCGCGGTGGCCCATTGGGTGGCGGGCGTGGCCGTGGAGGCCCGGCCCCAGGCGGGGCGCTTCCTGGTCACCCTGGAGGGCCGGGACGTGGAGCCCTTCATCCGTAACGAGGAGATCGGCGGCTTGGCCAGCCGCCTCTCGGCTCAGGCCGCCGTGCGGAAGCGGCTGTTGGGCCTGCAACAGGCGGCCGGGCGCGCCGGCGATCTGGTGGCCGAGGGCCGCGACATGGGCACCGTGGTGTTCCCCGGGGCGGAGGTGAAGTTCTTCCTCACCGCCACCGACGCGGAAAGGGCCCAGCGGCGCTGGCGGGAGCTTTCGCCCACCCGGCCGGAGCTTTCCCTGGCGGAAGTGGCCCGGGACATGGCCGCCCGCGATGAGCGGGACGCCCACCGGGCCGTGGCCCCCCTGGCGCCGGCCCCGGACGCCCGGGTGGTGGACACCACCGGCCTGGGCCTGGACCAGGCCTTGGCTCTTTTGCTCGCGGTGGTGCGGGAGCGGCAGGGAAAATCAGCCACCCAGGGCTGATTGCCCCCCGGCGGCGACCCCAGCGCCAAGGCAATGATTATCAGGTGGAATTCCACCCCCGCCCGTGGCCGGGAAAACTCCGCCGCCGGGCAGCGGAAGCCCTGGCCAGCAAGGGTTGCGGCGGCCGGGGTTGCCGGGTTTATACGACTTAGCAACCTTGATTAATAGGCATTCAATCCTTGTGATTTAAGGGGGATTCTGGTAGTAATAGCCCGACCCCTTTTGGCGCGAGTCGGAAAACGGCTCTGGTCCGTCACCCCGGCGGGCCAGGGACGGGTCTTTCCCACGCGCCTAAAACCGTGGGGGGCCGTCCCAACCAAGGGACCACCCACCATCAACCAGGCAACTTATTTAGGAAAAAACGGAAACATGGAACAAAACGATCTGAACAAGGACCAAGAGGCCGTGCAGGCCGACACCGCCACCCCCGTGGAGGCCGAAGCCCCGGTCGAACCCGCCACCGAAGCCGCGGCCGAAGCCCCGGCCGAAGCCGCGGCCGCAGCCCCGGCCGAAGCCCCGGTCGAAGCTGAGGTCGAAGCTGAGGTCGAAGCGGAAGCCGAAGCGGAAGCTGAAGCGGAAGCCGAAGCGGAAGCCGAAGTCGCGGCCCAGCCCCAGGAAGACTACAGCCCCGAGGAACTGGAAAAGCTTTACGAACAGTCGCTCAAGACCATCCAGGAAGGGGAGGTGGCCAAGGGAACCATCGTGGCCGTGGAAAACGACTACGTGGTGGTGGACATCGGCTACAAGTCCGAAGGTCAGATCGACATCTCCGAGTTCAAGGACGCCGAGGGCAACATCAAGGCCGAGGTGGGCCAGGAAGTCGACGTGCTCCTGGAGTGGGCCGAGGACGAAGACGGCACCATCATTCTGTCCAAGGAAAAGGCCGCCAAGATCAAGGTGTGGGACGAGATCAGCCGGGTCTACAACGAGGACGGCATGATCCGGGGCAGCATCGTGGGCCGGGTCAAGGGCGGCATGAGCGTGGATATCGGGGTGCTGGCCTTCCTGCCCGGCTCCCAGGTGGATCTCCGCCCCGTCCGGAACCTGGACGCCCTCATCGGCCAGACCTTTGACTTCAAGATCCTGAAGTTCAACAAGAAGCGCTCCAACATCGTGCTGTCGCGCCGGGTGCTTCTGGAGGAAGAGCGCGAGACCAAGAAGCGCGACACCCTGAAGATCCTCCA
This sequence comes from Deltaproteobacteria bacterium, assembly GCA_020444165.1. The sequence continues at coordinate 13,466 of JAHLLK010000097.1, read as the reverse complement.
GGAAAACGCGGTGATGAACGGCGTGGTCAAGAACATCACCGATTACGGTGTGTTCGTGGACCTGGGCGGCATCGACGGCCTGTTGCACATCACCGACATGAGCTGGGGCCGGGTGGGCCATCCCTCCGAGATGTTCAGCATCGGCGACGAGATCACCGTGAAGGTGCTGAACTTCGACCGCGAGCGCGAGCGGGTGAGCCTGGGCCTGAAGCAGCTCAAGGAAGACCCCTGGACCACCGCCTCCGAGCGCTACCCCGTGGGCACCCGGGTCACCGGCCGCGTGGTCAGCCTGGCCGACTACGGAGCCTTCGTGGAAGTGGAAGAGGGCGTCGAGGGCCTGATCCACGTCAGCGAGATGAGCTGGACCCGCAAGGTGCGCCATCCTTCCAAGATCGTCAACGTGGGCGACGAGGTGGAGGCCGTGGTGCTCTCCATCAACCCCGAGCAGAAGCGCATCAGCCTGGGCATGAAGCAGGTCGAGCCCAACCCCTGGGACGTCATCGCCGAGAAGTACCCCGTGGGCACCACGATCGAGGGCCGGGTGAAGAACGTCACCGACTTCGGCCTGTTCATCGGCATCGACGAGGGCATCGACGGCCTGGTGCACGTCAGCGACATCTCCTGGTCCAAGCGCATCAAGCACCCCAGCGAGGTGTACAAGAAGGGTGACCAGGTCCGCGCCGTGGTCCTGAACATCGACCGCGAGAACGAGCGCTTCAGCCTGGGCATCAAGCAGCTCGAAGGCGATCCCTGGGAGCGGGTGCCCGACAAGTACGCCACCGGCACCAAGGTCAAGGGCATCGTCACCAACGTCACCGACTTCGGCGTGTTCGTGGAGCTGGAAGAGGGCGTCGAGGGCCTGATCCACGTCAGCGAGATCTCCGGCGACAAGGTCACCAGCCCGGTGGGCATGTTCGAGGTGGGCGCCGAGATCGTCGCCAAGGTGGTGAACATCTCCCGCCGCGACCGCAAGATCGGCCTGTCCATGAAGCGGCTCGAAGAGGAGGAGGACCGTCAGGTCTACTCCGAGTACTTGAACTCCACCCAGGCGGCCACCAGCAACCTGGGCGCGCTTCTCCGCGAGGGCCTGGCCCAGAAGGAAGCCGAGGTCGAGGACGAGGACGAGGACGAGTAGTCCTTAGGCAGTTTGTGATATCCACCCGGGACCGCGGACCGCGGCCCCGGGTGTTTTTATTGCGGCCTGGGGCAAATGGACCTCAAACCTGGACGCGCCGGGGATTTGCCGAGATAATGCAAAAGCAGGTCCCCTGCCTGCCCTGTTTCCGCGCCTGAGGCTTTCCGGCGGCCCCGGGCCCAACCCCCGCCGCCGGGCGGAGCTAGCTGGGAGTTGACGATGAAAAAAAGACCCTTCCTGTGGGCTCTGGTGGTCTCGGTGGTCATCGCCCTCTTGTTCACCGGGGGCGTCGCCCTGCTGGGCGACAGCGGGGAAGGCGGCTCCCTGTTCCGGGAAAAGGTGGGGGTGGTGGAGATCACCGGCGCCATCGATAACCCGGGCCCCGCCATGCTGGCCCTGGACAAGTTCCGGCGGGATTCGAGCATCCGCGCCGTGGTGCTCCGGGTGGACTCCCCGGGCGGCGGGGTGGGCGCCAGCCAGGAGATCTACCGCGAGGTGGAGCGCACGGCCATGCAGAAGCCGGTGGTCTGCTCCATGGGTGGAGTGGCGGCCAGCGGCGGCTATTATGTCTCGGCCCCCTGCACCAAGATCGTGGCCAACCCCGGCACCCTCACCGGCTCCATCGGGGTCATTGCCACCATTCCGGACCTGCAGAACCTCTTCGACAAGATCGGCCTGAAGCTTCAGGTCATCAAGGCCGGGGCCCTGAAGGGCGCGGGCCAGCCCGACCGCCCCCTGTCCGAAGCGGAGCGGGCCATGCTGCAGGAGGTGATGGAAGACACCCACGCCCAATTCCTGAACGCGGTGGCCAAGGGCCGGCACATGACCCTGGAGCAATTGAAGCCCGTGTCCGACGCCCGGGTCTTCACCGGCCGCAAGGCCAAGGAGTTGGGCCTGGTGGACGAGCTGGGCAACTTCTCCGACGCGGTGCACACGGCAGCCCGGCTGGCCGGCATCAGCGGGCGGCCCAAGCTGGTGTGGCCCGCCGAGCAGAAGGAGCCGTGGTGGCTGGAGCTGTTCAAGGAAGAGGCGGCCTCCTGGCTCCGGGGGGTGTTGGCCCGGGCCATGGCCCCCAGTTTGGAATACCGCTGGGCGGGCGGGCGGTAGCCCATGAACCTTTTGGGCGGCTTTGCCGCGCCTTTTCGGGCGCTCCCCTTTCTGTGGCGGCATCCCACCTTGTGGGGTTACGCCGCGTTGCCCTTTTTCATCAACCTGGGGCTGTTCGCCTTGGGCTTCTGGCTGGCCTACGACCGCTTCGACCGCTGGGTCACCGCCCTGCTCCCCACGGGGGAGGGCTGGTGGTGGGTGCTGCTCTTCTATTTCCTCCTCATCCTCATGGCCCTGGTGCTCCTCATGCTGGGGGTGTTCCTCTTTGCCGTGGTGGGCGCGGTGGTGGCCGCGCCGTTTCTGGAGCTGTTGACCCGGAAGGCCGAGGCCCTGGTCGGTCTGGCCCCGGCGGCCGGGCCGGCACGGGGGATCCTGGCCGAGATGTGGCGGGTGCTCCGGCAGGAGGTGAAGAAGCTGCTGCTGTATTTGGCCGTGATGCTGCCGCTCCTCCTCTTGAACCTGTTCCCCGGCCCGGGCACCGCGGCCTACGGGGTCCTGGCCTGGCTGGTCACCTGCTACTTCCTGGCGCTCCAGTTCCTGGACTACCCCTTGGACCGCCGGGGCCTGACCCTGCGGGGCAAGATGGTCTATCTCCGGCGCCTGGGCGGCGGCTGGCTGGGCTTTGGCTCGGCCTGTTTCGTCCTGGGGGTGATCCCGCTGTTGAACCTGGCTTTCCTGCCCCTGTGCGCCGTGGGCGGGGTGCTGGTGTTTGCCCAGGCCGGGCCGCCGCGGCCGTCCCCGCCCCCTCCGCCGGGGCCAAACCAGCGGCCTGCCTGATCATTTGGGGGCTTTTCCAAAAAACCTGTTGACAGGGTCAGGCCCAAGTGTTTTAGTTGGGCCAGATAAACACGCCCGAAAGGCCGGTGTAATGCACGTGGACGCCCAAAATAAAACCTTCTCCGGGAGCCAGCGCTTCCAGGGAGAGTTTTATTTTTATTACTTCTATTTTAGCGGCGTCCACCCGCTGGCCAGGGAGGTGTGAGCACCATAAGGTAGCCAAACCAAACTGAACGAGGCCAAGGGTGGACGCCGAACCGGTTCCACCCCTGGCCTTAAAAATTTTCGAGCCATGGGGTCACAAAAACCCCATGGCTTTTCTGGTTTGCACTGGAGGAAAGAAAATGCAGTTGGCGATACAGACCCAAGGTACGGCCCCGGGCCAAGTAAGCCCCCTGTCCCTGGCCGAAACCGCCGGGGAACCCCTCAAACAGAAGCCCCGTTGTCCCCTGAACAGCCGCGAGGCCCATCCGGCCGACACCCTCATCCGGGTGGGTGCGGTGACCATCGGCGGCGATTCCTTCGCGGTGATCGCGGGCCCCTGCTCGGTGGAGAGCCAGAGCCAGCTCCTGGACACCGCCCGGGAAGTTCAGCGGCACGGGGCGACCCTCTTGCGGGGCGGCGCCTTTAAGCCCCGCACCTCCCCCTACAGCTTCCAGGGCCTGGGCCCCGAGGGGCTGGATCTGCTCCGCCTGGCCCGGCAGGTCACCGGATTGCCCATCGTCACCGAGGTCATGGACTCCTCCGAGCTGGCGATGGTGGCCGAAGTGGCCGACGTGATCCAGGTGGGCGCCCGCAACGTGCAGAACTTCGCGCTGTTGAAGGCCGTGGGCCGGGTGAACAAGCCGGTGCTCTTGAAGCGCGGCCTCATGACCACGGTAAGCGAATTCCTCAGCTCGGCCGAGTACATCCTGGCCGCGGGCAACCCCGAGGTCATCCTGTGCGAGCGGGGCATCCGCACCTTCGAGACCGCGGTGCGGAACACCCTGGACCTCTCGGTGGTGCCGGTCTTGAAAGAGCGCACCCACCTGCCGGTGATCGTGGACCCCAGCCACGCCGTGGGCAAGCGGCGCTTCGTGGAGCCCCTGGCCCGGGCGGCCTTGGCCGTGGGCGCCGACGGCATCATGGTGGAGGTGCACGTGGACCCGGAGCATGCCCTGTGCGACGGCGAACAGTCCCTGACCCCGGCCGAGTTCGCCAGCATGATGACCCGGCTCCGTCCCCTGGCCCCCCTGTGTCAGCGGGTGATCTGCTAACCTGAATGTACGGCCTATCCGCCGGAGGGCTGGGAGAGTGGTGATGAACGCGGAGAAAGTGACTGACCTGATGTCCGACAAGCTGGCCAAGATTCGCTTGGAGATCGATGAGCTGGACCAGCGTTTGGTGGCGCTCTTGAACCAACGGGCCTGCCTGGCCCTGGAGGTGGCCCGCACCAAGGCCGCCGGCGGGGTGGAGGAGTTCGCCCCGGCCCGCGAGCACCAGGTGCTCTCCCGGCTGGCCCGGGAGAACCGGGGCCCCCTGGCCAACGAGGCCTTGCAGGGGGTGTTCAGCGAGATCATCGGGGCCTGCCGCTCCTTGCAGCGGGCGCTCAAGGTGGCCTACCTGGGGCCGGAGACCACCTTCACCCACCAGGCCGCCCTGCGGCGCTTCGGCGGGACGAGCCAGTTCGCGGCCCAGCGCTCCATCGAGGACGTGTTCCAGGAGGTGGAGCGGGGCCACTCCGAGGTGGGGGTGGTGCCGGTGGAAAACTCCTCCGAGGGGGGGGTCAGCGTCACCCTGGACCAGTTCCTGGTGCACGATCTCACGGTTTGCGGCGAGATCTACACCCCCATACGTCACATGCTCATGAGCCGGACGCGGGAGCTGGACGCGGTGAAGAAAGTCTACTCCCATCCCCAGGCCCTGGCCCAGTGCCGCCAGTGGCTCTCCCGCAACCTGCCCCAGGCCGCCCTGGTGGAAGCGGCCAGCACCGTGGCCGCCGCCCGCCTGGCCGCCGCGGAGCCCGGCACCGCCGCCGTGGGCAGCCGCCTGGCCGCCCGACGCCTGGATCTGCCCATCCTGGCCGAGGGCATCCAGGACAACCCCCACAACATGACCCGCTTCTTCGTGCTGGGCCGCCAGGCCTGCCCCGCCACGGGGGAGGACAAGACCAGCGTCCTGTTCGTGACCCATCACCATCCCGGAGCCTTGTTCGGGGCCCTGAAACCCCTGTCCGACCGGGGGCTGAACATGACCCGCATCGAGTCCCGGCCCATCAAGGACCGCCCCTGGGAATACGCTTTCTTCGTGGACTTCGAGGGGCACCGCGATGACGAGGTGGTGGCCGTGACCCTAAGCGAGATGGAGTCCCATTTGGAGTACCTGAAGGTGCTGGGCTCCTATCCCCGGGCGCTCTTGCCCGCCCGGCCGGCGGAATAGGAGCCTGCGGGAGTATCCTCGCCATGGTGGGTTTCGGCCCTTGCCCCAATGCCGGCAGCACCCACGGCTTGAAAATGACTAAACAGCAACCGGCAGAAACATATGAAGTTTTTTGGGGGAAGGGGGGTGTGGGGGAAAACCCCTTTTGTTCACAAAAAGGGGCTTTGCACCCCAGAAAAACTGCGCTTTTCTAGGGACCCCGCGTCCTTCCCCCCACATCATCCCTTTTCTCCGAAAAGCTCCTAAAGGAATTCAGCCATGGATGACAGCGGCTTCAGTGACTTTAGCGGCGAGGATGGCTTTAGCCGGCCGGCTGGCGGGGCGCCGGTCACCGTGGGCCTGGTGGGGTCCCGGGGGCGCATGGGGGCCTGGCTGGCCGGCATTTTGGAAAAGGAGCCTGGTGTAGAGCTGCTCCGGGCCGACCGCTCCCAAGGCAACCTGGGGCCGGAGTTCGCCCGGGGGTGCCAGGTGCTGGTGCTCTCGGTGCCGGTGTATGCGGTGGAGGAGGTCATGGCCCGCCTGGGCCCGGGCACCGAGCCCACGGGCGTGGTGCTGGACCTCGGTTCGTTGAAGGAAAAGCCCCTGGCGGCCATGCTGGCCCACGCCCGGGGGGAGGTGCTGGGGGCGCATCCCCTATGCGGCCCCTCGGCCCCGGGTCTGGCCGGGCAGACCGTGTTCCTCTGCCCGGGGCGGGGCGAGGTGTGGCCCGGGCGCCTGGCGGCCTGGCTTACCCGGGCCGGGGCCCGGGTGGCGTGGCTGCCGGCCCGGGAGCACGACCGGCTCATGGCCCGGGTGCAGACCCTGCGGCATTTTCTCCTGGCCGCCTGGGGCGGGGCCCTGGCCGGCCTGGGGGCCGACCCGGCCGAGGACCCGGCCCTGGCCGGGCCCTGGAACGCCTTGCTCCGCCAAATCCTGGACAAGCAATGCTCCCAGCCGGCGGAGCTGTTCGCCGACCTGGCCCTCAACAACCCCCACGCCCAAGAGGTGGCGGAGCGCTTGGCCGCCGGCGCGGCGGAGCTGGCCCGGGCCCTGGCCGGGGGCGACCGCGAACGGCTGTTGAGCGCCCTGTCGCCGGCTTGGGACTGGCTGGGGTCTGGTCCGGAAAGCAGTTCCTGAGCCGCACTTGGGCCGCCGTCCCCGCGGCGCGCCCAGGAAAAATCCCCCTGGAAAAAACCTGATTGACAAGGCCCCCCTGCCTGGGTAGTATACTGTATACAAAGACGCCGGGAGACCGAGACATGCACGCTTTCGCCAGCCAAATCAGCCAGAACCGGAGCTATTGGTGGCGGTGGTGCGTCCTCCCCGGCCGGAGGGACGCCGTGTAGGCGTCCGCCACCCAGAGAAGCAGATACCGGCCGGGGACCCCCAGGGTTCCCGGCCTTTTTTTGGGCAGATGGACCATGACCAGCTTGGCGGCAGGGATGATGAGGCGGAGCACGGCGTCGATCGGGGTAGGGTCGGCGCCGCGCGCGAGTTCCGTAGGTCAAGATTGCTTTCCCCATTCCCCGGGCAAGAGGTGAGGAAATGATTCAAAAGGCGATTCACAAAGCTGTGGGCGGCCGGAACCTTTCCGAAGAGGAGATGCAGGAGGCCATGACCGCGGTGATGGGCGGCCAGGCCAGCCCGGCCCAGATCGGGGCGCTGTTGGTGGGGCTCCGCATGAAGGGCGAGACCGTGGAGGAGATCACCGCCGCGGCCCGGGTGATGCGCGGGGCCTGCCACCTGGTGAACTGCGCGGCCCGGGAGCGCGGCGAGCTGTTGGTGGACACCTGCGGCACCGGCGGCGACAATTCCGGCACCTTCAACGTCTCCACCGTGGCCGCTTTCGTCACGGCCGGAGCCGGAGCCCGGGTGGCCAAGCACGGCAACCGGGCCGTGTCCAGCCGCTCGGGCAGCGCGGACCTCATGGAGGCCCTGGGGGTGAACCTGGACCTGACCCCCGAGGAGATCGGGGTGTGCCTGGACGAGGTGGGCCTGGGTTTCCTCTTTGCCCAGAAGCTGCACCCGGCCATGCGCTTCGCGGCCGGCCCCCGGCGGGAGCTGGGGCTGCGGACCATCTTCAACCTCCTGGGCCCGTTGACCAACCCGGCCGGGGCTGGGGCTCAGGTCCTGGGGGTGTTCGAGGAGAGCCTCACCCGCCCCCTGGCCGAGGTGCTGGGGCGGCTGGGGAGCAAGTCGGCCTTTGTGGTGCACGGCCGGGGCGGCTATGACGAGATCACGGTCACCGGCGTGACCCGCATCGCCCGCCTGCACGAGGGGAAAGTGGAGGACCTGGAGATCGCGCCCGAGGATTTGGGCTTTGAACGTCGCCGCCCGGCCGAGATCCGGGTGGAGGGGCCGGAGGAGTCCCTGGCCAAGTGCCGCCAGGTTTTGGCCGGGGAGCCGGGCGCGGCCCGGGACATGGTGTGCTTGAACGCCGGGGCGGCGCTCACGGCGGCGGGCCTGGCCGCGGACTTGCCCCAGGGGGTGCGTCTGGCCCAGGAGTCCCTGGACCAGGGCCAGGCCCAGGCCAAGATGGCCGCCCTGGTGGAGCTTTCCCAGCGCCTGGTGGCCAACCGGCCCCAAGCCGTGGCCGGGGCGGCCTCATGAGCCCCGCTCCCGCCGACTTCCTGGCCCGCATGCGGAGCATCAAGGACCGCCGCCTGGCCGGGCTGGTGGCCGATCCGGAAGCAACGGACCTCCCGGCCCGGGCCCGGGCCGCGGCCCCGCCCCGGGACTTTGTGGGCGCCCTCCGGGCCGCGGCGGGCAACGCGGTGATCGCCGAGGTGAAGCGCTCCTCACCCTCCCTGGGCGCCATCAACCCCGGCGCCGACCCGGCCACCCAGGCCCGGGCTTACGTGGCCGGCGGCGCGGCGGCGGTGTCGGTGCTCACCGAGAGCGAGTATTTCTCCGGCAGCCCGGCCGACCTGACGGCGGTGCGGGCCGCGGTGGACGTGCCGCTGTTGGCCAAGGACTTCTTCAGCCATCCCCTGGAGCTGGCCGAGGCCCGCCTGGCCGGGGCCGACGCGGTGCTGTTGATGGCCGACTTCCTGCCCGGGGACACCCTGGCCACCCTGTACCGCGAGGCCCGGGACCTGGGCCTGGCCGTGCTCTTGGAGTTGCACGACGCGGCCGAGCTGCCCCGGGTCTTGGCCCTGGACCCGCCCTTGGTGGGCGTGAACCACCGCGATCTCAAGACCCTGACCATGAACCTGGACCGAGCCGTGCGCCTGCGGCCCCGCATCCCGGCCGGGGTCCTGGTGGTGGCCGAGAGCGGCATCGCGGGGCCGGCGGACCTGAGCCGTCTGAAACAGGGCGGCTGCAACGCCTATCTGGTGGGCGGCCACCTCATGAGCGCACCCGACCCTGCGGCCGCGGTGCGGGAGCTGGTGGCGGCATGATCCGGGTCAAGATCTGCGGGCTCACCAACCTGGCCGACGCCCTGGTGGCGGTGGCGGCCGGGGCCGACGCCCTGGGCTTTGTCCTGGCCGAGAGCCCCCGCCGGGTGAGCCCGGAGGTGGTGCGGGAAATCGTGGCTGCCTTGCCGCCCCTGGTGACCACGGTGGGGGTTTTTGTGCGGGAAACCCCGGCCGAGGCGGCCCGGCTGCGGGATGAGTTGGGGCTCACCGCCATGCAGCTCCACGGCGCGGCCCGGCCCGGGGAGTTGGCCGGCCTGGGCGGACCGGCCAGGGTGCTCCGGGTGTGCCGGGTGGGGCGGGACCCGCTGCCCGGGCCCGCGGACTGGCCCGGAGCCACGGTGCTCCTGGACACCTATCAACCAGGCCAGGCCGGTGGCACCGGCCAGAGCTTTGATTGGGGCCTGGCCCGGGAGCTGGCCGCCCAGCGGCCGGTGATTCTGGCCGGTGGCCTGGGCCCCCACAACGTGCAAATGGCCATCAGCGCAGCGCGGCCCTATGCCGTGGACGTTGCCAGCGGGGTGGAAGCTGAACCAGGAAAAAAGGACCATGACAAACTTCGCGAATTCCTCCGGCGCGCCAAAACCCTGGACTGAGGGGCCCGGCCCGGCCGGCCGCTATGGACCCTGGGGCGGGCGCTACGTGCCCGAAACCCTGATGCCGGCCCTGTTCCAACTGGAAGAGGAGTTTCGGGCCGCCTGGGCCGACCCTGCCTTTCAGGCCGAACTGGCCCAGCTCTCCCGGGACTACATCGGCCGGGCCACCCCCCTGTACGAGGCCAAGCGGCTCACGGCCGAGCTGGGCGGGCCCCGCATCTTCCTGAAGCGGGAGGACCTGGCCCACACCGGCTCGCACAAACTGAACAACGCCCTGGGCCAGGCGCTGTTGGCCAAACGCATGGGCAAGACCCGGCTCATCGCCGAGACCGGGGCGGGCCAGCACGGGGTGGCCTCGGCCACGGCCGCGGCGCTCATGGGCCTCGAGTGCGTGGTGTTCATGGGCGAGGTGGACATGGCCCGCCAGGCCCACAACGTGGAGCGCATGCGGCTGTTGGGCACCACGGTGGAGCCGGTGCTCAACGGAGCGCGCACCCTGAAGGACGCCACGAGCCAGGCCATCCGGGAATGGGTGGGCCGGCTGGCGGACACCCACTACATCATCGGCTCGGTGGTGGGGCCGCATCCCTATCCCTTCCTGGTCCGCGAGCTGCAAAGCGTCATCGGGCGGGAGACCCGGGGCCAAATTTTGGCCCAGGCCGGCCGACTGCCCCGGGCCATGGTGGCCTGCGTGGGCGGCGGGTCCAACTCCATGGGCATGTTCCACCCCTTCCTGGCTGACGAGGGAGTGGAGCTGATCGGGGTGGAGGCGGCCGGCCACGGCATCGAGACCGGCCAACACGCGGCCAGCCTCTCGGCCGGTTCGGCCGGGGTGCTGCACGGGGCCATGATCTACATGCTCCAGGACGTGTGGGGCCAGGTCCTGGAAGCCCACTCCATCGCGGCGGGCCTGGACTACCCCGGGGTGGGGCCGGAGCACTGCCTCCTGAAGGATTGCGGCCGGGTGGGCTATGCGGCGGTGACCGACCAGGAAGCCCTGGCGGCCTTCCGCCAGCTCTGCCGCCTGGAAGGCATCATCCCGGCCCTGGAAAGCTCCCACGCCCTGGCCTACCTGCCCAAACTGGTCCAAAACCTGAAACAGGACGACCTGGTCGTGGTGTGCCTCTCCGGCCGTGGCGACAAGGACATGTCCCCAGTGCAGGGCACGGTTTAGGAGTTTGTGGGGGGAAGGGGAAGATGTGGGGGGAAGGACCCTTTTTTGAAAAAAAGGGTCCTTCCCCCCACACCCCCCATCCCCCAAAAAACTTCAAGGTGATAGCTGCGTTGAGTATTGGCTGTGACGCGAGTACTCCGACAAGCTCCAAGCCAAAACCAAGGTTGCAGCGAAGCTGCAGCCGACAAAATTTTCTTGGGAGGGGGTGCGGGGGAACCCTTCTTTTTTAAAAGAAGGGTTCCCCCGCCAAAAAAATAAAGGAATTCCAGATGTCTTTGACATTCAAACAGGCTTTTGACCGGGCGGCGGGGGAAAATCGGGCGGCGTTCATGCCGTTTGTGAGCGGGGGGTATCCGGACTTGGCCCGGTTTGGGGAGTTGGTGCGGGAGTTGGACCGGGTGGGGGCGGACGTGATCGAGGTGGGGATACCCTATGCCGATCCCTTGGCCGACGGTCCGGTGATCATGCGGGCGAGTCAGGCGGCTTTGGAGGCCGGGGCCAATCCGCGGGCCTTGCTGGAGGTTTTGGAAGGAGTGTCGCCGGGTTTGGGCGCGGCCTTGGCGGTGATGACCTATTACAACCCGGTGCACCACTTGGGTCTCGGGGAGTTCGCGCGGGCCTGCCGGGCGGCCGGGGCGGCCGGGGTGATCATCCCGGACCTGCCGGTGGAGGAGGCGGGGGACTGGATCCGGGCGGCCCGGGACCAGGACCTGGACACGGTGTTTTTGGTGGCCCCCACCACCACGCCGGAGCGTCTGCCGGCCATTTTGCAGGTCTGCCGGGGCTTTGTGTATTACGTTTCCCTGGCCGGGGTGACCGGGTCCAAGCTGGACTTGGCCGGGGGTTTGCTGGCCGAGGTGGCCCGGGTGAAGCAGGCGGCCGGCTTGCCGGTGGCGGTGGGCTTTGGGGTCTCGGCGCCCGAGGAGGCGGCGGCCCTGGCCCGGGTGGCCGACGGGGTGATCGTGGGCAGCGCCTTGGTGCGGGAGCTCTTGGAGGCCGGGGGGGAGCCGGGGCCGGCCTTGGCTTTGGCGGCGCGGCTCCGGGCGGCTTGCGTCCGCTGAGGGCGGCTATCGCCCTACATTTGTGTTAAAAAATTCCGCAATCCTACCGTAAAGTGTCTTTCCCGGAGGGACGCCATAAGCGCCCTCCGGGATAACCGCGCCTAATATGAGACTGTTGCACAAGGCTCCATGCCTTGTGCGACTATCGGTTTGGCAAAAGCGTGGTTTTGTCAAGCCTCACGAATAACAACCCTTTTAGGTTAGTTATTCGGCGGGCCATCCATGGCCCGCAGGAGACCATTGCAACACAAAACTATCAATATCCGGCATAAGTTGATGTTATTATTATTGTTCACCAGAAAATACCGTGCAATGGTCTCAATATTGTAAAAAATACGTTAACCGCCCGGGACAGGGTTTTTGGCCCGCCTCTTGCTCCCTTGGGCTCAGACCGCAGCCTCCGCCAACCGCGCCCGGAAAGGAGGCTATAGCCGCCTATTTTGACCATGCGGGGGGATGATGCCACACCTTGAGCCCCAGCCCTTACCCCAGCCCTGGTTTGATTTGGGCCAGATCCTGGACGAGGAGCGGATACTCACCCATTTTCAGCCGCTGGTTTCGGTCAATGGCGGCCGGGTGGTGGGGGTGGAAGCTCTGGCCCGGGGCTTGCACCCGCAAACCGGCGAGCTGATCCCGCCGGACCAGCTTTTCCGGGCCGCCGCCCGGGAAGGCCGGTTGGTGGCCCTGGACCGCCTCTGCCGGCGCACGGCCATGCAGACCTTCGCTTCCCTGCCCTGCCGCGCGGCGCCGCCGGTCTTGTTCCTGAATTTCGAGGCCTCGCTCCTGGACCAGGGGGTGCTGAACTCCGGCATCCTGCACCGCATGACCCTGGAAGCCGGGCTGGAGCCCAACCGCGTGGTGATCGAGGTGGTGGAGTCCCGGGTGCGCGACCAGGCCGCCCTGGAATGCTTTGCCAAAAGCTACCGCGATCGCGGTTTTTTGTTGGCCCTGGACGACGTGGGCAGCGGGCACTCCAACCTGGAGCGCCTGGCCGCTCTGCAGCCCGACGTGATCAAGATCGACCGCTCCCTCATCACCGACCTGGACCGGGAGTTCTACAAGCAGGAGGTGACCCGCTCCCTGGTAAACCTGGCCCAGCGGGTGGGCGCCCTGGTGGTCGGCGAAGGCGTGGAGCGCCAGGAGGAGGCGGTTCTGGCCCTGGCCCTGGGCGTGGACCTGTTGCAGGGCTTCTTCCTGGCCCGGCCGGGACCCCTGGTGGGCGAGCTGGAAGGCGTCTGCCGGGCCCAGATGAAGAAGGTGGCCGACGGCTACCGCCGCCTCACCATGGACCGCTACTTCCAGCGGAAACGCCAGAGCGAGCAGTTTCTGGAGACCTGCGCGGAAATCGCCGAACAATTGGCCGGCGCCCCGCCCACCGAACTGGACCGGCGGCTGGACCGGGTCATGGACACCTGCCACGGCCTGGAATGCCTGTACGTCCTGAACAGCCGGGGGCGCCAGATCTCCGAAACCGTGTGCCACCCCAGCCGCCTGAAAGGACACCGCCAGGCCATCTTCCAGCCCGCGCCCCGAGGCCGGGACCAGTCGCTCAAAAGCTACTACCTGCTGCTCAAAGCCGGCCAGGAGCGCTACGTGTCCGAGCCCTACATCTCCCAGGCCTCGGGCAACCTCTGCGTCACGGTGTCCCTCTGGTTCAACGGGGCCAAGGGCAACCGCATGATCATCTGCGCCGACTTCCCCCTGCCCGGCACAGTGCCTGTGCCCGCATAGCGGGTCGGGGCAGGTTACCCTGAGAAGGGGTTTCCTTCGCTCCCGAAGCTAAGCCGTAGGGACGCTAGCCGT
>JAHLLK010000096.1 GCA_020444165.1 Deltaproteobacteria bacterium | reverse complement strand
CTGGAAGAACTTCTCGGTGATGTGCACCAGAGGCTTGGGGAAGAAGAAGGGCCGCCCCGCGCCGTCACCCTCCTTGTACACTTCGAACAGCTTCCATACGAACTTCTGGGCGATCGTCTCGTACTCGGCGTAGGTCTTGCCCGTGTACTCCCCATTGGGGCCGATGGCCGGCACGTTCTCGAAATGCTTGGGAACTTCCCAGTAGAGGTTGATGTCCGTGAAGATGGCCTGGCCGCCGCGGGCCACCGCCTGCTGGCTGAATTCGAAGATCAGCATCTGGGCCAGTTGCTTGATCTCGTCGTCGGACAAGCCCTCCAGGTACGGCGCGAAGAACAGGTTCACCGCGTCCCAGCCAATGGCCCCGGCGAAATTGGACTGCAACGCCGCCGCGAACTTCACCATGTGGGCCAACAACACCTCGGCGTGCTTGGCCGGCTTGGCCAGGGCCAGGCTGTTGGGCAGGTTCAGACCGAATTTCTTGATATACTCCAGGCTCTGGCCCGAGCAGTAGGGCCGGTCCACAAAGCCCAGGTCGTGCAAATGGATGTCCCCCGCCATGTGCGCGTCGCCCACCTCGGGGGAGAACACGCTGATCAGCGCGTACTCCTTCTTGATGGACTCGGCCAGGGTCAGGTTGGTGGCCTCCGGCCCGTGGGGAACGTTGGCGTTCTCCTTGTTGGGCAGGCGGATCATGTTGTCCACGTCAAACAAGGGCACGCCCAAACGGGTGTGGCGCAGGCGCTCCCGCTCCAAGCCCCGCTCGATCAGCTTGGCGTTGACCAGCTCGCGGATCAGAGGCGCGGTCACCAGCTTGATCCCCGCCGTGGTGATCTGCTCCTCCACCTCGGCCGAGATGTCCTTGGCGGTGATGTCGTCCAGCAGCGTCTCGCGGATCAGGGCTTGCTCGATTCGCGCGCGGTCCCATCCCTCCATCTCCTCGGAGCTGGTGCGCACGAACAGGGCCATGTCCGTGGTGTCTGTGTTGGGGTGGGAAACACTTTTGCCCTCGACCACCGATAGCTGAGCCATCGCGCACTCCGTCTGCTGAATAAGGTAATTTTGCGGGAACTGGACTACTTATGGGGATCAGGATGTTGTGACGTCCTACGCACCATGTGGTACGAGACCTATGATTACCCACAATATCTGGTGGGCGCAACCTTTTTTCCCCACGCGGGTCATTTTTTTCAGGAACGTTTCCTAATCTCTTGAAATGCCCCGCGATGCCGCCCTTTCCCCTTCGTCCCCCGCCGGAACCCCACGCCTCCGGCTTGACATCCGGCCCCGCCACCGTTAGGGATAGGGCGGAACCGCCTCCCCCCAGGGCCTTCACCCCGAACCCCCAACCGCCCCCGGAGCCGGCCATGGCCCAGCCCCTTTACATATTTCACGTCATCACCGGCACCATGGTCGGCGGGGCCGAGAACCACCTGGTCACCCTGGTCCGGGGCAGCGACCCGAACCGCCTCCGCCACTTCGTGGTGGGCCTGGGGCCCGAAGGCCCCATGGCCGGCCGCATGCGGGATGGCGGAGCCCAGGTGGTCAGCCTGGGCCTGGCGCCCGGCCCCGGGGCCCTGGTGAAGGGCCTGCCGGCCCTGGTGCGGCTCCTCCGCCGCCAGCGGCCGCAGCTCATCCAGACCTGGATGTACCACGCCGACCTCCTGGGCCTCCTGGCCGGCGAACTCCTGCGCCTGCCCGTGGTCTGGAGCCTGCAATGCTCCGACCTGGAGGCCATCAACCTGAAGCCCCTGACCCGCCGGATCATCACGGCGGCGGCCCTCCTCTCCCGGCGGCCCCGGGCCATCCTGGCCAACAGCCAGGCCGGCCTGGAGCACCACGCCGCCCGGGGCTATCACCGCCCCCGGCTCCAGGTGGTCCGGAACGGCTTCGACACCACCGTGTTCCGGCCCGACGAGGCCGCCCGCCAGGCCGTGCGCGCCGAGCTGGGCCTCGGCCCCGCGGACGTCCTGGTGCTCTGCGTGGCCCGCTACGACCCGGTCAAAAACCACGCCGGGCTCCTGGAAGCCTGGGCCCAGATCGCCCCCCAGCACCCCCGGGCCCATCTGCTGCTCATTGGCCGGGAGATCACCCCGGACAACCCGGCCCTGGCCGCGGCCCTGGCCCCACCCCTGGCCGGCCGGGTGCGCCTGGCCGGCGAACGCTCCGACATCCCCCGCTGGCTGGCCGCCGGCGACCTGCACGTTTCCGCCTCCTTTTCCGAGGGCCTCTCCAACACCGTGGGCGAGGCCATGGCCGCCGGCCTGCCCAACCTGGTCACCGATGCCGGCGACAGCGCCGTCCTGGTGGGCGACACCGGCCGGGTGGTGCCGCCCGGCGACCCCGCGGCCCTGGCCGGGGACCTGGGCGAGCTGCTCACCCTGGACCCCGCGGCCCGCCGCGCCCTGGGCCAGGCCGCCCGCCAGCGCATCCAGGACGAGTTCTCCCTCGCCGCCATGATGGACGCCTTCGAAGAGGTCTACCGCCGTCACGCCCGGCCCTGAGCCCTTCCCGGCGCAGCCCCCATCTCCCTCTTGCCCGCCCCGCGTTCTCGCTCTATAATACTATACAAAAGTACAGCTAATAAGCCGGGCCAACTCCCGCGCGCCCCGCTGCCGGCAGGCGCGCGGGGGGGCGGCTTTGCCCGGCCGGGAGGGAAAAGTCATGGACTGGCAGGAGCGTCTCACCCAAATCCACCGCGAGCGCTATCTCCTGGGCTTGCAGGTGAGCCAACATCCCCTGGAGGCCATGCGCCCCTGGCTGGCGGAGCGCGGCTTCGCCACCGCCCGGGACCTGCGCCTCCTGCGGGCCGGCTCCCCGGTCAAGCTGGCCGGCGAGGTGATCATCGTGCACACCCCGCCCCAAAAAAACGCCACCCGGGTCATCTTCACCACCATCGAGGACGAAACCGGCCTGCTGGACTTGGCCCTGTTCCCCCGCCAACAGCCGGGCAACGCCCGGGTGCTCCTCTCCCACCCCCTCATCCTGGTGTGGGGCCGCCTCTCCCGCCGCGGCTCCAAGGACGCCCTCGTCGCGGTCAACCGCATCCTCCCCCCACCCCTGGACCTCCACGCCACCCCCCGCGCCGCCCCAAGAGGGGATTAGAGAGGAGGGAGGAGAATTGGGAATGTGGGGGGAACCCCTTTTTTTGAAAAAAAAAAGGGGTTCCCCCCACATTCCCTTCCTCCAAAAAACTTCATAGTTTTACGTGGGTTGTGCCAGAGCCATCTACCATCGAGAATTTTCGTCGAAACTGGGGCCGCGTCGCCGCGGCTGGCGTAACGGGTCGGGGGGGGTGTCATTTAGGCGGGGCCGCCTTCGTTCCCGAAGTTGGGCTGTGAAGAAAAGGAAGGAACTCAATACCAGGAGGGTGACTGCGGCTGATTGTGCTGGCTACCTTGTCAGCTTGGTAAAAACGGCAAACGGCGTCAGCCGTTTGCCGCGTTTTTCTTTTAGGAGGGGGGGTGCGGGGGGGAACCCTTTTTAATTTGCAAAAAAGAAAAAGGGGTCCCCCCCCGCGAACTCTTCTTCCCAATCAAATCAGCCCAGTATTTCTTCCAGCAGTTTGGCCGCGGTGGCGACGTAGAGGGGGCATTGTTTTTTGAAGACTTCCTTTTCTTGGGCTTGGCGGTATTGTTCGGGGTCGCCGAGGTGGAGGCCCAGGAGGTCCTTGCAGAAGATGGAGCCGTGTTCTTCTTCGAAGCGGCGGGCGATTTCGCGGGCGGGTTCATTGGCGGCCATGCGGGTGGGCCGGTCGTTGTCCACGACGTCGCCGCGGCTGAGGCCCAGGGCCATCCAGGCGCCGAGGAGGGCGCCGCAGGGCAGGCCCAGTCCGAGGGAGCCGTGCAGCAGGCGGGAGACTTGCAGGGCTTGTTGTTCGTCCATGCCGAGGCGCGGGGCGAAACCGGCCAGCACGGCCTGGCTGCAGGCGAAGCCGCGTCCGAACAGTTCTTTGGCTTTGTCTTGATCGCTCATGGGGGCTCCTTTGGTGGTGACGGCGGGGGTGGTCCCGCGGATGAATTACGAAACCTATTAGCATACCGGCAATGTAGAGATTCTGCTGCAAGGAATGCGGGGCCGCGTCGCCGCGGCTGGCGTAACGGGTCGTGGGAGGGGCCGGCCGGGCGGGTGAGCCTGGGGCGCGCTGGGAGAGCAGCCCGCAGGGAGGGGTTGCGGCGCGCGGATATTATTGACCACGGTCAGGGAGCAGGGCCCCCGGAGCCTGGCAAGGCCGGCGGCGGAGGCCGGTTCAGAGGCGCGGCCTGCGGCCGAAAATCAGGAAGATGACCGCCAGGATCAGGCCCACGACGAACAGGATCCAGGCGATGTGCGCCGCGGTTCCGGCGATGCCGGTGAAACCGAGAACGCCGGCGATGATGGCGATGATCAGGAACATGGCGGCCCAACGGAGCATGATTTACCTCCAACTCACGATTTGGGGGGGACGGGGACAGAAAGGCTGCCGGCTGGCGAGGGATTTCCGGGGCGCAGGAACCAGGGAGGCCGCAAAGGGGGCAGCTGGGGCGGCCGGGGCCGGGAGGGGAGGGCCGGAAGCCGGTAGGTGGGATTTGCTCCCGCTGATGTGCCGACGAAGAGGGGCATGGGCAGGCACCTCGGGTTGCTGGGCGAGTCCGGCGGCGCCGCAGGATTGACCCGCCCCGCGCGGTAGGGCTGGGCCAGGGGTTCAACGCAGCGGCCTTTTCATCTCCAGTATGGTTGGTTTGGGGGGGAAGCTCAATCCCGGGAATGGTTGGTGGGGCGTTTCTCGCCGCGCGCCGGGTCGGTCGCTGCTGCCAGGAAGCCGATGATCCGGGGCGTGGCGGCCGGGGCGGCGGAAGTTCAGGCTGGGTCGGAGCCCGCCAACTGGCTGAGTTGGGCGAAAAGCTCGCGGAAGTGGGCTTCGTCGTGGCCCAGGCGGGCCAGGACCTCGCGCCAGGAGCGGGCGTCCGTTTGGGCCAGGCAGTGGGCGGAGATGAGCACCATGAGGCGGTCGTCGGGGGTGAACCAGATGGGGTAGAGCCGGCAATAGAGGGGCCGGGCGTCGCGGGGGAGGCGGCAGCCGGCGGGGCCCAGGAAGTGGCAGCGGCCGGTGGCGTCCACCCGGAGGCGGCGGCGCTGGCCGCCGGGCATGAGCCGGCGGAAAATGGGGTGGATCTGGTCCAGGAAGGCCAGGAAATCCGGGGCGGCCTGGTCGTGGATCAGGAAGTCGCTGGGGGCCAGTCCGGTGGCCTCGGTGATACCAGCGATCTCGCCCGGAGTGAGGCCGAACATCTTGGTTTGGTCGTCCGGATGGCCCAAACGGCAGCAGCCGCCACCCTGGACGTGGCAGCGTGCACAGACGTGGGGATCGGAATTCGGCACAATATTGCTCCCTTGGTGACGGCAGTGTAGGTATTCGCGGGGCGGGGGGCAAGAAGGAAATCGGCATGTGCAAGTATTTTAATGTATTATGGAGGCCGAGCCAGATCCGGCAAGCGGCGGCGAAAGTTACATTTTAGCTAAAAAGTAGCTTGATACCGCGTCGCGGCCTATGCTAGAAAAAGCCTACAAATGAACTTGCGCGCCGCCACAGAACGATTCCGGACCGGGGTTATAGGCCCGGAGCAGCGAGCGGAGCCTTAGCCTCTGGGGAGGGGTAGACGATATGTGGAACGATAAGTTCGAGGCCATGTCCCAGGATGAGATGCAAGCATTCCAATTGGGCAAGCTCCAGGAGACGGTGGCTTGGGTATACGAGCGCGTTCCGTTTTACAAAAAGAAACTGGACGAGCTGGGGGTGAAACCCGAGGACATCAAGAGCCTGAGCGATCTGGCCAAGCTGCCCTTCACGGTGAAAACCGACCTCCGGGACAACTACCCCTTTGGTCTTTGCGCGGTGCCGATGAACCAGGTGGCCCGGGTGCATGCCTCCAGCGGCACCACGGGCAAGCCCATCACCGGTCCTTACACCAAGGAAGACTTGGCCCAGTGGCAGGAGTGCATGGCCCGCAGCCTGACCGCGGCGGGGGTGACCTCCGATGACATCTGCCAGAACGCCTATGGCCTGGGCCTGTTCACCGGCGGCCTGGGCTTCCACCAGGGGGCCGAGGCGGTGGGCTGCACGGTGATTCCGGCCTCCAGCGGCATGACCGAGCGTCAGATCATGCTGATGCGCGACTTCGGCACCACGGTGTTGTTCAGCACCCCCTCCTACGCCCTGACCATCGCCGAAAAAGCCAGCGAGATGGGCGTGGACCTCCGCGAGCTGCCGGTCCGGGTGGGCGTGTTCGGGGCCGAGCCCTGGACCGTGGAGATGCGCCAGGAGATCGAAAACCGCATCGGCATCAAGGCCCACGAAGCTTACGGCCTGACCGAGTTGATGGGCCCGGGCGTGTCCTTTGACTGCTCCCAGCAGGACGGCTATCTGCACGTGAACGAGGACCAGGTATTGGCCGAGATCATCGATCCGGTCACCGAGGAGGTCCTGCCCCTGGGCGAGAAGGGCGAGTTGGTGTTCACCGCCATCCAGCGCCGGGCCATGCCCATCCTGCGCTACCGCACCCGGGACATCACCGAGCTGAAGCGGGAGAAATGCGGTTGCGGCCGCACCCTGCTGAAGATGAAGAAGGTCTTCGGCCGCTCCGACGACATGCTGATCATCAGCGGGGTGAACGTGTTCCCCAGCCAGATCGAGTCCATCCTTCTGGAAGTGCCCGAGGTGGAGCCGCAGTACGTACTGATCATCCGCAAGAAGGGCTATCTGGACGCCCTGTCGGTGGATGTGGAGGCCCGCCCCGAAGTTTACGACCAGGGCGAGGCCAAGCTGAAGGAAGTGGAGAAGCTCATCGAGAGCAAAATCCGGGGCACCATCGGCATCGGCGTGAACGTGCGTTGCGTGCCGCCCAAGTCCATCGAGCGCTCCGAGGGCAAGGCCAAGCGCGTGTTCGACGCCCGCAAGCTGTAAGTCCTCATCCCCCCTGCTTATGCGCCGGCCCGGGTCCGCCCCGGGCCGGTTTTTTTGGGGGGCTGACGGGAGGGGCCCCGGGGTCTCCCGCCGGCCCGGCCCGGGCGCTTTATCGCACCGGGGGTGAGTTAGTCGGCCTGGAACAAGGGTTCCAAATCTCGTCACAATTGACATGGTTGCTGGTGCGCTGATATTTTTTGCGGAACTCCCCAGCGCGGGGGCGGCCCGCACGGCGCCGCTCCCCGGAAAATGAGGTTCCCGTGGCCGCTCCCCAGCGAGACATCCTCAAGGCCATTCTGCAGCGCGGCGCCCTGCCTTCCCATTCTCCCCTGGCCCTGAAGCTGGTGGACATGGCCGCCGATGAGACGGTATCGGCCACCCAATTGGCCGAGGTGATCGAGCAGGACCCGGGGTTCACCGCCCGGCTGCTGCATCTGGTCAACAGCCCCGTGTACCGCCCGGGCCATCACGAGATCACCAGCGTTTCCCGCGCCGTGGTGATCCTGGGCCTCCGGGAGCTCCGGATCATGGCCCTGTCCTTGAGCCTGATGGACACCCTGCCGCTGACCGCCGGCGGGCCGGACTTCCATTTGTTCTGGCGCACCAGCCTGCACCGCGCGGTGCTGGCCCGGCTGCTGGCCGCCCATCTGAAGATGCCCGAGCAGGACGAGGCCTTTGTGGCCGGACTGTTGCAGGAGCTGGGCCTGCCGATTTTGTTGAATGTGCTGAGCCCCGAGGAGGCCCGGGATTTTCCCGGGTTCCACTACTCCCTGGAGGACCAGTTGGCTTGGGCCCGCCAGAGCCTGGGCACGGATCACCGGGCGGTGGGCCGCACGGCCCTGGCCCATTGGAAGCTTCCCCGCGCCCTGGTGGAGAGCCAACTGACCGTGCCGGACGACGCCCGCCCGGGCAGCTTTGCCCGGGTGACCCTGGTGGCCGATTTGGCCCGGCGGGGAGCGGAGTCGTTTTTCGCCCCGGGGGTGGAGCTTTCGGACATCCACGAGGTGGCCCGCCTGCGCTTCGATCTTTCCGACGAGACGGTGAACAGCCTGTTGGTGCAGTCGCTCATTGACGTGGGCGAGCTGTCCGAGGCCATGGACATTCCCCTGGACCCCCAGGAGACCCTGGTGGCCGTGCTGGAAAAGGCCCACGCGGGTTTGCAGGGCTTCCGGGCCAAGCTGGCGGCCCACTTGCCCGCGGAGGGGGACCCGCCGGCGGACCCAGACACCCTGCGCTCCGATGAGGTGATCAAGGACACGGTGGAGTCGGTGATCCGGGTGGGGGGCCTGGCCCGGCGGCTGGCCCAGGATTTCCAGGGAAGCGGCGCGCCCACGCCCGCGGATCGGAAGGTGCTGGCCGAGGCCGAGGCGGTGGACCGGGAGCTGGCCGAGATCAACCGCTTGATGCAACTGATGCTGCCCCGCCGCTGAGCCGGCGGGTTACGGCCGCCCCTGCCGCCCCTGCCGCCCCTGGCAGCGGGCGGTTTCGTTTTTCCTTTTCCCCTCCCGCCTGGGGTACAATTTGGTCAGAGGCATCCGGTGGGGGAGTCCCCCGCCTTTTTCCCTTCATCCAAGGAAAACCCAGCCATGCCACCAGTGTTGCTGACTATTTTTTCGGATTACATCTGACCCTGGTGCTACTTCAGTACCGGGCGTATTGACAAGCTCAAACAGGAGTACCAGGTGGAAACCCGCTGGGTGGGCTTCCCCTTGCATCCCGAGACGCCCCAGGAGGGCCAGACTTTGGAGGAGCTTTTCCGGGGCCGCAACTTCGACGTGCGAGAGGCCATGGCCCATATGGCCTCGGTGGCCGCCAGCCTGGGCCTGCCCTTTGGGCAGCGCAGCATGACCTACAACAGCCGCCGGGCCCAGGAGCTGGCCAAATGGGCTGAGGAGCAGGGCCGCCTGGAGGAGTACAACCGGGCCGCTTTCCACGTGTACTTCGCCGAGGGCCGGAACATCGCGGAGCTGCCGGTGCTGGAGGATATCGCGGCGCGGGCGGGCCTGGACCCGGCGGGCGTGGCCCCGGCCCTGGCCGAGTCCCGCTTCGCCGCGGCGGTGGACCGGGACTGGGCCCAGAGCCGGAAACTCGGCGTCACGGCGGTGCCTACCTTCCTGGCCGGCTTGGAGGCCGTGGTGGGGGCGCAGCCTTATACCTCGCTGGAAAAACTGGTGCAAACGGCCGGAGCCGTGCGCCGGGGGTAGGGAATCAGCCCGCCCCGTCTGCCCGGCCGGCAACCCGGGAGGGTGGTCATGCAGCTGGGGCGCCCCGAGGCAGCAGACCCGAAACCTCTGCAAAATTTTCTGCCCAAGGCGTCCTTGCCGCGGCTGGGCCTCTACGCCTGCCTCCTGCCGGTGGCCATGGTGGAGGGGCATTGGCTCCGCCGCACCGTGCCCAGGCTGGCCGAGGCCGCCGGCCCCCGCGCGGGAGTGGCGGGGCGGGGCGCGCCGCTCCGGCTGTTGGTGGTGGGCGATTCCTCGGCCGCCGGGGTGGGCGTGGCCACCCAGGACCAGGCCCTCTGCGGGCGGCTTTTGGCCGGCCTCCGCGCCGATTTCCGTCTTACCTGGCTGCTGGTGGCCAAGTCCGGCTGGCTCACCCGGGAGCTGCGCCAGGCGCTCCGGGAAATCCCGCCCCGGGAATTCGACGTGGCCGTGACCGCCACCGGCGTGAACGACCTGACCGACCGGTTCTCGACCGCGGAGTGCCTGGCCGAGATCGTCTGCCTGGTGGAGCTGTTGCGCCGGCGCTTCGCCGTGCGGCACGTCCTGGTCACCGGCATGCCCCCGGCCCACAGATTGCCGACCCTGCCCGAGCCCCTCAGGTGGTATCTGGGCGACCGGGCCAAGCGGCTGGACGCCTCGCTCTGCTCCTGGGCCGGCCGCCAGGCCGACTGCGACCACCTCAGCATGCAGGGCGTGGACGTCAGCCCCCGGGAAATGGCCGTGGACGGCTTCCATCCCGGCCCGGGCATCTACGCCTGCTGGGGCCAGGCAGCCGCGCGAAAGATTCGGGCCAGGTGGCTGGCCAGGGGCGACGGCGGGGAGTAGGCCGCGGCCGGGCTGCCGCCTGGGCGGGACCTGCCAATGTCCGCGGACCGGCAACGCGCCCCTGGGGCGAAAACCGCGCGGAAGGCGACAGGCCCCTTCACGGGGCGCTGATGACGGCGGTCTGGCGGGTAAAATCGGCCGGAAAGGGCCTGTCAGACCCAAAAAACCGTCTCCCGGCCGAGCAAGCTGCCACATCTGCCATGGCCGCGGCCTTTCTCTGGGCGCGGGTCGGGATACCAGTTTTGCGCCCAGGTCCTCCGGACGAATGATTCCCTGCGCAGTCGCCAAAATCCCCCACAATAGGTAACCAAAATAAAGAGGTTAGCTGATAGGGCCACGGCGCTCGGGTACCGCCAGGGTCTCTCCCCGGCGCACGCGCCGCCCGGGGCCAGGGGCCGCCCGGCCGCGGGGCATGCGGGCTCCCGCAACGTCGTCCCCGCCTCGCCGCCGTTGCCCCACCACGACTTGGCGGGCATACCGGCAAAGGTCGGCGAAAAATAATGTTTACCTGTTGGGATTCAAGGGGGATTATTCCATACCTGGCCCGTCGCGCCTGCGACGACTGCCCCAGCACCTCGACAAGGAGACTGCTCCATGCCGCCGACTATCGTGCCAGCTTCCCCCGACGCCAGGCAAGAGGCCGACCTGGACCCCGGCCTGGACCTGAGGGGGAAGATAGACCGCCTGCGCCGGGAGATGAAGGCCGTTATCCTGGCCCACTACTATCAGGACAGCCCCATCCAGGATCTGGCCGACTTCGTAGGGGACTCCCTGGACCTGTCGCGCCGGGCCGCCTCCACCGACGCCCAGGTCATTGTCTTCGCCGGGGTACGCTTCATGGCCGAGACGGCCAAGATCCTCTCTCCCGAACGCCTGGTGCTTCTGCCCGATGCCGAGGCTGGCTGCTCCCTGGAGACCGCCTGCCCCGCCGAGGAGTTCCGGGCCTTCCGCCAAAGCCACCCCGAGCACCAGGCTGTGACCTACATAAACTGCTCGGCTGAAGTGAAGGCGGCCTCCGACGTGATCGTCACCTCCAGCAACGCCTTGGCCATAGTCAAGCAGTTGGACCCCCACCGCCCGGTGCTCTTCGCCCCTGACCGCAACCTGGGGTCCTACATAGCCCGCCGCCTGGGCCGGGAGTTGACCCTCTGGCCCGGCGCCTGCGAGGTGCACGAGGCCTTTTCCCTGGCCGCCCTCACCCGCTTGCGGCAAGAGCACCCCAGGGCCGCGGTGGCCGCCCATCCCGAGTGCCCGCAGATCCTGCTGGACCTGGCCGACCACATCGGTTCCACCCGCTCCCTGCTGGACTTCGCGGCCTCCACCCCGGCCGAGGAGATCATCGTGGTCACCGAACCCCACCTCTTGCACCAGATGCGCCAGCTGGCCCCGGGCAAGAGGCTCCTCCCCCTGATGGGCAGGGACGGCGACCCCGGCGGCCCCATCTGCCCCTACATGGCCAGGAATACCCTGGCCAAGCTTTACCTCTGCATGCTCAACCAGGCCCCGCGCGTGGAAATGCCCGCGGAACTCATGGACCAGGCCCGCCGCTCGCTCCAGCGCATGCTGGATATGTCGCCTCCGGCCCGCTGACCTGAAAATCCGTCCAAGGGAGGAGGGATCATGCAACCCAGCATGGAGACCATAGAGAGGGTCATCGCCACGGCCCTGGCCGAGGACCTGGGCCGGGGGGACATCACCAGCCAGGCGGTGATCCCCGCTGGGGCTCGCTTCCGGGGAGTCATGGCCGCCCGTGAGGAGCTGGTGGTGGCCGGCCTGGACTTTGCCCGCCAGATCTTCGCCCGCTTGGCCCCGGACTTGGAGTGGCAGGCCCGGGTGGCCGAGGGCCAGTTGGTGGCCACGGGAGGGGTGCTGGCTGATCTGGCGGGTCCGGCCCTTGAACTGCTGACCGCCGAACGCACCGCCCTGAACCTCTTGCAGCACCTGTCGGGCATAGCCACCCTCACCCGGCGCTATGTCCAGGCCGTGGCGGGGACGGGGGTGGTGGTGCTGGACACCCGCAAGACCCTCCCCGGTTTACGCGAGCTGGCCAAGTACGCCACCCGCCTGGGAGGAGCGCGGAACCACCGCCTGCGCCTGGACGACGGGGTGTTGATCAAGGACAACCACTTGGCAGTGTGCGGCTCGGTGAGCGAAGCAATGAGCCGGGCGCGGGCCGCGGGGCTCCAGGACATCGAGGTGGAGTGCGACACCCTGGACCAGGTGGTCCAGGCCCTGGAGGCGGGGGCGGAGCGCCTGCTGCTGGACAACATGGACAACGCCACCCTGCGCCGCGCGGTGGCCCTGGCCAAGGGCCGAGCCACCGCCGAGGCCAGCGGCGGGGTGAACCTGGAGACCATCGCGGGCATCGCCGCCACCGGGGTCGACTTTATTTCGGTGGGGCGCCTCACCCAATCGGCTCCCGCCATGGATATCGGTCTGGACTGGTCGCTAGCCTGAGCCCGCGGAATGTTGCAAGGAGCCGCCCCATGGAACAGCCCCTCAATTTCGACGTCTTGGTCATAGGCAGCGGAGCCGCCGGCCTGCGTCTGGCCCTTAATTTGGCCGATCAGGCCCGCGTGGCGGTGCTGAGCAAGGGCACCCACGAGGACTCCAGCACCTTTCACGCTCAGGGGGGCATCGCCGCGGTGCTGGACGACGACGACTCGGCGGAGTTGCACGTCCAGGACACCCTGGTGGCCGGGGCGGGCCTTTGCGACGAGGCTGCGGTGCGTTTTGTGGTGGAAGGGGGCCGTCAGGCCATCAACGACCTGGTGGCGGCGGGGGTGAAGTTCACTCAGGTCATGGGTCCGGAAGGACGCAAGGTCTACCACCTCACCCGCGAGGGCGGCCACAGCCGCCGGCGGGTGGTCCACGCCGCCGACGCCACCGGCCAGGCGGTGTCCAAAAGCCTGGCCGCCAAGGCCGCCGCCCACCCCGGCATCCAAGTCTTGCCGCACCAGGTGGCCATAGACCTCATCCGCAGCCACCTGCCCAACGGCCGCACCCTGCGCATCCTCGGGGCCTACGTGCTGGACGTCCCCACGGGCCGGGTGCGCACCATGCTGGCCAAGGCCGTGGTTTTGGCCACCGGGGGCTGCAGCAAGGTCTACCTTTACACCAGCAACCCCGACGTGGTCACCGGCGACGGCATCGCCATGGCCTGGCGGGCGGGCTGCCGGGTGGCCAACATGGAGTTCACCCAGTTCCACCCCACCTGCCTTTACCACCCCCAGGCCAAGTCCTTCCTGCTCACCGAAGCCCTGCGCGGCGAGGGCGCGGTGTTGCGCCTGCCCGACGGCGAACGCTTCATGCCCCGCTTTCATCCCAGGGCCGAACTGGCTCCCCGCGATATCGTGGCTCGGGCCATAGACCACGAAATGAAACGCTTGGGCCTGGATTGCGTGCAGCTGGACATCAGCCATAAGCCGGCCCAGTTCATCAAGGACCACTTCCCCACCGTGTACGAGGCCTGTCGCCATTTTGGCTTCGACCTTACCAAGGGCCCGGCCCCGGTGGTCCCGGCCGCCCATTTCACTTGCGGCGGGGTAATGACCGACCTGCACGGCTGCACCGATCTTCCGGGGCTCTACGCCGTGGGCGAGGTGGCTTGCACCGGCCTGCACGGGGCCAACCGCATGGCCAGCAATTCGCTGCTGGAGTGTCTGGTGATCTCGGTGGCCGCCGCCCAGGCCATCCTGGACGAGTTGGAGGGCACTCCGCCTCCCCCAGAAGTCCCCCCCTGGGACGAGACCGGCGTCACCGACAGCGACGAGGAGGTGGTGGTGGCGCACAATTGGGACGAAATCCGGCGTTTCATGTGGGACTACGTGGGCATCGTCCGCACCAACAAGCGCCTGGAGCGGGCCCAGCGGCGGGTGGACATGCTCTGCCTGGAAATCTCCGAGTACTACAGCCGCTTCCGGGTGACCAGCGACTTGGTGGAACTCAGGAACCTGGCCGTATGCGCCGACCTCATCATCCGCTCGGCCAAGGCCCGCAAGGAAAGCCGCGGCCTGCACTATACCCTGGACTACCCGCGCCCCGACGACAGCAAGCCGCCCACCCCCACCGTGCTGGCCCCGCCCAACTACCCGGGGCCGCAATAGCCACCGCCGCCGCGCCTGGCGGCCCCGGCTCCTGGGTAGGGCGGGGCAAAAGGAGCGGCTGCGGCCGCGGGCACCCCCTCCCGCGCCGGCCCGGCCTGGCCACGCCGGCGGGGGTCGGCAAGGCCCTGCTTTTCCGCGGCCAGGCAAGTTTGCTGCGTGGCCTGGCTGGAATCAGGCCACCTTGGGCCAAAAGAAGTTGTAGGCTGGTGGTAAGCTGGCGGCTGGCTGCGGCACGTCTTCCCATATAGAGGCGACGGTCAGCCTTGGAGCCTGGGTTCCTGGCCCGGGGGCCCTTCCCGGGAGGCGAATCCACCGCAGACCCACGGGTGCTTGGGGGCGCAGGACGGGACGCACCGGCCCCCCTCACCACCAACCCAAGGCGGCACATGGATCAAGACGACTTCTTCCCCTGGCAACGCGAACTCCAGTTCATCAACGGCGTGGCGCCCTTTGACACCCTGGCCGAGGCGGAGCTGCGGGAAGTGGTGTCCCGGGTGGAGGTGGCCTTTTTCCGCCGGGGGGTGGTGATCATCGAAAAGGGCGGCCCCCCGGCCGAGCATCTCTACCTCATCAACAGCGGCTCGGCCAAGATCTCCCTGCCCGGCCAGGACGGCGGCGAGGAGGTGTTGGTGGACGTGCGCGGCGAGGGCGACAGCTTCGGCGCGGTGTCCCTCTTGCACGGTCACCAGGCCCTGTTCCAGGTCACGGCCCGGGAAGACCTGATCTGCTACCTTTTGCCCGGGCCCCTGTTCGTGGACCTGGTGGCCCGCCACCCCACCTTCGAGCGCCACTATTCCCACTCCCTGGCCCGCAACCTGGAGTCCCTCCGCCGCGGGGCCGAGGTGTGCCAACTGCCTCACATGTCCGGCCTGGAGACCGCCAACCTGCGGGCCGCGGCCCTGGCCAACACGAGGGTGCGCGAGGTGATGCACCAGGAGGTGCTCACCTGCCTGCCGGCCACCAGCCTCCGGGCGGCGGCGCTCGCCATGACCCGTCGCCAGGTGGGTTCCATCGTGGTGGTGGACGAGACCGACCACCCGCTGGGCATCCTCACCGACACCGATTTCCGGGTGAAGGTCATGCTCCGGGCCCGCACCTTCGAGCAGCCCGTGGCCGAGTTCATGAGCCAGCCGGTGCACACCCTGCCGCCTGAGACCCTGGCCTTCGAGGCGGTGCTCTCCATGAGCCGCCACGGGGTGCGCCATCTGCTCGTCACCGACGACGACGACCGCCTCCTGGGCATGGTCGCCGACCGCGATTTGCAAAGCCTCACCGGCGGCAGCCCCGTGGGCGTGGTGCGCGAGATCGAGAAGGTGGAGGACCTGGAAGACCTGGTCAAGCTGCATTCGCGCATCGACCGGGTGCTGGAGATGCTGCTCAGGCTCGGCGGCTCGGCCAAGGACTTGTTGCTCCTGGTCACCGAGTTCAACGACCGGCTCACCATCAAGCTCCTGGAGCTGATCGCCGCCGAGATGGAGAGCGACGGGCCGGGCCGCGCCCCGGTGCCCTTTTGCTGGATGGCCCTGGGCAGCGAGGGCCGCCGCGAGCAGACGCTCCGCACCGACCAGGACAACGCCCTGATCTACGCCAACGTGCCCCGGGAACTGGAGCCCGGCATCCAGGCCTGGTTCCTGGAGTTCGGCCGCCGGGTGGCCGAGGGCCTGGAGCGCTGCGGCTTCCCCCGCTGCGAGGGCGGGGTCATGGCCATGAACCCCCAATGGTGCCTCTCCGAAGCGGCCTGGCAGCGCACCTTTGCCGGCTGGGTGGCCGAGCCCAACCCGGTGACCCTGCGCCTGGCCTCCATCTTTTTCGATTTCCGCGCCCTCTACGCCGAGGCCGACTACGTGGAAAACCTCACGGTGAGCCTCAAGGAGCACCTGGAGACCAACTCCGCCTTCCTGCGCTTCATGGCCAAGAACAGCCTCTACAACCGGCCGCCCCTGGGCTTCCTGCGCCAGTTCGTGGTCACCAAGGCGGGCGAGCACAAGGACCAGCTCAACCTGAAGCTGGGCGGACTGACCCCCATCGTGGACGGGGCCCGGGTCATGGCCCTGGACCAGGCCGTGCTCACCACCAACACCCTGGACCGCCTGGCCGAGATCACCCGGCGGGGGCTGGTCAAGGAAACCCAGGGCGCCGACCTCATGGAGGCCTTCGGCTTCCTCACCCTCTTGCGCATCCGCCACCACCTGGAAGCCCGGGCCCGCGGCGAAGTGCCCGACAACTTCGTGGACCCGGCCCAACTCAACAACATGCAGCGCACCACCTTGAAGGAAAGCTTCCGGGTCATCTCCGACTTCCAGGAACTCCTGGAACACCGCTACCAAACCTGGTCTCTCGGCGTCTGACATGAGCCTGGTGAGAAAAAAGCTGGGCAACCTCCTCACCCGGGCCCGCCTGCGCGGCAAGGACCTGGCCGACCCGGCCCGGGCCAACCTCGCCGCCCTGGAAAACCTGAGCACCTCCCGCCCCGCCCGCGACTTCCGCTACGTGGTGCTGGACCTGGAAACCACCGGCCTCGACACCACCACCGATAAAGTCGTGGCCGTGGGCGCCGTGGCCGTCCAGGGCGGCCGCATCGTCCTGGGCGACTATTTCCACGAACTGGTCAACCCCGGCCGCGATATCCCGGCCGAAGCCATCAAGGTCCACGGCATCACCCCCGACGCCATCGCCCGCGCCCGCCACGGGGCGGTGGTCATCGAGGACTTCCTCAGCTTCCTGGGGCCCGATATCCTGGTGGCCCACTACGCTCGCTTCGACCTCCACTTCATCAATTGGGTCATGCGCGAACGCTACGGCCTCACCCTGCAAAACCTGGTGCTCGACACCGTCCGCATGTGCCAAACCGTCGTCCTGCCCTCCGACCCCTACGGCATCAACCGCGAACGCCATAAGTGCAGCCTCGAATCCCTGGCGGGGCGCTTCGGCCTCCGCCTCGAAGGGCGCCATACGGCACTCGGCGACGCCATGGTCACCGCCCTCATCTTCCAACGCATGCTGGACCGCCTCGCACAAGTCGGCGGCGGTTTATTAAGAGATTTAATTAGGGTGGCTGAGCTTAATTGAGAGCATTGCACGGGGCGTCCTGCCCCATGCAATGTCGGCTTGGCAAAATTG
>JAHLLK010000095.1 GCA_020444165.1 Deltaproteobacteria bacterium | reverse complement strand
AGGGCATCTGCGCCTCCTCGGGCAGCGCCTGCACCTCGGGCTCCCTGGAGCCCAGCCACGTGCTCCGGGCCATGGGCGTGCCCTACACCGCGGCCCACGGCTCCATCCGCTTCAGCCTGTCGGCCTACAACACCCAGGAGGAAGTGGACTACGTGCTGGCCGAGATGCCGCCCATCATCGAGCGGCTCCGGGGCATGAGCCCCTTCTGGGCCAAGTACCAAAAGGGCCAAAGCTGCTCCACGGAGGGTTACGTGATGCCGTAACCGCGGCCGGGCCGGGAAGCATGAGGAGCCCTTCCGTCCTTCAGCGCAAGGGGAAGGGCTCCCTCTTTTGGGCCGGGCCCCAGGGAACCTGGCTTCCCTCTCTTGAAACCTACAAATTTTTTGGGGGAAAGGGGGTGGGGGGGAAAGGAAGCGGGGTCCCCGGAAAAACGCAGCTTTTCTGGGGTGCAAGCCCCCTTTTTTTCAAAAAAGGGTCCTTTCCCCCACGTCTCCCCATTTCTCAAACGGACCCGCTATGACCAATCCCGCCGACAAACTCGCCCTGTCCACGGTGTGGGCCCAGCCGCACCAGCCCGCGGGCGCGCCGCCCTTGGAGGCGGCTCCCTGGGCCGCGCACATTCTGGACCAGGTGGCGGCCACGGGCCTCCGCTATCTGGAGCTGGAGTACCGTCTCCCCGCGGCGGTGCTGACCATCCTCCGCCGGGAGCTGGCCGCCCGGGAGCTGGCGGTGGTGAGCCTGCACAACTTCATCCCCCTGCCGCCGGGCCTGGCCGAGGGCTCGGGCGACGCCTACAACCTGGCCGCGCCGGAGCAAGCCGAGCGGCGGCTGGCCGTGGACCTGACCTGCCGCTCGCTGGAGTTGGCCAGCGATATGGAGGTGGGGGCGTTGGTGGTGCACCTGGGCTGGGTGGCCGGCCTGGAGGACAAGCTGGTGCTCCGCCAGGCGGCGAAGGGGGGCGACCCCCAGGAGCTGGCCGGGCACCTGGCCCGGCGGGGGGAGGCCTCCCCCGGGGCGGTGGACCTGGCCAGCCGTTCCCTGGACCGCCTGGCGGCCCGGGCCGAAGCCCTGGGAGTGCGGATCGGGCTGGAGAACCGCTTTCATCCCTTCCAGGTGCCGGATTTCGACGAGATGGGCCTGCTCCTGGAACGCTTCCGGGGCGCGCCCCTGGGTTTCTGGTGCGATCTGGGCCATGCCCGGGCCCAGACCAACGCCGACTCCGACCTGCCGGGCATCCGGCGCTGGCTCTCGGCCTACGGCCAGGAGCTGGTGGGCTGCCACCTGCACGACACCAAGGGCGTACAGGATCATCTGCCCCCCGGCCGGGGCGACCTGGACTGGGACGTGGTGGCGCCCCTGGTCAAGGACTCACCCCGCCTGGTCCTGGAACTCCGCTCCGGTCCCGAACCGGCCGAAGTGGCCGACAGCGCCGCCCTCGTGCGCGAAGCCCTGGCGAAGGCGGCGGGGTAAGAAAGAGGAAGATTTGGGGGGAGACCCCCTTTTTTGAAAAAAAGGGGGTCTCCCCCCAAACCCCCCTTCCCTCAAAAAACTTTGTAGTTTTCAACTACGAGGCTGGTGGTGAAAACGTTGCGCCAGCCTGGCGGGCGGGTGGGGAAATCCCCCTGGAAAATCCTTGCTGCCGGGGTGGGGCGGCGGTAGAGTCTGGGCATGACACACGAAGCTCACCCCCCCATATTGTCGGTCCAAGAGGCCTTGAAGCGCCTCAAGGAGCAGCCCCGCCCCTGGGCCGGGGACTACCTGGCCATGTACTCCTCGTGGTACGGCGGGATCGTCACCGAACCCTGGCTGATGCAGGTGCCCCTGGACGATCACCTGGTCCACCGGGGCGACGGGGTGTTCGAGGCCATGAAGGCGGTGAGCGGCCGGATTTACCAGATGGACCGCCATCTGGAGCGCCTGTGCCGCTCGGCCCAGAGCATCTTCCTGGACCTGCCCGACACCACCACGGTGCTTCGGGAGATCTGCCTGGCCACGGCCCGGGCCGGCGGCGAGCCGGACTGCATGGTGCGGCTCTACGTGAGCCGGGGGCCGGGCGGCTTCTCGGCCAACCCCTTTGAGTGCCCCGAGCCGGGCGTCTACGTGGTCGTGGGCCGCATCCACCCGCCGCGCCCCGGCTCCTATGAACACGGGGTGAAGCTGGGCATCAGCCGGGTGCCGGCCAAGAGCGGGTTTTTCGCCTCGGTGAAAAGCTGCAACTACCTGCCCAACGTGCTGTTGAAGCGCGAGGCCGTGGCCCGGGGTTGGGAGTTTTCCCTGGGCCTGGACGAGGAAGGCTATCTGGCCGAGGGCGCCACGGAGAACTTCGGCCTGGTGGACCGGGAGGGCAACCTCTGCCTGCCCCTGCCGGACCACATCCTGGACGGCACCACGGTGCGCCGGGCGTTGGAGCTGGCCCCGGAGCTGGAAGCGGCCGGGGTTTTGGCCGGGGTGGTGACCCGGCCCCTGTCCGAGGCCGACTTGGCCACGGCCCGGGAGATGATGCTCTTCGGCACCACCCTGGACGTGCTGCCCGTGACCATGCTGGAGGAGCGCCCGGTGGGCGACGGCCGGGTGGGGCCGGTGGCCCGGGGCCTGAACGAGCTTATCCGCCGGGACATCCTGCACAACCCGGAGATGTCCGTGCCGGTCTTCGACTGATTTTTCTTATATTTTCCCAAAAAAGAGTCGGCCCGGGGGCGCGTTTCCCCGGGCCTTCGTGTTTTATGGGGGGGCGGCTGCGCCAGATGCCCGCCCCAGGCTGTTTATCAACAGCCTGGGCTACGCCTCCGGTTGTCGCTCGTCCGTCGCCTTGCCGGCGAACCTCTGGCTGTGCCGGTCCGGGCCGAAAGGTCTCAAATACTTTTTTCAGAAAGAGTATGAGCCGTTAACCCAGGCTGGCAGGCTCGGTCTGCCAGCCGAAAACTATGAAGTTTTTTTTGGGGGGGATGTGGGGGAAAACCCCTTTTTGTTCACAAAAAGGGGTTTTCCCCCACATCTTCCTCTCTCCCGAAAAAGCTCCTGGTTTAAATAGCCGGGTAGCCGGCGCCGGCCCAGGTGTAGGCCCAGCCCAGGGAGGTATGTTTTTGCCATTGGGGTTGGGTGTTGAGGATGTAGGACACTTCAGGGGCGGAGGTGGTGTAGAGGTGGGTGCCGGTGACGGTGTTGTAGAGGCGGAACACTTCGGTGGTGCCGGCCGGGGCCACGCCCGCGGTGGGATAGATGGCTCCCTCGTCCCGCTCATAGTTCCAGCCCAGGGCCACCAGGGTGTTCCGCTCCGCGTCCTTGTAGGTGTAGTAGTGCCGCCCGCTGTAGGGGTTGTAGAGCCGGTGCACGGCCACGGCGCTGCCGGTGGGGCTGGGCTCCACGTAGAACAGCCGGTCGGCGTAGCCGGTGGACTCGTCGTTGTAGCCCGCGGCCACGGCGTTGTGGAACTCCGAGGCCCGGATGGTGAAGAAGTGGTACCAGAGGTTGGCGTTGTAGCAGCGGTACATGGGCACCGGCCCGCCGGGCACCACGGGTCCGCCGCTGGTGACCACCAGGGGCCCGGTGGAGTAGGCCCAGGAGGTGTTGATCCCGTCCGAGGCGCTGCCGGCCACGTAGTAGGTGCCGGCCGTCAGCCCGGGGTGGTCGCCCGGGATCAGGTTGTAGCTGGTGGTGCCCGCGGCCAGGGGGCTGGCGGTGAGCTGGAACTCGTTGCCGTTGGTGCGGTCCCGGTCCGGGTCCAGGTAGAGGGTCACCCGCACGCTTTGGGCGTCGGCGTCGGAGGTGGTGAAGGTGATGTTGAAGCTGCCCGCGCTGGTGCTGTCCGAGGGGGTCAGGAGCACGTAGTCAAAATAGGTATCCACGGCATAGGTCAGTTCGTGGGGGTCTATGCGGAAGTAGTTCACCGAGCCGGTGGCCGGCCAGGTGGCGGCGGTGGGGGTGCTCTCGTCCACCGGCATGTTGTTCAGGTCGAAATGGTATTCATACACGCCATTCAAGATCAAAAAGTCCTGGCCGGTGGAGGTCGCCCATTCACTGGTCCCCCAATAAATCCGCCCCGGGCCGTAATTGTTATAGGCCAGATAGCTGTCCAGCAGCATGCGCACGGTCAGGTGGTGATAGGTGGCGGCGCTGATGGCGCCTGGCTGGCTGAGGACGAGCATCGGATCGCCGTTCAGGTTCCGCAGCTTGAGCCAGGTGCCGGAGAGGACCCCGGCGGTGGTGGTGGCGGGGTTCGTCGGGTTGGTGATGGTGCTGCCCGGGCTGAGCGCGGCGTTGTAGTCGGTGAGTTGAGTGAAGTCCCAGGCGTCGCCGCCCCGGTTGACCGTGGCGTAGTCGCGGGCCTCGTCCCCCCGGGCGTCGGGCTGGGTGATGGTCAGGGAAGGCGGGTGGTTGACGGTGAACTGGGTGCGGGCGGTGAGGATTTCATTGACGCTGCTGTTGATGCCTTGGAACGCCCTGATCCAGTAGGTGCCCGGCGGTAACCAGCTTACATCCACCTGGGCCAGGCTGGCGGCCGCGGCACTGGTGGCCAGCGGCCCCGCAGACGCGAAGGGGTTGGCAGGGTCATAGCGGTACACCAGCACTTGTGAGCTAAGGGCTCCCCCGAGGTCGTCATAGAGGCGCAACGTGACGGAGCCACCGTAACCGCCGTAGTTCAAGGACACATTCGAGCCGCCGGGGATGGTGAGGGTCACCCAGTCCACGCTCAGGTTGTGACCGCCCGAGTTGTCCGGGCCCAGAGCCAGCCCCCACATGTCACCGGTGAACAGCGCACTGCCCAAGGTTCCGGTGACCTGGGCGGTCATGGTGGACATGTCCATTACGTAGATGGTGGAAGGCTGAAAGGTGGGGAAAAAGGGGCCCCAGGCGTAATACTGGCCCCCGGTGCCGCCGTTGAACCACCATAACAAGCCATACACTCCGCTGGCGGGGCAGTTGGAGCAGCCCAGGCGCATGGCGAAGACGCGGAAGGCGTCGGCCTTGATGGGCAGGAATTCGCCGCTCTCCTCCATGGGCACCGTGTTCACCATGCCGGGGTACAGGAGGTAGAAGAAGCGGTTGCCGGCCAAGGCGGTGGTGTAGTTGAGCTTGCCGCCGGAAACGCTCGCGCCGACCATGCCTTCGTCGAAGCGTCCGCCGTAGCGCCAATCGGCCGCGTCGCTGTAGTCCAGTGGGTTGCCGTACTCGGCCGTGAAGTAGTCGCGGCCGGCGGTCACGTTTTGTTGGGCCAGGGCCGCCGGGGCGACCAAGAGGACCCAGGTCATGACCAGCAGGAATACTCTCACCCAGGATCGGGCTTGAGGCTGCATAACTTTCCCCCAAGGTAGGGTGTCAGTCGGCTTCAAGCTCACCGTCTGATCCAGGGCAGCGGCGGATTGGTGAGCAAATTTAGTAAAGACTATCATGATTTGTCCGGGTTAAGCAAGCCTGGGAGATGCCTGGCATACCCGAGGCAACTATCCGGATATGCGCTTTTTTGCAACGGCGGCCGCTCGCGGCGCCTCAAATCTCCCAAATTTTCTACCAAACGTAGAAATTGGCGGCCTGGTGCAGGCTGCCCCGGGGGGTCAGCGCCGTCAGGGAAAGGGTGTGGGGCCCGGGGGTCAGGGGCAGTCGTTGGGTCAGGGGCTCGGGGCCCGGGGGCAGGGGCCGGCCGTCCAGGCGCCAGAAGGCTCCGGTGAGCTGACCGGTGAGCCGGGCCCGGCAGGTGAGCACCTGCAAGTGCGGCGGCAGGTCCGGGTCTCGGGCAAAGGACGCGCCGGGCAGGGGGGAGAGCAGCTCCAGGCGCACCGCGCCGGGCTGGGCCGCCGCGTCCTGGGCCAGGGCCGGGCCATGGGCCATGCAGGCCGGGGGCAGGGCCTGGGTGGCGTCGAAGTACTCCAGGGCGGTGTGGGGGCAGCCGGCGGCGGCCAACTGGCCGGTGGCCAGGCAGATGCGGCGGCGCACCACCCCGCCCGGCCACGGCGGCAGTTCCCCGGCCCCGTGGCGGTGGAGCGAGAGGAACACGCTCCGCCACAGGGGCGCGGCCCCGGAGAGCCCGGAGAGCCCGGCCATGGGGTCGCCGCTGAAGTTGCCCACCCAGACCCCCACGGTGTAGTCCCGGGTGAAGCCCACGCACCAGGAGTCGCGGTGGCGCTGGCTGGTGCCCGTCTTCACGGCCACGGGAAAGGGCAGCTCCAACAGGGTGTGGCGACCGAAGCCGAGCGCCCGGGGCGGGTCCTCGGACAGGGCCTGGGTCACCAGGCGGGCCGCGGCCGGGGTGAAGACCCGGACCGGCGGGGTCGCCGGCTGGCCGGTCCACCAGCGGGCCGGGGCCCAGCGGCCGTTGTCGGCCAGGGCGGCGTAGGCCGTGGTCAGCTCCAAGAGGCTCACCTCGCCGTCGCCCAGGGCCAGGCCCAGGCCGTAGTGCTCACCGCTCTGGGGCAGGGAAAAGCCCAGGTCCCGGAGCTGGTCCAGCACGGCCTGGGGGCCCAGTTCCTCCACGGTGCGGAGCGCCGGCAGGTTCAGGGAGCTGGCCAGGGCCACCTTGAGGCGCACGGCCCCCCGGTGGCGGCCGTCGTAGTCCTCGGGCCGGAACACCCCGCCGGAGGTGAGGAGCCCCAGGGGCTCGTCGGCCAACAGGTCGGCCAGGGTGCGGCCCTCTTGCAGGGCCAGGGCGTAGATAAAGGGCTTCAGGGAGCTGCCCGGCTGGCGGCGGGCCAAGACCCCGTCCACCTGCCCGGCCGCGGGGTTGGCGAAGTCCGGCGAGCCCACGTAGGCCACGATGGCCCGGTCCGAGTTCCTTAGCACCACCAGGGCCGCTTCCCGGAGCCCGCTGTCCCACAACAGCTTCACGTGGGCGGCCAGGGCCTGGGCGGCCAGGGCCTCGATCTCCGGGTCCAGGCAGGTGGTCACCCGGCCCGGGGCCGGCCGGGGCAGGCGGGCCCGGAGGGCGGCCAGGAAATGGGGGGCCAGGGGGGGGGGCGGCGGCCCGGCCAAAACCAGGGGCGCGGCGATGGCCCGGTCCCGGGCGGCCGGAGTCAGGGCCCCGGCCCGGGTCATGCCGCGGAGGATCTGGTTTCGCCGGGCCAACAGCCGGGGCCGGTGGGCCGCCTGCAAGAGGCGGGAGGGGTCCTGGGGCAGGGCCAGCAGGGTGGCCGCCTCGTGGGGAGCCAGGGCGGCCGGGGCCTTGCCCAAGAGTTCGCGGCTGGCCGCGCCCAGGCCCACCAGGGGACCGCCAAAGGGAGCCCGGTTCAGGTATTGGGCCAGGATCTCGTTCTTGGACAGATGGGCTTCCAACCACAGGGCCCGGACCGCTTCCCGGAGCTTGCTGGCCAGGTTGCGGGGGGCGGGACGCAAGAGGCGGGCCAGCTGCATGGTGATGGTGGAGCCGCCGCCGATCACCCGCCGGGCCACCAGGTTGCCCCAGGCGGCGCGGGCCAGGGCCAGGGGGTCCACCCCGCCGTGGTGGTGGAAGCGGTGGTCCTCGGCGGCCAGGGCCGCGGCCTGCACCAGGGGCGGCACCTCGCCGGCGGCGAGCCAGGGGCCGGAGCGCTGGCGGGGGTGGGCCAGGTCGCCCAGGGCCGCGCCGTCCCCGGCCAGGACCAGGGTGTCCTGGCCCCGGGACCAGCCGGCCGGGGGCAGTTCGCCCGGAGCCAGGCGGGCCCACAGCTCCAGGGCGGCCACCCCGGCCAGGGCCAAGAGCACCACCCCGGCCGCGGCCCAGGCCACGGCGCGGCGGCGGCCCGGGGAGAGGCTCCTCACCGGCCGTCTCTCCGTCTGTTGACCAAGGCCGTCCCGGCTTGGGCCGGCAGACTAGCAGATTGTCGGAGCAAGGATGCCATAGTTGTTTTCAGCCGATTCCCCACACTTGTCGGGAATTCCTGATGGCGGATGACCTCGGCCCAGCCTACCCAAACCCCAAAAGTTTTTTTGGGGAAAGGGGGTTTTCCCCCACATTCTTTTCTCTCCTAAAGCCTCTTAGCCCCCCCTCAGCGCACCGTGAAGCGGCCGGCGGGGGTGGCGCCGTAGACTTCGGGTGCGTACATTTCCTCGGCGTGGGCCGGGGGCAGGAGGAACTGACCGGGGGCCACGGCCCGGAGCTTGAAGCGGTAGGTATAGACCCCGGGGTTCAGCCGGGGGGCGTAGAGCACCAGTTGGCTGGTGCGGGCTTCGCGCCAGGACCAGGGGTCTTGGCTGCCTTCCTCGTTGCTCACTTGCCGGGGTCCGCTCCAGGCCTGGTCCGGTTCCAGGCCGGCCGGGAAGGGCACCTGCACCAGCACGTGGTGGCGGGTGGCGGGGCAGGTGACGCTGACCACGCAGGTCAGGTCCTGACCCAGGGATGGGACCTGGGCCGGATTCGCCGCCGGGCTCGCGGCCGGGGTGGCCCCCTGGTCCGGCGTGGCGGGCTGGTTGGCCTCCAGGAAGCGGGCCACGGCAAAGCCGGCGTTCTCGGCTTCGGCCGGCGGAGCGCCGGGGGCGAAGGTGAGCCGGGCGGTCCAGAACAGCCGGCCTTGTCCGGCGGCCTCCAGGGTCAGGTCCTGGCGGCGGCCCGGCGTGAGGAGCCCGCCCTCGGCTTCGGCGGTGAGCAGCGGATCGGCCGGGCTGGTGAAGCGGCGCTCGGCCAGCACCCGCCCTTCCCACAGGGCCTTGACCGCCAGGTCGGTGGTGGGTCCGGAGCGGCCCAGATAGGTGGCCAGGCCCCACAGGCCGAACACGGCCTCCTGGGTGGAGAGGTAGGCTTCCTCGCCCAGGCGGCCGGCCACGCCGCGGGCCAGGGCGTCCAGGCGGGGGTAGCCCGGCTGGGCCAGGGTCAGGGCCAACAGGGCCATGGCGTCACCCCGCAGGCTGGAGCCCATGACCACCTTCAGGTGGGCCGGGTTGGTCCAGTTGAAGGTGAGCGACGCCGCGCCCACCTCGGCCATCCCCTCCAGCCGCTTGATGATCTCGTCCCGGGCGGTGGGCTGGTTCAGGCGGCCGGCCGCGGCCAGGAGGCAGGCCAGGCCAAAGGGCGGCAGGGTGGCCTTCTTGTTGGAGAGCAGCGCCTCCAAGGGCGCCCGGGTGTCCTGGCCTTCCAGGGCCAGCACCCACACGGTGAGAGCCTGGGCGGTGTAGTGGTACAGGGGCGAGCGGTCCGCGGGCTTGCCTTCCTTGAGATAGGCCTTCAGGTAGTCCACGGTCTTGGCGCGCACCTCGCCGGGCAGCTCCACCCCGGCGGTGGCCAGGTGCCGCGCGGCCAGGATGGCGTAGGCCGAGAGGAAGGGATCGGGCTCGGTCTGGCCGGGCCAGTAGGTCAGCCCGCCGTTCTGGGTCTGGAAGTCGCCCACCTGAGCGGCCAAGGCGGCCAGGGCCTCCTTCTCGCCCGGCGGGGCCGGGGCCAGGCCCAGGGCCGCGCCCTTGGTGAGGATCAGGGCCCGGGCGGCGGCCTTGGACAGGCGCTGCTCCAGGCACTCCCAGGGATAGGTGACCAGGTAGCGGGCCGGGCGGTCCAGGGCCGCGGCCAGGGAGGGGGCGAG
Organism: Deltaproteobacteria bacterium; assembly: GCA_020444165.1. The sequence goes on along the minus strand of JAHLLK010000095.1, from coordinate 7,898 downwards.
GGTCACCACCAGGCCTCCGCGCCCCGGCGCAGCCTCGGCCGGCGCCATCAGCGGCGTGACCACGGGCGGGTCGCCGGCGGCCAGGGCCCCGGCCGCCGCCCGGGTGGTGAGCTGGGTGGCCGGCTGCACCTCCAGCTTGAACTGGGCCGCGTCCTCCTCGCCGTTCAGGACGGCCCGCACGGTCAGCGCGGCCGAGCCCACGGTCGGGACGGTCACCGGGAAGGCCACCGGCTTCATCTCGCCGGGGGCCAGGTCCACCCGGACCTCGGCCGGGCCGGTGAGCCGCAGGTTGGCGGCCTGGGCGGTGACCAGGGCTTGGCCCGCGATCTTGCCCAGGTTCTGCACCAGCACCCGGGCGGCGAACTGGTCGCCCTCCCGGGCAAAGCGCGGCATGGCGTTCAATAGCTGCAAGGGCAGGCTGGCGGTGATGGTGGTCTGGCTGGTGACGAAATCGTCATCCGGCCCGGCGGCCACGGCCACCACCCGGTAGGCGGTGAGGCTGTCGGGCAGCTTGAAGCGGGCGGTGAGCACCCCGTCGGGCCCGGCCTGGGCCTGGGCCAGCCAGAACACCGCGGGGTGGAACTGGCGGCGGAGGGCAGGGCCCAGGCCGCCACCGCCGGCGGACAGGTCGGCCTTCTTGCCGGGCAGGACCTGGCCCAGCACCTGGGTGCGGATATCCGCCGTGGTCACGGCCACGGGGGTGAGCTGGCTGAAGGTGCGGGCCGGGTAATAGCCCTCGCCCTCCCCGCCGGCCGCGGTGAGCACCCGCTCATCCACGGCCAACAGGGTCAGCTCGGCCTCCTTGGGCCCGCCGGGGCCGGTGACCTTCACCTTGGCCTCCACCTCGGCCCCGGGCTTGTACTCCTTCTGGTCGGTGGTCACGGAGAGGGCCAGGCCCGGGCCGCTCTTGGCCACCTTCAGCTCGGCATAGCCCAAGCGCACCTGGGGGCGGCCCAGGTCCGGGCCGCCGGGGGTGGGCGGCGCGGCGCGGCCCCGCACCAACAGCACGCTGACGTAGACCCCGGGGTCGTCTCCCTCCCGGAGCGGCACCTCCAACAAGGGCGCGGGCCCGGAGAGGGACAGCACCGTGGCCCGGCGCACCCCCTGGCGCTCCACGCTCACCAGGGCGGTGGCTTCCTGGAAGGGATTCTGCACCAGAATCTTGGCGGTCTGGCCGGGCTTGAAGGTGTCCTTGGGGGCCACCAGCTCCAGGCGGTAGTCGTCGTAGCGCTGCCAGGCGCTTTCGCCCGCGCCCGAGGCCCAGAGATAGGTGGCGGCCCGGGTGAGGCGGCCGTCGGCGTCCGCCGCTTCGGCCGTGAGCACATAGGCCCCGGAGCGGGGCGGGGTGAACTGGGCGGTGAGCTTGGCCGCGCCGGGCAGAGTGGTGCGCCACACCTCCTCGCGCTTGACCTGGCTCACGTGGCGGAAAAAGCCGCCGGGGCCGCGCTCCCGCACGGTCTCCCAATATTCCCGGGCCGCGGTGAGGGTCACCGCGCCGGGCACGGCCGGGCCGCCGGTCACCCGGGCGGCGGCGATCTCGCATTCCGCGGGCTTGCCGGCCTGGGCCACCACCGGGGCCTTGAGGCCCAGGACCAGGGAGCTGGGGTGCACCAGGAAGCTGGCCGTACCCGAGACCGTGCGCTCCGAGGGGTCGGCCACCGAGGCCTCGGCGGTCACCCGCACCGGACGGCCGGGCAGGGTCTCGGCCTTGGGCAGGGGCAGGGTGGCGTCACCGGCCGCGTCCAGGGTGGCCTCGGTCTCTCCCAGGGTCTGGGTCAACACGGGTTCCTTGCCGGGCAGGGGGATGTCGCCCACCGCGTAGCCCGAGAGTTCCGGCGGGGTGAAGTCCGCGGGCTCCTGGCGGGTGGCCAGGCTGAGCCGGCCCCCGGCCACCGGGGCGCCGAAGAGGTAACCCGCCGCCACCTGGGCCTGGCCCGGGGCCTGGCCGGCCAGGAGGCTCGCCGGCGCGGTGAGCTTCACCCGGAAGTCGGGCGGCCGGAAGGAGGCCACCCGGAACTCGCCGGCCGTGAGGTCGTCCTCGCCGTTTTCCAGCTCGATGAAGTAGGTGCCCAGGCGGGCGCCGGAGGTGAGGGTGAAGGAGCCGGCCAGGGAGCCGAAGCGGGTGGGGGCGCCCTTGAACTCATGCACCACCCGGCCGTAGCCGTCCCGCACCCGCACGATACGCTCCGTGACCGGCGGCGGGAAGAAGCCGCCGGGGCCCTGGGCCCGCAGATAGACCAGGAAATTGACCTTCTGCCCGGGCTGATACAAGGGGAGCTGGGTCAGGGCGTGAGCCACCAGGAGTTCCTTGAGCTGGGGGCTGCGGTAGAACACGCTGCTGCCCATGGCGTAGTCCAGCTCCTCGCCCCAGGCGCGGGGCAGCACGGCGACCTGGCCCGCCTGCTCGCCCACCAGGTAGAGAATGGGGTTCTTCCACGACTCCTTGGGGTTCCAATAAGGCTTCAGTTCCTTCAGGGAGGGCAGGGCCGCGGCGCCCTCGGGCCCGCTGACCCCGGACCAGACCTCGCGGTTCTTGGCGTCCCGGAGGGACAGCTTGACCCCGGTCAGAGGCTTACCCGTGGCCAGGCTGGTGGCCCAGACCAGGCCGCCGGCCGTGCCCACCTTCAGGGAGAGGCCCAGGTCGGTGACCTGCAAAAAGGCCCGCCGCACCTCGGTGCGCACCTTGCCCTGGTTGGCCGGCACCTGGGCCCGCACGTCCACCAGCACCATCCCCCCCAGGGCCGGCCGGCCCAACAGGGCGTTCAGGTCCAAGTGGGTGAGCACGTTCTGGTTGGGCTTGTCGCCCAGGTCCAGTTCCTTCACCACCACCCCGGGCTGCCCGGCCTGGGGGGCCGGGATCTTGCGGCCCCAATCCCGGGCGTCCTCGGCGGCCAGGGCCGGGATCATCCGGTCCGGCGGCAGGAAGGCCAGGGCCAGGCGCACCCGGCCCAGGTTGCGGGTCAGGAGGGGATACAGGGGCCGGGCCACCGCCTCCAACACGCCCTTTTCGCCCACCAGGGACAGGACCGGGGGCAGGTCGCCCATGGTGAGGTTCCAGGTCTGGTTTTGGGGAAAGGCCGTGCCGTAGTCGTCGCCCAGGCCCTTGTTCAGGGTCAGGCGGTAGGTGGTGCGGGGCTGGAAGCCCATCTGGAAGTAGATGTAGGTGCTGGGGGCCTCGTCCTCGGCCTGGGGCGGGGCCGGCACGGCCGGCTCCACGGTCAGGTGGCGCCACACTTCCCGGGGCGCCACGGGGTTGTTGAACTCCAGGACCAGCCCGGACTCGGGGTCATAGCCTCCCCCCACGGCCGGGGACATGCGCCAGCGGGAGAGCCCCAGGGGCAAATAGGAGAGGAAGTCGTAGCGGATGGCCGCCTGGCTGGGCAGGGTGCCCCGGGCCGGCAGGATGCCCGGCGCCAGGTCCAGGGTGACCTGCTTCTCCGGGGCCAGCTTCTGGTCCAGGGTGAAGAGGTACTGCCGGGCCAGGTGCTCGGTCTCCTGCAGCCACACCGGCTCGGGGCCTTCGGTTACCTTGGCCGGGACCTTCCGGCCGTTGATGAGGAAGGAGGCGTGGGCGGTCAGGGAGTCCAGCTTCACCGGCTGATTCAGGATGAGGCGCACCTCGGGCTGGGGCCCCAGGGAGGAGCCGGCCGCGGGGCTCACCTCCACCGCGGCGATGGCCGGGGTGGAAACCCGGGCGGTCACCGCCCGGGGCAGGGAACTGCCGTCCAGGGCCCGCACCCCCTCGGGCACGGTGAGGGCCAGGCTGGTGGAGCCGGCCAGGGGCTCGGCCGGAATGAAGGCCAGGGTCTGGGGGTCCAGCCAGCGGAACTCTCCGGCGGGCAGGGGCTCCACCCGAAGCGGCGCCTGGTCGGGCGCCACCCGGCCCGCGCCCAGGGGCGCCATGGCCCGGTCGAAGCGCACCACGATTTGCACGATGCGCGCCACCTCGCCCTGGGGCAGCAAGCTCACCACGGACAGGGCTGAGGCGGCCCGGGCGGGCGCGGACCCGGCGCAGAGGAACAGGACACAGAGCGCCAAACCGGCGGCGCGTCTCCAAAGCCGGGCCTCCTGGGGAGCCATGATCTACCTCGGGTATAGGGGTTGGCGGCTGGCAACCGGGCAGGTTGTCCTTAGTGTAGTCGCGGGGGTGGAAAGAGGTCAACCAAGGCTTGGGGGCGGGAGCATAACGATGGCTCCGGCGGAGGGGCGCCGAGGAGAAAAAAACCGGAGGCTGACCAGCAGCCCCCGGCGGGGAGGGAAGAAAGGGCGGAAATCAGGCGGCCGGGGCCGCGGCGGATGCCGGGGCCTTGCGGCTCTGGGCGCGCTCGCGGCGCCGGCGACGGCGGTTGAACCAGCCGCCGGCCACGATGGCCGAGCCGAACAGGAGCAGGGTGCCGGGCTCCGGGGTGCCGCCCGCGGGGGTGTCGCCCCCGCCGATGCCGCCGCCGCCCACCACGCCCCAGGCGGAGAGGTTGCTGGAGTTGAGGGCCTCGATGAGGGAGGCGTCGGAGCGGCCGGAGCTGGCGATGGTCAGATGGAACTCGGTGTTGCCGGGGCTGGTGAGCTCGGCCAACAGGCTGGAGCCCGGCAGGTTGTTGATGAAGTCGTCGATGTACCCGGTCAGCACCACCTCGTTCTCGCTGGTGAAGGAGATGCTGGTCAGATGCACCGTGCCCGAGAAGTCATATTGGCTGGGCGGCGCGTCCCGGGCCAGCAGGTTGGAGAGGTAGGCGCTGCTGGTGATCCAGATCGGCGTCTGGTAGTCCAGGTTGGTGAAGATGTCGCCGGCCTGGAGGGTGTAGGAGCCGAACTCCTGGCCGATGGCCGCGAACACGTCGAGGTCGATCATGCCCACGTAGTCGTCCAGGAGGGGATCGCTCCCGGAGCCCTCGATGGGCAGCCAATCGAAGTTGATGCGGCCCTGGCTGTGGAAATGGATGTCCTTGCCGTCACCACCGGCGCCGAATTCGATGGTGGAAGCCAAGGCGGGCACTGCGGCGAGACAAAGCACGCCACAGAGAACCAGGATCAACCCCCCACGGACCGATGAAGTTCTCATGGTTACTCCCTCGGGACCCTGGGGCAGAGAGGTCCGGCAGGTATCGGGTGGTCCGCAAAGCCAGACCCGGGCGGGCAGAGGGCTGGGTGTCCAATGTGCTTACATTGTACCCAACCACCGACTTTTGACAAGAAAAATGTGATAGAAGTGTGCCTATACATGTGAATAAACCGATAGGCCACCCTTGCAGCCGTGGCGACCGGTCCAGCCAAGCAACCGGGGCCGGGGAGAATCTCCCCGGCCCCGGCGGCGTGCTGGGCAAAGGGCCCGGGAGCTTGCCCCGGGCCCGGACCTTTACATGGCTTCGGCGTCGGTGGCGCTCACCGCGCGGTCGATCTCGGCCTTCAGCTGGGCCGGCAGCCCCGGGATGTCCACGTTCAGGAAGCCCCGCACGATGGTGGCGGTGGCCTCCTCCTCGCTGAGCCCCCGGGACATGAGGTAGTAGATCTCCTCCTGGGCGATCTTGCCCACCGCGGCCTCGTGGCTCATCTCCACGCCTTCCACGTGGCCGTCCAACTGGGGCACGGCCAATAGCTCGCCGCCGCCCAGGATGAGCCCGCGGCACTCCAGATGGGCCTTGCACCCGGCGGCGTTGCCCACCAGATGGCCCCGGGCCATGATCTTGCCGCCGTTGGTGATGGCCCGGCTGACGATCTCCGCGCGGGTGCCCGGGGCGTTCAGGATGGTGCGCCCGCCCACGTCGAGGTCGCTGACCTTGGAGCCCACCAATATAGAATAGAACCGGGCGGTGGCCCCGGCGCCGTTCAGGTGGGCGGTGGGGTACATTTGCAAGGAGTTCACCGGCTTCATGCACACGTAATTGGACAGGAACAGCCCGCCCTCTTCCACCACGGCGGCGGAGCGGGGCCGCACCGCCACCCCGTCGGCCCATTTGTGGATCATGGTGAAGGACAGGGTGGCGCCCTTCTTGACGAAGAACTCGCTCACCCCCACGTGGACCCCCCGATGCAAATGGGGGCTGGTGGCGCAACCGCTGATGATGTGCAGCTCGCTGCCCTCCTCGGCGATGAGGATGTTGTGCACGTTCTGCTGCAGGTTGTTCTTGTCCATGTAGAGGCAGGCCTGGATGGGGTAGATGGTCTTGTGACCGGGCAGGGCCCGGATAACGTAACCGTCGTGCAGGTCCAGCTCGGCGGCGGCCGTGTATTTGTCCGCGCCGGGGTCCACCAGCTTCCAGTAGTAGTCCCAGATCCAGTCGTGCTCTTGGAGGGCCTGCTTGATGGGGATCACCTCGATGCCCTCGGAGTGGGTGGAGCAGTGCAGCACCCGGGCGTCCTTGAGCATGAAGGTGCCGCCCCGGCCGGCCTCGGAGGCGTCGAAACCGGCGCCCAAAAGGTCCTGGACCTCCTGCACCGGCAGGGAGGAGAGGTCGCAGGAGTTGGAGTACTCGTCCTGGGTCACCTGGCTGTCGTAGGAGGAGAGATCCAGGTCGGAGCCCAGGGCGGCGGCCTTGTCCACGGCGGCCTGGGCCTTGGCTTTGATGGCGGTCAGTTGATCATGCATCTTACACATTCCTCATAACCGTACTGCCCCACGCAACCCAGGATTTCGCGGGGGTTGGAGGCGCAGCTCAGAACGCCCTGGTAGAGCACCTGGCCCTTGTCGGCTTCCAGATAATCCAGGATGTAGCCGGTGTGGGTGATGATGAGGCCCATTTTGGTGCGTTCCCGGCGGCGGGTCACGATGGGTTTGGGGTCGTGGGGCCGGTAGGCCTGGTCCTTTTGCAGGAGCTCGGCAATGGCCTCGCCCACCAGGTGCATGTTCTCCAGGTCCACCCCGGACTCCGGCTCGTCGAACAGCATCAGGTCGGGGTCCTGGGCCATGAGCTGCAACAGCTCCGAGCGCTTGATCTCGCCGCCCGAGAGCCCGGCGTTGACGTCGCGGTCCAGGAAATCGGTCAGGTTCATGCGGTCGGCCAGCGCCGCCACGTCGGCCTTGCCGTGGGCGCACATGTCCACCAGCTGGCGGGTCTTGAGGCCGTTGATGGTGGGCGGGCGCTGGTAGCTCATGCCCACGCCCAGGGCGGCCCGTTCGTTGATGGGCGCGTGGGTGATGTCCACGCCTTTGAACACGATCTTGCCACCGGTGACCTTGTATTGGGGATACCCCATGATGGTCATGAGCAGCGAGGTTTTGCCCGAGCCGTTGGGACCGAACAGGATGTGGGTTTCGCCGGGCTTAACCTCCAGGTCGATGTGCTTCAGGAGCTTTTTGTCTCCCAGCTCGACCTCCAGGTCTTCGATTAGCAGCATAGCCTTGATCCCTTGCCTGGTTGACGGGGGAAGCCGGCTCCGCACGAGGGGCCGGCCGAAAATATATTGCGGCTTTTAAAGAAAAAGTCTGGGGCAAGGCCCGCCCCGAGTCAAGCAAACTGCGCAGACGGCGTGACGCGCCCCGGGCCCGCCTGGCCGGACGGCGGGCCCCGGCCGGCCCGGTTCGCCCCGTCCCTCGGCCTCTTTCCGCCTGGGATGCCCGGCCGGTGACGGTAGCCTGACGATTTGGCGACAATTCCGGCGGCGGCTTGCCGCCCTCCTGGGATGGGGAGTACGGTTGACCCGGAAATTCCATGGCGGCCGGCCGGGCCGGCCAGGCGCCCACCGGCGGCGTGGCGAGCTTCCCGGCAACCGCATGAAGAGTTGGGAATAAAGGGCGAGCCGGTTAGGGGAGCGCGTGAGTTGGGGGCGCAGGGCAACCTGTCACGACCCGCTACGCCAGCCGCGGCGACGCGGCCCCGAGAGTCGTGTTCCCAGGGCGAGTCCGCTGCGGGAGCGCGCGAGATTGGTTCGTGGACTTGCTTCCCACGACCCGCTACGCCAGC
>JAHLLK010000094.1 GCA_020444165.1 Deltaproteobacteria bacterium | reverse complement strand
CGTGAAAGGCGTCAACCTTATGAAACCTCTCGATGCACCATGCGGATAGGCTCATGAGGCCATTGCGCGGCATTTTCTGGCAAACAACAATTATAACGGCCAATTATCTCATTTTTTGGTAGTTTTTGTATAGCCATGGTCTCGTGCGGGCCATCCTTGACCCGCATCGGCCATTGCCTGCCGTAATCATGTTTCACAGCCATTTTTGACATAATATCAACACGTTTAGTGGGTTTCACCATGCAATGGCCTCTATTTGGTGGCGATCATGGACTGGGCCAGCCGGAAGGTTTTGAACTGGCGTCTGTCCAACACCCTGGGCGCGGACTGTTGCGTGGAGGCCTTGCGGGAAGCCTTGGCCGGATTCCCCAAGCCACGGATATTCAACACTGATCAAGGCTGCCGGTTCACGAGCCTCGAATTCACCCAGGTGTTGCAGGAGGCCGGCGTCAGGATATCCATGGACGGCAAGGGACGCTGGATGGACAACGTCATGATCGAGCGATTGTGGCGATCGCTGAAGTACGAGTGCGTCTACCTGCATGCTTTCGAGACGGGCAGCGAGGCCAGGAAGGGCATCGGGGCCTGGATCGACTACTACAACCAGCGGCGGCCTCACTCCAGCCTGGACGGGAGGACTCCGGACGAGGCATATGGGACCCTGCCAATGGCGGGGAAACTCACTGCGGCAGTATGAAACCTATGTCCACCTTAAAACAGCCGCAAGACTGTCCAACAAAGGGGGACCATCTCTCTGGCGCCAGGCCTGTTTCCTGGAACCTGATCCACCACCTGGCTTCGGCTAGGGCCGCTGGCGATCAAAATGTGGCCTTGTCCTAAACTGTACGGTTAACAGTGGTATCAGCCTAAAGCCCAGGATCTTCTCTGCGGCAGATTGCGCCCGCCTGGCGCCAAAGGGCCCAATATGTGTTCGGGGGGGCGTGCAGGTAGTCCTGTATGGGTGAGCACTTCACCCGGAAAATATGAAATATCGGGCAAGGCAGGGCCAGGGCGCAAAGGGTTTCGAAGTTGGCCATGCCCTTGGCCACCATCAGCTCGGCCTGCATGACCATGTCCTTGAACGCCGGCGAGGATTGCTCCCACTCCACACCCACCCCCTCCATTCCCGTGTCAGCCACCTGGGCAAACTCTCTTGCCAGGCCGGAGGCCTCCAGGTCGGCCAGGGTCAGGTCGTTGAGGGCCGGGCCGCCCTTGACCACCAGCACCACCCGCTGGGCCAGGCGGCCCAGGTAGCGGTACAAGGGCAGGTCGAAAAAAATCTCCCCGGCATTGTCGGTAAGGTAAAGCACCAAAGCTGGCCGCTCGGTCAGGAATTGGGATAGGCGGGGGATGTGATTGACGTGGAAGGCCACCCCACCAGCCGGGCCGGACTCCAAGTCAGCCATGGCTTGGTCCGGTGGCTTGAAAAAATCAAACCCATTGCCCAAGGCGGCCATCTCAACCGCGGAGGATATATCCCCGTCCAACAGAGGCCGCAGCCGGGCGGCGGCCTTTTGGCCGATGGCCATCTCTTGGTCCTTGAACTGACGGTAGGGATCGTGCATGCCGGTTTCCCGCCGGATGGCCCACAGGATGCGGTTGGCCACCACGGGCGAGGAAAGAGACGAAACCCGGCCCTGCTCCAGGGCCCGACGCCCCGCCTGTTGGGCGCGCTCCCGCAGGACCGGATCGCCCGCGCCCCCCAGCTCCGCCGCCTTTTCCAGCAACCCCTCCAGGCAACTTAGGCAGCCCGGAAACGGCTCCGGCAGGAGATTTCGCTCATAGGGGGAAGAAATCATGTCTCTCAACCTCTTAACGCTGCCCCTGCCTGGGCCCGGGCGGGGCAGGTAGCCGGGAGCGCGCCTCCCCATGGCCGGCCTGCCCCGCTGGGGTCACGGTTCAAGGTATCAATCCTTGGCCCCTTTTTTCAGCGCCATGAAGACCCGCTCCGGGGTCAGCGGGGTTTCATCCAGGGTAACGCCCACCGCGTCGCGGATGGCGTTCAAGATGGCAGGGATAGTGGGCATGATGGCCCCCTCGCCCACCTCCTTGGCCCCATAGGGTCCATTGGGTTCGTTGGACTCCACTACTATGGCCGTCACCTCGGGCATGTCCATCACCGTGGGGATATGGTACTCGCCCAGGCTGGGGTTGATCAACCGGCCCTGGCCGTCCAGCTTCACCTCCTCGAAAAGGGCTTCACCCACGCCCATGGAGACCGAGCCTTCCATCTGGGCCTCCACCGAGGTCAGATTGACGGCGCGGCCGCAATCGTGGGCATCGGTAATGCGCTCCACGGTCACCTGGCCGGTCTCCATGTCCACCGAGACCTCGGCCACCTGCGCCGAGCAGCCATAGGCCGGGCTGGTGCCTACAGCGGCGCCCTTATACTTGCCCCCCAGCACCGGGGGCTTGTACTTGCCGGTGGCCACCAGGGTGCCCCGGCGCAGATAGGCGATGCGCGCCGCCTCGTTGAAGGTCAACTGGGCGCCCTCGGGCTGCACGGGCCAGCCCCGGTGCTCCTTGATGTAGCGCGTGCGCAGGGCGGTGATGTCCACCGGCTCGCCGCTGATGGTGATGAACCCCTTGACCACATCCAGGCGCGCGGCATCGATGCCCAACTCCTCGGCCAGGGCCTCAAGGATCATGGTCTTGAGGTTGGTGGCCGCCTCCAGGGTGGCGTGGCCGGTCATCATGGTGGTGCGCGAGGAGTAGGCCCCCAGGTCGATGCCCATGTCCGTGTCACCGGACTTGATGCGCACCGCCTCGTAGGGAATACCCAGGCCTTCGGCGGCGATGATGGCCATGGTGGTGTCCGAGCCCTGGCCGATCTCCGCCGCCGCCGTGTACACGACCACCCCGCCGCCGTCCTCGTCGGCTTTGATGACCACCGTGCAGTGATAGGTTTCCGAGCGGTAGATGGGGTAACCGGCGCCGGATACGAAAAATCCGCAGGCCACTCCGATGCCCTTGCCCTTGGGCAGCTTGCCCTTCTTCTCCTGCCATCCCGAGCCGTCGCGCACCGCCTCGATGCATTGGCGCATGCCCAGGGAGGACATGGCCAGGTCATTGCACGTCACCTGGCCCGCCTCCATCATGTTTTTCAGGCGAAGCTCCACCGGGTCCATGCCCAGCTTCTCGGCGACTATGTCCAACTGCTGCTCGAACAAGCCTCGGGCGATTACCCCACCGTGGCCGCGTTGAGCCCCGCAGGCCGGTTTGTTGGTGTACAGGCGCAGGCCGTGATAGCGCATGTTGGGCAGCTTGTAGGGGCCACCCAGCAGGGAGCCGGCATAGTAGACCGTGGCGATGCCAAAGGAGGAGTAGGCCCCGCCATCCAGGGTGGCCTGGTGATCCAGGGCCACCAGAGTGCCGTCCTTCATGGCTCCGATCTTCATATGGTGGGTGAAGGCGTGCCGCGCCCGGGAGAAGAGGAACACCTGTTCCCTGGTGAAGGTCATGCGTACCGGCCGGCCGGTGCGTATGGCCAGAAAGGAGCTGGCCAAGTCGATGGGCGTGGCCGAGGCCTTGGGACCGAACCCTCCACCCACGTAGGGCTTGACCACCCGCACCCGGCTCATGCCCAGACTGGTCACCATGGCCAGCGTGCGCTGCACGTAGTGCGGCACCTGCGTGGAGCTGTAGAGAGTCAGGTTGCCCGCCAGATCATAGACCGCCACGCATTGGTTGGGCTCGATGAAGGCGCCGTCCTGCTTCTTGGAGCGGAACCAGCCCTCCTGCACCAGGTCGCACTGGGCCATGCCCTTGTCCACCTCCCCGAACTCCTGCTGCACCTCCGCGCAGATGTTGCCGGGGAATTCGTCGTGGATCACGGGCGCGCCCTCGGCCATGGCCTCCTCTGGCGTCAGCACGTGGGGCAGGGGCTCGTACTCCACCTCGATGAGCGAGACGGCCTCCAAGGCCGTCTCCAAGTCCACCGCCGCCACCGCCGCCACCTCGTCGCCCACGTAGCGCACCTTGTCGACCGCGAACAGCCACTCGTCGTAGCGCGCCGGCGAGACGCCGTACTTGATGGCCGGCACGTCACGGTGGGTGAGGACCGCCTTCACCCCCCGCAGACGCTGGGCCTTGCTCACATCGATGTTGAGTATGCGGGCGTGGGGCAAGGGGCTTTGCAACAGCGCGCCCTTGAGTTCCCCGGGAAACTTCATGTCCTCCACGTACAGCGCTGTACCCGTTGCCTTGGCCGGCGCGTCCTTGCGCGCCACCCGCGAGCCGATTACATCAAACCGCTCTGCCATTTCTCTACCTCCCACCCAGCTTGAGCGCGGTCTCTTCCACCGCCTCCACGATCTTCTGATACCCCGTGCAGCGGCACAGATTGCCGCTCAGCCCCTGGCGTATCTCCAGCCGACTGGGCGAGGGATTGTCTTTGAGCAGGGACGCCGCCGAAAGGATCATGCCCGGCGAGCAGAATCCGCACTGGATGGCGCCCTTGTCCACGAAGGCCTCCTGCAGGGGGTGCAGGCCCGGGCCTGCGGCCAGCCCCTCGATGGTCGTCACCCGTCGGCCCTGGGCCTGCGCCGCCAGAACCAGGCATGAGTTGACCGCCTGGCCGTCCAAGAGCACCGTGCAGGACCCGCAGTCACCGACCCCGCAGCCTTGCTTGGTCCCCGTCAGTTCCAGGTCCTCGCGCAGCACCTGCGAGAGGGTCCGGTTGGCCTCGGTCAACAGCTCGTACTCCTGGTCGTTGACCATCAACACGATGCGCAGTTTGCTCATGACATAACCTCCTGGACCCCGCGGGCCGCTTGCCAGGCCTGCGCCAGGGCCCGGCCGGTGAGAACCTCCACCATCTGCCGCCGGTACTCCGCCGAGCCGCGATGGTCATCGATGGGCCGCGCGTCAGCCGCCGCCGCCCGCCCCGCCTCGGCGAAGGCCTGCGGCCCGGCCGCTTGCCCCGCCAGCGCTTGGGACGCCCCAGGTGAGAGTATGGGCGTGGGCGCCACCGAACCCAGGGCCACCTGGGCGGTCTTGATCGTCTTGCCGTCCCCCTCCAGGGTCAGCACCGCCGCCACGTTGACCAGGGCGATCTCCAGGGCCTTGCGCAGGCCCAGCTTCTGGTAGCCGCCGCCCGAACCTTCCGCCGCCGCCGGCACCTTGATGCCCACCAATAGCTCCTCTGACCGCCGTGCCGTGCTGCCGGGCCCCAGGAAAAACTCCGCCAGCGGCACCTCGCGCTGGCCGGAGCGTGAGCGCAGCAGCACGCTGGCCTCCAGGGCCAGGAGAGGCACGCTCATATCCGCCGCCGGCCGGGCGTTGCACACGTTGCCGCCCACCGTCGCCCGGTTGCGCACCTGCGGCGAGCCCAGCACCGAGGCCCCCAGGGCCAAGGCCCGCGCCGAGCCGCGCAGGCGGTCGCTGCCGGCCAGGGTCGAGGCGGTCAGACGAGGCCCCAGGAGCAAGAAGCCACCCTCAGCGCCGATGGTTTGCAGCTCCCCCAGCATCTCCAAGCCCACCAAGTGCCGAGGTGACACGTTCTTGTGTTTCAGGTTGACCAGCAGATCGGTGCCGCCGGCGATCACCGCCGCTTGCTCACCATGGTGGGCCAGTATCTCCAGCGCCTCGTCCAGGCTGGCCGGCTGCTGAAACGAAAATTTGGGTAGAAGCATCTTCGGTCTCCGGATGTTTGGTTGCTGCTAGAGCCCGCTGTCCTCGCTCGCCAAAGCCGCCCAGATCAGTCGCCGCTCCAGCGCTGGAACAAGTCATGCTCGATGCCAAAGTAGTCCAAGGCCTTGCCGATACTTTGCTGGATCAGGTCCATGATGGTGCGCGGTTGGTGATAGAAGGCCGGCACGGGGGGAAGGATCAGCGCGCCGAGGTCGGAGGCCTTGACCATCAGCTCCAGATGCCCCTTGTGCAGTGGGGTCTCGCGCACCATGAGCACCAACCGGCGCTTTTCCTTGAGGGTTACGTCGGCGGCCCGTATGAGCAGGTTGTAGGTGAAGGAGTTGGCTATGGCCGAGAGGGTCTTGATGGTGCAGGGGGCCACGATCATTCCCCGGTGGCGAAAAGAGCCGCTGGCCACGCAGGCCCCCACATTGGCGACCTCGTGCACCTGGGTGGCCATGGCCTTTACCTCTTCCACCGTATACTCGGTTTCTATGGCCAGGTTGCGCGCGCCGGCCTCGCTGAGGATGAGATGGGTGGGCTGGCCCAGCCGTCGCAGGACCTTGAGCGTCTCCACCCCATAGATGACTCCGCTGGCTCCGGATATGCCCACCACCAACGGCAGTTGCCCGGTAGTTTCTGCCATTTTTCCGCCTCGCGCCGCAGTAGGGCCGATAGCTCCTCGCCACTGGCCGATAGTTTTTGCTGGTGTCCTGGCGCGGACCAGGCCCGCGCGCATATGTCGGCTGTCTCTAGCAGGATGTTGAAAAAGTCCCTCCATGGCCTTATTCAACCAAACTTGACAAAAGCGTGGTTTTGTCAAGTTTTCCAAATTGCTTGCTTATTCAAAGCCGCGCAATTCGGCGCGCCATCCCCGGGGTCCCCAAACAAGCCGTAGCTTGTTTGGGGTGGTCCATGGCGCGCCTAGCAGGCTGTTTTTCAACAGCCTGCTAGCCCCTTGCCACCCAGCGAGGCCCGTGGCGCTGCGGCCGCAGGCCTGGCCTAGTAGTCCGTTCCGCAGGACTGTACAGCGCTGCTCTTTTCGAAAACCTTGTAGCCAGCGTCATCCAAGGCCTTGGCCACCATATCCACCTCCACTCCGCCATTGAAACGCACGATGACGCGCTTTTCCGGCCGATTGGGCAGACGCATGGTGAAGACGCCCATGATCACGGCGCCGGTGTCCTCCACCACCCGCGATACCTTGGCGACGGTGCCGCTCTCAATGAGAATGGGCTCCAGGGTGATGCCGCACCAGATCTCCTCGGCCCCCAGGATGCTGCTCAGGGCCGAAAACAGCTCCAGCGAGGAGACCAGCCCCACCAGCTTGCCGCTCTCCATCACTGGGAAGTTGCGTATCAACTCCTCTTGGCCCTTGAGCATGCAGTACTCCACCGAGTCCCCGGCCTGGACCGTGTGGGGCATGCGGATCATGATGTCCTTGATCTTCAGCCGGTTGAGGAAGTACTCATTTTCGTGTTCGTTTTGCGCCCGGGCCACCGCGGTGGCGCAGCCCTGCATGTCCTTGCGGGTAACCAGGCCGCGCAGCACCCCGTCGTCCACCACCGGCAGGGCCCGCCGGTTCTTCTCCACCACCAAGGTGATTGCCTCGGCCACCAAGGTTTCGCTGCTGACGGTGACCGGATCCTTCTCCATCCAGTTACGCAGGATCATCTTAGCCTCCCCTAAAACATCCCGGCCTGGCGGGCCAAGCCCAGGGCCATCACACTCATGGCATTATGCATGCCGCCGTCGGCCCAAAGGCGGTCCAATTCCTCGGGCGCCACCAGGACCACCTCCAGATCCTCCCCCGGATCCTGCTCCTGGCGGCCCCGCAGCTCCACGCCAACCGCCGCGAAGAAGTGGACTTGGTTGGCCAGCAGGGCCGGCTGGGGCCAAAAGCTGCCCAGCTCCACCAAACGTCCGCCAGCGTAGCCCGTCTCCTCCCGCAGCTCGCGCAGGGCGCCTGTGGCCGGATCAGGGTCCGAGGGGTCCAGCAGTCCGCCCGGCACCTCCAGCCCGCTTTGGCGGCTGGCGTGGCGGTATTGCCGCACCAGCACCACGCGCCCCTGCCCGGTGAAAGCCACCACCTGCAGCCAATCGGGCATGTGCACCACCCAGAAATCGCGTTCCTGTTTGGTGCGCGGCGAAAGAGCCCGGTCGCGGCTGACCGAAAACAGTCCCATGTCGGCCATGGTCCGCGAATTCAGCAAAGGCCACGGTTTGCTCATCTCATGGCATCTCCATGGGGTGCGCCGCGGGCGCCAGCTCCAGGAAGGCCTTGGCCACCGCGTCGGAGAATTCATCTTCCTCCAGGTTGGCCTCCACCTCGCGCACCATCACTTCTGGCTTAAGTAAACTTTTTAACTCATGAACAAAGAGTTTGTCCTCTTGTGGAGCGTAAACCGATCCACCCTCACAGTCAAAGGAACACCACCCCTTGGTGGGGATCAGGAACACCACCGGCCCGCGTGCCTGGTTAAGTTTGTCGGCAAAGGCGCGCGCCACCTCGCGCAGCTCATCCGCGTTCAGGCGCAGGAAGGTGCGCAGGCGGTCCATGTCGTATTTGGGCCTTTGGTGATAATCGGGCTTATAGTGGGACTTGCGCGGGCTCATCAGGTTGATGCCGCTGGGCGCCACGATCTGGGGTATGCCCAGCCGGCCCGCGGCCTCCAGGCGGTGCGGACCGGCCGAGCGCATGCCGCCCAGGAGGTGCTCACCCACCCCGCCGGGCGCCAGGTCCACCACCCCCGCGAAATACCCCTGGGAGATCATGGCTTCCATGGCGCGATCGCATACCCCGGCCGCCGAAAAGCCGATGACCAAAAAGCCGTGCTCCTCCAGCTTGATACGGACTTTGTGGGCGCAGTGCTCGCAGGGTCCGAACATGCTCATGGCAACCA
This sequence comes from Deltaproteobacteria bacterium, assembly GCA_020444165.1. Next base: position 9,095 of record JAHLLK010000094.1, on the reverse strand, counting down.
TCCTCTGGCCATTGACGGCCCTGGGCTTGACGGCCGGCACTCCGGCCAGGGCTACGGCCGTGGCGGCGGCGCGGTCCAGAACGTTGGTCAAGAGGGGTGAAAGCCCGGAGATCTCCACCACGGTGTGAAACAAGAGGATATCCCCGGTGTCTATGTAGCGGGTGGCCAAACCCGGCAGGGCGGCGGTGGAGGAGATCATGAGCTTGGGCAGGCCGAAAGGCAGGGCGCGCATCACCTCCGAGGCCATGAGGGATCCCGTGGAGCCCCCCAGGCCCACCACGGCATTGAGGCGCCCCTGGGCGTAGAGTTCGGTGGCCAGACTCACGGCGCCCTGGATCATGGCCGAGGTGATTTTGGCCCTTTCCCGGGAAGCCCGGATATCAGCCATGTCCCAGCCGGCGGCGGCGGCCACCTTCTCGGCGGAGATCTCACAAGCCTGTCCCGAGGGCGTTCCCATGGACAGGTCCATGAGCAGGACCTCGACCCCCCCGGCCTCCAGGCGCTGGCGCAGGTATAGGGTTTCCTGGGCCTTGGTGTCCAGGGTGGAGATCAGGAGTACCTGGCTGGACATCTCAGCCCTTCTCTCCGGCCAGCTTGGCGGCGATGTCCTTCTTGAGGTCTTCCTTATTGATCTTGCCCGAGTCGCCCACCGTAGGCATGTCGGCAACGATCTCCAGACGCTCCGGCAGCTTGTATTTGGCGATTTGCTTGCTCAGGAGAAAGTCCACCATATCGGAAAAACCGAAGCTCGCGCCGGTCTTGGGGACCACATAGGCGCAGGCCTTTTCACCCAGCTCGTCGTCGGGCATGCCCACCACGGCCACCGCGGCCACGGCCGGATGATTGTTTAGCATGCCCTCGATCTCGGCCGGGTAGAGGTTCTGCCCTCCCCTGATGATCATGTCCTTTTTGCGCCCCATGATCCAAAGGCAGCCCTGCTCCAGTTTCACGATGTCGCCGGTAGTGCTCCAGCCATCGGGGTTGAAGACCGTGCCGGTAAGCTTCTCGTCGCGATAATAACCCGCGGGAGCGTGTGGTCCCCGGAACCACAGGACCCCAGGCTCGCCCTCTGACACCTCCTGGCCGTCGTCATCCAGAAGCCGCACCACGTTGCCGGGCAGGGGACGGCCCACCGATCCTCGCCGCACCTCCACCGAGTCGGTCACCCGGCATCCGCTGACCGAGCCCACATCCTGGGTGCCCAGGTCGCTGGTGATGGCCGCCTTGAAGCGCTCCTCGGCCTCAGAGGCCACCTTGGGTGGCAGGTATCCGCCGGCCGAGCGGATGAAACGCAAGCTGGAGAGGTCGAAGGACTCCACGTCCTGCTCCAGCATGCGCACCAGGTGGGTGGGCACCACGCCGATGGCCGTGACCTTCTCTTTGGCCATCACCTCCAGGGCCAGGCGGGCATCGAACTCCTCCAGCATGACGGTCTTGGCCCCGGCCATGGGCGCGGCGAAATAGGTCAAGGTGCCGGCCGCGCCGCCGGCGTGAGGGGCCACGGCCATGGTTATGTCCTGTTGGCTCAGGTCCCAGATGTCTACGCGTCCCTTGGCCGTGCAGACCCGTGAAGCGATAGGCCACTCCACCAGCTTGGGGATACCGGTGGTGCCGGTGGTGGTGGTGAGCAAGGCCACGTCGCTGGTGGAGTCCAGGCGGCGCGAGTCCAAGAGCCCCTCGTCGATCCTGCCCAGGAACTCGTCCGCCGTGGCCACCAGGCTCCTGGTGCCCTCCGGCGCGGCGGCGGGCACCTGCTCGTCGAACAGGTAAACCTGCTTGAGACTGGGAAACTCCTTCATGAAGCCCTGGTACATCTCCAGATAGTCGAACTTGCGGTACACGTGGGGGATGACCACCATGGAGGCCTGGGTCAGCTCCATCATGTATTCCAGCTCGCGTTGCCGCAGATAGGGATATACGGTCAGAGAGATGAGCCCGGCCCGCTCGGCGGCGACCCTGGCCAGGAAGCCGTAGACACTGTTGGGCGACTGGATGATGACCCGGGCGTCCTTGGGCAGGCCGCCCTGGGCCCAGGCGGTGGCGATGGCGTTGACCAGATCTTTGGCTTGCGACCAAGTCACCCGGTATTGGGAGTCCACCAGAGCCTCGTTCTGGCCCATCTGGGCGGCGTTGCGGCTGTAGAAGTCAAAGAAGGTCTCGTCGGTCCAATAGCCGTTGCCCTTGAACTCGTCGATCATGGCCTGGGTGTAGCGAATCGGTTTCATGGAGATTTTGCCTCCTTGCCTGTTTCAGGGCGTAGTTCTCCGTCAGGGGGTGGGCCAATGCTCCCCCTTGCCTGGGTCTACCTGGGCCTGGGTTTGTCGATCCCGCGGACCTATATTGGCCGCGATGGTTGAGGCGCTAGCTTCTTTTTGGCGCGCTCCTTGGGCCTGGCCTCGGCCAGACCTCCTAGGAAAGCTTCTTGCCCGTCATGATGCTGGACAATATGAGGTCCATTGCCGTCCGGGTCTTGCCCGTCTCGGGCGGCTTGGCGGTGGTCTTGCAACTCCAGACTGTCTCGGGCCGGCTCTGCAGGATGAACACCCGCCCCGTCTGGGGCATATCCTTGTCCACCGCCCACTCGATGTCCTGGGGACAGCCGTAGTGCTTCTCGATGAGCTTGCCCATGCGCGCCAGCTCCAAGATGTCCTTGTCGATGGTGGACTGGGCCATCTGCCGCTCCTCGGGCATGGCCATTTTGGCTGAACAGTGCTCGGCCGGCTCCAGGGTGTAATAGACCTCCTTTTTGGAGATGGTCTTGTCCACGATCTCCATGGTCACCTTGTCCACCCTGAAGTTGTCGGGGGTCACTTCGCCGGAGACAACCGACTCGCCGAAACCGAAGTTGGAATCGATGACGATCATGGAGCGATCGCCATTGGCCGGGTTGAGGGTGAACATCACTCCTGCCGTGAAGGCATTGGCCATCTTCTGCACGCCGACGCTCAAGGCCACGTCCTGGTGGGCAAAGCCCATCTTGATGCGATAGGAGATGGCCCTGGCGGTGAAGAGGCTGGAGAAGCACTTGGCCACGTGGCTGAGAAGCTTGTCCACCCCCCGTATCCACAGGAAGGTATCCTGTTGCCCGGCGAAGCTGGCTCCAGGCAGGTCCTCGGCGGTGGCGCTGGAGCGCACCGCCACCGGCGCGGCCGGCAGGCCGCAGATCTTGCTCAACTTGCGGTAGTAATCGGCGACGTAATCCTCCAGCACCACCGGCATGGGGCAGGCTTCGATCAGGTCGCGGATGTGCCGGCTGGCCTCATTCAGGGAGTCCGAGTCCTCCGCATTCAAGCCGCCGAGGGTTTGCTCGATTTCGCCTTTGATGCCGCCCTTGTCGATAAAGAACCGATAGGCCTCGGTGGTGACGGCGAAGCCGGGGGGCACCCTGATATTGGCGTTGATCAGCTCGCCCAGAGAGGAGTTCTTGCCCCCCACCAGGGGCAGGGAGTCCCGGTTGCACTCATGGAACCAACAAACCAGCGGTCTAGCTTCAGTCATTCCTTGCCCCATGTGAGCGCTTTGGGCGAAGGCCGGGGGCGCGTGGCCCCCGGCTGCCCTTGGCTCTCTAAAAGCGAACAGTGCGGATGCGCGGCTTCCCTGAGCGGGAGATCAGCGCTCCACTATGATCACCTTTCCGTTGCTGCCGTTGACTCTGATGGTCATGCCGGTCTTGATAATGCTGGTGCCGTGTCCCGTGCCCACTACGGCGGGCATGCCGTACTCCCGGCAGACGATGGCCGCGTGGCACATGACGCCGCCCACGTCGGTGACCGCCGCCTGTATCTTCTGGAAGGCCGGAGCCCAAGAGGGCGAGGTGGTGGGCGCCACCAGGATCTCGCCGTCCTTGAGCTGGCCTATCTCGGCCACCGTGCGGCACACGCGGGCCCTGCCCTCCACCTCGCCGGGGCTGCCGGCGAAGCCCTTGAGCTGGGTCACCTGGTCGGGGTCGTCAGCCGCGCCTACCTCGGCCCAGGATTGCAGGGATTCGTTGGTCACGCCCCAGAGGACCACGGTGAAGGGCTCCTGGATGACCTCCGGGGCGGTGCCCACGGCGGCGGGCGGCGTCCATTGGCGGAACTTGTCCATGACCTCTTTGCGCCAGGCGATCTCAGGCGGCCAGACCTTGGGTCCGCGCGGCTTCACGCCCGTGGCCCAGGCGGTGACCACATCCCAAAGGGCATCCTTGATCTCGGCGCGCTTGAGGTACCAGACATCCTCGATATCCTCGATAAACTTGTAGTCCAGGAGGATGGCCGCCACCTCGCGCATCTTGTTCCAGAACACGGAGTGGAACCAGTGCTCGACGTAGAAGAGGTGATTCTCAACATAGGGGAAAACGGTGCGGGCGGTGGCCAGGAGCTGCTCGAAGCCGGCTTTGGCCTCCTCGGTATGCAACAAGGCGCGATACTCGTTGGTGATGCGGTCACGCTCCTTGATAACCTCGGCCATGGGGCGCTCGATGGACTGGCCGGCCTTGATCTTGTCGATGTAGATGCACAGCGAGGACAGGGGGATGTCCAGGTCATCGTTCCAGGACTTGTCGTGGTGATACCAACCGGTGCCGGTGGAGGTCCAGAACCAGGGGTAACGGGCCTTCTCGAAGGCATTGAGCCATTCTTTGCCACTGGCCGAAGACTCCAGCTTGCCCTTGATGGCGGCGAACTTTTCCCCTGAGTTTACTATGTCGTCCACCCCCAAATCCACCGCCGCGCGGGCCAGCTTCTTCAACTCTTCGTCAGGGCGGTACATGATCACGTCAATGCCCGAGACCATCTGGGTGACCCGCTGCAGGGGGATGTCGGGGAAGGTCTTTTGGCAGAAGTCCAGGAAGGTGACGTAGGCGGCGTAGCCAAGGTTGAGGAACTCGAAGTGGTACTGCCAGCAGAGCAGGCCCAGATCAATCAGCCGGTCATAGGCGTTGAGCAGCTCATAGCCCGTGGACTTCCCCACCCCGTCCATGACCACCGAGATGTCTTCCAGGTCGGGCAGGGGCTTAATCTGCAGACTCTCCAGGTCCTGGATCACGCCCTCCAGCTTCTTGATCCACTGCTCTTCCAGCCTGTTCCAATTCTGGTAGTAATAGCCGGCCCGCTCCATGAAGTGGCCCACCCTCTTCTCCACTTCGGCGGGATCAGTCACCGGCACCGGCGAGATATAGATGTAGCCGTTGATGATGCGGTGATCCACGCCATAGACCGGCGGCACCGCGAAGATGCGGGTGTTGAACTGCGACAGCGCCAGATACCAGGCCTCGTCCCATATGATGTCGAAGGGATAGATGGGTTCGGGATAATGCAGTCCGTCGTAGAACCAGAACATCTCCTTTTCATACTGCTGACGCTCTGGGTCGTCGGTCACAAATTTATATTGATAAGGAAACATGCGCTCCCAGCCTTCGGTGCCGGGAATTTTTTGCACACTGTGCGGATCGGGAAACGTCAACTTGCTATCACCCATGACTCCACCCCTCCGTTTATAAGGCCTCGGAACGAGGTTTCCTCCGCTTTGACGGAGAAACCTGAATCACCTTGAAGCGTTTGCATCCCTGGCCAGCATTCCTCTCTACCCAAGGAGCAAAACCTGCGGATGGCTCGGCCAGGCCGGGGCAGTGGAGAGCCTGGCGCCAAGTTGGCCCGGATGGGCCGCGCCAAGCAGCCACGTGGCGGCGGCTTGCGCGGGTGAATGCGGTTTCCGGTATCCCCGGGCGGCGCGCCGGTCTCCGTCTGAACCCGGCCCAGCGGCAGCCTGACCGGCCGGCAAAGGCGTTGCCTGCTCCCGGGAGCTTGGCTGCGTGGCGGGTGTGCATGTCTTTAGCGCTGCTGGGCAAGGCGGGGGTGGAATCAGGGGGGTGGACGCCGGCGGGCGCGGCATTTGGGCTCGTTCGATCTCCGTGGTCCCCATTGTCCCCTTCCAGTCAGGGAGTTGCCAACCGCCTAGCGAATCCAACCGTGCCGATCTAGTTAAGCAAGACTGGGTTGCTGGTCCTGTTGTGGTGCCAACCATCTGTGGGCGTGGGGATGTTCACGGTGATTATTTCTGCCCTCGTTAAGGATAGTGGCCCACGGGCCTCGCAAATTTCAAGCCAATTAAAATTATCAATCTTATAACATACATTTATGGTAAGCTCATTATAGTTATATGTTATCAATATGTTAGTAATATTTGCCCATCATTGGTAGTTGACACATTATGGAAGTTTGCCTAATATAAGCCCTATGAACCCAAACCAGCTGCAAACATTTTTTCATGCCGCACAAACCCTGAACTTCTCCCAGGCCGCCGAGAGGCTCAACGTGACCCAACCGGCGGTAAGCGCTCAGATTCGCAAACTGGAAGAGGATTTGGGGGTCAAGCTTTTCGCCCGGCTAGGCAAAAGGCTGGTGCTGACCGAGCCGGGCGAGGTTTTACTGGCCCACGCTCGCAAGATAGTAAAATTGCAGGATGAAGCGGTCCAGGCCCTCGAGCAGATGCGCTTGGTGCGCAGAGGGACCCTCAAGCTGGGGGCGGCCCGCACCTACGCCCGCAACATAATTCCGCCCCTCTTGGCCAGCTTTCAGAGCGCCTATCCCCTGGTCAACATCGTGCTCGTGGAAGGCAGCTCCCGGGACGTGGCCCGGCGGCTGTGGAGCCTGGATATCGAGGTGGCGGTCATCGCCGCCCCGGGACGGGTGCGGCGGGTGGAGTTCAGGTTCTTCCGCAATGAGGAGCTGGTACCCATCGTCTCCCCCCAGCATCCCCTGGCGGGGAAAGAGGACGTGCCCTTCCGCGCCGTCGCTGCCTACCCCATCATCATGCGGGAGAAGGGCTCCGGCACCCGCAAGGTGGTGGCGGAGTTGTACCGGCGCTACCGGGCCAAGCCGCAGACCGTTTTGGAAACCAGCAACGCCGACGTGATCAGGAAGCAGGTGGCCCTGGGCAAGAGCTTCTCCTTTATGACCCGTTCCGTGGCGGCACCAGACATCCAAGCCGGCAGCGTGGCCACTTTCACCCTGAAGAACGAGCGGCCTAGTCTCGCCATTTTCACCGCCGTTTTAGGGGGGCACCAGCTGTCACAGCCGGCGCGGGCCTTTTTGAACCTTCTGCATAAAGACCCAGCCTAACTCCCTGCCAACACGATAAAAGACCAATTGACCCTCGGCCGTCCCCACGGATAGCGGCACTTGCGCATTTGAGGCTTAAAACAATCCAGATTATGCTTCCACATTTGGTGGTAGAAGCAGATATCCAACTCCCGCGCGCCACCTACTATCTGTCCTTCAGGTATTTAATAATAAAAAATGATGGTTAAAGAACAATGTCAGCACAAGCCGCTCTAAGCAATATGAGCTCTATATAATATTTTGTTATATATTGCATAATTAATTATTAATTGACTTGCCGATACCCCTTTCCGCATATTTAAACGACAAATAAATGACATCCAGCAGGGTCGACATTTACTGGCCCAATCAGCCGCACGGCTAATAAGGGAGGGAGCTGGCACATGAAAGACATGAGGGATTTTATCTCTATCTGTGAGAAGGAGGGCATCCTCCAACGCATCAAAGCCGAGGTGGATTGGGACCTGGAGCTGTCTCACATCGCCAAGCTCAATGAGGAAAAATGCGGGCCGGCTTTATTGTTTGAAAACATCAAGGGCTACAAATCGCCGCTGATCACCAGCGTTTGCACCACCACCGAGAGGCTGGCGGTGATCATGAACATGCCCAAGGACTCCTCCCTGGTCCAGATCATGGAGAGGTGGGTGGAGGTGGGCGACAACTTGATTCCGCCGGTGGAAGTGGACAAGTCTACGGCCCCCTGCAAGCAGAACATCCTTACCGGCGACCAGGTGGACCTCTACAAATTCCCGGCGCCCAAGTGGTACCCCCTGGACGGAGGCCGCTTTTTCGGCACCGCCCATTTTATAATCTCCAAGGATCCCGAGTCCGGCTGGGTCAATCTGGGTACCTACCGCTCCCAGCTCTTGGGCAAGGACAAGCTGGGCACCCAGTTCATCAAGGGCAAGCACGCCGACATCATGCTGAAGAAGTACCAAGCCATGGGCAAAGCCATGCCCGTGGCCTCCGTCGTGGGCTGCGACCCGCTGTTGTTCATCGTGGGGGCAGCCCGCTTGTCGGCCTTCACCAGCGAGTATGACGTAGCCGGCGCCATCCGCGGCCAAGCCGTGGAGGTGGTGCCCGGTGAGACGGTGGACCTGCCCATCCCGGCCCATGCCGAGATCGTGGTGGAGGGCGAGGTCGACCCTGAAAAGTTCATGGAGGAAGGTCCCTTCGGCGAGTACACCGGTTACTATTCCGGCGTGGGCACCGACCCGCGCAACTTCATCGACGTCAAGTGCATCACCCACCGCGACAACCCCATCATGTGGGGCACCACCGTGGGCAGAGCGGTCACCGACACCCACATGACCATGGCCCTGTCCTATGGCGCCACCCTGTGGCAGCAGCTCAAGGCCATGAAGATCCCCGGCATCAAGTGCGTGTATTGTCCGCCCGAGGGCTCGGGACGCTTCCTGGCCATAATCTCCATGAAGCAGATGTATCCCGGCCACGCCGACCAGGTGCTCACGGCGGCCATCTCCACCGAGATGGGGGCCTACGGCCTTAAGACAGTCATCGTGGTGGATGAGGACATCGATCCCTGGGACATCCCCCGGGTCATGTACGCCCTGGCTTTCCGCTTCCAGCCCAACCGCTGCCAGGTGATCAAAAGGGGCCGTTCCACCCCCCTGGACCCCTCGCTGCCCATCGACGCCCGCGACATCACCGGCCGTCTGCTGCTGGACGCCACCATCCCCTATGACTGGAAGGATAAGCCCATCCCCATAGCCCTGGACCCCGACATGGTCAAGAAAGTCGAGGCGCGCTGGTCCGAGTTGGGCTTCAAGTAAACCCACCAGGCTTGGTCTGGACAATCACGGCGGGTCCGCTTAGCGGCGGACCCGCCTCTGTTTTCCCGGCGGGCCGGCTTGATTTGCTCGGCTTATGGGAGGGAGGGCGTGACCAGGTCTGGAGCGGTGCGCCAGGCAGTTGGCTCCCCCTAGCAGGCTGTTGAAAAACAGCCTGCTAGGCGCGCCAGGGACCACCCCAAAC
>JAHLLK010000093.1 GCA_020444165.1 Deltaproteobacteria bacterium | reverse complement strand
TTGCCCACCGCGATGCGGCCCACGTAGTCCGAGTAGTCCAGGTTGGTCACCAGGTAGCGAAGAGGCGACTCGGGGTCGTAGCTGGGGGCGGGGATGTGCTTGAGGATGGCCTCGAACAACAGGGTCAGGTCCTGCCCCTGGTCATCGGGGTCGTTCAGGGCGATGCCCGCCTTGGCGTTGGTGTAGAGGATGGGGAACTCCAGCTGCTCCTCGGAGGCGTTAAGGTCGATCAAGAGGTCGTAGAGCTCGTCGAGCACCTCGTTGATGCGCCGGTCGGGCCGGTCGATCTTGTTGATCACCGCGATGAGCGGCAGGCCCTTGGCCAGGGACTTGGAGAGCACGAAGCGGGTCTGGGGCAGGGGGCCCTCGCTGGCGTCCACCAGGAGCATGACGCCGTCCACCATGTTCAGGGTGCGCTCCACCTCGCCGCCGAAGTCGGCGTGCCCCGGGGTGTCCACGATGTTCAGCTTGACCCCGCCCCAGGTGATGGCCGTGTTCTTGGCCATGATGGTGATGCCTTTTTCCCGCTCCAGGTCCATGGAGTCCATGACCCGCTCGTTGACCTGCTCGTTGGCGCGGAAAACGCCGCTCTGCCAGAGCATGGCGTCCACCAGGGTGGTCTTGCCGTGGTCCACGTGGGCCACGATGGCCAGGTTGCGGAGATCATCGCGTTTTCGGGTCGAGGGGCTCATGGGTCTTCATCCATTCGGTTACGTAAAAAATATCCGCCGCCCCGCGGCACGCGGCCGCTGAGGTGCGCGGCGTGCCCGCTCCGGGAGCCAAGCTGGGTCTTGCAAGGGTAAGCTTATCCCGACTCACCATGCCAGCAGCGGCACGCTGCCCCGGAGGGGGCCGGGTTGAGATTGGCGGCGTGGGCTCAAATGAGCCCGAATGATACACCCGGCGGCCGGGGATTGCAGCCTCCCGGCCCGCCCGGGTGCTACAGAAAGATGACAAAATATGCCAACCGACAATATGCCGGAAACACACTAAAGTTTTTTGGGGGAAAGGGGGTGTGGGGGGAAGGACCCATTTTTTCAAAAAAGGGTCCTTCCCCCCACATCTTCTTCTTCCTCCCAAAATTCTTCTATACCTCAAACGCCGCCGTGCTGCCCTGGGGGCCGGAGCGGACGGCCAGGCGGAGGCTGACCAGTTCCTTCAGTTCGGCCACGTGGCTGACGATGCCCACCAGGCGGCCGGTTTTCTGGATTTGCAGGAGGGATTGCAGGGCGCGTTCCAGGGATTCGGCGTCCAGGCTGCCGAAGCCTTCGTCGATGAACACGGTCTCCAGGCTGACTCCGCCGGCGTAGTGCTGCACCACATCGGCCAGGCCCAGGGCCAGGGCCAGGGAGGCCAGGAAGCTCTCGCCGCCGGAGAGGGTGTGCACCGGCCGGCTGGTCCCCGTGTAGGAGTCCTGCACTTCCAGGTCCAGGCCGCCGGCCAGGCGGCGGTCCCCGGACTCCAGGGCGCGGCGCAGTTCGAAACGGTGGTCGCTCATCTGGGCCAGGCGGCGGGAGGCCAGGTCCAGCACGTCGTCCAAAAGAGCGGCCAGGACGAAGCGCTCGAAGGTGATGCGGCGGGGGTTGTTGCCGCCGGCCACCTCGGCTACCCGACCCAGCACGCCGTAGCGCTCCTCCAGGGGGGCCAGGCCGGCGGCCAGGGCTTGCAGGTCCGCTTGAAAACGGCGCACTTGGGCCAATTGCCCGGCGGCCCGCTCCCGGCCCGCGATGGCCTGGCGGGCCTCCTCCTCGGTTTCCTGGGCCTGGTGGTCGGCTGCGGCCAGGTTGGGCGGGGTGGCCTGGGCCACGGCTTCCCGGGCCCGGCGGTCCCGGTCCCGGGCGGCCTCCAGCTCGGCCTGGTGGCGCTCGCTGGCCGCCTCCAGCTCGGCCAACCGGGGCACCAGGGCCAGGGCCGCGTCCAGCTCGGCCTGGTCGGCCAGGCCGGCGGCGGCCAGGCCCTGGGCCAGGGCTGCGTGCTTGCGGGCTTCTTGGGCGGTGGCTTCCTGGGCTGCCCGCCCCGCGGCGGTCAGGGCCTCTTCCCGCCGGGCGGCCTGGGTGGCGGCCGTGGCGGCCCGTTCCCGCGCCGCTTCCCAGCGCTGCTCCAAATCCGTGGCCGCGGCCTGGGCGGCCTGGGTGGCCCGGGCCAGGGCGGCCGGCTGGGCCAGCTCGGACGGCAGGCCCTGCTCCCGCTCCCGGGCCACGGCGCGGCGGGCCTCCCGGGCGGCCGCGGCCGCCTGCCGGGCGGCCCCGGCCTGCTCCGCGGCCGCGCGGGCGGCCTCCAGGCGGGCGGCCAGCTTCGGCCGATCCGCCTCGGCTTGCTTCAGGGCCTGGCGGGCTTGCCGCGCCCCGGCCAGCGCCGCGCTCTCCCGGGTCTGGCGGGCCCTCAGCTCTGCGGCCGAGGCCTCCACCTCGCCGGCCGGGGCCTCGGCGGCCAGGCCGCGCGCCCGCTCCTCCAGGGCGGCCACCCGGCCGGCGGCCTCCTGCCAGGCGCGGCGGGCCTCCTCCAAGCGGGCCTCGCGCCGCGCCGTTTCCTGGCCCAGCTCCTCCAGGGCCTGCCGCTCCGGCGGGGCCGCCTCCCCGGGCGCCTGGGCCGGGGCCGGGTGCTCCCGGGAGCCGCACACCGGGCAGGGCTCGCCCGGGGCTAGGTCCCGGGCCAACCGCGCCGCCTGGCCGGCCAGGAACTCCCGGGTGAGCCGTTCCGCTTCCGTCCGCACCTGGGCCAACCCGGCCTGCTCCCGGGCCAGGCCGGCGGCGGCTTGCTCCTGGGCCTCCGCGGCCTGGGCCAGTTCGGCCGCGACCTGCTGCCGCGCCTTCCGGCGGGCCAGCTCGCGGCCCAGGGCGGCCAGACCCAGTTCCAGGGCCTCCACCCGGGCCGCGGCCTCCCGGGCCGTGGCGGCCTCCTGGTCCTGGCGGGTCAGCGCTTCCGTGGCCTGGCTGAGCCCGGCCTGGGCCCGGATCAAGTCCTCCTTGGCGCGCGTCGACGCCAGTTCGGCCTGTCCCGCGGCTTGCCGGGCCTCTTCCAGGGCGGCCAGCCGGGGGGCCAGGGCCTTCAGCTCCTCCACCCGGGCCCGGGCCGCGTCCCGCTCCCCCTGGCGGGACGCCTCGGCCGCTGCCGCCGCCTCGGCCGCGGCCGCTTCCTGTTGAGCCGCGGCCAGGGCCTCCTCCGCGGCCCGGCGGTTCGCCGCGGCGCGCGTGGCCGCCTCCCGGGCCTCGGCCGCCTCTCGGGCCGGCGCGGCCAGGGTTTGCGCGGCGCGGCCCCGGGCCAGCTCCCGACGCCGGTTCTCCTGAGCCGGGGCTTCGGCTTCCCGCGCGGCCAAGTCGGCCGCGGCCTGGTCTTGCTCGGCAAAACGCTGGGCCAGGGCCCGGGCCGCCTCCAGGGCCGCCCGGGCGGCCTCCTGCCGGGCCTGGGCCAGGCTCACCCGCCCCTCGGCCGCGGCCAGGGCTTGGGCCTCGGCCGCCTCGCGCGCGGTCAGTTCCTCGGCCGAAGCCACCCCGGCCTGCTCCAACAGCATGCCCCGGCGCTGGCGGGCCTCCCTGATCTCTTCCTCCAGGGCCTTGGCCGCCGCCTTCAAGGCCTCCTCCAGGCGAGCGTAAAAGCCGCTCTGGAAAATTTTTTGCAGGATGCCCTGGCGCTCCGTGGACTTGGCGGTCAACAGGCGGCGGAACTGGCCCTGGGGCAGCACCACCACCTGGCGGAACTGGTCCGCGGTGAAACCCACCCGCCGCTCGATTTCCTGGGTCACCAGGGACCATTTCTTCTCGATCACCCGGCCCTCTTCCCCCGGCCCGGCCGCCGTGCGGTCCCACAACAGGGCCGTGGGGGCCAGCTTCACCAGGCCCTCGCCGCCGCGCTTGCGGGGCGCTTCCTGCTCCGGGGTCCGCTCCACCCGATACCGCTTGCCCCCCAGGGCGAAGTCCAGGGCCACCCGGGTCAGGACCCCCTCGGCCGCGAAGTCGCTCCGCAGGTTGCCGGCCTTGCGCTCCGCTCCGGTGCTCTCGCCATAGAGCGCGAAGCAGATGGCGTCCAGCACCGTGGTCTTGCCCGCCCCGGTGGGGCCGTGGATCAAAAACAGGCTGCCCGGCGGGAGCTGGGTGAAGTCCAGCTCCTCCCGGCCGGCAAAGGGCCCGAAGGCCTCCAGCACCAGGCGCTCCGGCCTCATGACAGGGCCTCCCGCTCAACGTCCCGCACCCGGCCGGCCACCCGGGTGAAGGCCGCCATCTCCGCCTCGCTGGGCTCCGCCCCGGTGACCTGGCGGAAGAACGAGGTGAACAGCTCGCCCTCACCCCGGCCCCGGGGCTCCACCTTCTCCCGGGCCTGATCCTCAGCCAGCTTCAGCCCCGGCCGCTCCAGGTGCAAGAGGTGGGGGTACACCTCCCGGAGCTGGCCCATGGCGTCCAGGATGGCCTCCCGGTCAGTCAGGGCCACGGCCAGGTAATCCCCCCGGTCCACCCCCGGCGGCGGCCCGGCCAACAGCTCGGCCAAACGGCCCTCCAACCGGCGCACCTCCCGGCGCGGCGGCAGGGCGATCCGCTCCACCCGGCACTTTCCCCGGGCGTCCAGCTCCACCAGGCTCACCGACTTCTCCTGCCCGGCCTCGGCAAAGGAAAACTTGAGCGGCGAGCCGGCATAGGACACCCGGCCCTCCGCCAGGCTCTGCGGCCGGTGCAGATGGCCCAGGGCCACGAAATCAAAGCCCGCGAAACGCTCCACCGCCACTTGCTCCGCCCCGCCCACGGCCAAGGGCCGCTCGCTGTCGCCCGCCAAGCCCCCGGCCACGAACGCGTGGGCCACCACCACCGTCCGCGCCCCGGCCGGACGCGGCGCCTCCCGCACCCCGGCCAGCAGCGCCGCCGCCGCCGCGTCGTGCGTGGCCACGTCGTCCCGCCCCAAAACCTGGCGCACCTCGGCCGGCGCCGTGAAAGGCAGGGCATAAACGCACACCGGCCCGTGCTCATCCGCCAGCTCCACCGCCCGGGGCTCCGGAGCGAGCTGGGTCAGCAAATGCAACCCCCCCCGGGCCAACAACCGGGAAGCAAACCGGAGCCGCGGCGCGCTGTCGTGGTTGCCGGAAATCATCACCACCGGCACCCCCACGCCCAAGACCAACTCCGACAACACCTGGGAAAGCAAATCCACCGCCTCCGGCGGCGGCACCGCCCGGTCATACACGTCCCCAGCCACCAATACCGCGTCCGGCCGGCAGTCCCGGGCCAACCCGATGAACTGCTCCAACACCTGGGCCTGATCCTCCGTGAGATGCACCCCATGAAATATCCGCCCCAAATGCCAATCAGCCGTGTGGAGAAACCGCATGTGACTCCTTGTGGGAGGAGGAAGAAGTGGGGGAAATTGTGGGGGAAACCCTTTCCTTTTGAAGCCAAAAGGAAAGGGTTTCCCCCCCACCCCCTTCCTAAAGGAAAAGCACATCTGGTCCAGGAAGAGGGGGGCCATGGTTCTTTTTAGCGCCGCGGCACGCAGCCAGGCCCCGTTAGTCTGCGGCCCTGCTCCGGGAGCGTGCGAGGTTGGGCCGAAGGACGACCTCCCCCGACCCGCTACGCCCGCCGCGGCACGCGGCCAGGCCCCGTTAGTCTGCGGCCCTGCTCCGGGAGCGTGCGAGGTTGGCCCGAAGGATGACCTCCCCCGACCCGCTACGCCCGCCGCGGCACGCGGCCAGGCCCCGTTAGTCTGCGGCCCTGCTCCGGGAGCGTGCGAGGTTGGCCCGAAGGATGACCTCCCCCGACCCGCTACGCGGCTTCGCCGCCTGGGGTCTGGGTTAAGAATATACCAAAAGCGGGGCGCGGGGCTAACGGCCTAAGCTTGGGTGGGGCGCCTGCGGCCCCGGACGGTGAAGGCCCAGTGGGGGCACAGGGTGTGCACCCAAGGCTTGACCGTACCGTCGGGTTAGCGGCCCCAGGAGGGATAGATGCGGGCGTAATAGGAATGGGGATCGCTGAAGGGACTGTCGTCGGCCAACTCCCCGAAACCTAAGGGTCTGAGCCATCCCTTGACCTCCTCCTCGGTGTGGTGGGTGGCCACGACCGGCGAGTACCAGTCGTAGTTGTGATGATGCGAGGGGTAGGCTGCCACCACCGCGTTGAGGCCGGCGTACAGCACCCGGTTACGGTAGAACAGCTTGCCGATGGCGGTAGGGATGGCGCTCAGCTTCCAACAGGTTTCCGGGGATAGCCGGGTGGTCACCAGGCGCAAGAGCCGGTCGGTCGTCTCAAAAGCCAGGTTGCGCCGGCGGTATAGGTGGATGGACACCAGCCCGCCAGGCTTGACCAGCCGGGCCGCGCTCTCCGTGGCTGCCTTGGCCGATGGGGTGTGATGCAAAACCCCTATGCTGAACACCACATCCAGGGACTCGGAGGCAAAAGGCGGGTTGAAAACATCGGCCTGCACCACGTGGACGTTGTCGCAATCGCGGTTGTTGGCAAACGCGGGCTCCACTGCCCGGCTGAGGTCCAGGGCAAACACCGTGGCGCCCATTTTTGGCGGCGATGTAGGAGTAGCGGCCGTTACCGCACCCCACGTCCAGGACCAGCCGGCCCGCCAGGTCCGCCTCCGCCAGCATGGTCTTACGGCGAAAAGTGGGCACGGTGTGGGCCAGCTTGTTTTCCTGATACAGCGCCGCGTAGTCGCTGACCTCCAACTCCTCGCCCTGGTCCACGTCTTCCTCGTCCTCCCAGCCGAAACGGTCGTAGGAGGTCCACTCCAGACCGAAGGATTGGGCCGTGGCATGCTTGGAACGCACAATTGCCGAGTTTTCCCCGCCAGCCCCGGCGCCGGCCGCGGGGGCCTGGAACAGCTCGGGAAAGTTCTCCCGCAGGGGGCCCACCAAAAGGCGGGGCACCCCGCCCACCACCGGAAACCAGAGCCCGCAAGAACAAAGCAACCTGCCCTGCATGACGTGGGACGACTCCTCCACCGCGTCCTGCAAATGCAGGACTCCGCCGCAGGCAGGGCAACGCAGATAATCCAGCAGACTTGGTCTCATGGGAGGTGTCTCGCAATCTCGGCTAGGGTACCGGCGGGGGTGGCCCAGCGCCGGCAGCCAGGGCCCGGAGCGAAAAACCACAAAGGGAAGCTGGCGCGGGCTCACAGGCCACTGGTTGGATTTACCGCCAGCTTGACAAGATATCCCAGCCCCTGGACCGGGTCAAGCTCCGGTCCGATGGGGCCCCCGGGCTCGCGGCGGGAAAGGCCGCCCGATCGGGAAAAAGAGGATGAGGCTTGCTACAATGAAGGGTATCGGCAGGATTGGGCTTGCCTGGCTACCTGATGCGGACAACCAGGAGGTGCGGCGTGTATCTGTCCCTGGACCACATTGTCCTCAACGTGGAAGACTGCCGGAAGATGGTGGATTTTTATAGCCGGGTGCTGGAGCTGACCCCGCTCCGGCTGGAGGAGTACCGCCACGGCGAGGCTCCCTTTCCCTCGGTAAGGATCAGCCCGGACAGCATCATCGACTTCTTTCCCAAGAAGCTTTGGGAGGAGCCGGACGGGCCGCCGCTGGGCCGCCCCAACCAGAACCACTTCTGCCTGGCCCTGGACCAGGAGGGCTTCAACCAGATCCGGGGCCGCCTGGAGGAGGCGGGCGTGCCCCTCGAGGTGGGGCCGGTGCGGCGCTGGGGCGCCCACGGCAGCGGGGTCTCGGTGTATTTCCGCGACCCCGAGGGCAACCTGGTGGAGCTGCGCTACTACCCGCCGGATTCCGGCAATCTGGAGCCGGGATTGGTGAGCTGAGGCAGGCAGGTCCCGGCGGGGAAGCGGCTGCCGGGCCACGGTGGCTGCCCGGCTGGGACGGGGTTTGGCTCCGCCCACCCCCGAAAACCATCAAGTTTTTTTGGGGAAGGGGGGCGGAGGGGGAGACCCCTTTTTGTTCACAAAAAGGGGTCTCCCCCCACATTCTCCCAAATGCTAACCCCGCAGCTCCGGCAGGTCGGCGAAGTGCCGGGCGCACATCTCCCGCAGCCAGGGATGAGTGGCCGGTTCGCCGGCCA
Organism: Deltaproteobacteria bacterium; assembly: GCA_020444165.1. The sequence goes on along the minus strand of JAHLLK010000093.1, from coordinate 9,639 downwards.
CCACGTCGCCGGTCCACAACGGCGAGGCGTGGTCCAAAAAGCCGCTGACCACCCCCCCGGCCTCCTCCACCAACAGGATGCCCGCGGCCAGGTCCCAGGGCTTCAGGCCCAGCTCCCAAAAGCCCTGGGCCCGCCCGGCGGCCAGGTCGGCCAGGTCCAGGGCCGCGGCCCCGGCCCGGCGCATGCCGCCCACCCGCTGGAAGATCTCCTTGAACAAGGCCAAATAGCGGTCCAACAGCTCCTGCTCCCGGAAGGGGAAGCCGGTGAGGATCAGGGTCTGCTCCGGCTCGGGCATGCCCTTGACCCGGAGCGGCCGGCTGTCCAGAAAGGCGCCGCCGCCCCGGGAGGCGCTGAACACCTCCCGCCGGGTCACGTGTTCCACCACCCCGGCCACCGGAAGGCCTTCCAGGAGCACCCCCACCGACACCGCCACCTGGGGGTAGCCGTGCAGGAAGTTGGTGGTGCCGTCCAGGGGGTCCACCACCCAGAGGTGGCCCTGCTCCGCCTGGGCCGCGGCAAAATCCCCGGCCGTCTCCTCGGCCAGGATGGCGTGGTGCGGGTGGCGGCGGGAGATCACCTCCAGCACCGCCTCCTGGCTGGCCAGGTCCGCCGAGGTCACGAAGTCGAAACGCTGTTTGTGCTCCACCGCGACCTCTTGGTCCCACATCGCCCGCAGGCGATCGGCCCCGGCGCGCGCGGCGGCCAGAGCGGTTTCCAGCAAATCGTGATACATTAACGCTCCCTGCCTGGTGGCCGATAAATAGACTGAACCTTGGTCCTGGAGCCGGGACGCCCCGGTCCCGCGCAGCCAATCTTCGGCCAGATACTGCTACACTGAAGAGGAATATTTGCTGCGATTTTGCCAAATCTCCGCGAATCAGCGGGCCACCCTCCGGTACACCGGCCAGACCGGGGCTGGAGGGGTGGAGCCGGAGCCCGCCCGGCCGTGCCGGGCCGCGCTTTGGCCCAAACTCCAAGCTGGACGGAGCAAGGCGCGCCGGGCCTCGTTTCTGAAAAAAGTGGCCATCGAGCGCGGGCTCCGGCCACAGATTATGTATCCCAGTTCCATTCCTATGCTATAAGATGATAACCGAAACACCTCATTCAGACATCTGTGACCGCCTGGATTCGCCAGTGGAAAAGGCCAACGACCCCTGCGACAATATGGCAACGCTGCCATCACCGCGCATCATTCCCCGTCCGGAGCACACCATCAGCCGCAAGAACATCGACCCCGATGCCTTGAAGGTGCTCTACCGGCTGCAACGCCATGGCCATACGGCCTATCTGGTGGGTGGCAGCGTGCGGGATTTGCTCCTGGGTAAAAAGCCCAAGGACTTTGACATCTCCACGGACGCCCACCCGGGCCAGATCCGCCGTCTGTTCCACAACAGCCGGGTCATCGGCCGGCGCTTCCGGCTGGTGCAGGTGTTCTTCCACGGCCAAAAGATCGTGGAAGTGAGCACCTTCCGCAAGGCCGGGGAAGCCCTGGAGCCGGAGGAGGACGAGGTGTTGTGCGCCAACAACACCTTCGGCACCCCGGCCGAGGACGCCCTGCGCCGTGACCTCACCATCAACGCCCTGTTCTACGACATCGCTGATTTCAGCGTGGTGGACTACGTGGGCGGGCTGGAGGACCTGCAAGCCGGGCGCATCCGCGCCGTGGGCGACGCGGAGGTGCGCTTCCACCGCGACCCGGTGCGGGTGCTGCGAGCGGTGCGCCACGCGGCGCGCACCGGCTTCCACCTGACGGAGGAAACCCTGGCCGCGGTGACCAAGCACCGCGACGACCTGTGCCTTTGCCCCACCAGCCGCATCCGCGACGAGTTCATGCGCGACCTGAAGGGCGGGGCGGCGGCGGCCTGGCTGGAGTTGTCCCATGAGACCGGGGTGCTCTACAGCCTGCTGCCCACCCTGGAGCCGTTTTACCGCGATCCCGCCAGCCCCTCCCGGGGGCAGGCCCGGGATATCCTGGGCAAGGTGGACCAGCTGGTGGCCGCGGCCAAGCAGCCGCCCGAGGACGCCGTGGTGCTGGCCGCCCTGTTCTGGCCCGCGCTCCGGGAGGCCTGCCAGGCCCTGGAGCCCCCCGAGGGCCGCTCCGGCCGGCCGGTGTGGGTGGGCCTGGTGCGGGATCAGCTCTACGAGCTGGCCAGCCCCGTGGCCTTTGCCAAACGGGTGCTGGACCGCATGGCCCAGATGACCGGCGTGCTCTGGACCGTGGAATCCCTGACCCCCGGCAGCCGCCTGCCCAAACGGGTGACCGACAAGGGTTACTTCAACGATGCCCTGGCCCTGGCCGAGCTCTTGGACCTGGATCTGGCCGCCTTTGCCGGCCCCCCGCCGGCCAAGAGCGGAGCCAAGAAACGCCGCCGCCGGCGGCGGAAGAAGGCCCGTCCCCCGGCTGCCGAAGCCTGATCCGGCGGCAACGCCAACCCCCCGCGCCCGCGGGCGGTCCTGCCCCGACCGCCGGGCCCCGGCTCGCCCCGGTGCGCCCCGGCCTTAGCATACGACTTCACGGGAGGCCTAAGGAAATGGCGGAGTTCAGCATGCCCCCCGGCCTGGCCGGGCGCACCATCCCCCAGGTCCTCATGGAAAAGTGCCGCCTTTTGGGCGAGCGCACCGCCATGCGCTACAAGGAGTTCGGCCTGTGGCACGACATCTCCTGGCGCGAGTACGGCGAGAAGGTGCGCCACACCGCCCTGGGCTTCGCGGCGCTGGGCTTCGAGCCCGGCGACACCGTGGCCGTGATCGGCGACAATTGCCCCGAGTGGCTGTTCACCGATCTGGGGGCCATGGCCGCCGGCGGCGTTTCGGTGGGCATCTACACCACCAACTCGGCCGAGGAATGCGCCTACATCCTGGAGCACTCCGGGGCCCGCATCTACGTGGTGGAGAACGAGGAGCAGCTGGACAAGGCCCTGGAGGTGCGGGACGATTGCCCCAACCTGGCCAAGATCGTGGTCATCGACCTGGAGGGGCTCCGGAATTTCACGGACCCCATGGTGTTGAGCTTTGCCGAGCTGTTGGAGCTGGGCGAGAAGCACGACCGGGAGAACCCCGGGCTCTTCGAGGAGCGGCTGGCCTGCCGCACCCCCGAGGACCTGGCGCTCCTCATCTACACCTCCGGCACCACCGGGCCGCCCAAGGGCGCCATGTTGAGCCACCTGAACGTGTTGTGGACCGCGCCGGCCCTGTCGGCCGCGGTGCCGGTGAACGAGAACGACGAGTTGATCAGTTTCCTGCCCCTGTCCCACATCGCCGAGCGCATGTTCAGCGTGTATCTGCCCCTGGAGTTCCACTACACCATCAACTTCATCGAGAACACCGACACGGTGTTCGACAACATCATCGAGATCAGCCCCACCGTGTTCTTCGCGGTGCCCCGCATCTGGGAGAAGTTCTCCAGCGCCATCTTCATCAAGATGAAGGACGCCACCTGGGTCAAGCGGAACGTGTTCGGCCTGGCCCTCAAGGTGGGCCAGGCCCGGGCCGCGGCCCGCTTCAGCCCGGGCGGGGTGGGCCTGGGGCTCCGGGTCTTGTTCACCCTGGTGCATGTTCTGGTGTTCGCCAAGCTGAAGGAGCGCCTGGGCCTGGAGCGGGTGCGGGTGGCCATCAGCGGCGCCGCGCCCATCAGCCCCAAGGTGCTGACCTTCTACCACGCCCTGGGCATCCCGCTCCGGCAGGTCTACGGCCAGACCGAGGACACCGGCCCCACCACCATCCACCAGGGCGATCTCATCGAGCCCGAGAACGTGGGGCCCGCGGTGCCGGGCGTGGAAGTGGCCATCGCCCCGGACGGCGAGATTTTGGTCCGGGGCCCCAACGTGTTCCTGGGCTATTTCAAGAACCCCGCGGCCACGGCCGAGACCCTGGAGGGCGGCTGGCTGCACTCGGGCGACGTGGGGGAGCTGGACGAGCGGGGCTACCTGACCATCACCGACCGCAAGAAGGACCTCATCATCACCAGCGGCGGCAAGAACATCGCCCCCCAGAACCTGGAGAACCAACTCAAGTTCAGCCCCTACATCAACGACGCGGTGGTCATCGGCGATCAGCGCAAGTTCCTCTCCGCCTTGATCTTCATCGACGAGGACAACGTGGTGAAATACGCCACCGACCACAAGATCCCCTACACCACCTACGCCAGCCTGACCAAGGCTCCGGCCGTGGTGCAGCTCATCGGCGAGGAGGTGGAGCGGGTCAACGCCACGGTGGCCCGGGTGGAGCAAATCAAGCGCTTCACCATCCTGCCCAAGAAGCTGGTGCAGGAGGACGGCGAGGTGACCCCCACCATGAAGATCAAGCGGAAGTACATCAACGAGACCTACCGCGAGCTGATCGACCTGATGTACCGCTGAGGGCGGGTCAGAGGGTAGGCGCGGGGCGCGGTTTGCGGCGGTGGCGGCGGATGGCGGCTGGCTAGGCGCCGGGCTCCCGCGGCTGCAGAAAGGCCAGGACCAGGCCGGGTTCCGGGGCGGGGGCCAGGACCAGGGTCAGGTCCACCGCGACCTGGCCGCCGTCCCGGCGGCGGAGCCGGGTGCTCAAGGAGAGCTGCCTTTCCCGGGCCAGGCGGGCCAGGCGGCCGGACCAAGGCTCCGGCTCCTCCGGGGAGGGCTCCAGGTCATCGGCCGTGAGCTGGGCCAGCTCCGAGCGGGGATAGCCCAGGAGCCGGCCGGCGGCCGGGTTGGCCTCCACGACCCGGCCGGTGCGGTCCAGGAGCAGGGTGGCCAGGGGCGATCTCTCCAGGAGGACGCGCTCCAGGGCCCGGCTATCGGCCCAGGCGGCCTCGGCCTGTTTCAGGTCTCCCAGGTCCAACAACGAGCCCGCGAAACGCACCGGCCGGCCGGTGGGGTCCCAGCGGGCCCGTCCCTTGAGCCGGTACCAGGCGAACTCCCCGTCCCCCCGCCGCAGCCGGCAGGCCAGCTCAAAAGGCAGGCGGTTCTCCAGATGGTCCCCCAGGGTCTGGCGCAGGGTGAGGCTGTCAGCCGGATGGGCCAGGTCCAGAAAGCCCACCTCGCCGGGGCGCCAGCCCTCGCCCGGGTAACCCAGCATCTCGAAAAAATACGGCGAGCCCCAGAATTCCGGGGACGGCAGGTCGCGCCAGGCCCACAGGCCCACCTGGGAGCCGGTGAGGGCCAGCTCCAGCCGTTCCTCCACCTCGTCCCGGGCCCTCTTGCACTCCTCCAGCTCGGTGACATCGGTGAACAGGCAGAGGATGGCCGTGGCCCCTTCCCAGATCCAGGGCACCGCGATGAGGGACAACCAGCGCAGGCTGCCGTCCTTGCTCATGGAACGCAAGAGGTAAGCCGGCACGGGGGTCTTGCCCAGCATCCGCTCGCCGTGGCGCTCCATGATCATCTCGCGGTCGCTGGGATGCAGGAGGTGGGCGAATTCCCGGCCCACCAACTGCTCCTTGGCATAGCCGATGTGGGTCTCCACCACCTGGTTCACGTAACGGACCACCCCATCCTGGGCCACCGCCACGCCCTCCCGGGCGTTATCCACAATGGCCTGGAAGTCCAGGTCCCGGCCGGGGTTGGGGCTCTCCGGTTCCGGGGCGCCCAGGTCGCGGAGGGTCAGCCCCACCGCCGCCGCCCCGCCGCCCTCGCCCACCAGGGGGCGGAAGGACACGGCCAACAGCCGGCGGCCGGCCGGCAAATGGATCACCGCCTGGGTGTCCCAGGAGCCGGAAAACACGCTCGCGCCGCTGGCCGGATCCTCGGCCGCCACGGTGAGGCGTCCGGCCAGGCCGGGCAGCACCTCGGCCAGGGTCGCGCCCAGGTGGTCCGGGGCGGGCCGGCCCGACAGGGCGGCGAATTCTTCATTGACCAGGATAAAGCGGAGCGAACGATCCAGGACGGCCACGGCGGGAGCGGAACCGCTCCCCACCCCCGCGGGGACGGCGGAGGTGACGCCCCTGGGGCTTGATGCGTTATTCAGCAAGGAAGTCCACCCTTTGGCACGTCTGTCCCGGCAGGTGGCTAACTATAGCATTCCCCGGGGGTCGGCCGCCAGGGTTTGGCCGCCAGAGACCGCGGCCCCCGGCCGCCGCCGGGTGGCGCTGCCCTCAGGCCAGGCGGGAACCGTAGGCCGCGGCGTCCAAAAGGCTGTCCAGTTGGCCGGGGTCCGTGAGCTTCACCCGGGCGATCCAGCCTTGGCCGTAGGGGTCTTCGTTGATGAGGGAGGGTTGGTCTCCCAGGGATTGGTTGGCCGCGAGGACCAGGCCGTCCACCGGCGCCACCAAATCGCTGACGCTCTTGGCCGACTCCACCGCGCCCATTTCCTGGCCCGCCGCGATCTCGTCACCGGGCTGGGGCACGTCCACGTAAACCACCTTGCCCAGTTGGTCCTGGGCGAAATCGCTGATCCCCACCAGGGCTTCGCCGTCCTCGACTTTTACCCACATGTGCTCGGGATGGTACTTCCGGTCTGGGGGGTATTGCAATTTTTCCTCCTCACGACTTGGGGGAGCGGGACAGATAGATCAGGCCCACGGCGCTCAACACGGCCAGGCCCAGGGCCACCAGGGCGGTGGGGGTCAAGGGTCCCAGAATCTCCGCGCCGCGGAAGTCCGCCCGGAACTGTTCCAGAATAATCCGCGCCGTGCCGTGCAACAAGCCATAGGTGAAGAAAATCCGTCCCGCCCGGCCGCGCCGCGGCCACAGGTACAACAGCACCAAGAAAATGGCCAGCAGGGTGAAGGCGGTGTAGAGCTGGGTGGGGTGGAGCGGCACGCCAGGCGGGGCCAGGGTGTGGGGGTCGGTGAAGGTCACCGCCCAGGGCAGGTCGCAGGGCTCGCCAAAGCAGCACCCGGCCGAGAAACAGCCCAGACGGCCGAAGAACTGGCCCAGGGCCACGCCCGGGGCAAAGCAGTCCAACAGGGTCATCAGGGGAATCTTCCAGCGCCAGGCCAGGAAGAGCACCATGCCCAGGCCGCCGATGATGCCCCCGTAGAACACCAGGCCGCCTTCCCAGAGATAGAAGATCCGCCACGGCTCGTGGACGAACTCGGCCGGCTCCAGGAACACGTAGAACAGCCGCGAGCCCAGGATGCCGGTCAACAGGCCCCACATGGCCAGGTTGCCCACCCGTTCGCGGTCCAGCCCGGCGGAAGCGGCCAGCCGGCCCAGGACATACAGCCCGGCCAAGGCCCCCAGGGCCAGGAAGAAACCGTAGGTGTGGATGGTCAGGGGACCGAGTTTCACAAGTATGGGGAACATGAGGTAGCTTTCACCCCCGGCAGGAAGGTGGTTGTCGGCTCCGGCCAAACCCGCCGGAGCCCCGCCCCCAAGCTTGGCATCATTTGTTGCCCTCGGCAAATGCCAATTGAGCCACGGAAACGGGTGGCCGGGCTCACACTCCCGACCCTGCTCGGACGTGCCCCGGCCCTCGGCAAATGCCGATTGAGCCACGGAAACGGGTGGCCGGAGGCGGCCTCCCTCCAGGGAACCGAAACCGGCTGGAGAGCCGGCCGCTGGCGCGGGTAGCCGGGCCATCGCCGCCCCCCACCCCGTGGCTTCAGGCCTTGCCCCGCAGCAGCAGCCAGGCCAGCCAGATGCCCCCAATGGTGATGCAGGAATCGGCCAGGTTGAAGGCGGGCCAGTAGAGGTCGTGCCAGTGCAGATACACGAAGTCCACCACCCGGCCCACGCGCAGGCGATCCACCAGGTTGCCCAGGGTGCCGCCGCCCACCAGACCCAGGCAGAAAAGGGCGGCCGGGTTCGCGCCCATGGGGCCCCGGGCCAGCCACAGCATCACCGCCACGGCCACCACCCCCACCCCGGCCAGGAGCCAGCGGCCGTGGGCCAGGCCGGCCAGGAAGCCGAAGGCCGCGCCCTTGTTGTGCACCAAGACCAGGTCCACGAAGCCGGGCAGCAGGGTGAGGCCGCCGGCCGGCAGATAGGCCACCACCAGGGCCTTGATGAGCTGGTCCAGGCCGGCCACGGCCAGGGCGTAAAGGGCCAGGCGTCCCAGGCGTCCTCCCATGGTTACAGCCCGAGAGCCGGTCGGAGTAAGGGCGCCTTAGTCACTCTCAGCCAATTCTCCCTTTTGGACCGAAATTCCTGATCAGAGACAGTCACCGCACAACCTATTCAATAACCTAAAGTTTTTTTGGGGAAAGGGGGTGTGGGGGAAGACCCCTTTTTGTTCACAAAAAGGGGTCTTCCCCCACATTTCCTACTCTTCAAAGCTTCCTAACCCAGCCGCTGCACCACCCCGGCGCAGCGTTCGCACAGGGCGGGGTGTTCGGTGGTTTGGCCCACGGTGGCGGTGCGGGTCCAGCAGCGTTCGCAGCGTTCGTGGGCTGCCCCTTCCACCAAGATGGCCAGGCCGGCCACGGCCTCGCTGGTCAGGGTGGGGGAGGGGATCTGGTCCACCAGGTTCAGTTCGCTGACCATGGTCACCTCCACCAGGCGTTCCTGGTTTTCGGCCAGGAAGGCGGCCAGCTCCGGCGGGGCGGCCAGGGTGAGGCGGGCTTCCAGGGAGTTGCCGACTACTTTGTTTTTGCGGGCCAGGTCCAGGGCCTTGTTCACCTCGGAGCGCACTTCCAACAGGCGCTCCCAGTGGGCGGCCAGGGCGGGGTCCAGGTACTGCTCCCGGGCTTGGGGCAAGAGGGCCAGGTGCACGCTGGGCGCCTGGTCCGCGGCGCCGGGCACCAGGGGCCAGATCTCCTCGGCGGTGAAGGACATGATGGGCGCGGCCAGGCGCACCATGGCGTGCAGGATGGCGTGGAGCACGCTCTGGGTGCGGCGGCGGACGGCGTCGCCCGGGGCCGAGCAGTAGAGCCGGTCCTTGATCACGTCCAGGTAGAAGCCCGAGAGGTCCACCACGCAGAAGTTGTGCAGGCCGTGGAACACGGTGTGGAAGGAGTAGTCCTCGTAGCCCTTCTTGCAGCGGGCCTTCAGCTCCTCCAGGCGGTGCAGGACCACCCGGTCCATCTCCGAGAGACCGCCCAGGCCGGCCTGGTGGGCGGCCGGGTCGAAGTCATAGAGGTTGCCCAGCATGAAGCGCATGGTGTTGCGGATGCGGCGGTAGGCCTCGGCCAACTGCTTCAGGATGTCCGGGCTGATGCGGATGTCGTCGGTGTAGTCCTCGGCGGCCACCCAGAGGCGCAGGATCTCGGCTCCGTACTGGTCGATGACCTTCTGGGGCGGGATGACGTTGCCCAGGCTCTTGGACATCTTGCGACCATCGCCGTCCACCACGAAACCGTGGGTGAGCACGGTCCGGTAGGGGGCCTTGCCCCGGGTGCCCATGGCGCAGAGGAGCGAGCTGTGGAACCAGCCGCGGTGCTGGTCGGAGCCTTCCAGGTACATGTCCGCCGGCCAGGTCAGCTCGGGCCGCTCTTCCAACACCGCGGCCTGGCTGCAGCCCGAATCGAACCACACGTCCAGGATGTCGCCTTCCTTGGACAGCTCGCCACCGCCGCAGATGGGGCACACGGCCAGCTCGCCCAGGATCTCGGCCGCGGATTTGGCGAACCAGGCGTCGGCGCCTTCGGCGGCAAAGGAGTCCACCACCTTCTGGGCCATCTCCGGGGTGAGCACGCTTTCCCCGCAGGAGTCGCACTTGAACACGATGATGGGCACGCCCCAGGAGCGCTGGCGGCTGATGCACCAGTCCGGGCGGTTCTCGATC
>JAHLLK010000004.1 GCA_020444165.1 Deltaproteobacteria bacterium | reverse complement strand
CGGTGTTCGGCATGACCGGCGGCCAGATGGCCCCCACCACCCTGGAGGGCCAGGTCACCACCACCAGCCCCTATGGCCGCAAGGCCGAGGAGGCGGGCCTGCCCATCCGCATGTGCGAGATGCTGGCCACCTTGGAGGGCACCGGTTTCGCCGCTCGGGTGGCTGTCAACGATATCAAGAACTTGAACAAGGCCAAGAAGGCTCTGCACCGCGCCTTCGAGTACCAGGTGAACGGTTGGGGCTTCGCCTTTGTGGAGTTCCTTTCGGCTTGCCCCACCAACTGGAAAATGGATGCCCTGGAAGCCAACCGCCGGGTGGGCAACGAAATGGCCGCCTATTTTCCGCTGGGACAATTCAAGGACCGCTACGCTGATTGACGAGGAGCGCGACAGGGATGTATTTTGATACCATCATTGCGGGCTTTGGCGGCCAGGGCGTCATGCTCATGGGTAATGTCCTGGCCTACGCGGCCATGGAGGCCGGCAAGGAGGTCACCTACATGCCGGTCTATGGGGTGGAGATGCGCGGAGGCACGGCCAACTGCACCGTGGTCATCAGCGATCGCCCCGTGGGCTCGCCTATCATTCATAAACCCCTGACCGCGGTGGTCATGAACCGGCCCTCGGCCGAGAAGTTCGGGCCCCGCGTCAAGAAAAACGGGCACTTGTTCGTCAATTCCAGCCTGGTGGAGGCGCAGTACGTCTCGACTCCCGCCCGGCGGGTGAGCATGGTGCCTTGCATGGAGTTGGCCCAGGAGGTGGGCAATCCCCGCCTGGCCAACATGGTCATGCTGGGTGCGGTGGCGGAGGCCAGCAGCGCGCTGACGGTGGAGGAAGTGATTTCCTGCCTGCCGACGGCCCTGGACCAGCGCTATCACAAGCTTATCCCCGCCAACACCCAGGCCTTGTACAAAGGCTCCGAGTTCATCCGCGGCCAAGCCGCCTGAGCTGGAGCAGGAAGGGTTGGCGATGGCACAGGATGACCAACAGGCGGTACGGGATCGGGTAGGCATCAGCACGGAACGGGAGACCGCTTTCCTGCACGATGTCGCCCAGCATGCGGGAGGAGCCCGGGAGGACACCGCCCCGGCGGCGCCCCTGGGCCAGCGGATCTCCCGCTTCCGGCAGGAAAAGGGCCTCAGCCTGGGCGACTTGGCCCAGCGCACCGGCCTCACGGAGGAGGTCCTGGCCGAGATCGAGGCCGACACCGCCAGCCCGCCCCTGGGCACCCTGGTCAAGCTGGGCCGGGCCCTGGACATGAAGCTCGGCACCCTCATCTCCAGCGGGGAGGAGCGCGCCTACACCGTGGTCCGGGCGGACGAGCGCCAGGCCATGAGCCGCTTCGCCGCGCAAAGGGGCACGAAGTACGGCTACACCTACGAACACCTGGCCCCCCACAAGAACAACCGGGCCATGGAGCCGTTCCTGGTGACCCTGCAACCCGTGCACGAGGACGTACCGCCGTCCGCCCACGAGGGCCAGGAATTCATCTTCGTGCTGGAAGGCGAGATGGAGGCCCTGGTGGAGGACGCCCGGGAGGTGCTGACCCCCGGGGACAGCATCTATTATGATTCCAACGTGCCCCACCTGGTCCGCCCCCACGGCGACCAGCCCTGCCGCATCGTGGCGGTGATCTTCAGCCAGGACAAGTAACGGCGCGGCGGGAAACGGTTGAGAGCGATGATCAGCGGCGCGGGCCTGAGGGCTCGCGCCGCTTTATTTGGGGGGGGGAGGGGAGGCTGGCTCCAGAAGTTTGGAAGGTCTAACCGAGAGATCGGCAAATCACCTTATGTCTCAGCGGGTTATTGATATGACATAATATCCACCATAAAAGATTCTTCAGCCTGACAGCGGGTTGCGCATTGTTATTACGAGTTAACGCTTAGATGTCCTCTCGAGATATGTGTTCTCTTTAAACTTTGCCCTGGGCTAAGTTTGCGATGAATGTCTTTATCGATATCTCATGCTGAACAGCCCGATAGTTGGGTTTCACAGAACTAAGCAAGGTCAAAAGACCCATATTTCTAATTGGTTGACTAATTATTAATTATGGACCGGTTACTTAGTTATTAAAGGTAATACCTCCTGAACGCAAGTTTATAATCAAAGCCTGAAAACGAGATGCCACGGTGTAAGTAAATCTGTATTGACTATGGTACGACCAATGGACTAATTTGTGTAGGACTAGGACCGAGGCTTTTCCGGGGGGACGCCATGGCAAGTTTCTTGGCCCGCAATCAATTTAAGTCAAATATTACCGTAAGTTATATGCGAGTAGCGCATACCGACAAGCCTGGGCCTGCGGAGAGATGTACCTAGAATACCGTTACATACGTCTGATTCACTAATTATTGATCCTTTGGTGATGTGGTTAAGGCTAGGCTGTTCCACAATGAGATTGAGATAGGCTGTTTTCTTCTAGCTGAATGATTCAAAGCCAAATTACAAGCTTGTCAGAACCTGATAGTGAGGATTGAACTGTGAATAACATTCGTGTCGTCTAATTGAAAGGACTTATCGTGCCACTCCAAAAGCTAATTTTAAATCAATTTGACCCCTCTTCCCTTAGAGCTGTGATTGAATTTACGAAATACATTAGCGAACTTGATGCAGATATATTAATTTTTATGGCGAGAAAATCATTGTGTTTGTATGATGTTTTTACTTCCATCGGATTGCCAAGTTCTGAAATTATTATCGCAAGCGATAGAATCCTTGATATAAATTTGGACGTTTTGAAAAACAAAAATATTGCGTTGATTGATGACACTCTGATTTGCGGTACAACACTAGGTAAAACCAAGCACAAATTGTTAAATAGTGTTAGCACAAATGTGTCAGTAACCACGTTGTGTGTTGATGTGGATAACTGGAACAGAGCGCTAATTAAACCCGATAGAAACTTTCTTGAATATAGTCACAATCAAATGATGACATTTTGTGCTTCGGAAGTGCGGGCGATGTCCTTGTTGCCAAGGCCTTACTTGGTTGATTTTCCGATTTCCGATCCCTATAAAATTAGGATTCCGGATAGCAGCATGTTTTTGTCTTCCGTCGATTGGAATAGTATTCGCATATCATCTGAATTTCAGACTACGAATGGCGTTCACTTGTTTAGCTTTTTCCCGACAGATATTGTCTATAGTCAATTGAATGGTATCGATAACAACATATTAAACCTTTCCGATATAATAAAAGTAAGAACTTTTTCTAGGACAATTAAAGATATATATTGGACAAAAATAGTGCCCATAGTAACATTAAAACCTTTAAGCGAAAAGGGTCTCTCCGATTATCTGGAATATTATTTGGGTGCTGTTGGAAAGAGCGTAGGGCACAATTTTTATGATTTACTCTATTCTATGAGGACACCATTTGCAAAACTAAGACTATTACAGTACATTTTTAGCACTATTCTGGGGCACATATTTACGAATAGTCTTTCGAATGCACTTGGACATTCAGTAGTTTTTCGTTCTGATTTAATACATTGCGAACGTTCTTTCGGGCCGTGGAATCATGACTGTCTTGAAAAATTGCAGTTAGGGATATCTCAATTTATTTCCTCTAAACCAGCACCTGTGCAAGTTGCCGAACTAGATCCAATTAAAACATATTTGCTGCCCGTAGAGGTCCAGGATAATGCAAAAAATATTTTGAGTAAAGATCTCTCTGATATAAATTTAATATTTGAAGGCGACCATGAGAAAGAATCGATTGGTAATTTGGTTGCGCTGTTTTTTGAAATATTTATAAAGATGCATAAGAAGTTGGAAGGTCCGGCGAGAGAAAAAGCTAAAAATTTGGGTTCAAAATACTATGAAGAAGAAATGGGAGATATTTTTAACAGAGATAGACTCGAAATTGGCATACCATGGCAATGCCTTGTTGATCACGTTTCAGCTGTTTTAAAACAAAAACCTTCTCATAGTTTTGCGAACCTGTTTAGCCTTGTTCTGGATTTATGTGTTGATTACGGAGTCGCAGTACCTGTTTCATGTATTCATAATAAAATTGTCTACAGAGGCTATAGATATGGAGAAGATGTACTTTTTTCTGACGGTGAACTTTCTTTGTCATATACTGCGGTTGAAAGTTTTTTAAAAACAAGTCAGCGTACAACTATACCTAAGTTGGTATTAGAAAAACTGATCGTTTTTTTAATAAAAATTGGAATCGCAAAACAGTTTATTCAACCTATATTTGGCGTTAGTGGTTACGATGGTGTTGCTAGAATAGGCTTCCATCTGAAAGGCGCCGTCCCAGTGCTGTCTCGGGGTAGCGCTAGCAGGTCAGACAATGAAGTGTGGTTATCATCGTATTTACTGGAGAGAAAGGCCATAATTGAGGTACCCCATAAGGGTTATGGCCTTGGAGAGAAGATCGAAGGCAATTATATTACGAAGAACGCACCAGAAGAAGCTAGGGATCTAGGTGCAATTTTAGCATATTTATACCGCCCCAAAGAGCTGCGGTCACCAAAACATGCTTCCAACAAGGATGGCGATAACCGTGTTGGCATATATGAGGATTCGGATTTGATTACTTTGGCGACATGCTGGCCTCCAAGAAATATGGCCGCTGCGATCTCTGCAGAGTTGTCTATTGCCGGGCATTTTTTTAATCACTCATGGCCTAGAATGAGTCAGAAGATAATATGGGGAAAAACTGGGACAGTTCAGCCTATATTAAAAGAGCTGAGGGGCAGCACGGGATATGAAACAGTACAATCTTCAAGAATGAAAATAATTGCCTATATAAAAGGCCAACTTCGAGAAGTTGTCTTAACTGGTGTTGATCACCTGTGTGAGCTTTTCGGCAATGATTTTATTGCTCGAAAGTGGAAAAGTTATTTTATAGACCTCCTCGATAATGAGCTGACTGACGAACGAGTATATTTTAATCAGATAATAAATGAAGCCTCATTGATAATATGGGAATTATCTACATACATATATATGCTAGAAATTGCCTTGACTCTGGGTAGTCATAATAAAAAAGACGATGCTGTCTTTAAGGCGAAACTGGTTGTTAGTAAAATGGTGAAATTTAATCAAGATTTTCTGGAAATGGGTTTTAAGAAAAAAGCAATAACAGATAAGATACAAGATAGATTTGAACAACTCATAAGGGAAGATATTTATTCGGTAAAACCAGAAGATATTTATAATTATGCGGTTGCCAAATTACATGGATTTTTGCCTAGAGTATTGGGTATGGCACAAATTATAGATTCTACGACTAGGGACTATGGAAAATTTGTCAATAGACATAAATACCAATATCTATTGTGGTATGATATCGTAGACTCGACTGCAACAAAATCTGGCAAAATAGGTAAGCCAGTTGATGCCACAAGGGAAACCACGCGTAGGTTTAAAATGACTATCAACCAAATAGTCAACACAATTACAATCCTAGCCAGAAAAAATGATTGTGAAATCTACTGTTGGAACGGAGATAAATTCTCTTTTAACGACGAAAAACATGTGTTTTTTTCTGGAAAATTTGCCAGAGATTATATGGTTAGATTGTATGAAAATATCATGGATGCTGCCAAATGTTTTAAGGATTTCAAGGTAAGAATGTATTTAATACCTTGCTCATTTGTTGGTACCGAAGTTTATAGAGCCGAACCAGGAACCGAGGTAAATGGGGAAAGGTTTTGGGAGCATTTCAGTCGCATAAAAAAAGGAACTGAGAAATTTGAAAAAAAGCATTGCGATGATCATTCCTTCATAGTTGTCGGTACTGATGAGTTGATAAAACACGTAAACATACCAGAAGCCATTAAAATTATTGCAAGCGGTGAGCCAATTGTAGAAACTGAGATAGCTCTTTTGTCGAGGGGGACACGTGTGAAATGGTATTCCGTTCAGGCTGATACCAATGACTCACCCGAAATACCCCCTCTACGTTTAGCTAAATAACATTTTTCCTGTACTGTGAAGATATTCGTCTGACAGTAGAATCCTACCGGGTGCGTTTGGGCAGCCTATTTAGTATCGGACTTTTCTGGTTCCGGATTCTAGTCTTTTAGGCCATCTGAGAAAGTCTGGAAGGGGGCCCTCTCTTTCCTGTTGCGTCCTTGGTGGAGTAGCTTCGTATTGAAAGTGACAAAGTCAACTTACTGTTCCGGCTGCATCTCTCCCACCTCTTGTCCCCTTTCTTGCGCCCCTAGAGGCAGAAATGATCGTCCAGCAATAGGCCTTGAATTGGAAATTGAGAGAGTTAGGGGGCAGTCTGCGCTCCCCTGGATGGGAAATCTTAGGTAGGAGTATCTATTGTGGGAAGCGGCAGCAGTGCCCCGCCGCTCCTCGCTGCCGGACTTTCGTACATGCGAGGTAGCTCGGCTCCCGCGCCCTACACCCCCAGCAAACGCCTACACCAGGACTCCAGGGAGGCCATGCCCGCGGTCTTGGTGCCGCAAGCGTCCACCACGGTGGATGCGTCACAGCTATCCACCACGCTTTCCGGCACATTCTGGCCGCTGATCATCACGGTGCGCACCCAGGGGAGCAGGCGGCGTGCCTTGGTGATGGAGGCGTAGCCGTCCACCAACCTTGGCTTGCTCCTGGGCCGCTGAACCGCGGCCTTCGTTGATCCTTGCCCCCGCCCCCTGCCGGATGGGAGCCCAAGCTGATCGCCAGATTTATCCGCGCCGTAGCCGTTGTCCATGGTTGGGGGTCTAAGAATACGGAATCTGGTCATTACGGCCTGCCCGCCCTTGAACCACCGGCCGCCCCGGCCTACCATACTTAACTAAGAGAGAGCGTCCCGGTGCTTGCCCCGGCCGCCGCGAGGATCAGCAAGGATGACTGCCTGGAATCCCGAAATCTACCTGGGCTTCATGGCCCTGGGTCTGGGGGTGGGGGCCTTCGGCACCCTGATTGGGGCCGGCGGCGGCTTCGTGCTGATGCCGGTGCTGCTGCTGCTTTACCCCCACGAATCGCCGGAGAACATCACCAGCATCTCCCTGGCGGTGGTCTTTCTCAACGCCCTGTCGGGTTCCGAGGCCTATGCCCGCATGCGGCGCATCGACTACCGCTCGGGCCTGCTCTTCGCCCTGGCCACCATCCCCGGCGCAGTGCTGGGGGCCCTGAACACCAGCCTGGTCCCGCGCCGGCTCTTTGACGTCATCTTCGGGGTGCTGCTGGTGGCGGGCGCGGCCCTTTTGGCCTTCAAACCCAGGCAGGCCCACAACCACCCCGCGGCCCACAACGGTCACCTGACCGCCCGCCATCTGGTGGAGGCCGACGGCCAGGCCTTTGACTATGCCTTCAATCCAGTGCTGGGGGTGGGGATCAGCCTGGGGGTGGGCTATCTCTCCAGCTTCCTGGGCATCGGCGGGGGAATCATCCACGTGCCGGCCCTGGTCTACTTGCTGGGCTTCCCGGTGCACGTGGCCACGGCCACCTCCCATTTCATCCTGGTGGTGATGGCCCTGACCGGCACCTTGGTGCACGTGCTGGAGAGCTCCTTTGCCCACGGCACCCACCACATGATCTCCCTGGCCATCGGGGTGGTGGCCGGGGCCCAGCTGGGCGCGCTGCTCTCCAACCACCTGAAGGGCGGCTGGATCATCCGCAGCCTGGCCTTGGCCCTGGGCCTGGTGGGGGTGCGCATTATCATGCAAGTGTGGTGAACAACCTCAAGCCGGAGGCCGTCAGCATGCCGGAAATTCGCCGCCCGGAGGGCTCGGGCCAGCCCACGCTGCTGCTGATCGACGAGATCAAGCTGTTATTGGAAGAGAAGACCACCGCCCTGATGGTGGTGCGTACCGGCATCTTCATCCTGCTGGCCCAGTTGGCCATCCTGGCCCTGCTGATCGTCTCCTCGCGCTCTTACGCCCTGCTGGAGGTGCCCCACCTGGCCATTCCGTTCCTGGTGGTCAATGGCCTGCTCTTTCTGTTCGCCTGCTATCTGATCCTGCACTCCGTCGGCCGCATCCGCCATTGTGATCGTCTGCTGCACCGGCTCAAGGCCGCCAACCGCTTGGTGAGCGAGTTCCTGGACGACTGAAGGGGGCGGGCTGGACGGCAAGTGGCGTGGCCTATTTTGACCAAAGGAAAATGTTCCACCTGCCAGGGGGTCGGCTGCCGCCAAACCTGCCACCTATTCCCCAAGTGTAGCGAAGATCTGGAGGCAAGCAGCCAGAGGGTTGGGCGAGGAAAAATGGTGACTGAGAAGGCTGGTAAGATGGGGAGGTGGCCGGTGGCCGGTTCCAACGGGGCAGAGACACTTCCGGCTTGCCGGGCCGCAGTCGCGCCCTCCCGCACTGGTTGCTGATTTTGTTTTGGATACCAAGAGGTTGTAAGAGATTTCCGGCGTGGTGCGCGGCCGAGTCAGCCACCGCCCCTCCCGCCGCTGGCCCTTGGCCTTCCAGCCGGGAGGGGGATTCGGCTCCCGCCCCCTACACCCCCAATAACCGCCTACAGCACGACTCCAGGGAGGCCATGCCCGCGGTCTTGGTGATGAAGGCGTCCACCACGGTGGAGGCGTCGCTGCTGTCCATGCCGCTTTCCAGGAAGTACTGGCCGCTGATCATCATGGTGCGCACCCAGGGTTGCAGGCGGCGGGCCCGGGTGATGAAGGTGTAGCCGTCCATTTGGGGCATGGCGTAATCGGCGATGACCAAGTCGGCGTCGCAATGCTCCAGATGCTGCAGGGCCTTGGCCGGATCGCTGAAAGCGCTGACCGCGAAGGTGTGGCTCAGGTAGCCCGCCATGGGGCCCAGGACGAAGGGTTCGTCATCGACCACCACCACCTTGGGTTGGTACTGGGCCGCCAAACCGAGGCCTTCGTTCATATTGGGAACTTGCACGGAGAGGCTCCTTGGACGGCGGGGGGTGGGCGCGGCGAGAAGATCACCCCTACCGAGGCAGTATGGGGTTGGGTCAGGGGCCCGAGCCCGGCCCCGTTTTCCCGGGGTCGTCCCAACGTGAGCCACGTCCTGGAGGCTTCCTGCCAACCCTTGCTAGCTGGGTATGGAAAATGGCCGTCCTTGGCCAAATCCAAACAATATTACGAAATTGCCTGCGTGGCCCAAGCGGCGCAACCTGGAGCGCTCTTCCCCGCGGAGCCCCCAACCAGCCCGGGGCTGGTTGGAAATAGGGCCTGGGCGCCTCTGCCTGGCTGGTTGGCCGCCGTCCGTCAAACGCAACAGCGCATCACGGGACGGGCCGGCACCCTCCGGAGGGGCAACTTCCGGTGGCACCGGCCTCTGAACCGGGACGAATATCCGGGGCCTTTCCGGCGGGGCCACCGGTTTCCCGCTCCCGGGTGTGGGGTGTTGCGCAACCTGGGGACGTTTTGCCTCTTCCGCTGGGCAACCACCTCAGTTTCCAGAATAATGACCTAGTGAAATACGTGTCAACGAAATATTCCAAACATGTGAAAAGAAGGTTGAGAAATGCCGCCGGGTCCGCCCCCCAGGGCGGCATATTTTTGAGACTAGTCCAGGCAGATGGGAATGTTTCCAAACTGAGAGGCTCCGGCGCCGACAAACTGGCCGGGCCGGAGATCACGCGGGTGGGTGGGGCGCCCCGAGCCCGCCTCCGGCCGCGCCCGGGGAGACCACAGGGGGACCACCCCGCGCCCGGCGAGGCGGGGACGTGGCCCCGGGCTGCCGCCACCGCTCCCCCGCCCTCGCCCCGCCCCCTCGGGGGAAGGTCCGGGTCCGGCCGTCCCGCGGGCCGGAACGGCCGGAGAACCGCCTTCCCCGCGGGCTAGATGGCGCCGATGAGCCGCGCGATGACCAGACGTTGGATTTCGCTGGTGCCTTCGCCAATGGTCAGGAGCTTCTGGTCGCGGTAGAAGCGCTCCACGTCGTACTCCTGCATCAAACCATAACCGCCGTGCAGTTGCACGGCGGCGTCGACTACCCGGCCCATGACCTCCGAGGCATATAGCTTGCCCATGGCGGCGGACTTGCTGAAATTCTTGTGGTTGTCCTTGAGCCAGCAGGCCTTGTAGAGGATCAGGCGGGCGGCCTCGATCTCCATGGCCATGTCCGCCAGCTTGAAAGCGTTTACTTGAAAAGAGCTGATGGGCTTGCCGAACTGCTGGCGTTCCCGGCCGTATTTCAAGGCCAGGTCAAAGGCGCCCTGGGCGCCGCCCACCCCCATGGCCCCGATGGAAAGCCGGCCCGCGTCCAGGGTTTCGAGCATTTGGTGGAACCCTTTGCCCCGCTCGCCCAGGAGGTTTTCCTTGGGCACCCGGCAGTCGTCGAAGTACAGCTCCGAGGTGTTGGAGGAGCGCCACATCATCTTGCCGTGCATGGGCCGGGCCTCGAAGCCCGGGGTGCCGGCCTCCACCAGGATGCAGGAAAGCTCCGGCCGGGCGCTGTCGCGGGGGCCGGTCCTGGCCATCACCGTCACGCCGGCGGTCACCGGGGTGCTGGCGTTGGTGATGAAGATCTTGGAGCCGTTGATCACCCATTCGTCGCCGTCCAACACGGCGGTGGTTTGGGCGCCGCCGGCGTCGCTGCCGGCGTTGGGCTCGGTGAGCCCGAAGCCCCAGAGCTTTTGGCCGGTGCAGAGGTCGGGCAGGTATTTCTGTTTCTGCTCCTCACTTCCGTAATAATAAAGAGGTCCTATACCCAGAGAGTTGCCGGCGGCCACGGTGGCGGCGTGGCTGCCGTCCACCCGGGCGATCTCCTCTACCGCGATGATGTAGGAGATATAGTCCATGCCTTGTCCGCCGTAGGCTTCGCTCACCACCATGCCGAACAGCCCCAGCTCGCCCATGGCCCCCAGGGTGTCCAGGCTGAATTCTTCCCGGGCGTCCAATTGGCGGGCCACGGGTTTGATGGTCTTTTCCGCGAAGTTCCGCACGGTATTGCGCAGAATTTCCTGCTCCATGGATAGTTCGAAGTCCATCGGCGCCTCCGGTACAAGTTTAAGACCCAAAACCTAAGGTAGAAAATCTATGAACGGCCCGTCAAGGTATAACGAGGGGGCGGGCGCAAAGCCGGCCGGAGGGGCTGGCGGGGGTCCCCAGGGCGGTCGAGGCGGCCAGGAGGGCTGAATCTGGAGCCCCTGGGGGACGGCGGCATCTGCGGCGGGGCGCCCGCGGGAGCAGGCGCTGGCCGGGTTGGGGGGTGGAAGCGGGAGGTTGCGGCTGGTGGTCAACGCGGGAGGGCCGGAGGCCGGCCGCGGCCCGCCGGCCCTCGCCGGATGCACCAAGGAGACCGGCTAACGTTTAGCCCAGGTGAAGTTGTTCAACTGGATGCGGTCGCTGCTCATGATCTCCCCCCGGTAGTCACCGTTGATATCGCCGTTGCAGTCCACCGTGACGTGGCGGCCCTCCATGAAGGTGAAGGTCCGGGTGGCGTAGATGATGTTTCCCTGGGCGTCAAAGATGATCTCGCCGGGATAGTTGCCCTCGGCCACCTGCCAGGCCCCGGCCAGATCCGCGGCCTCCCAGCAGGTGCCGCCGCCGCTGTCGCCCCCGCCACCGCAAGCGCCCACCAAGAGGAGGGTCAAAAGCAAAAGGGGGATTTTTCGGTGTAACTTCGTCATGGCAGTCCTCTCCGGCAAGAGGTGTGTTGAGGTTGAGGGCGGGTCACCGCACCATAGCAAAGGGTCACCTATAATAGCGCAATCGGCCGCCAGGGCAAGAAAGACAAATGGCCGCCCGCCTGATCCCACCGAGACGAAGCTGCCGGCTGCTCCAGCCCCAGGCGGTACATTCTGCCGGCTTCCCCTGGGCCCCCTCCCAGGGCTTCCAGACTAACTTACCGATATTAAATCAAAAAATACGAGGCAAATCCCCGCCGCCGAGTGGCATTTTTGTTGCATCCCATATCCCCGAGCGAACCAGGCTCCGGGGGGGCGATGTACGACGTGCCGTGCATCACTCTCCCCTCAGGAGCCGGGAAAGGACGTGCGGCATGTTGACTTCGCTTTTCAACGGGGTCTCCGGCATAAAAAGCTACACCAATGGTCTGGGGTCCGTGTCGGACAACCTGGCCAACGTGAGCACCGTGGGCTACAAGGGCACCAGGGCGGAGTTCAGCGACGTCTTGTACGAAACCATGGGCGGCGGCGCGGCCACCGGCCAACCCCAGATTTCGGACAAGGGTTACGGCTCCACCATGCAGGCGGCCAACATCATGACCCAGGGCTCCTTCGAGGTCACCGACAACCCCCTGGACTTGGCCATCGACGGCGGCGGCTTTTTCGTGGTGAGCGCACCCGATTCCACGGCCCAGTACTACACCCGGGCCGGCCAGTTCCTGGTGGACAAGGACGGCTATCTGGTCAATCAGGAAGGCTATCGGGTCCAAGGGTGGGGCGTGACCGGCGGCACGCCGGCGGGGGCCATGGGCGACGTCACCGTGCCCCTGAACAGCACCATCATGTCCACCACCAACCAGATCTCCGTGGGCGTGAACCTGGACGCCGCGGACACCCAGAGCTTTGACCAGAGCACGGCCATCGACCCCACGGACGCGGCCACCTACAATTATTCCGTGAGCGCGCCGGCCTATGACGCGGGCGGCGATGAGCACAACCTGGTGACCTTTTACCAGCGCATGAGCCCGGCGAGCCGCACCTGGAAGGCTCAGACCTTCGAACTGGTGGACGGCAACTACGTGGCCCCCGCGGGCAACAACCAGTTCTATATGCACTTCGACTCGGACGGCCAGCTCCTGGGGTTGTCCACCACCGGCCAGGCGGCCATGACCTCCACCTACAACTCCAACGCCATCTTGGGCACGGCCCTGGACACGGCCAGCAACCGGATCGGCGAGACCTTCAGCTTCACCGGGCAGGGCGGGGCGGAGACCCTTACCTCCTCGGCCTCGGTGGACTTCACCGCCGGGGCCGGCGCGGCCGCCAACCTTACCCTGGGCGGGTCCAATTTCAGCGTACCGGCCGGGCTCACCGCGGCGCAGGCGGCCACCCAGCTCTCGGACCAGATCAACGCCGCGGCGGGTCTGGGCGCCTACGCCGTGGCCACCGGCGGCGCGGTGTCCCTCTATGCCGAGAGCGGGGCCGGGCCCCTGGACGTGAGCGCCACCGGGGCGACCCTGAATTTCAACTCGCTGACCGACGTGGCCGCCCTGATCAACAGCGGCCAAGCGGCCACCGGGACCATCAACCTGGACGCGGCCACCCTGGCCGACGGCGCCTCGGTCACCGTGGACGGGGTGCAGTACTTCTACGACGACGGCGATCCGGCCACCCCGCCGCCGGCCACCAATGGCTTTACAGACGCCGCATCCCTGGCCGCCCTCATCGCGGGCAGCGGGTCCAACCTCACGGCCACCACCAACGGCGGCAGTGTGTACCTGAGCTACAATCAGGTGGGGCAGGCCGGCAATCAGGTGACCCTGGCCGCCAGCGGCGCCGGGATGGCGGTGAGCGGCGGCAACCTGGCCAATGGCCTGGACGGCACCGCCACCCACGACGTGCAGGCCACGGTGGGCAACAACCCGGCTGGCGGGGGGGTGAGCCTGCAGCTCAGCCGCGCCGCCTCGCCCTACGACCCGGTGACCGTCGACTCGGCCAACAGCCTGGGCGGCGGCCTGGGCTATGATTTCGCCGGTTTCACCCTGGACGAGCAGTACCCCGGGCTCACCGGGACCCAGGTGGCCATGAACTGGAACTTCGGCGCCGGCGGCAACCAGAACGTGACCTTCGAGTACGGGGACCCGGACGGGGCCAGCACCCAGATAGCCCAGGACTACGCCCTGTTCAACCTGGACCAGGACGGCTATCCCGAGGGCACGCTGTCCAGCCTGGACGTGGATGACGAGGGATACTTGGTGGCCACCTTCAGCAACGGGGTGACCCAGGACGTAGGCGCTTTGAGTTTGGCCACCTTCAACAGCCCGGCCAACCTGGCCCGGGAAGGCTCCAACCTGTGGTCGGCCACCCCGGCATCGGGGGAGGCCAAGTTTGGGCAGCCCGGGGATCAGACCCTGGCTCTGGGCAGCATCCGTTCCGGCACCCTGGAGAACTCCAACGTGGACATGGCCTCGGAGTTCGTGAACATGATCATCTACCAGCGGGCCTTCCAGGCCAACACCAAGGTCATCAACACCAGCGACGAGATGTTGAAGACCGCCATCAATCTGCGTACTTGATCGGCCGGCCTACCAGCTCAGCCTGAACAAATCTCAAGCCTGTCCCCTGGGAGGAATCCAGCCCTCCCAGGGCGGCGGGCCTCTGCGCGTCCGGCCCGAGGGTTCCGGCCGGCGGCGGGTCGCTCCGCCGGGCGCCCTCAGGCCGGCTGGCGAAGCTCCGCCCGGGACAAGGCGGCCATTTTAGCCACCACTTCCCGCACATCCGAGAAATCGCTTTGCATATGGGTGATGAAGCGGGGCCCCAGGCGATGGGCCAGCTTCAAGGTCCCGGGGCCGAACTCCGGCAGCACCATGATCAGGCGCAGGTCCTCCCACAAGGAAGCGAGCCCGGCCAGGCGGGCCAGGTGCTCCCCATCCTGCACCAGGAGCACCGCGAGGGAGGGACGCGGGGAAGTCCGCATCAGGCAATCCTGAAGCTGGGCCAGGGTTTCTGTTACCTCCCAGGTATAGTCCGGGCCCAGGGATGCCAGGGCGGACTTCAGGCGTCCGGCCGCCGCGGAGCCGGGCGGCACATGCAGGCAGACTTTGGCTTTACGGTTCATTTCGCCACCCATCCCAGGGTTGGCCGCTCTGCAAGGGCGGTATGAGCAGGTTGCAGGAATTACTTGCAAGATATATGCAAACCAAGGCCAAGGCGGGGTGGAGGGGAATGTTTCGGATAACCTGGGGAAATAAAGGCTAAAAGCGCCGCATGGGTCTTCCGGGCGCCGGGACGCGGGGCTGAGGCCAATCCCGGCCCGGGGGACCGGTGTCCCGGGGGGCGGAACGATCCGAGAGCGATGCACGATGCGTCCTGAGGGTGATGCACGGTGCGTCCTGCACCGTGCATCTTGGAACCTTGGTAAAAGCGCGATCAAACCCCGGCAAGCAAAGCTTGCTGGGGGCCCAGTAGATTACCAAGGCTCACAAATCGTTCGCCTTTCAGGCTCGGGACTAAGTGGGCCATGAATACGCCCCGTGCAATGCTCTCGCTTGGGGTGTATTCATGGCCCACACGAGGCCGATGGTACACAGTCAACCACGGGAGGGTGACGTAACTCACTGTTCATTTTTAGTTGATTTCGCAATTGCCGTGCCTCGGCCCCGAACCGGGATCCCATCCAGCATCGTCCGGCCAGTCCGCACTCCGGTTCAGGATTTCCGGTAACGCCGGGAGGTCAGGAGATATAGGAGGGCCAGGCCGCCGGCCGAGTAGTCGATGGTCTGGGTCAAGAGATGCAGGGCAAAGGGCAGGGCCGCGGCCTGGTTGTCAGCCAGCCCGGCCCACAACAGGGTGGCGCTCATCACCCCTTCATAGGCCCCAAAGCCGGCGATGCCGGAAATGGGCAGGCTGGCCGTGGTTTCCGCCGCCACCAGGGCGAAAAACACCAGGGGGAAGGTGAGCCGCTGCCCCACGGCCGGGTCCCAGGCCGCGGCCAGGGCCTGGACCAGGATGAACAGGGACAGGTACTTGGCCAAGCGCAAGAGCACCGACAGCCCCAAGAGGCGGCCGTAGACCCGGCGCCCCTTGATGCGGGTCACCTCGGCGGCCATGCCGGAGAGCTCCTCCACCCCCCGGCGCCACAGCCCGGCCAGGCGGCCCGGACCCTGGGGCGCCCAGCGGGCGGCCAGGCGGGCGGCCCAGGCCATGACCCGATCCAGCAGGAACAGGGCCAACAAGGCCGCCACCGCCAGCACGGCCAAAGCCGCCCACAAGGCTCCGCTGGGCCGGTCCGCCGGCCCCCCGGCCAGGAGGATGGCCGTGAACAACAAGGGCAGGATGCCCACCACGTCGAAAATGAAGGCAAAGGCAAAGGAGGAAACGCAGGAGGGCAGGTCCACGTCGAGGCGGCGGTTCAGGAAAAGGATATAGGACAGGCTGCCGCTCCGGGCCGGCAGAAGGTCCACGAACAGGTTGGTGGCCAGGCTCACCACCAACAGATCTCCCACCCCGGGGCCGGCTTGGTCGCCGGCCTGCAACAGCACGCGGTAGCGCACGGCCTTCAAGAGCATGGTGGCCGCAAAGAGCGCCAGATAGAGCAGGAAATAATCGGCCCGCAGCCCCAGGTACAGCCCGCGCCAATCGGCCCAGGTGGTATTCCGGGCCAGGTATACGAACAAAAGCGCGGTGAATCCCAGGCCCAGGGCGGCCGAGGCCAGGGTTTTCCAGCGGCGGGAGGGCCGGGGTGGGGAAGATTCCTCAGAGGGCATGGGTCGGCTTTCCGCAGGGAAGGGCAGGACGGGGGGTCAGAGAGTCCCGCTCCGGGGAGCGGCCAGGGGCGCGAGGGCGCACAAGGCGAACACCACGGCGGCCAGGCCGGACACTCCGCACCAGAGGCAGAAGGCCGGGCCCTGGTACTGGGACCATAGGAGCCCCAGGGAGAACACCCCTCCCGCGGCCGCCAGAAAGGCGGTGAGGCCGGAGCGGGGCGCGGCCAGCACCAGGAGGAGCGAAACTCCCCAGTAAAACACGCCCCAGCGGCTCAACTCGATGCCCAGGAAGCTGGCCAGGGGCGAGCGCAGCACTTCCAGGCAGTCCCCCCGGGGGCAGGCCCAGGTCCCGGGCTCTCCCGCGCCCAAAAACAGAACCACGCTGGCCCCCAAACCGGCCAGACAGGCCAGGGTCGCGATGACGCGGCGTAGGGTCATGCCGTCTCTCTCCTAGTGATCCGCCGGCGTCGGACCCGGCGTCGGCCCCGGGGTGGGGCCGGGCGGCGGGCCGGGCGTCGGACCGGAAGTCGGGCCGGTGATCGCAGCCTTGGTCAGCCCCAGGGCCGCGCGCAACTCCTGCAGGAGCTGGTCCGGCGAGGTGGGCTTCACCTCTTTGCCCTGGGCCAGGTAAGTGGGGGTGTAGTAAACCCCCACCGCCTTGGACTCGGCCATCTGCCGTTGCATGATCTTGCGGTCCTCGGGGGTGGGCGTGGCCACGAGCGCTTCCTTCAGCGGCCCTGGTGCGGTCTTGGCCGCCATGAATTCCAGGGTGGACCGCAGGTCCTTCTCCCCGGCTCCGCCTTGCAGGAGATTGGCCAAAATGTGCCGGAGAGGGAAGTAGTCGGCCGGGGCCACCTGGGCCACCCGGTGCAGCACGGCCCAAGCCAGGGCGGCCGGGGCGTCGTCCGGTTCCACGATGACCTTGCTGTAGACCGCGGCGCCCTCCTGGCTGATCTTCTCCACCACCGGGGTGAGCTGGCTGCAGGCCGGGCAGCGTAGCGACATGTACTCCACCAGGGCGGGGCCCTCGGTGTTCTGGTTCACCAGATCCCGGGGATCGTGGGTCACCGCCGCGAGGTCCAGAGGCTTGGGCGGCGGGGTCTCGGAGGGAGTGGTTTCCAACCGGTGATAGCCCTGGGGCCCCTTGGCAAAGATGTTGCCGGTGATGAGATAACGCCCGCCGTCCACCGCGGCCACCCGCAAGAGCCCCTGGTTGTCGCCCAGGTTGGCGTACCACAACTCCAGGCCGGGAGCCAGGCCTTCCACGCGGTCCAGGGTCAGGGCTTTGGGGGATTTTTCCGCGGCGAAATCCCGCAGAAGCAGGTTCAGGTCCTGTTGGGCCTCTTGTTTGTCCGTGGCGGAAACCGCCAGGTGTCCCCATTGCAGGGTCAGCCAGCCGCTGTGCCAAGCCATGGCCAAGAGCCCGCAGAGGGCGCCGGTCAGCCACCATAAAAAAAATACGAGTCGCCGCCGATCCAAGCCGCCTTCTCCCGAGAGGGCGTGAGTCCCTGGCACCCCGCCCCCGGTTTCCGCCGCCAGCCAGTATTTAGGCGCGTCCAGCTCCCCCGGACAGGCCGGGTTCAGGATTAACGGAGCCTCTCGCCTGCTCCAAACACACTCTAATTAGGCAAGCCCATAATATCAAGTGGCTTTTTCCGTGCGTTCCGCGGCAGGCCGGCCGGAAGCGCCCGAGCCTGCCGTGGCCTTGCCCAATTCCAGGCCCCGGCCCCGCACCACCAGGCCGGCCGGTTCGCCGGGCCGGCCCGGCTCCTCCAGCTTCACCGCCCCGGGAAAGAAGGCCCGGGCGGCGCGGGCCGCCGCCTTGAGCCGGGGGGTGATCTTGTCCACCGCCAGGCGGCTGACCCCGGCGGCCAGGAGCAACAGCGGCAAGAGATCCGCGGCCAGGTTGGCCGGGAAGCCGGCGCCGCTGTGCAGGAAGGTGCTCAAGGCCTCCACCGCTTCGATGGCCACCGCGTCCGGCCGCCCGCCCCGCCGCCCCAGGGCGGAATAACCCACCCGGACGCCCCGGGTATCCTCGGCCCAGGCCAGCACGGCCATGCCCACCGCGCCCCGCGCCCGGCGGATGCGCCCTTGGGCCTTGAGCCCGTGCAACTCCAGCCGCCCCAGGGCCCCTTCCAGGGCCTGCTCCGACAGGTGCACCGGCAGGCCGGCCGAGAGCACCTCCACCCCGGCCCGGGCGGGCCGGAAGGGGTTCTCGGCCTCCACCCGGGCGGGCAGGGGCCCGGCCAAGACCCGGAGGGCGGCCTCGCCGCGGCCCCTGGGCAGGAAGCCCGGCACCACCTCGGTGTAGTCCACCCGGAGCCCCAGGCGCCGCCACAGAGGCAGGTGCACGTGGGTCAGCTCATCGCTGGTGGTGGACCAGGGAATGTGGGTGCCGCCGATGCCCACCAGGTTGCTCTCCCCGCCCGCCAGGCACAGGGCCGGGAGCGCCAGGCCCAGGATGGGGGCCAGGGGCGCGGCCGAGGGCCGTTGCAGGGCCACGTCGAAAGTGAACTCCTGGGGGATCACCTTGCCCGGGCGCAAGAAGGCCTCCTCATCGTCCAGTTCTCCCTCGAACTCACCCTGGGAGAGGCGGGCGGCGGTCAGCAGGGCGGTCTCCCCCCCGGGGCCCAGGCCGGGCCGGGGGCGGTTCTCCTCGTCCACCAGGCCGCGGAAAGCCACCTCCTGGCCGCTGACCAGGGCCAGGGCCAAGGCGGTGTAGAATGCTTGGTTGCGGGCGGTGCCCGCGCCATCGATGAGCAAGGTGCCAGACAAAATTCTCTCCCCAGGCAACGGCCCGTGGTAAAGCGGCCCAAAAAGATTGCTGAAAAGGCCGTCCTGGCCTTTTTCAGCCGCAACCTGGCAAAAACGCACTCACACCCCAGCAAACCAAATTTGCTGGGAGGCCGTAATTCTGCCAAGTTGCACGCTTTCCGGATGATTTTCAATATTATCCGAAAAGCGGCGGGCCATCCCCCAGGTTCCCCAAACCTGCCGCAGGCTGGTTTGGGGGGGCCTTGGCCCGTCGCAGGCTGTTGGTCAACAGCCTGAAAATCCGAGTATACCGCAGGGCGGGCCCCTGTCCCACCAATGCCATTTGCCGCCGGGGGCAACATCAGTTACATTAATCTTGCCTGATTGAGAAAGGCGCCCGAGTTGTTATACTGGTCTGGTGAGATGAAACTGATCCGCCAACTCTTGGACAAGATTGAACGACTGCCTGCCATGCCCGGGGTGGCCCGTTTTGTGTTGG
Source organism: Deltaproteobacteria bacterium (assembly GCA_020444165.1). The sequence continues at coordinate 127,640 of JAHLLK010000004.1, read as the reverse complement.
AACAGACCAGTGATCCTGACTTTTCCATGGAAAAGCTGGTGAAAGTGGTCAGCCTGGACCCGGGCATCACCGCCAATGTGCTCCGGGTCTGCAACTCCCCTTTCTTCGGGCTCCGGAACAAGGCCGCTTCCCTGACCCAGGCCATTCCCCTGATCGGGGTCAACAACCTGTTGGACGTGGTGCTGTCCTCGGGCATCAGCCAGTTTTTCCAGGAGGGCCAGAATGGCTACCGCCTGGCCCGGGGACAGTTGTGGCGGCATTCCATGGCCACGGCCCTGGTGGCCAAGCATCTGGCTCAGCTCATTAACTTCGGGGAAGTGCAGATCGTCTACACCGGGGCCCTGTTGCACGACGCGGGCAAGCTGGTCTTGAGCGAGTTCGTGGAGCAGCGCTTCCACGAGATCGAGCGGCTGGTGGCCGAAGAAGGGGCCTACGAGGTTTACGCGGAAAAGCAGGTTCTGGGGGTGGATCACGCCCAGTTGGGCGGGCTCATGGCCAAGAAGTGGAAGTTCCCCATTTCCATCCGGGAATGCATCATCTTCCACCACACTCCCCAGAAGGCCGCCCGGCCCCGTACGGTGACCAACCTGGTGTCCCTGGCCAACTACCTGGCCGTCAAGGCCGGGCACGGCGGCGGCATGGACGAAAAGGGAGTGGAGCCGCCCCAGACCGCGATCCTGGAGCTGCCTTTCTCCCGCGAGCAGATCCTGGCCCTGCCCGACCAGATCAAGGCGCTGTTGGTCAAGGCGGAAAGCCTGTTGGCCCTGGCCAGTTAGGCCGCTCCCCTCTCCATCCACCCCCCGTCAAGAGGTTCCAAGCCGTTTTGTCCCTTCCTCCCGCACACATTGCTTCGTCCCCTTCCGGGCGCGCCACCTGGCCGCTGGGCGCGGGGCTCGGCCAAGTCCTGGAGGGCATGGCCGCCGGCCGGGAGGTCCTGGTGGGCGGGGTGGAAGGCTCGGCCCGGGCCTTTGCCCTGGCCCGCCTCTGGCTGGCCTCGCCGGCCACCACCCTGGTGGTCTGCCCCACCCTGGCCCTGGCCGAGTCCCTGAACCGCGACCTGGAATTCTTCCTGGGCGGGGAGGACGATCGCCCGGCTCCGGTGCGCTTGTTCCCGGCCTACGAGGTCTCGCCCTACCGCGAGCTGGACCCCCCGGCCGAGATCATCGCCCGCCGCCTGGCCGTCATGTGGGAGCTGATCGCCCTGGAGGAGCCCCTCATCGTGGTGACCTCGGCCGGGGCGCTCACCTGCCGCCTCTGCCCCCCGGAGCGGCTGGTGGACGGCTCCCTGGCCCTGGCGGCTGGGGCGGAGCTGGAACGTGACAAGCTGGTGCAGGCCCTGTTGGAGGGCGGCTACACCACGGTGAGCGTGGTGGAACAGGTGGGCGAGTTCGCGGTGCGGGGCTCGGTGGTGGACTATTTCGGGCCCTTGTTGGAAGAGCCGGTCCGGGTGGAGTTCTTTGGCGACGAGGTCGAGAGCCTGCGCACCTTTGACCCGGCGGACCAGCGCTCCCTGGTCAAGCTGGCCGCCGCCCAGATGATCCCCTGCCACCCGGTGGACCTCTCCCCCGCGGCGGTGGAACGGGCAGTGGCGCAAATCCGGGATATCGCCCGGGAGGAGAAGCTCTCCACCCGGCGGCTGGCCGAACTGACCGAGCAGATGGAGCGCCGGGTGGTGTTCCCCGGTCTGGAGTCGCTGCTTTCCTTATACTCGGCCCAGGCGGCGGACCTGTTCTCCTATCTGCCCGTGGGCTGCCGCCGGGTGCTGTTGGAACCGGCCGAGACCGAGGAGCTTTTGCGGACCGAGGCCAAGGAGTTGGCGGCTGAGTTCGAGGCGGCCCGGGATCAGGGGCGCATCGTGCTGGCGCCCCCCTATCAGCGCCGCACCCCGGACCAGATCAGGCTCCGGCTGGCGGACGGGCCGCGCCTGGCCTTCCGGGCCCTGGCCCTCTCTCCCCAGGGGTGGGAGGAAAGCGGCTGGGTGCGCCTGCAGGCCGACTCCTGGTCGGGCCTGTACCAGGACCTGGCCCGGGCCGGGGGCAAGGGCTCGGTGCTCACCGCCTTCCTGGCCTGGGTGGCCGAGCGGGCCGAGGAGGGCCGGGCCACGGTGTTGGTCTGCCGCTCCCGCTCCCAAATAGACCGCCTCACCGAGCTGTTCGCCGAGCGGGAGATCCCGGCCGCGGTGGCCGCCAGCGCCCGGCAGACCTGGCCGCCGCCGGCCGACGGCCGCCTCACCCTGTTGGTGGGCGGGCTGTTGCACGGCTTTGCCCCGGCTGACCTGCCGTTGTGCCTGGTCACCGAGGACGAGGTGTTCGGCGCCCCCCGAGTGGTGCGCCAAAAGGCTCCCCCCAAGCTTTCGGCCATGCTGGCCGCCCTGGACGACTTGGTCCCCGGCGATCTGGTGGTGCACGTGGACCACGGGGTGGGCCAGTATTTGGGCCTCAAGTCCATGGCCGTGGGTCCGGCCGAGAGCGATTTCCTGGAAATCGTGTACCACGGCGGCGACCGGCTCTACCTGCCGGCCGATCGCATGGGCCTCATCACCAAGTACCGCGGCCCGGGTGACGCCAAGCCCAGCCTGGACCGGCTGGGCGGCAAGGTCTGGGCCCGCACCAAGGGCCGCGTCAAGAAGGCGGTGGAGGAGATCGCCCAGGACCTGGTGGAGCTGTACGCCACCCGCCGGGTGCACAAGGGCCACGTTTACCACGCCCCGGACCGCGCCTACCGGGAGTTCGAGCTGGGCTTCCCCTACTCGGAGACCCCGGACCAGGCCCGCTCCATCAGCGAGGTCATCGAGGACCTCACCTCCCCCCGGCCCATGGACCGCCTGGTCTGCGGCGACGTGGGCTTTGGCAAGACCGAAGTGGCTCTGCGCGCCGCCTTCCTGGTGGCCAGCCAGGGCCGGCAGGTGGCGGTGCTGGTGCCTACCACCGTCCTGGCCGAGCAGCATTTCCAGACCTTTTTGGAGCGCCTGAAGGACACGCCCCTGGTGGTGGACTCGCTGTCCCGTTTCAAGACCGCGGCCCAGCAGAAAAAGGTGCTGGCCGCCCTGGCCAAGGGCGGGGTGGACATCCTCATCGGCACCCACCGCCTCCTGTCCCAGGACGTGGTCTTCGCCAACCTGGGGCTCCTGGTGGTGGACGAAGAGCAGCGCTTCGGAGTGCGGGACAAGGAGAAACTGAAGCAACTCCGCCGCTTGGTGGACGTGCTCACCCTCACCGCCACGCCCATCCCCCGCACCATGCAGCTCAGCCTCTCGGGCATCCGGGACCTCTCGGTGATCAACACCCCGCCCGAGGACCGCATGGCCATCAAGACCTACATGTCCACCTTCAGTCCCCAGAGCGTCAAGGAGGCCATCGAACGGGAACTGCGGCGGGGTGGGCAGGTGTTCTTCGTGCACAACCGGGTGCAGGACATCGGCAAGATGGCGGCCATGATCAAAGCCCTGGCCCCCCAGGCCCGGGTGGGCGTGGCCCACGGCCAGCTCTCGGAAAAGTCCCTGGAGCGGGTGATGCTGGCCTTTGTGCGCCGGGAGCTGGATGTGTTGGTGGCCACCACCATCATCGAATCCGGCCTGGACATCCCCAGCGCCAACACCATCGTTATCAACAACGCCGACAAGCTGGGCCTCAGCCAGATCTACCAGCTCCGGGGCCGGGTGGGCCGCAGCAACCAGCGGGCCTATGCCTATCTCTTCATCAAGTCCGAAACCGCGCTGTCCCGAGACGCCAAGAAGCGCTTGAAGGCCCTGATGGACTTCACCAGCCTGGGGGCGGGGTTCGCCATCGCCATGCACGATCTGGAGATCCGGGGGGCGGGCAACCTCTTGGGCGAGGCCCAGTCCGGGGTGGCCGCCGAGGTGGGCTATGAGCTGTATCTGGCCATGCTGGAGGAGGCCATCGCGCGGCTGAAGGGCGAGGCCCCGCCCGAGGGGCCCGAGCCGGAGCTGAACCTGGCCCTGGCCGCCCAGCTTCCCGAGGACTACGTGCCCGACGCCGAGGTGCGCCTGGGGGTGTACCGCCGGCTCTCGGCCGTGCGGCAGGCCGAAGACCTGGAGCAGATCGGCCGCGAGCTGGCCGACCGCTTCGGCCCGGCTCCGGCCCCGGTGCGGAACCTCCTGGACGCCGTGGACCTGAAGCGGCTGCTGCGGCAGTTGGGGGCCCACCGCCTGGACTTGGCCGCGGGGTCCTTGACCGCCCACTTTGGCGAGTCCCACCACCTGGACATGGCGCGGCTGATGCAAATCGCCCAGGATCCCCGGCGGGGGGTGAAGGTGTTCCCCGAGGGCAGGATTCACGTGCGCTTGGGCCAGGGGGAATCCCCCTTGGCCGCGGCGCGGAATTTCCTGCACGAGCTGGGAGCCGGCGCGAACTGAGATTTTAGTTGGAGCGAAGGCACGGCGCCCCGGGGCGGGGAAGGTGGCGGGCCCCGGCATCCGCGCCGGCGCCGACCCCCCAGGGACGGCGCCCGGGAAGCTCACTTGAGGTTGAAATAACCGTGCCGCACCCAGGGGTAGCGCTTCTTCACCTCGGCCATGAGCTGGGGGATGCCCAGGCGCTCCTGGGGCGGGGCGATGTGCAGCTCGTCCAGATACACCTCGGGATCGATGTTCAGGTTCCGCCACTGGATCAAATCCAGGCGGGTGTCCGCGATGAGCCGGTACAGGGCCTCCGCTTCCTCGGGCTGGTCCGTGACCCCGGGCAGGGTCAGGAGGTTTATGGAGGCCCGGCCACCGGCCCGCTTGACCTGGCGGATGGACTCCACCGCGTCGTCCAGGCTCCAGCCCTTGGGCTGGTAATAGGCCTGGTGGCGGGCGGGCAAGAGGCTGTTCACCGACACCCGGATGGAGGTGAGCCCCTCGCGCATGAGCCGGGCCACGGCCGCGGGCTTGCTGCCGTTGGTGTTCAGGTTGATGGTGCCCGTGGGCTCCTTTTGGCGGATCAGGTGGATGGCCTCGGCCAACAGGTCTTCCTGCAACAGCGGCTCGCCCTCGCAGCCCTGGCCGAAGCTCACCAGGGGGTCACGCTGGTTGGCAAAGTGGTGCAGGGCCACCTCGGCCACCTCGGCCGGCTCGGGCACGAAGGCGATGCGGTCCTGGGTGGCCGGGAACCGGCAGTCCGGCTGGGAGGAGAGGCAGCCCAGGCAGGAGGCGTTGCAGGCCGGGCTGGTGGGCAGGGGCGCTTCCCAGCGGCCGATCATCAGGTTCTTGGCCGCGGGGCAGCCGTAGGTCAGGGCGCAGTTGCCCAGGTGCTGCCACAGGCGGTTGTGTTGATACTTGCGCAACAGCCGCTTGGCCGAGGAGGCGATGACCTCCTGGGTCGGGAAGCGGGCGGCGTCCTGGCGGGGCAGGGGATCCACCCGGAGCCCGGTGACCACGAACTCTCCCCGGGCGAAGCCCACCGCGGCATAGGCAAAGAGCGGCAGGGTGGGGGCGCCGGGCTGGGTATGATAGGCGGCCCAGAGGGTGGCGGTGTGGGCCGGGGCCATGAAGGCGGCCACCGCGGTCACGGTCTGGTCCGGCTCCAGGAGATCCTGGTCCATGACCTCGAAGTCGCCCTTGGCGTTCACCCCCACCGGCAGGCGGCCGGGCAGGAGGAACATCTCGCTGCCCTCGGGCAGGGGGATGCAGTCCCGTTCGTCCACCGGCTCCCAGCGGCCGGCCGCGGAACCGGCCAGGCCCAACTCGGGATGGTCGTAGATGTTGCCGTTTTCGTCGGCGTAAAGCAGGCGGGGGGTGCTCATGGGGATTTTTTCTCGCCCAAAGGGTTTCAAGCGCGTTAAAAGGTGAGGGGTTATTACCATACCCGGGGGCCGGGCGCAAAGGTTGCGCGGAAACTCTGGGGAGAGGCCCAGCGAGGGCCCAGGGACAGCGATTTGGAGTGAGGTCGGGCGGTTGAAGGCGGATTTTTCGGTGATGGTGGTGGGGCTGGGCCCGGCTGGCGCGGCGGCGGCGGTGGAACTGGCCCGGGCCGGGGCGCGGGTCCTGGTCTTGGAGGCGCGCCTCGGCCGGGAAAAACCCTGCGGCGGGTGCCTTTCCCGGCGGGGAGTGGAGGCCCTGGGCTTTCTGGACCCGCCGGCCTGGCTCACCGCCTGGCCGGTGGAGACTCTATGGCTCACCGCCCCGGGGCAGGAGCCGCTCTGCTCCCGGGCCGGGGAGCCCGCGGCCTGGTTCGTGCAGCGGCCCCGTCTGGACGCTTGGCTGGCCGAACGGGCCGCCCAGGCCGGCGCGGAAATCCGCCAGGCCAAGGTGACCCGGGTGACGTCCCAGACCGGGAGCTTCCGGGTGGCGACCGACCGGGGCACTTGGCAGGCCGCTTGGCTGGTGGGCGCGGACGGGGCGCTCGGCCGGGTGGGTCGGGACCTGGGCCTGGGGCGCACCGGGCACGTGTTCGCGGCCCTGGTGGAGGAGCGTCCGCTCCCCGGCCGGCTGGCCGGGCTGCTGGCCGGGGCCGCGCTGATCGAGTTGGGCTCCGCCCCGGGCGGCTATGGCTGGGCCTTTGGCCGGGGGGACACCCTGAACCTGGGCCTGGCCGGGCGGACCGGCCGCCGGGGGGCCCTGCCCCAGGGGCTCCACCGGCCCTATGCCCGTTTTTTGGCCCGCCACGGCCTGGGGCAGCCGGGCCGGGTGCGGGGCGCCCTGATTCCCTGCCCGCCGGGCCGCCGGGGGGTGGTGCAGCGGGGCCGCGCCCTGGTGGTGGGCGACGCGGCCGGGCTGGCCGATCCCTTCCTGGGCGAAGGCATCGCCCCGGCCGTGTACTCCGGCCGCCTGGCCGCGCGGGCCATTTTGGCCGGCAATCCGGAACGTTATCCCGCGGAACTCGCGGACACCCTGTGGCGGGACCATGCCCACGCCGCGAGGCTGGCCTGGCTGACTTTCGGCTGGCCAACCCTGTTCCAGGGCCTGGCCCGGCGGCATCCCGGCGGCCTGGAACTGGGCTGGGACATCCTCCGGGGCGCGGTGCAGCCCACGGGGGTGTGGGCGGCCTTGGTCCGGGGGCTGGTGGGCCGGCCCTGGCCCCTTGACCCCCGCGGCGGTTCATATTATAGTAACCCCCTGAGTTAACGGCCTTCTCCTGGAGGTTGCCTTGGCCGAACCCCAAAAACGCAGCCCTTGGTGGCTCCTTTTGGCGGGGGTATTGGCCTTGGCCTGCCTTTTTGCCGTGCACCGCGGCTACAGCACGCTACGGCGGGCCCACCAGGAGCTGGTGCAGGTCCGCCAGGCCAATCTGGAACTGGACGCGGTCAACCAGGGCCTCTACCGCCAGGCGGAGCGGCTCCGGGACGACCCCCAGGCCCTGGAGCAGGCCTGCCGCCGGGAGATGAACCTGGTGCGGCCCGACGAAGTGGTTTACGAGGCGGCGCCCCAGGCCGGGAAAGAGAAGCGGTGAGCACCGAGGGGGGCAAGAACGGCTCTCCGGAGCTGATGATCCTGGAAGCCTGGGTGGCTGACAACCCCGGCTCCCGCATGGCCCTGAAGCTGGCCCGGGTCTACTACGGCCTGGGCCGCCAGGACGAGGCCGCCCAGGTGCTGGAGCGGCTGTTGGTCGTGAACACCGACGACATCGCCGCCCGGCATCTCTTGGCCCAGGTGCTGGAGGAGCAGGGCCGCACCGCGCAGGCCCTTTTCCACCTGCACACCGCGGCGGACCAGCTCCGCAAGCACGCCGGGGTCTTCGAGAGCATGGCCCGGCTCCTGGACCAGGACGGCCGCCGCCACGAGGCGGACCAGGCCCGGGCCTTGGCCCTGTCCCTGTCCCTGCAGCCCGAGGACGATTTTGGCGAGGACCCCCAGGCCACGGCCACCCTGGCCGAGGTCTACGCCTCCCAAGGTCATTACCGGCAGGCCTTGGGCATCTACGACAAGCTTTCCCGGGAGCGCCCCCGGGACGACGCCTTGATCAAGCGCCTGGCCCAGTTGCAGGAGCTGGCCGGCGTGCCCCCGGCCCGGGCGGAAGCCGCCCAGCCGGAGCCGGCTCCCCCGCCGGCGGCCAAACCACCCGCCCCGGAGCCGGCCGTGGCCCCGGCCGTTCCGCCGGCCGCGGTTCCGGAGGCTCCCCGGCCCCGGGTCTCCCCACGGGAGGCCCACCTGGCCCGGCGGCTGGGCAGCTTGGAGCGGGCCGCGCGCCGGCGGGCCGCCCGCGAGTGACCTCAACCCCGATTATCGGTTATCCTTTTCCCATTCAGTCAACAGGTAGGCTACTCTATGTATAGTACGGCGGATTTTCGCAAGGGCTTGAAAGTGGAGATCGAGGGCAAGCCCTATGTGATCGTGGAATACCAGCATGTCAAGCCCGGCAAGGGCGGCGCCTTTGTGCGCACCAAGCTGAAGAACCTGGAGACCGGCCAGGTGTTGGAGCAGACCTTCCGTTCCGGGGCCAAGGTGGACAAGCCCGACCTGGAGCAGAAGAACATGCAGTACCTCTACCAGGAAGGCGACCAGTACGTGTTCATGGACACCGACACCTATGACCAGGTGTTCGTGGCCGCCGACCACCTGGGCAGCGCGGTGGACTATTTCAAGCCCAACATCGACCTGCAGGTGCTGTACTTCCAGGGCCGGCCCATCGGGGTGGAACTGCCCATCACCGTGGACCTGGAGGTGACCCACACCGAGCCGGGCATGCGGGGCGACACCGCCACCGGCGCCACCAAACCCGCCACCCTGGAGACCGGCCTGGTAGTGCAGGTGCCCCTGTTCATCGAGGAAGGCGACGTGCTGAAGATCGACACCCGAACCGGAGATTATCTGGAACGTGCCTAAGGATTTCAAGCCTCATTTCACGGCCACGGGCATCGGCAGCCTGCCCCATCTGGAGGTCGGCCAAGCCGTGTCCGACGTGCTGGAGCGTCTGCCCGAGATGCCCTATTGGCCGCAGTTGCCGGCCCGGTCCCCCTTGGAGGACATGAATCTGCAGTACGCCCCGGCCTGCTACCCGGTCCTGACCGCCGACCCCGGCCGCCGGGAGGTCCTGGCCCACCCGGACCTGTCCCGGGAGGAGGCCCTGGCCGCCTTTTACGAGCGCCTGTTGGGGGAAGACCTGACCACCTTTGGCCTGGGCGAGGCAGAGGCGGCGGGGTTCCACGCCTTTTTGCAGACCGTGGGCCGGGCGCCGGCCGGCGCGTATCCCTGGGTCAAGGGCCACGTCACCGGGCCCCTGACCCTGGCCGCGGCGGTGACGGGCCGGGACGGCAAGGCGCTGGTCTTTGACGATGAGCTGGCCGAGGCCGTGGCCCGGGGCCTGGGCGCCGCCGCCGCGGCCCAGGCGGCCCAAATGGCCCCCCTGGGCCGGCCGCTGATGATCTTCTTTGACGAGCCCTATCTCTCAGGCTACGGCAGCGCCTTCACCCCGGTGAACCGGGAGACCGTGCTGGGGCTCCTCGCGGCCAGCTTCGAGGAGCTGACCAGCCGGGCCCCCGAGGTGGTGATCGGGGTGCACTGCTGCGGCAATACCGACTGGGGGTTGTTGATCGAGGCCGGCGCAGACGTGCTGAATCTGGACTCGGCCGGCTACGGCCGGCACCTGCTGCTCTATCCCGAGGCCCTGGCCCAGCTCTTTGCCCGGGGCGGGGCCGTGGCTTGGGGCGCGGTGCCCACGGACAATTTCCGGGGTGACGAGACCGCCGCAGGGTTGTGGCAAGGCCTCGAGGCCCTCTTGAACGAACTGGCGGCCAAAGGCTTCGACCGCCAGACCCTGGCCGACCAAGCCCTGGTGACCCCGGCCTGCGGCATGGGCTCCCTCAACGCGGAAAAGGCCCGGCGCATCCTGGACCTGACCGGAGCGGTCAGCCGCCTGGCCCGGGAAAACTGGCGCTAACTCTGCCTCGCCAATAACCAGGGCCCCCCGCTGGCGCGGGAGGCCCTGGTTTTTTCCAGGCCCGGCTCAGGCCTGGCGGCGGGGCAGCAGCCGGGGCTGCCGCCAGGGCTCGGCCTCTGGGAGGGACTGGCCGCCGAGGAAGTCATTCTCCTCCCGGTGACGTCCGCCGCCCTGCACCACCCGCTCCAGGTCGCCCACGAAACCGTGCATGCTCGCGGCTTGACCGGCCATTTCCTGGGAAGCGGCCGCGGTTTCTTCCGCACTGGAAGCCGCGGTTTGGGTCACCTGGTCCATCTCTTCCACGGCGCGGCTGATGGAGGTCAGACCTTGGGTCTGCTCCCCCGAGGCGGCGGCGATCTCGGCGATCAGAACGGTGAGCTGCTCGGTGGTTTCGGCCATGTGGCCGAAGGCTGTTTGCGTCTGCTGGGCCAGGTTGCCGCCCTGGCCGATGCCTTGCACCGTGCTTTCGATAAGATCAGAGGTGGACTTGGCTGCTTCCGCCGCCCTGAGCGCCAGGCTCCGCACCTCCTCGGCCACCACGGCAAAGCCCGCGCCCGCTTCTCCGGCCCGGGCCGCCTCCACCGCGGCGTTCAGGGCCAAGAGATTGGTCTGGAAGGCAATCTCGTCAATGCTCTTGATGATCTTGAAAGTTTCCTGACTGGCTTGGGACAGGGACTGCATGGAATCCTGCAACTGCTGGGTCACCTGGGCGGCTTCTTCCACCACCTGGCCGGCCTGCCGGCTCAGTCGGTCGGCCTGGGCGGCGTTGTCCGCGTTTTGGCGGGTCATGGCGCTCAGCTCCTCCAAGGCCGCGGAGGTCTCCTCCAGGGCCGCGGCCTGCTCGCTGGAGCCTTGGGCCAGTTGCTGGCTGCTGGCCGCCACCTGGCTGGAGGCCGCGGAGACCTGCTCCGAGGCTTGGGCCAGGCCGCTGACCACCCGGTTGATGGGACGGGTGATGCTCCGGGCGAAGAGGATGACCAGGAGCAGCACCAGGGCGGCGGACACCGTAGCGATGAGGCCCACCCCGTTGCGGAGATGATAGACGCCGGACAGGAACTCGTCCTGGTTCTGGATGGCCATGACCACCCAGCCGTTGGCCGGGACCGGGGCGAAGCCGGCGATCTTGTGCACCCCCTTGAAGTCGTACTCCTCCACCCCGATCTGGCCGTTCATCGCGGCGGCCGCGATCTTCTCCATCCCGGGCACTTTCTTCATGTTGAGCTTCATGATGAACTCCTGCTTGGGATGGGCGATCACGTCGCCTTCGGCTGTTTGCAGGGTGGCGTAGCCGGTCTGGCCGGTGGTGGCGCTGGTGATCTTTTGGTTCAGGTCTGCCAGCTCCAAAGCGAGGACCAGGGCGCCGGTGGCCAGTCCGCGGGCGCCTGGGATGGGCGTGGCGATGATGGCCACCGGCCGGCCGCTGAGCTTGGAAATCACCACCTCCGCGACCGAGGCCTGGCCCTGAATGGCCTTTTGGAAGTAGGCCCGCTGGCTCAGGTCCAGGCCCTTGCTCTTGCCGCCGGCCGCGTCGCTGAACACCCGGCCCTTTCGGTCCAGGGCCATGATGTTTTCATAATCCGTGCCCTGGCTCTCGCGGAAGGCGGTCAGCTTGCGGTCCAGGGCGGCGATCTCGGCCGCGGCCCCTTCCGGGCCCGCCTGGGCCACCTTTTGCGCCGCCGTCTGGGTGGTGTTGCCCATGGCCAGCCCGCTGGCCACCTTCAGCTCCTCGCGCACCAGGCTGTCCGTCATATTGGCCAGGCCGCGGGCCTTGACCACCGTGCTCTCCTGGGCCAGTTGGGTCAGGGCCTCCGAGGACATTTCATAGGCAAACCAACCCAAAACAAGGATGGGCGCCAGGACCAGCACCAACCCCCCCACAACCAGTTTCTTTTGCAAGGTCAATCGCATGGTGTTTTCCCTTTACCGGACCGCCCCAGCAGGCCGGCTGAAAATAGCTCGAATTGGGCGCGGGCGCGGTCAGACGTCGCTGGCCGCCAGGGCGGAATTCCGTCCCACATGATCCAGTAGGCGCTTGAGTTCCATCAATTCGAACGGTTTGGACATGTAGTACAGGATGCCCTGCTGGCGCACCTGAAGCTCCAACTCGCGGGTGTTGGAGCCGGTCATGGTGACCACGGGAAGTTCCGGTTGCAGGGCCCGGAAGGCGGGCAACATGTGGTGCCCCAGGCCATCCGGTAAAAAAAGATCCAGCAGCAGCAAGTCGAAGCCTGTCCCGCGGCTGAGCATCTGCTTGGCGGCCGCGCCATCGCCTGCGCAAACCGCGTCATGCCCCCAAGCTTGCAGGCATTCCAGAAGGAGATCCGCCGTGGCCTTTTCGTCTTCCACCACCAAGATATGCATGACTTCTCCGGGCGTCACACCGCCGCGGTCGGGCAGGCGGCCAGGCTCGGGCGGAGCAAGCGGGCGCTCCGCGCGGGACCAAAGAGTTGTCTGGGGATTTGCAATCCCTATGCCAGGGCCGGATAAAGGGCTCCCCGAGGCCCCGGGGAAAAGGGGGAGCAGGTGGCGACCCCAAAACGAGCCCGCGTAACACGCGATTAATTCGACATAATATTTATAACTATCCACAGGGGAGAGGGTTGGCGAAGGCTGGGGGAGGAGTAAGGAATATCGCCGCAGGGAGGAGGAATTTGGGCAATTATTTACCCGTCAGGCGCTTGAAAATTTCAACTAGAATTAACTAAAACGTTTATATTATGTAAAAAAAGTGTTAACGGGTAAAAATTTACCCAAAACGGGTTTAAGTTAACCCGTGATGCTTCATCTTCAGGTACAAGGTCTTGCGGGATATGGCCAACTCGCGGGCCGTGGCCTGCCGATTCCAGTGGTTTCTCTCCAGGGAGGCCAGCATCAGGGCCTTTTCCAAGCGGTTCAGGGCCGGCGCCAACTCCCGGTCCGGCCCGGAGTCAGCGGATTCGCTCCGGCGGGTAGTTTCGCTTTTGCCCCCGAACCCGGGGAAATCCAGCCGGCCGAGGCTCTGGAAACGGTGCAGCACGTTCTGCAGCTCCCGCACGTTGCCAGGCCAGTCGTGGGCGGCCAGGCTGGCCTGCTCGGCTGGCGAGAGCACTGGAGCGCCGCCCGTGGCGTAGGCCTGGCGCAGGAAATGCTCCACCAAAAGCGGAATGTCTTCCTGGCGTTCCCGGAGGGGCGGCAACTTGATCGGGATCACGCTCAAGCGGTAGTAGAAATCAGCCCGCATGCGGCCGTCCCGCACCATCTCTTCCAGGTTGCGGTTGGTGGCGGCGATGATGCGCAGATCGGCCCGCTGGCTCCGGTTGCTGCCCAGGGGGGTGAACTCCCCGGTGTCCAGCACCCGGAGGAGCTTCACCTGCATGCTGAGGGGAATCTCGCCCACTTCATCCAGGAACAAGGTGCCTTGGTGGGCCAGGTCCAGGTAGCCGTGCTTGTCGATGTGCGCCCCGGTGAAGGCGCCTTTCTTATGCCCGAAAAACTCGCTTTCCAAGAGGGTCTCCGGGATGGCCCCGCAGTTCACCGGCACGAACTCCTTCTCCCGCCGCCGGCTCAGACGGTGGATGGCCCGGGCCGCCAGCTCCTTGCCGGTGCCGGACTCCCCCAACACCACGGCCGGGGCCTCGGAGGCCGCGGCCCGCAGGATCAGCCGGAAGACCTGGTGCATGGCCCGGCTGCGGCCCACGATGCCCTCCAGGCGGTAGCGGTCGCCCAACGAGGTGCGCAACTGCCGGTTCTCATCCCGCAAGTCGTCGGCTTCCCGCCGGAGGGAATCCTCTTGGTTTTTTTGCGCGGTGATGTCGCGCAGGGTGAACAACAAGGCGGCGCGCCCCTCCCAGGAAATGGCGGCCGCGTGACCCCGCACCCAGAACTCCCGGCCGCTCTTCTTCAGGCAGCAGAGTTCATAGGCGGTCCGCGGCGGCCTGTTTTCCCAGGGCTGCTCCAAAAACTCCCGGGCCAAGCGGTGGCTGGCCGGGGCCACCAGGTCCAGGCTGGCCAAGGCGCGCATCTCGGCCGGCGAGCTGAAGCCGAACAAGGTGGCCAGGGCGGGATTGGCCTCCACCAGCTGGCCCCCTTGGAGCACGGCCACTCCGTCGGCCACCTGTTCGAAGAGCTGCCGGTAGCGCTCCAGGGAGCCCACCAAGGCCTGGCTGATCTCGGTCTCCTGGGAAACGTCCTGCAGGGTCTCCACCACGCAACACATCTCCCCGTCCTGGTGGCGCACCGGCACGGCCAAGAACTGGACATGCCGCTCCTGGCCGCCCAGAGACGGAAAGAAGTCGGTGGCTATCCAGGCCCCAGGCAAGGGGGAATAGGGGCGCACCACCCCCCGGTCGTAATGGCCGATCACCTCCGCGTCGGAGTGGTCCTCCAGGAGCAGGTCGGCCAACACCGGTCGCGGCGCCGCATAGAAGGGCTCCCACTGGCGGCGGGTGCCTTCCATCTCGCTGGCGACAAACCCGGTGTAGATCTCGCAGGCCTTGTTCCACAACACGATCTGGTGGCTCCGGTCCAGCACGAAAACCGGCAGCGGCAGGCTGTCAAAAAGGCTCCGCAGAATCTGGGGATCGCTGGAATACATGGGCGCTGCTGCAAGGGTGGAAAGGGCTGGGGCGATGGCAGCTAAAATATAGCTTATTTGATGGGGGTTCCGCCAGAGCTTTGCCGGGGTGGGGCTGGCCTCGCGGGGAAGAGGGTGCCGGAGTTCCGCGCCCGGGCGGGCGCGGAACTCCGGGGGGAATCAGGAAGAGTGATGCTCCTCGGCGCGGGCGCTGCCGGGGAAGAGCCGGGCCTTGATCCGGGTGCCCAGGTTGTGGATATCGTAGAGGATCAGATAGCCGGCCGGCACCAGGATGAGGGTGATGCCCGTGGCGAACAGTACGCCGAAGCCCAGGCTCACCGCCATGGGGATGAGGAACTGGGCCTGCAGGCTCCGTTCGGTGATGATGGGGATCAGGCCGGCAAAGGTGGTGACCGAGGTCAGGATGATGGCCCGGAAGCGCAAGGGTCCGGCCTCCCGGATGGCCTGATCCGGGCTCAGGTTTTCGTTAACCTGGATGGCGTTGGCCGCGTGGATCAAGACCAGGGAGTCGTTGACCACCACGCCGGCCAGGCCCACCACGCCGAACAGGCTCAACAGGCTGGCGTCCAGACCCATGATCAAGTGCCCGAACAGGGCCCCCACGACGCCGAAGGGGATGGCCGACATGACGATGAGGGGCTGGCTGAAGGAACGGAAGGGAATGGCCAACAGGGCGTAAATCATGAACAGGGCCAGGACAAAGCCTTCTCCCACGTCCCGGAGGGACTCCTGTTCGTCGCGGCCTTCACCCTCCATGGTGTAGCGCAGGTCCGGGTGGTTCCGGGCCACTTCGGGCAGGACCGTGGTGGTGAGCCAGCGCCGCACCTCGTTGGAATTGGCCACGGTGGGGTCCACGTCGGCGAAAACCTTCATGACCCGGCGGCGCTGAGCCCGGTCGATGGAGGTGTAGCCCTGGGTCATGTGCACCTGGGCCACCTGGGAGAACGGCACCTCGTCGCCCCCGGGGGTGCGGATGCGCATGTCCTCCACCCGGCCCAGGGACTGGCGCTCCTTTTCGGGGTAGCGCACCAATACCCGCACCTCGTCCTGGTCGCGCTGCAACCGGAGGGCCTCGGCCCCGTAAAAGGCGGCGCGCACCTGGTTGGCCAGGTCGGCCAGGGTGAGCCCCAGGGCCCGGGCGGTGGGCTTCAGCTCCAGCTGCATCTCCATCTTGCCGGGCAGGAAGCTGTCCGAGACATCGAACACTCCGGCGTAGCTGTTCAAGCGGTCCTTGAGCTCCTGGGCCGCCAGCTTGAGCTGGTCCTCATTGGGGGCCGAGAGATGCACCTCGATGGGGTTACTGGTGCTGAACAGCTCACCCGAAAAGGAGATGTTCTCCGCGTCGGGAATCTGGCCCACCCGCTTCCGCCACTCGTTCACCAGCTTGCCGGAACTCACGTCCCGTTCTTCGCCGGGCAGGATTTCCACGAACATCTGGGCCACGTGGCCGCCCGAGTCCCCGCTGGTTGCGGCCCCGTGGCCCTGGCCGCTCTGCAGGCCCAACAAGGCTATGCTGCTCTTCAGCAGAGGCGGCGCCCCGGCCGGGCGCTTGGCGTCCTCGTCGGCCAGCACCTCGCGCACGGTTTTTTCCAGGAAGGCGACCGCGTTCTCGGTGCGCTCCAGCGGCGTGCCGGCGGGCATGGTCAGGTTGACCGTCAACACGTCCCCCTCCACCTTGGGGAACAGGGTGAACTTGATGTAGCCGCCGGCCACCAGGCCCACCGCGGCAAGCAACAAGGCCAGGCCCGCGGCCACCGTGGCGTAGCGCCAGCGGAGGCACAGGTCC
This sequence comes from Deltaproteobacteria bacterium, assembly GCA_020444165.1. The sequence continues at coordinate 111,466 of JAHLLK010000004.1, read as the reverse complement.
AAGAGGCGGCGGTAGGGCCCATGCACGAAGTTGGTGAGCCAGCGGGCGGTGATCTTCTCCTTTTTCCCGCTTTCCTTGGGCGGCCGGAACTTGGAGCCGGACAAATGGGAGGGCAGGATCAACAGACACTCCACCAGGGAAGCCAACAACACCAGGATCACCACGGTGGGGATGTTCTTCATGATCTTGCCCATGGTGCCGCCGGCCAACAAGAGGGGGGCAAAGGCGGCGACCGTGGTGAGCACGCTGAAGATGACCGGGGAGCCGATGGCCGTGGTGCCTTCCACCGCCGCCTTGAGGGGCGGGAAGCCCTTCTCCCGGAGGTAGAAGACGTGCTCCCCCACCACGATGGCGTCGTCCACCACGATGCCCAAGACCATGATGAAGGCGAACAGGGAGATCATGTTGATGGACACGTCCGCCATGGGCAGGAACCACAAGCTGGCCAGGAAGGAGATGGGGATGCCCAGGGTGACCCAGAAGGCCAGGCGGGCGTTCAAAAACAGCCCCAGGGTGATGATAACCAGGACCAGGCCCATGAACATGTTGCGGAGCAGCAGGTTCATGCGGTCCTTGAGCACCCGGGAACGGTCCCCGAAGAAGTCCACGTGCACCCCGTGGGGCAAGTCGCGCGCCAGCTCCTCGGCGTAGGCCTTGGTCTCGGCCGCCACGGTGAGGGCGTTCTGGTCCGCCACCCGGAACACCTGGATCAGCGCGGCGGGCTTGTTGTTGAAGCGCGCCTTCAGGTCCAGGTCGTCCCGGTAGCCGTCGATGAGCCGGGCGATCTGGCCCAAGGTCACCGTGCTGCCGTCGTTGCGGGTGACGATGGGCACGTCGCGGTACTCGGCGGCCCGGTACTTCTTGCCCTTGGCCCGCACCAGGATCTCCCCGCCGGCGGTCTTGACGCTGCCGGCCGGCAGGTCCAGGCTGGAGCGCCCCACCTTTTCGGCCACCTGGTTCAGGGTGAGCCCGTAGCGCCGGAGCGTGTGTTCGGAGATCTCGATGTGGATCTCGCCCTCCCTGACCCCGAACAGCTCGGCCACGGTGATGCCGGGCTGGTTGGTGAGATCGTCGCGGGCCTTCTGGGCCAGATGCTTCAGGGTGGACTCCGGCGCGTCGCCGTAGATGGCCAGCCACAGCACCATGGAACGGCGGGTGATCTGGCGGACGATCGGCTGCTCGGCCTGCTCGGGCAGGTTGGTGAGGCGGTCCACCTCGCTTTTGACTTCATCCAGGAGCTTCTGCACGTCCCAGCCGGACATGACTTCGATGGTCACCACCCCCACGCCCTCACGGGCCACGGAGTCGATGCGCCGGATGCCGGCCAGGCCGGCCACCTTGTCCTCGATCTGGCGGAGGATGCCTTCCTCCACCTCCGAGGGCGAGGCGCCGCGGTATTCCACGCTCACCGTGATGGTTTCCAGGGTGAACTCCGGGAAGATCTCCAGCTTGATGGTGAGCGCGGAGACGATGCCGGCCAGGACGAAGAAAAGCATCAACAGGTTGGCCGCCACGTGGTTGCCGGCGAACCATTCGATGAGCTTGTTCATGAGCGGCTATCTCCCTTGTCCGGGCCGGCCGGGCCGCCCGGAGCCGCGGGTTTGGCCGGGGCCACAGCCGGGGGCGCGGCCGTCGCGTCCGGTTCCAAAGGCGCGCTGCCCGGGGCGTCCTGCGGGGCCACCTTCACCTGCATGCCGTCGGTGACCGCCTTCAGGGGGGTCAGGACCACCTGGGAGCCGTCGGGCAGGCCGGGCTGGATCACCACCTTGTCACCGGCCAGGCGGGCCACCTTCACCGGGGTGAAATGCAGGATGCCCTGGGCGTCGGCCACCCATACGATATTGTCCGGCCGCAAGGCGTCGCGGGGCAGCAGGTTGGCGCCCTTGAGCACGTGCCCCTGGATGCGGACCTTGACAAAAAGGCCCATGGCCAGGGGCGGGCGGGTGGCGTAGGGCTTTTCCACCCGGACCACCACCGGCACCAGGCGGGTGGTCACGTCCACCGTGGACTCGGCCCGCAACACCCGGCCCGGCCAGAACTCCTCGTGGCCGGCCAGGTCGGCCGTGACCTCGGCCTGGGAGCCGTCGTCATTCCGGCTGGTGAAGCCTGGTACGTCGATCCAGGCCAGATCCCGGTTCTCCAGGGGCACCCGGACCTCGGCGGCGGCGGTGGCGAAGATCTTGGCCACCTTGTCCCCGGAGCGGATGTACTGGCCCACGTCCACCTGCTTCTCATCCACCTGGCCGTCATAGGGAGCCCGGATCTCGGTGCGATACAGGTCCAATTCGGCCTGGGACAGCTTGGCTTTGGCCGCTTCCAGGGCGGCCAGGGACTGCTCCAGCTGGGGCAGCCGGGCCACCAGGGGCGGGGGCGGGCCGCCGCTGCCCTTCTCGCCCCGGTAAAGGCGGGCCCACTCATCCTTGGCCGCGGCGGTTTCCTCCTGGGCCAACTGCAGCTTGGTCTCGGCCTCCTTGACCCCGGACTGGGCCAGGGTCACGGCCAGGCGGTAGTCCTTTTGATCCACCCGGACCAGGACATCGCCGGCCTTGAAGGCGCCGCCGTCCACCAGGGCCGGGGAGATGAACTCCACCCGGCCGCTCACCTGGGTGGCCAGGGAGCTTTCCTGCACCGGGGTCACCGTGCCCTCGCCCTCCACGATGATCCGCACCTCTTCGTGCTTGGCCGGGAAGACCCGCACCAGGGGAATCTGCTTGTGGGGGGTTTGCTTGGCGGCCGGCGGCCGGCTGAGCACCAGGATCACCAAGACCGCCGCCCCCACGGCCAGGAGAGAGAGGGCCACGAGGGTATGCAAGAAGAAACGGCTTTTCTTTTTCATGGCTTCACACCCGGGTTGTTGGCGGCCAGAGAGTCTTGGGGAGCGCCCCATCCCCCGCCCAAAGCGCGGTAGAGGCTCACCCGGTTGGTCAAGATGGCCAGTTCGTTCAGCACCAGTTCGTCCGCCAGCCGATAGCGGGTGGACAAGGCGTCCAGGACGGAGATGTACTCCACCAGGCCGCGGTTGTAGCGCTCCTCGGCGGAACGCTGGGTGGAGATGGCTTCGGTGAGGGCCCGTTGCACCAGCTCGCGGCGCGCCATCTGCTGCTGTCGGACCACCAAGGCCCCTTCCACCTCGCTGAAGGCGGTGAGCACCGTGGTGGCCCAGGAGGCCAGGCCCTGCTGATAGCGGGCCTCGGCCGCGTCCTGGCGGGATTTGCGCAAGCCCGCGTCAAAGATGGGCGCCACCAGCCCGGCGGTGAGGTTCCACAGCTCGTTCTCCGGCCGGATCAGGCTCTCCAGACCGTCGCTCACATAGCCCCAGGAGCCGGTGAGGGTCAGGGTGGGGAAGCGGGCCGCCTTGGCCGCGCCGATGCGGGCGTTCAGGGCCTCCAGGCTGGCCTGGGCCGCGGCCACGTCCGGCCGCCGCAACAACAGCTCCGAGGGCAGGCCGGCCGGCACCGGCGGGAGATCGGGGAAGTAGTCCGCGGGTTGGCTCCGGGGAGGCGAGGTCTTGGGGTAGCGCCCCAGGAGGATGCCCAGGCGCTGCTGCTCCTGGGCCAGCTCCTGCCGGAGCGAGGGGATCTTGGACTTGGCCTCCTCCAGGGAGCGGCGGGCCTGGTACAGGTCCAGCACACTCACCAGGCCCCGGCGGTAGCGGCCCTCCACCCGGTCCAGGCTCTGGCGGGTGGCGTCCAGGCTCTGGGCGGCCACGCCCAGGCGGCGCTCCAGGGCCTCGATGGTGAGGTAGCTGGTGACCACCCGGGCGGCCGTGGTCTGGGCCACGGTGCGCCGGGTTTCCCAGGCCTGGGCCAGGTCGGCCCGGGCCGCCTCCTCGGTGCGGGCCAGGCGGCCCCACAGGTCCACCTCGAAGCTGGCCGCCACCGAGAGGTTGTAGCTCTCGGTCTCCATGGACAGGTCCTGGGGCACCGGGGTGATGGTGCCCAGGGCCTGGCGCTGCTTCTTGGCCGAGGGGGTCAGGTTGATCTGGGGGAAGCGCTCGGCCCGGGCCTGGCCAAAGTTGGCCAGAAGCTCCAGGACCCGGGCGTCGGCCGAGGCCAGGTCGAGGTTGCGTTTGAGCGCCTCCTCCACCAGGCGGTTCAGCTCGGGATCGCCAAAGGACTCCCACCAGCGGTCCGTGGTCACCAGCTGGCCGGGGGCCGGGTTCCGGCCCTGGAACTGGGCCGGCACCTGGTCCGGCGCGGGCGGCGTCTGAAAGTCGGGGCCGACCTTGAGGCAGCCGGAGATGGTCAGGAGGCCGACAGCGCTCAATAGCAGCAGCACGGCCCGGCGGCGGAGGAAGCTCATGACGGGTCTCCCGAATTGGTCAAACCATGGAGGCAGAAGTCCGTTATGTGCCGCGTGAGCAGGGAGGCGAAGGCGGAGTCGTAATCCACACCCAGGACCTTGGAAACAATGGGTGAGCCGTGCCGGAAGAACAAGGCCTGGGCCAGGATGCTGAACACGCAGAGCTTCAGGCGCTCGGGCTCCGGGTAGTCGGGCATGGCCCGGCTCAAAAGCCTGGCCGCCAACTCCACGTGGGGCCGGATGACTTCGTTCACCACCAGCTCCAGGGCCGGACCGGGATGATCCAGCTCCTTGGACATCAGGCCTTGGTGCCGGAGGCGCTGTTCCTGCTCCATATGGTGGGAGAAGAGGAAAAAGGCCAGGGCTCCCACCACCTCCTGCACCGTGACCGTGGGCTGGGCATCCATCTGCTGCAGCATCCCCAACAGCTTTTTGCCCCGGGGCACCCAGCGGCAGCGGAACACCTCCAGGTAGAGGTTCTCCTTGCTGCCGAAGTGGTAGTTCACCGCGGAGAGGTGGCACCCGGCGGCCTTGGTGATGGCCCGCACGCTCACCCCGTGAAAACCCTGACAGGCGAACAACAGCTCCGCCTCGTCCAGGATCCTTTCCTGGGTGGGGTCGGACGTCGGGCAAGTTGTCTGGCCGGGGCCTTGGTCCATGGTGGTCACCTCCAAGTTCGAACGTTTGTATCAAACGACTGTTCGAATGTCAAGTGACAGGATGGTTATCACCCGCCAGGCTGCGGCCCACGGCCGGGGTTGCCAAAGCCTCCCGGGGCCGTTATATTCCCCCAGTAATGCCGAAGGCGTGGAACAAACAAGGTAATCGGGAGCACGAGGGCATGGCGCGTCAGCAGGAAAGCGGTGAGTTCATCAACGAGGCCATGGACGCCGGCTTGGGCGAGGAGTTCTTCAACCACGCCCTGACCCCGACCAACGTAGGCCTCCTGCCCCAGCCCGACGGCTACGCCTGCCCCAAAGGCACCTGCGGCGACTACATCGAGCTGTATCTCCGGGTGCGGGAGGAGCGCATCGTGGACGCCCGCTACATGCCCGAAGGCTGCCTCTACACCGTGGCCTGCGGCAGTGCGCTCACCGAGCTGATCAAGGGCCGCGAGGTGGCCGCGGCCGTGGCCGTGACCCCGGAAGAGCTCTCCGAGGCCCTGGGCGGCCTGCCCAAGGATCACCACCACTGCGCGGTGTTGGCCGTGGCCACCCTGAAGGCCGCGGTGCGGGACTACCAGAAGAAGCTGCGCGAGCCCTGGAAGAAGATGTACAACCGCTGAGCCCCGACCCTGGCGGGCGGGGCCGGACCGCCCCAAGCCGCTTCCTCAGGCCGCCCCCGCCACCCGCGGCCGGAACCATTCCCGCCCCACAACTCCATAAAAACCTTGAACCGCAGCCGGCTTAGTGGTTATGTTGCCGCGAGACGGGACGGCAAGGCCCCGGACCCCCCCCGCCGCCCGGCCGCTCTCCCCGCCCCAGAAGAGGAGCCTGCTTGCCCTTCATCCCGCATTTTCTGCGCGGCTCGACCTTCCGCGGTTTCCCGACCCGGATCTGGGCCAGGGCGCTGTTCCTGCTGGCGCTCCCCACCCTCCTCCTGGCTCCGGCCGCCCCGGCCGCGGCCCTGGACCGGGTGGTGCTGCGGCTTTTGTGGCGGCATCAGGCCCAGTTCGCCGGGATCTACCTGGCCCAGGACGCGGGCATCTACCGGCAATACGGTCTGGAAGTGGAAGTCAAGCCGAGTGGGCCCGGCATCTCCCCCCTTGGCGAACTGCAAGAGGGCAAATGCGACTTTGCCCTGACCTGGCTCACCGACGCGCTGACCACCTGCGACTCGGGCGGCAAGGTGGTTAATTTGGCCCAACTGCTGCAACGCTCGGCCATGCTCCTGGTGGCCCACGCGGACGAGGACATCACCCGGATCTCCGAATTGGCCGGACGGCGGGTGAGCCTCTGGGACGCGCATATCTCCCTGGCGGCCAAAGGTCTGTTCCGCAAGGCAAACATCCAGATAAAGGAGATTCGCCAAGGGGCGGGCATGGCTTTGTTCCTGGACCGGGCGGTGTCCGCGGCCTCGGCCATGCGCTACAACGAACTGCACCAACTCTACCAGTCCGGTCTGGACCTGGACGACGTGGTGATCTTCGACCTGGCCGAGCTGGGTTTCAACTTCCCCGAGGACGGCCTTTACACCACCGAGGACAATTGGAGCAAACGGCCGGAGCTGTGCCGGCGCTTTACCCAGGCCACCCTGGACGGCTGGCGCCTTTCCTTTGACCGCCCGGACGAGGCCCTGGCCGCGGTGATGAAGCGGGTGGACCAGGCCCGGCTGGCCAGCAACGCGCCTCACCAGCGCTGGATGCTCCGCACCATGCAGGAGCTGATGACCAGCGGGGTGAGCCGGGAGGAACTGGGCCGCCTGACCCCGGAGACCGTCCGCCGGGTGGAGATGGCGCTCCGGCAACAGGGCTTGATCCACTGGCAAGTCAACACGGACACGCTTTTGAGCGAGGCCTGGAGGAAAAAGCCGTGAGGCCGCATGTTCTCGGTTTGCGGAGCCGTTTCGTGCTGCTCATGGCCGCCGGGGTGGCGGTCATTTCCGGCATTCTGGCCAGCTACAGCTTTTTGGAAAGCCGCGAAGCGCTCTTGACCGCCACGCAGGAGCAGATGTTCCAACTGGCCCAGGCCCAAGCCACCAGCCTTTCCCGCAATCTGGTGCAGGTCTCCCAGCCGGCCGCCGACCTGGCCCTGTTTTGGGAGAACGGCCTGCCAGACTCGGCCGACACGGCCCGCCGCATGCTGGTCCGTATGGTGGGGGACAAGAAGGACATCTTCGGCATGGCCGCGGCCTTTGCTCCCGGCGTGCTCTGCGCCCCGGGCCAGAAGACCTGCCCCTATGCCTACCGCTCCAACCAGGGCATCAAGACCCTGGATCTGGCCGAGAACTACGACAACTACCTCCTGGCCGACTGGTACCAGGTGCCGGCCCTCACCGGGCAACCCCAATGGAGCGAGCCCTACTTTGACGAGGGCGGCGGCAACATCATCATGACCACTTACTCGGTGCCCATGATCCGGGATGGCCAGGTGCTGGGGGTCATTACCGTGGACGTGGCCCTGGACAAGCTGGGCCGCCAGGTGCAGAGCCTGGCGGTGAGCCGGGAAGGCTGGCCCTTCCTGGTGACCGCCCGGGGCACCTTTCTGGCCGCGCCCAAGCCGGACTGGGTGATGCGCGAAAGCCTGTTCTCCCTGGCCGAGGGGCTGAGCCGCCCGGATCTCCGTTCCTTGGGCAAGCGCATGCTCCGGGGCGGCTCCGGGGTGGAAGTGCTGCAAAGCTGGCTGGACCCCCGCCGTATCTGGCTGGCCTATGCCCCGGTCAAGGGCATGGGCTGGAGCCTGGGAGTGGTGGAGCCCGAGGAGGAGATCCTGGCCCCGGCCTGGAGCCTGGCCAAGAAGCAGGGTCTCACCGCGGTGTTCGGTTTGGCCGCCCTGGTGGGGGTGGTGTGGCTGTTGGTCCTGGGCCTCACCCGTCCCCTGAAACGCCTGGCCTTGGGGGCTTCCCGCCTGGCTTCCGGCGATCTGGGGACCAAGGTGGAGGGGGTGCGCCCCGGGGACGAGGTGGGAGATCTGGCCCAGGCCTTCAACGGCATGGTGGATGACCTCCAACGTTATATCGGGGAGCTGACCACCACCACCGCGGCCAAGGAGCGCATCGAGAGCGAGCTGGACATGGCCCGGCAGATCCAGATGTCCATTCTGCCCCGGACCTATCCGGCCTTCCCCCATGCCCCCCAGTTCGACCTTTTCGCCACCACGGTGCCGGCTCGGGAGGTGGGCGGCGATTTCTACGACTTCTTCATGCTGGATGAGCGCCGGCTGGCCCTGGTGGTGGGCGACGTCTCGGGCAAGGGAATCCCCGCGGCCCTGTTCATGACCGTGGCCCGCACCCTGGTGAAGAACGCGGCCAGCCACTACCCCGACCCGGCCACGGTCTTGGCCGAGGTCAACGCCCAGCTCTTGCCGGACAACGAGATGTGCATGTTCGTCACCATGTTCTATGGGGTGTATGACCTGGACAACGGCAAGCTGACCTTTGCCAACGCGGGCCATCCCCCGCCGCTCTTGCGCCCGGCCGGCGGCCAGACCAGCCAGATGCCCCAGACCATGGGCATGGCCCTGGGCATCATGGACGGGGTGGAGCTGGAGCAGGGCGAGCTGGAGCTGGGCGTGGGCGACGAGATTCTGGTTTTCACCGACGGCCTGGACGAGGCGGTGAATCCCGCGGGCGAGATGTTCGGCCTGGAGCGGGTCAGGGAGTGGCTGGACCTGGAGCCGCCCAAGGCCGCGCCGGACGTGCTCAAGGAACTCCGGGACTATCACAAGGAGTTCACCGGGCCCGAGGAGGCCTTCGACGACCTGACCCTGCTGTTCTTCACCCGCCGCATGTAGGCCTTTGGCCCGGTGGGCGCCAGCCGGGCGCCGCCGCCCCGAAAGTGGGATAAAGCATGTCTTCCTGGCTCATCCTGGTGGTGGCCGGGCTCTGCGAGGTGGTGTGGGCCCTGGCCCTGAAATCGTCTCACGGCTTCACCCGCCTGGGTCCCAGCCTCCTGACCGTGGGGGCCATGGCCGCCTCGGTGCTCCTCCTCTCCTGGGCGCTCCGCGATCTGGCCGTGGGCACGGCCTACGCCGTATGGACCGGGATCGGCGCGGCCGGCACCGCGGTGATGGGCATGATCCTCTTGGGCGAGCCGGTTTTGCCCTGGCGTCTGTTCTGCCTGGGCCTCATCGTGGCCGGCATTGTGGGGCTCAAAATGGGGCCTGGTTCCTGAGCCGTCCTACCGGAAACCCCGTTCCATAACATCCTGTAATTAGGTTAAAATCAATAATAGATTCTTCGCTGATTGACTGATACCTACCAGTCGGTATTATTAAGGTGGGAGGTGACGCCATGCCCGTCAAAGCCGCCAAACCCCGCCGCCAGAAGCTCCCCGAAGACGTCCGGCGCCAGGCCATCCTGGAGGCCGCCCACCATCTCTTTTCCATCCGGGGCTACGAACGCACCCGCATGGACGACGTGGCCGCCCGGGCCGGTCTGACCAAGGGGGGGCTCTATTTCCACTTTAAGGACAAGCGTAGCCTCATGAAAGAGGTGGTGCGGACGCAGCTGCGCTCCCTGCAACAGCGCCTGGAAGAAGTGGAGGACCTGGACCTGCCCGCGCCGGAAAAATACCTGGCCTTTTGCGAGGCCTTTGATCGGGAGATGGTCCCCTATTTCCAGGAAGGCGAGGGCGAACCCGGCCAGGGGGCCTTGGAGCTGTTCCTGGAAAGCCACCGCCTGCAAGTGCTGCAGCGTGAGATTCAGGCTACGCAGCGCCGGGGCCGGGCAGTGGCCGAGGACATCGTGGCCCAGGGCATCGCCGCGGGGCTTTTCCGCCCCGTGGACCCTGCGGTGGCCGCGGTGGGCCTGGTCTCCCTGTTGTACGGCATCTTCCTGAACGCTGCCCTGACCCCCCGCGAGGTGGACGTCAACCAGATCAACCGCCAGACGGCGGAGATATATCTGGCTGGTTTGTTGGTTTCTGAACCCCGGGGAGCATAGCCATGCGCAACCCGGCCAAGCCACGGCCGAGCGGAGTCTTTTGGGGATCCCTGATGGTGTTGGGGCTCTTGGCCGTCAGCGGGCTGAACTTGTTCTTCCTCTGGCATGGGGAAAACCAGGCCCCAGTGGCGCCGGAAGAGGTCCCGGTGCGGGTGGCGGCGGTGAGTTCGCGCGAATTCCCGGTGGTCCTGGAGCAGAGCGCCGAGGTGAAGCCCGCCAACCAGGTGCTGTTGATCCCCAAGATCAAGGGTCAGGAGATCCGGGAGATCCTGGTGGAGCGAGGCGACCGGGTGACCCGCGGCCAGGTCCTGGCCCGCTTGGACCCGGCCACCATCGCGGCCCAGCTGGCCCAGCTGACCGCCGCCCTGGCCCAGGCCCGGGCCTCCCGGGAATCGGCGGCGGCCAACCTGGAGGTGCTGGTCAAGGATTTGGCCCGCATCCGGCGCCTGGCCCACACCCGGGCGGTGCCGCCCCAGCAGTTGGAGCACACAGAGGCCCAGCACCGGGCCGCCGTGGCCGCCGTGGACCTGGCCGCGGCCCGGGTGCAGGAGGCCCAGGCCGCCCTCCTCGCGGCCCGCATCGTCGAGGCCGATCACGTGCTCTTGGCCCCCCTGACCGGCTTTGTCAGCCGCCGCTTTCAGGACCCCGGCTCCCTGTCCAGCGACAAGGATCCGATGTTCCAAATCACCCAGGAAAACCCGGTCAAGATAATCAGCACCGTGGGCGAGCGCGATTACCCTCGGGTGCGCCCTGGCCTGCGGGTGGAGGTGCAGGTGGACGCCTACCCCGGCCGGGTGTTCCCGGCCCGGGTCAGCGCGGTGAGCCCCTGCCTGGAGGCGGCCACCCGGAGCGCCGAGCTGGAAATTATGGTGGACAATCCCGACCTGGCCCTGCGTTCCGGCATGTACGCCCACACCCGCTTGAGCTTGGGTAGCCGCACCGGCCTGGCCGTGCCCCGGGGCGCGGTGGAGCGCCTGCCGGGCACCGGAGTGTGGTATGTGTTCGTGGTGGAGAAGGGCCGGGCCCGCCAGGTGAACGTCAGGCCCGGCGACACCCAGGGCCCCTGGCGCGAAGTCTTGGAGGGGCTGACCCCGGGGCAAATGGTGGTGGAACGCGGCTTGGGACGGCTCCAGGAGGGGGCGTCGGTCAAGGTGGAGCCGGCCGCCACCCCCCGGGCCCCGGAGGAAGGCTGATGCGCCTAGCGGAATTTTCCGTCCGTCAGCCCGTGGCGGCCCTGATGCTGTTCCTGGCGGTCATCCTGCTGGGCTGCTTCTCCCTGGCTCTTTTGCCGGTGGACCTGTTCCCCGAGATCGAGCCGCCGGTGGTCAGCATCCTCACCACCTGGCCCGGGGCCAGCGCCTCGGACGTGGAGAGCGAGGTCACCCAGCGCATCGAGGACCAGGTCAACGGGGTGAACAACCTGGACACCCTCACCTCCAAGAGCGTGGACAACCTCTCGGTGGTCTCCTGCCGCTTCGACTGGGGCACCGACCTGGCCAACGCCACCAACGACCTGCGCGACCGGCTGGAGCTGGCCCGGCGCAAATTGCCCGACGACGCCGAGACCCCGGTGCTCTACAAGTTCAGCTCGGCCACCGCGCCGGTGATGTTCCTCACCGTGACCGCCCGGGAAAACTGGCCCCGGCTCTACCGCCTGGCGGACAAGGTCATCGCCGATGAGCTGCGCCGGGTGCCCGGGGTGGGGGCCATCCTCATCTACGGCGGGCTGCGGCGGCGCATCAACGTGTACTTCGACCGGGCCCGCCTGGAGGGCTTCGGCCTCAGCCTGGAGCAGGTGAACCGGGTCCTGGCCGCCCAGAACCTGAACCTGCCGGCCGGAGCGGCCAAGGTGGGGCCCCTGGAGTACTACGTGCGGGTGCCGGGCCGCTACGCCTCGGCCGGGGAGATGAGCCGGACGGTCATCGGCTCCCACCAGGGCCGGCCGGTGCGCCTGGGTGAGGTGGCCCAGGTGGCCGACGCCTTTGAGCCGGAGGAGCTCCTGGCCTGGTCCGGCCGCCGGCCGGCGGTGGTGCTGCTGTTGCAAAAGCAGAGCGGCCGGAACACCGTGGCCGTGGTGGAAGAGGTGCGGGAGCGTCTGGCCAAGCTGTCCCATAGCTTGCCCGGTGACGTGAAGATCCAGGTGGTGATGGACAACGCCGAGAACATCCTCTCGGCCGTGGCCAACCTCAGGTTCTCCCTCTTGGCCGGCATCGCGCTGGTCACCCTCGTCACCTGGATCTTCCTCCGGCGAGTCAAGAGCTCCGTGATCATCGCCCTGACCATCCCCTTTTCCCTGCTCATCGCCTTCATCCTCATGCAGCTGAACGGCTACAGCGTGAATCTGGTGTCGCTCATGTCCCTGGCCATTGCCTGCGGCATGGTGGTGGACAACGGCATCGTGGTGCTGGAGAACATCGTGCGCCATTTGGAGCGGGGCGGCCGCCCCGGGGTGGCCGCGGTGTTGGGGGCCCAGGAAATGGGCCTGGCCATCGTGGCCAGCACCGCCACCACCGTGGTGGTGTTCCTGCCCATGGTGTTCCTCACCGGCCTGGTGGGGGTGATCTTCAAGCAGCTCGCCTTCGTGATCGCGGTCACCCTGGGGGCCAGCCTGTTCACCGCCCTGTCCATGACCCCCATGCTGGCCTCCCGCTGGCTGCGGGGCAAAGCGCCCGCCTCCGGGGGAGCGGCAGCGCCGCCGGCCCCGCCGGGCCGCCTGGCCGCGGCGGCCGAGCATCTTTTCACCGGCCTGGACGAGGGCTACGCCCGGCTGTTGGCCTGGAGCCTGGAGCGGCGCTGGCTGGTGGCGGCGTTGGCCGGGGCGGCCCTGCTTTCGGCCGTGAGCATGGCGCCTTTCCTCTCCACTTCGTTCATGCCCGAGCAGGACTCGGGCGACGTGAGCGTGGACTTCCGCCTGGAGGAAGGGACCCGGGTGGAGGAAACCAAGAAGGTGGTGGAGCGGGTGGTGGCCGACGTCATGGGGGTGGTGCGGCCCGCGGAGTTCCGCAGCCTCTATGCCTGGTGCGGCCAGTCCGAGGAAGGCATCGGCGTGGCCTTGGGTTTTGACGAGAGCCCCAACGCCGCCTCCCTGGGCTTCAAGCTGGTGGACCCCGCATTGCGCGAGCGCTCGGCCACGGCCATCGCCGGGCTCCTCCGGGAGCGCATCCAGCGCGTGCCGGGCATCACCCAGCTCCGGGTTTTGGCCGTGGACCCGGTCAGCTCCATCCTGAGCGGCACCGGGGCCAAGCCCCTGGTGGTGGAGGTGCAGGGCGCCGACCTGGAGGACAACCGGGACGTGGCCGCCCGCCTGGCCGCGGGCGCCCGGCAGGTGCCCGGCCTGGCCGATGTGACCGTGAGCCAGAAGGACCCCCGGCCGGAAATCTGGGTGGAGGTGGACCGGGACAAGGCCTCGCTCCTGAGGCTTCCCGTGGGGGTGGTGGCCCAGCAGGTCCGCAACTACCTCTACGGCTACAAGACCAGCGAATTCCGGGACGGCGGGGACAACTACGACATCTTCACCCGCTTTTCTGACGCGGACAAGGACCGCCTGGACCAGCTCCTGCAAGTCCCCGTGTTCACCTCGGACGGCCGCCGGCTCCGGCTGGGGGACGTGGCCCAGGTGTCCGAACAGCGGGGGCCCATCGAGGTGGAGCGCAAGAACCTGCAAAAGGTGGTGCGGGTGGAGGCCGCCCTGGACGGCATCTCCCTGGGCCAGGCTCGCCAGGCCCTGGAGCGGGTCATGGACGGCCTGAACCTCCCGCCGGGGGTGACCCTGGCCTTTGGCGGTGACGTGGAGGAGCAGGACAAGGCCTTCCGGGACCTGGGCATCCTGTTGGCCCTGGGCATCCTGTTGACCTACATGGTCATGGCCGCCCTGTTCGGCAACTTCCGCGATCCCCTGATCATCATGTTCGCGGTGCCTTTTGCCTTCGTGGGGGTGATCTGGGCCTTCCGGCTCACCGGGGTCACCCTGGGGGTCATCACCTTCATGGGAGTGATCATGCTCTTGGGCATTGTGGTGAACAACGCCATCGTACTCTTGGACTACACCCGGCTCCTGGGGCTCCGCGGGGTGCCGCTCCGGGAGGCGGTGGTGCAAGCGGGACGCGACCGCTTGCGCCCGGTGCTCATGACCACCCTCACCACCTTTTTCGGCATGCTGCCCATGGCGGTGAGCCGCGCCCAAGGCGCGGAGACCTGGAACCCCTTGGGCATCACCATTCTGGGCGGGCTCAGCATCTCCAGCCTGGTGACCTTGGTGCTGATTCCCGTGGTTTACTATACCCTGGAGAGCAGAAGGCAAAGGAGGGCCGCGGCGTGAACATGCTTTTCATCGCCTATGACGCGGTGTTGGACGCGGAAGTGATCGAGGTGTTGGAGCTGGCCGGGGTGGCGGGCTTCACCAAATGGAACCGGGTGCTGGGCCAAGGCAGCGCCAGCGGCCCCCGGCTGGACACCCCGGTTTGGCCCGGTTACAACTGCTGCCTCATGGTGGCCGTGGACCGGGACCTCACCTCACGCCTGCACACACTTTTGACCAGCCTGCGGACCGAGTCCGGCATCGACGCGCTCCGCATCTTCGCCTGGCCCGTGGTGGAGATGAGCTGAGCGGCCGGCGTTCCCGCTCCGGCGATATTTCCCCCGGGCCGCTGGTCCGGCCCCACCCCCCGGGGCTTGGCCCCGGCGGGGTCCGCTCCCGGCGCCCCGCCCGGGGGGCGTCCACCTTTTGAAAGCATTTCCCTTCCCAAATGAAGTCCCCTGCTCATTTCCCCCTGGCAGCGGTTCCATTAGGCTGAACCAAATCCAAAATAGGCCGGATTCCCGGAGTGCACCCCAACGTCCGTGGTCCGGAATCCGGCGGCAGCGGGGCAACGTCATAGGGGGAGGATGGCCATGGGGGTCCACGTCAACCTGAAAACCAAGCTGTACGGCGGATTCGCCGTGGTGCTCGTCTTGATGCTTTTGGTGGCCGGGCTGGGCTGGTTCGCGCTTTCCCGCGTGGAGTCGCGCACGGCCCGGACGGTGCAAGCCGACACCTTGGAGAAACTGATCCTCGACGCCCGCCGGCACGAGAAAAACTTCATTCTGCGCCGTGACAAGGAGTACATCGGCCGGGTGGACAAGCTGGTGGGACAGATGAACGGCTTGGCCATGGGGCTGACCGCTCTCCGGGACACGGCCGAGGGCCGGAAAAGCCTGGAGGCTCTCACCACCGGCATCCAGAAGTACCGCGAGTCCTTCCACCATTACGTGGACACCGCCCAGCGCCTGTGGCGAGAGTCCGCCAACCCCGGGCTCCAGGCCAACCTGGAGGCGGCGGACAAGGACATGGTCCAGGAGGCCCGGGCGGCGATCAAGGCCACCCAGGAGATGGCCAAGGCCGAGCGGGACACCCTGGGCCGGGAAATCACCACCGTGCGTCTGTTGTCCTACCTGGCCGCCGGGCTCTGCCTGTCCTTGGGCTTGCTCCTGGCCTGGGGCCTCACCAAGGCGATCACCCGCTCTTTGAGCGCGGTCATCGACGGATTGGATGTGGGGGCCGGGGAGGTTTCCGCCGCGGCCGGCCAAGTGGCCAACGCCAGCCAGTCCCTGGCCGAGGGCGCCTCCCGCCAGGCCGCGGCCCTGGAGCAAACCTCGGCTTCCCTGGAGCAGATGGGATCCCAAAGCCAGAGCA
Organism: Deltaproteobacteria bacterium; assembly: GCA_020444165.1. Next base: position 95,892 of record JAHLLK010000004.1, on the reverse strand, counting down.
ACACCGATAACGCGGTGGCGGCCGAAGGGGTGGTGACCCGGGTGACCCAGGCCATGGACCTGGCCGAAACTTCCATGCAGCGCCTCCGGGCCTCCATGGATCAGGTGAGCCAGACCAGCGCCCAGACCGCCACCATCGTCAGGACCATCGACGAGATATCCTTTCAAACCAACCTCTTGTCTCTGAACGCCGCGGTGGAGGCGGCCCGGGCCGGCGAGGCCGGGGCCGGCTTCGCGGTGGTGGCCGGCGAGGTCCGCAACCTGGCGCTCCGGGCTGCCGAGGCCGCCCGCAACACCCAGTCCCTCATCGAGGAGAACCTGAACCAGATCCGCCAGGGCGTGACCCTGGTGGCCGGGGCTGACCAGGAGTTCCGCCAAGTGCGCGAGTCCGCGGACCAACTGGCCGCCCTGGTGCGCGAGATCGCGGCGGCCAGCCGGGAGCAGTCCCAGAGCGTGCAATACATCGCCCAGGCGGTGACCGATATAGACCAGGTGACCCAGTCCGTGGCGGCCAACTCCGAAGAGTCCGCGGCAGCCAGCCATCAGTTGGCCGACCAGGCCAGCGGGCTCCTGGAGTTGGTCTCCGAGCTGGCCCGGCTCATGGACGGCGCGGGCCGGGCGGCGGCGGTGCAGCTGACGGCCTCGGCCGCTTCGGAGCGGCGGCTCTTGCCCACAATATCTACTTGACAGGTCTGGGCTCCGGAACCATATTAACAAGCACCGCGAGCCTGAAGGCCGCTCCGGGGCGGGTCCGCCCGCCCCACTTGCTCCAAGCCTGAAAACATAATCCAAGTCATGGCCACGAAGGCTGAAACAGCGCATACGGCGCTTTTCGCCCGTGGCCATTTTTTTGAGCCGGGCAGGGCGGCCGTAAGGAAAAAGGAGAAATAGGGATGACTCGCGGAAAATTGGTGCTGGTTCTTACTTGCGCGCTCTGCCTGGCCTGGGCGGCTCCGGCTTTCGCCCACTTTGGCATGCTGATTCCCCAAACCAATCTCCTGGACAAACCTGGGGATCTGACCGTAGACTTCCTGTTCTGGCATCCCCAGGAGGGCATCGGCATGGATCTGGTCCGGCCCCAGGTGGCTGGCGTGATGGTGGACGGCGTCAAGACCGACCTCTTGCCCCTGCTCGAGGAACACAAGATCGCCGGTCACCAGGCCTGGCAGGTCAAGTTCCCGGTGAAAAAGCCCGGTGACTATATCTTCTACCTGGAGCCCCAGCCCTATTGGGAACCGGCCGAGGACCTCTACATCATCCACTACACCAAGACTGTGGTGGACGCCCTGGGCGCCGAGGAAGGCTGGGACCAACCGGTCGGCCTCAAGATGGAGATAGTGCCCCTGACCCGGCCCTACGGCCTGTACGCCGGCAACAGCTTCACCGGCCGGGTGCTCTATCGCGGCAAGCCCCTGGCGGACTGCGCGGTGGAGGTGGAGTTCTACAACCAGAAGGCCGAGCGCCACGCGCCCACCGAGGCCCACATCACCCAGGTGGTGAAGACCACCGCGGACGGTGTGTTCACCTGGACCATGCCCTGGGCCGGCTGGTGGGGTTTCTCGGCCCTGCACACCGACGAGGACCGCAAGATCAAGCATGACGGACAGGACAAGGAAGTGGAAGTTGGCGGCGTTATCTGGGTTTACGCCCACTAAGCCAGGGGCGGAGTAAACCATGCATATCTCCGAGGGAGTCTTGTCGGCGCCGGTCCTGGGGGCCGGCGCCGCCCTGGCCGCGGCGGGAATTGCCGTGGGGCTCAAGAAAATGGACTATGACCGCCTGCCCCAGGTGGCCCTGTTGTCGGCCGTGTTCTTCGTGGCCTGCCTGATCCACGTACCGGTGGGCCCCAGTTCCGTGCACCTGGTTTTGAACGGCCTCATGGGTCTCATCCTGGGCTGGGCCGCGTTCCCCGCCATTTTCGTGGGCCTGGTCCTACAGGCTGTGCTGTTCCAGTTCGGCGGTCTCACCGTGCTGGGCGTCAACACCGTCACCATGGCCGCGCCGGCGGTGGTCTTGTATTACGCCTTGCATCCCTTGTTGAAGAACGGCGGCAAGGTCCCGGTGATCGTGGCCGGTTTTCTGGCCGGCTCCCTGGCCGTGCTCCTGGCGGCGATCCTCACCGCGGCCAGCCTTGTCTTGAGCGACACCACGTTCACCACCACAGCCGGGGCCTTCCTGCTCAGCAGCCTGCCCGGCGCGGCCGTGGAGGGCCTTATCACCGCGGCGGCGGCGGGTTTTTTACGCCAGGTCAAGCCCGGCCTCCTCACGGCCGGTTCCTGATAAGGGGGGAAGGAGTTTCATGCGACGTATCCTCACCATGTCTCTGGCCCTGACCCTGGGTCTGTCCGCCTGGCTCTCTTGGGCGCCGGTCCCGGCCTGGGCCCACAGGGTAAAAATATTCGCCTATTTGGAAGGCGGCCTCATCAAGGGTGAGGCCTATATGCCCGGCGGCGGCAAAGCCCAGGACTGCCCGGTGGAGGTCTATGACGCGGGCGGCAAACTGGCCACCACGGTCAAGACCGACCCTACAGGCAAATTTTCCCTCAAACCCCCGGACGCCCCGCCGCCCCTCAAGCTGGTCTTGAAAGCCGGGGCGGGGCACCAGGCCGAGTTCACCCTCAGCGCCCGGGACCTGGGTCGGGAAGCCGGCGGCAGCGTAGCCACCGCGGCGGCTCCGGCTCCGGCCGCCACCGCGGCGGCCCCGGCCGTGGTCAGCGACGCGGCCCTGGCCGCCACCCTGGGCCGGGTCTTGGATCAAAAATTGGCCCCCATCTCCGCCCAGCTCGCCCGGCTGGCCGAGGCCAACGACAACATCACCCTGCATGATGCGGTGGGCGGCTTGGGTTGGATCATGGGACTCTTGGGGGCGGCCATGTATTTCCGCGGCCGCCGAGGAGGAGTGCGTTGAGTCGCGCCTTGACCGAAGGCAAGGCTGTCCGCCAGACCCGGCCCAAGAAGCTGAGTCTGGAGGGCGTAGCCGTGGCCCGGGGGCCCTTGGCCCGTTTGGACCCTCGGGCCAAAGTGGTGGCCGTGGCGGCCTTCAGCCTGGTCACCGCCCTGGCCCCTCACCCCCTGGGCCCGGCCTTGGGGGTGGGGCTGGGGCTCTGCCTGGCCGCGGCGGCCCGGCTTTCCCCGGGGCTCATCCTGCGCCGCGCCGTGGCCGTGAACGTGTTCGTGGCCTTCCTGTGGATCTTCCTGCCCTGGCAGCTCACCTGGACCGGCGGGGGGTTCTCCCTGCTCCCCAACCCCCAGGGCCTGCCCCTGGCCGGGCTCATCACCCTGAAGGCCAACGCCATCTTCCTGGTGCTCCTGACGCTCTTGTCCACCACCCCGGCCCCGGAGATTTTCCACGCCCTGGCCCACTTGAAAGTACCGGCCAAGCTGGTAAGCCTGTTCCTCATGTTCCACCGCTACCTATTCGTGATGCACGGCGAATACACCCGCCTGCGCCAGGCCATGAAGGTGCGCTGCTTCGCCCCGGGCACCAACCTGCACACCTACCGGACCTACGCCATGCTGGTGGGCATGCTCCTGGTGCGGAGCCTGGAGCGGGCCGAGCGGGTGTACCAGGCCATGCTGTGCCGGGGCTTCCAGGGCACCTTCTGGCTCCTGGACCACTTCCATTGGCGGCGGAGCGACACCCTGTTCTCTTGGAGTTGGGCGGCCATCGTGGCCGTGCTCATCGTGGTGCAGTGGGGAGGAGTTTGGTGGAGCTGATCCGGCTGGAAAAAGTGACCTTTGCCTATCCCTCCCGCCAGCCCGTATTGGACGGCCTGGACTTCCAGCTCAGCCGGGGCGACCGCCTCGGCGTGGTGGGCCCCATCGGGGCTGGCAAATCCACCATGTTCCGCATCGCCATGGGGCTATTGGCGCCCCAGGCGGGCCGGGTGCTGGGCCTGGGCCAGCCCTGCCGCCACGAGAAAGACTTCCGCCCCCTCCGCGAAAAGGTCGGTTTCCTGTTTCAGGACCCGGACGACCAGCTCTTTTGCCCCACCGTGGCCGAAGACATCGCCTTCGGCCCCCTGAACCTGGGCTGGGGCCGGGAAAAGGCCCTGGCCGCGGTGAGCGAGGTCCTGGCCCAGCTCGGCATGGAAGGCTTTGAGAAGCGCCTCACCCACCAGCTATCCGGCGGGGAGAAGCGTCTCATCTCCCTGGCCGCCGTCCTGGCCATGGGGCCCGAGGCCCTGCTCCTGGATGAGCCCAGCACCGGTCTGGACCCGGAGCACACCGCCAAGCTGGAAGAAGCCCTTCTCTCCTCCGATCTCGCCTGGGCCATGGTCTCCCACGACCGCGAGTTCCTCCGCCGCACCTGCGCCACCGTCCTCGAACTCAAGGACGGTCATCTGACCACCCCGGCCGCGGCGGCGTTGCCACCGCTCGCATAGCGGGCAAGGCTGTCATTCAGGCTCAGCTCCCGCGCTCCCGAAGCCGGGCTGTCGGCAATTAGAAAAAAGGTAGGTAGCCAGGTCATCCTGGAATGCGTGGCGGGTCGTCAAGGTCCCTCATGCAAACCGAGCCGGGGCCTTCCCGCCCCAGTTCCGCCTTTATCTAACCCCCATATGCTTTTCCTTTTGGAAGGGGGCTTGGGGGGAAACCTTTTCCTTTTGGCTTCAAAAGGAAAAGGTTTCCCCCGAAAAAATATCTTAAATAGCCTCCAATAAACCATCCAGCTTCAAGTTTTGGCCCATGAGTTCGGCCAGGAGGTCGTATTGGCGGTCATTGAAGGCGGCGTAGTCGACGCCGGCGGGGAATTCCCCGGAGCCGGCGGCCCAGGCCAGGACGGCGGAGCGGAGGTGGTCGTTGTCGAGGATGCCGTGGAGGTAGGTGCCCACGGCGCGGCCGTCGGGGCTGACTTGGCCGTCGGGCACGTCCACGGTTTGGTCGAGGCGTTTGACCAGTTGGAAGGCGGGGCGGTCGGGGCCGAGGCTATGGCTGACGCCCATGTGGATTTCGTAGCCATAGAGGGGGCCGGGGGCGGGGAAGGGCAGGCCGGGCAGGGCGCGGGCTTCCACCTGGGTGGTGGTTTTTTCGCCGGCCATGACGGTTTCCATGTCCAGGAGGCCGAGGCCCTGTTCGGTGGCTGGGGGGCCTTCCACGCCCAGGGGGTCGGCGATGATGCGGCCCAGGAGCTGGTACCCGCCGCAGAGGCCCAGGATCTTGCCGCCCAGGCGGTGGAAGGCCTGGAGGCCATCGTAGAGGCCGGAGTCCTTGAGGGCGGCCAGGGCGGCCAGGGTGTTCTTGGTGCCGGGCAGGATGACCAGGTCGAGGCCGGCCAGTTCCTGGGGTGAGGTGACCCAGCGGAGTTCCACGCCCTCCTCGGCGGCCAGGGCGTCGGCGTCGGTGAAGTTGCTGATGCGCGACAGCCGCACCACGCCGACCCGCACCCGTCCGCCGCTGGGCCCGCCTTTTTTGCGCTCCAGCACCACCCCGTCTTCCTGGGGCAGGCGGATGTCGGTGAAATAGGGCAGGACGCCCAGGACCGGTTTCTTGGTGCGCTTTTCCAGGAAATCGACTCCGCTGGTGAACAGGGACGGGTCGCCCCGGAATTTGTTGACGATCACCCCAGCCACCAGGGCTTTTTCGGTGGGGGTGAGGAGGCCGAGGCTGCCCACTACCTGGCCGAAGACTCCGCCGGCGTCGATGTCCGCGGCCAGGAGGACCTTGGCGTGGGCGCGCCGGGCCATGGACATGTTCACCAGGTCGTCCTTCTTGAGGTTCATCTCGGCGCAGGAGCCGGCGCCTTCCAGCACCACCAGTTGGTGGCGGTCCTCCAAGCGGTGGAAGGCGTCCATGACCTGGGGCAGCAGCTTGGGCTTCAGGGCGTAGTAGGCGGTGCCCTGGTAGTTGCCCAGGACCTTGCCCATGAGGATGACCTGGGAGCCCACGTCGCTGGTGGGTTTCAGCAGGATGGGGTTCATGTCCACGTGGGGTGGGAGGCCCGCGGCCTCGGCCTGGGAGATTTGGGCCCGGCCGATTTCGTGGCCTTCGGGCGTGATGCCGGAGTTCAGGGCCATGTTTTGGGCCTTGAAGGGGGCCACGTCCAGTCCCTGGTTGCGGAAATAGCGGCACAGCCCGGCCACCAACACGCTTTTGCCCACGTGCGAGCCGGTGCCCACCACCATGAGGGGACGGTACTTCGGTTTGGGGGCCACAAAAACCTCCCGGGTCAGCGGGCCGCGCTCCGCTTTTTCTTGGTGTCCTGCCAGTCTTCGCCATACTTGCCCAGGTAGCCCCGGGGGGTGATCATGCGTCCTTCGTAGGCAAAGCTGGAGGAGTTGCCGATGATCACCAGGGTCTGCATGTCCACCGGGGCCTCGGCCGCCTGGGACAGCTCCCAGAGGCTCACTTCCTGGCCCTCGCGATAGGCCTTGTTCACCACGCCCACGGGGGTGTCCGAGGCGCGGTGCTGGGCCACCAGCTCCAGGGCCCGGGCGTACTGCCAGTCGCGGCCCCGGCTCTTGGGGTTGTACAGGGCGATGACGAAGTCCGCCCCTGCCGCCGCGTCCAGGCGCCGCTCGATGAGCTTCCAGGGGGTGAGCCGGTCCGAGAGGCTGATGCAGGCGAAATCGTGGGTCAAGGGCGCGCCCAACAGCGAGGCGGCGGCGGCCACGGCCGGCACCCCGGGCACCACCTCCAGGGAGAGGTGACCCGGCTCGGCGCCCAGCTTCAGGCCCCGGTTGCGCACTTCTTCGTAGACCACCCCGGCCATGGCGTAGATGCCGGGGTCGCCGCTGGAGATCAGGGCCACCTTCCGGCCGGCCAGGGCCAGGTCCAGGGCCTGGGAGGCGCGCTCCAGCTCGCCGGTCATGCCGCTCCGCACGACTTCCTTGCCTTCCAGGAAGGGCGCGGCCTGCTCCAGGTAGGTCTTGTAGCCCACCACCACCTCGGCTTCGGTCAGGGCCCGGCGGGCCGCCTCGGTCAGGCCTTCGGAGCGGCCCGGGCCCAGGCCCACTACCGCGAGCTTGCCTCCGGCCGCAACAGGGCCACGGCCACCGTCACGTTGGGGGTCTTGTGTTTGGGGACCACCAGGGGCCCCCCCCGGGCTGCCAGTTGTGCTGCTGCTTCGCATACGCTTTGGGTTCCCACGTGTTTCTCCACCGTGGTGGAGGGGTTTGGCACCTTGATTTGCTTCAGCTCCTCGGGCGAGTAGAACTCCAGGGGGAGGTTCAGACCCCGGGCCAATTCCAGGAGGCCCGGCTCGTCCCGTTTCACCTCGGCGCTGGCCAAGCGGGCCAGGGAGGCCCGGCTGAAGCCATGACTATTCAACACCTTTTCCAAAAGCTCGGCCATTTCGGCCTGGTCCGTGCCCCGGTTGCAGCCCAGGCCCACGGCCAGGCAGGGCGGGCGGAGCACCAGCTCGCCCTCGGCCGCGGGCATGGCCCGCCAGTCCACCCGCACCCGGGGCTCGCCGGCCTCGGTCAGCGCCGGGGGCCCGGCCGCCAGCTGGAACACCCCGGGCCAGCGCTCGGCCAGCCAGGGCCAGAGCCAGCCCTCGGGGTCCTGCACGGTGACCGGGCGGCCTTCCAGCACGGCCAGGCTCACCCCGGCCAGGGCCGGCAAGTTCTCCAGGCCCAGGCCCCGGGACCGGGCCTCCATCTCCAGGCTGGGCAGGCCGGCCACGTCGGTGGCCGTGGTGATCACCGCCTGGCCGCCCAAGAGCCCGGCCACCTGCCGGGCCAGGCCGTTGGCCCCGCCCAGGTGCCCGGCCAGGAGGCTGATGGCGAATTGGCCGGCCTGGTCCACCACCACCACTCCGGGGTCCAGGGCCTTGTGGGCTAGGAGCGGCGCCAGGGCGCGCACCACGATGCCGGTGGCCGCAATGGCCACGTGGCCGCGAAACCGGGGAAAGTTTTCGGACAAGGCTTCGGATATCTTGCTGAAGCCGGCCTCGCCGGCCTGGGCCAGGCGGTGGGGCAAAAACACCTTGGCCCCGGGCAGGGCCCGGGCCAGGCGGCGCGCCAACTCGGCGCCCGCCGCGGTGAGGGCGTAGACCGCCACCTGTCCCTGGGGGTGAGGCAAGGTTTTTACTCCGCCCCGGCCGGCCGGTAGCCGTGGCTGAATCCGGCGTCGTAGAGCTGGGACTCCGCGGCCGCGTCGCCCCGGGCCAGGGCGGCCACGGAGGGCCCGGCCAGGATCAGGGCCTGGCGGGTGACGCTCTGGGCGGCCAGGTCGTCGGCCAGGCGCGCGGCTGTGGTCCACACCACCTTCTGGTCCGGCCAACTGGCCCGGTACACCACGGCCACCGGGGCGTCGGGGCCGAAAGCCGCGGCCAGAACCTCGGAGACCGCACGGCTCTGGCCCACCGAGAGGTAGATGGCCATACTGGCCCCGTGGGCGGCCAGGGAGGCCAGGTCCTCGCCGGGGGGCACGGGGGTGCGCCCGGCGGCGCGGGTGAGGATCAGGGTCTGGCACAGCTCGGGCAGGGTGTACTCCAGGCCCAGGGCGGCCGAGGCGGCAAAGGCCGCAGTGACCCCGGGGATCACCCGGTAGGGCACGCCTTCCCGCGTGAGCCGCCGCATCTGCTCGGCAATGGCCCCGTAGAGGCTGGGATCGCCGGTGTGCAGGCGGACCACCCGAAGGCCGGCCTGCCAGCCGCGGCTGAGGTGGCCCACGATCTGGTCCAGGTTCAGCCCGGCGGAGTCGATGGCCTCCACCCCTGCCTGGCACCAGGTGAGCATCTCCGCGCTGACCAGGGACCCGGCGTAGACCACCAGATCGGCTTGCTCCAGGGCCTTTTTGCCAGCCACGGTGATCAACTCCGGATCGCCCGGCCCGGCCCCCACGAAGAGCACCGGGTTTTCCTTGCGGCCGCTCATGCTTCGCCTCCTGCTGTTGGTTTTGTCCCCCTGACCAGCCACACCGGGTTCAGGGCTTTCAAGTACATCCCCCCGGTCAAGGGGGCCGCGCGGCTGATATTCAACTGGACCACCTCCGCGGCCATATCGGCCTGGGCCAGGGCCCGCCGCGCCGCTTCCAGGGATTCCAGCTTCACCAGGGAGACCACCACCACCCCGCCCGGGGCCAGGCGGCGGCCCACCACCTCCAGGATGGCCGGGAGCTGGTCCCCGCCGCCGCCCACGAACACCCGGTCCGGCGCGGGCAGCTCGGCCAGGCCCGCGGGCAGCTCGGCCGCCACGATCTCCAGATGGCCCGCGCCCAGGGCCTGGCGGTTGGCCGCGATCTGCTCCCGCCGCGCGGGGTCCTTTTCCACGGCCAGCACCCGGCCGCCGGCGGTGAGCAGCCCGGCCTCCAGGCCCACCGCCCCGGAGCCGGCCCCCAGGTCCCACAAGGTCTGCCCCGGGGCCAAGGCCAAAAGGCCCAGGGCCACGGCCCGCACCTCGGCCTTGGTGATGAGCCCGGCCTGGTGGACGTAGGCTTCCTCGGGCGCGGCCAGGGTAAGCCGCCGCGGCCGGGCCAGGCGTTCCAGGACCACCAGGTTCAAGGGAGAGAACTTTTCCGCGGCGGCCGTGTCCGGCGAGAAAGACCGCACCCGCTCCGTGGGCGCGCCCAGGTCTTCACAGACCCACAGCCGCCAGTAGGCCGCCTGGCCCCGTTCCGCCAACAGCCGCCCCAAATGGGCCGGGTCGCGGGCGGGGTCGGTGAGCACGGCCACCACATCCCGCGCGGCCAAGGCCGGCCACAGGCCCTGGCCCTCCTGGCCGTGCAGGCTCACCAGGGCCGCGTCCTGCCAGGGCAGCTTCAGGCGGGCGAAGGCCGCCTGCACGCTGGAAATTCCGGGCAGGATCTCCAGGTGGTCCGGGCCCAGGCGCTGGGCCAGGCGCTGGGCAATGCCGTGAAACCCCGGGTCGCCCGAGGCCAGCACCACCACTTCCGAGGTCTCGGCGGCCTGGGCCACCTGTTCCAGCCAGGGGTCCACCCCGCCGGCCAGGGTGAGCCGGCGGCCGGGGTGGTCCGGGAACATGGCCAACAGGCGGCGTCCCCCGGCCAGGACCTGGGCCGCGGCCACGGCCTCCCGGGCCCGGGGAGTGAGGTCCTGGGGCCCCAGGCCCAGACCGACCACCCGCACCAGGTTCACGGCCGGTCCCCTTCCTGGCGGCCCTCGAAAAGGAGCGCGCCGTCGTAATCCAGGATCATGGCCCACAGAGCGGGGCCGGGCCCGGCAAAGCCGCGCATGGCCGTGAGCATGCGGGGCCCGCACACCCGGGCCAGGTCCAGGCGCCCGGCTTCCCGGAGCATCTCCAGGGCGTGGCGGGCCGTGTTGGCCCCCCGCACCTGGCGGGCCAGGCCCTCGGCCGCGCCGGCTTCCCGCAGCCAGGCGGCCAGGGGATCCAGCTCCATGGGCGCCTTGTGCGCGTGGGTGTAGACCAGGCCCTGGGCCTGCTTCACGGCCTTGCCAAAGAAGGAGACCAGGCCCAGGCGGGCAAAACCTTCCTGCCCGGCCCGCTCGAAAGCGTAGCCGAAGAAGTCGGCGATCTGCACAAAGGCCAGCTCGTTCAGATCGGGCCGCAGCGCCATGGCCCGCTTCTCGCTCTTGCCGCCGGTGGTGAACACGATTTCCGTGATCCCGGCCGCGGCGGCCACCTTGAGCGCGCTGTCAATGGTGGCGGTGTAGGCCTCGTGGCTGAAGGGCTTCACCAGGCCGGTGGTGCCCAGGATGGAGATGCCGCCCACGATGCCCAGCCGGGGGTTCAGGGTGTGCTTGGCGATCTTCTCGCCGTCGGCCACGGATATCTCCACCTCCACCGCCGGGGTTCCGGGCCGGCCGGCGGCCTGCCAGGCCTCCTCCAGGGCGGCGGCGATCATCTGCCGGGGCACAGGGTTGATGGCCGGCTCGCCCACGGCCAGGGGCAGGCCCGGCCGGGTGATGCGGCCCACCCCGGGCCCGCCCGCCAGCTTAACCCCGGACCCGTGGCCCGGGCCCGGCGCGGCCAGGCGCACCCGGGCGGTGATGGCGGCTTTGTGGGTGGCGTCAGGGTCGTCGCCGCCGTCCTTGATCACCGTGGCCCAGGCCGTGGACTGGTCCAGCCGCTCGGCCGCGGCCACGGCGATCTCCAAACGTTCGCCGGAGGGCAGGGGTATGGAGACCCCGACCGGCGGCACGGGTTCCAAAAGGGTTAGAAGGGCGGCTCGGGCCGCCGCGGCGGCGGCCGAGCCGGTGGAGAAGCCGGTACGCAGGTTTTCCCGGGCCATATCAGGTCAACCAGGCGTACAAGAGGGTTACCAACAACACGCTCGCGACCCGGGTGGCCTGGCCCAGGCCGAGGAGCTTGGTCCCCAGCCCCGGGGCGAAGATGCCCATGTAGTTGGGGAGTTGATGCCGCAAGGCCCGCACCGGGGTGGCCACCATGTTGCCGATCAACAGGGCTATGACCACCTGGGGTATGCTCAGGCTGCCGGACTGCAACAAGGCCCCGGCGGCCGCGAAGCCGCTGGTAAACTCGGCCATGACCGCGAAGATGACCAGGCTCATGGTTTCCAAGGGCAGGGCCTTGCTGGCCACCAGGTCCGCCATGGCCTGGCCCAGCCAATTGAAAAAGCCTTGCTCGGCCAGAATGAATACCAACAGATAAACTGGTAAAATAATAAGTAAAAGCCTCTGCAGGCGGGAAAAGAACTTCTTCCCGGTATCGGCCAGTACCTTTCTCCATTCCCGGGTGCGTACCGCCGCCTGCGGGGCTTGGGGACGATCGGCGGGAAACATGAACCGGCCCAAAACCACCACGGCCAAAGTGCGCAGGAAGGCGGCCAGGAGCGTGAGTCCGAAATAGATCAGGGCCACCTGGTGCAACAGGGCGTAGACCACAAAGAAAGTGGTGGGCAGGTGCAGGAAATAGGCCGGCAGGCCGGCGTTAAGAATGTTGGATAGAATCAGTTCCTTACGGGTAAGCTTGCCCTCCTGCCAGGCGGTAAAGAGCATGGCGTTGGACGTGACCCCCGAGGCGAAGGCGGCGGTGTAGGCAGCCCCCGCCTCCTTGGGCAGGCGGGCCTGGCGGATCAAGGGCCAGGCCAGCACTCCCAGCTTGGCGGTCCAACCCATCCCCTCGATGAGCTGGCCCACCAACAATCCCCCGGTGATGTACATGAGGGTGCGCACCAGGGGCCAGCCCAGACGGGACCACAGCTTGCCCGTTTCGTACAGATGGGCCAAGCTGCCTTGGCCACTCAGGTAAAAGAGCCCTCCGGCGACCAATAGGGCCGTCACCAGGTACCACACCACAGGGGAAGGCTTTTTCCGCCTGCCGCGCCGAGGCTCGGGCGCAACCGTGGCGGGGCCGCTGCCCGCGGCCAGAGGTTCAGTGGTGGCGGTCAGTTTAAGCCTCCTTGGGTCCCTTCACCAACACCAGCGAGAGGTAAGGCATTTTCTCGCCCCTGAGCGTGGTGGCGTCTTCCCGGATCCTCTCCTCGGGCAGCCCGCACATGGAAATGGAGTAGGTCTTCCGCGGCACGTCCAGCTGCTCCAGGCTGTCGATGATCTGGTCGTAGTTGCGGTAGGTCTTCATGATCACCACGTTGTCGCCGGTGGCGGCCAGGCTGGGGATCACGCCGGGGTCGCACACGCCGCTGACCACCAACAAGGATTCCTTGCTCTCCACCAAGGGCATGTTCAGCCGCGCCGCCGCCGCGTTATAGGCGGTGATGCCGGGCACGGTTTCCACCTTGGTCTGGGGCTCCAGCTCGCGCACCGTCTTCAGGAGATAGCCAAAGGTGCTGTAGGTCAGGGGATCGCCGATGGTGATGAAGGCCACGTCATGACCATTGGTCAGCTCGATCAGCACCTCCCGGGCGTTCTCCCGCCAGGCGCTGGCCAGCTTTTCCTCGTCGTGGGTCATGGGGAAGTTCAGCCGGCGCACCTGGGTGTGCTCGGGCAAATATTCCTTCACCACGTTGAAGGCCATGCTGTACTCGTTTTTGCTGGAGCCCGCGGCAAAAACCACATCCACCCGCTTCAGCACCTCCACGGCGCGCACGGTAAGGAGTTTGGGGTCGCCGGGGCCCACGCCCAGCCCGAAAAGGGTCCCTTTTTGTCTTTCCGCCATCATTTGTCGCCCTCCTCGCAAAGTTTGGCCAGCGCGTTGATCACGCTGGCGGCCACTGCTGAGCCGCCCTTGCGGCCCAGAGCCGTGATAAAGGGCCAGGAGCTCTTGCTCAAGGCCTCCTTGGACTCCGCTGCATTGACAAAACCCACCGGCAGGCCCACCACCAGGGCGGGCTGCGCCCGGCCGGCGTCCATATGCTCCAACAAACGGAAAAGAGCCGTGGGGGCGTTGCCCACCACGTAGATGCCGCCCGCCAGCCGCTCCACGGCCAGGTCCACCGCGGCCACCGCCCGGGTGGTGCCGGTCCGCTGGGCCGCCTCGGCCACTTCGGGGGTGTTGATGAGGCACTCCACCGGCGAGTTGCCCGGAGCCAGGTAACGCCGGGAAATGCCGGCCCGGGCCATGTTGGTGTCGGTGAAGATCGGGCGGCCCTCCCGGATGGCCGCCATGCCCTGCTCCACGGCCGCGGGGTGCACCCGCACCGTGTCCACCCAACTGAAGTCGCCGGTGGTGTGGATCATGCGCCGGATGATGCTCCAGACCGGGGCCGGCCAGGCATGGGCCGGGGCCTCCTCGTCGATGATCTCCATGCTGCGGCGTTCTATGTCCTGGGGAGCCAGGTTCCAATCCTGCATGATTCAGTCCTTATGAAGCCGGCAGCGGTCCACCAACTCGTGGGCCAGGCGGGGGTTGCTGCCGAAGTGCAGGTGCACGTAGCTGGCCAGGAGGTTGCCCTTCCTGAAACCAAGGGTTTCGGGTTCCGCGCCGCGCCGTCCCCGGGCCTGGTAGACCTGTTGGGCCCCGGCCAGGGCGGCGGCGGGGTCGGCGATCTCGGAGTAGTGGAACTCGTGGCCCCGGGCGGTCCCGCCCGCCGGCCCCAGGGGAGTGTCGGCCAGGAAGCTCACCTCGCGGTAACCCAGGGATTTGAGCCGGCGGAGCATGCGGGTTTCCAGGTCCAGGAGCCCGGTCATGGGCCAGGAGCGCCCCTCCAGATCGGAGAGCCCCTGGCCCAGGTACATCATGCCGCCGCACTCGGCGTACACCGGCCGGCCGCTCCGGCCCAGGGCCGTTACCTCCCGGCGCAGGGACTCGTTGGCCGCCAGCTCGGCCGCGAACAGCTCGGGATAGCCGCCGCCGAAGTACAGGCCGTCCAAATCAGGAGGCAGGGCCGGGTCCGTGAGCGGCGAGAAGAACACCAGCTCCGCCCCGGCCTCGGCCAGGCGGCGCAGGTTCTCCTGGTAGTAGAAGCAGAAGGCGCGGTCCCGGGCCACCCCCAGGCGCACCGGCCGGCCGGAGGGGGCCGGAACCGGCGTAGCGTCCGCCGGGGCCGCGGCCAGGGGATAAGAGGGCAGGGCGTCCCACAGCCGTTCCCAGGGGAGCCCTTCCTCCAGCCAGTCGGCCAGGGCACGGAAACCTGCCTCGCCATAGCCGCCGTCCTCGGCGGTGACCAGGCCCAGGTGCCGCTCGCCCAGGGCCAGGGACGGGTTCCGCTTCAGCCCGCCCAGGAAGGGCAGCTCCGGGCACAGTTCCATGGCCGAGCGCAGGATCTCCCGGTGATTGTCCGAGCCCACCTGGTTGGCCACCAATCCCACCCAAGACAGGCCGGGGTCAAAAGCGTAAAACCCCCGGGCCAGGGCGGCCAGGCTGCGGGCCATGGCCCGGGCCCCCACGGCCAGGAGCACCGGCGCGCCCAGCCACTTGGCCATCTGGGCGGTGGAGCCCGTCTCCTCCTGGGCGTGGAAGCCGTCGTAGAGCCCCATGACCCCTTCCACCACGGCCAAATCCGCGTCCGCGGCCTGGCGCTGGAAGATGGCCAGGTTCTCCTCCCGGGAGAGCATCCAGCCGTCCAGGTTGTGGGAGGGCCGGCTGGTGGCCAGGGCGTGGTGCCCGGGGTCGATGAAATCCGGCCCCACCTTGAAGGCCTGCACCGTGAGCCCCCGCCGCCGGGCCGCGGCCATCAGGGCCAGGCTGAGCGTGGTCTTGCCCGCCCCGCTGTGGGGGCCCGCTATGACCACCGCCCTCACGGCTTTTGCTCCGGGGCCGACTTCGGGTACAAGAAGCTTTGGATCAGGCGCATGCCCGTGAGCAGCCGGGGGGTGGGGCGGGAGACCAGGGCCTCCTCCACCAGGTAGACCCGGTGGTTCCGCACGGCCTTGATGGCCGCGAAGCCGCTTTCGTTCAGGATCTCCGGCACGCTCACCTGGTTCATGGGCCCGGTCTGGGCCAGGTACACGTCGATCTCCGGGCCCTTGGCCAGGATGCGCTCCTTGCCGTAGGAGGCGATGTTGGTGCCGCGCACCGCCGTGGCGTCGGCCGCCACGTTGACCCCGCCGGCCGTTTCCAGTACGTAGATGGCCATGGAGTCCGGGGCAAAGGTCTTCATCTTGCGGTGGATGGCCTCGAAGAACACCCGGGGCCGTTTGGCCGGGGGGATGTGGGCCGCCTGCTGGGCGATGGCTTGGCTCTCGGCCGCGAATCGCTTCGCCAGGGCCCGGGCCTCGGCCTCGCGGCCGGTGAGCCGGCCGAGCCGCCGCCAATACTCGAACAACTCGCCCTGGTTGTGGGGCTGCAGGGACACCACGGCCACCCCGAACTGCCGAAGCCGGGCCACCAACTGGGGATAGCCCTGGGCGATCATGGGCCGGATCAAGACCAGGTCCGGCTTGGCGGCCAGGAAGCGCTCCGGGTCGTCGCGGTAGCTGAACACCGGCCGGCCCCCGGCCGAGCCGTCCTCCTCGTCGCCGGGGCTCACCCCGATCAGCTCCGGCCCCAAGCCCAGGGCCAGGAGGTTCTCGGTGTGGGCCGGGTACAGGGAGATGACCCGGGTGTAGGGCTTGGTCACCGTGACCGCCTCGCCGGAGTCGTCCACGAAATCCGTGGCCCGGGCCGGAGCGGACGCGGCCAACAGGCCCAAGCAGAGGAGCAGCGCGAACAGCCTTCTCATGCCCGGCCCTCCTCCTTGCGGAACACCACCACCCGGCTGCCCGCGAACTCGTCCCAGCGCACCAGGGCGGCCACCCCGAACACCTGGGCCAGGGTACCACCGTCCAGCACTTCGCCGGTGGGCCCGGAAGAGAGCACCCGGCCCTCCTTCATGAACACCAGGTGGTCGCAGAAGGCCGCGGCCAGGTTCAGGTCGTGCATCACCGCCACCACCGTGGCCCCGGCCCGCACCCGGCTCTCCACCACCCTGAGCACGGCCAGGGAGTGGTTCACGTCCAGGTTGGAGGTGGGCTCGTCCAGGAGCATCAAGGGCGCGTCCTGGGCCAGGGCCCGGGCCAACACCACCCGCTGCTTCTCGCCGCCCGACAGCTCGGTCACCGGCTTCTCGGCCATATGGCTCATTTCCACCAGGTCCAGGGCTTCGTCCACCATGGCCAAATCCCGGGCGGCCGGGGAGGCGAAGCGGGGGATGTGGGGGTGGCGGCCCATGAGCACGGTCTCATACACGGTGAAGGGGAAGTTGATGGCGAACTCCTGGGGCACCAGGGAGAGCCGCCGGGCCAGCTCCGGGCTGGCATAGGAGCCCAGCTCCCGGTTCCACAGCCGGATGGAGCCGGCTGCGGGGCGGTGGCCGCCGGTCAAGAGGTCCAACAGGGTGGTCTTGCCGCAGCCGTTGGGGCCCACGATGCCGTAGAAGCGGCCGGCCAGGATGGTGAGGTCCAGGCCGGAGAGCACCGGCGCGCCGTCGTAGGCGAACGTGAGGCCCGCGGTCTGGTACACCGTCTCAGGCATGGCTCCTCCCCAACTGCTTCAGGCGGAACACGTAGCAGAAGAACGGCCCGCCGATCAGCGCGGTGAGGACCCCGATGGGCACCTCGTGGGGCAGGGCGGCCCGGGTGACCGTATCCGCCGCCAAGAGGAGCAGCGCCCCGGCCAGGGCCGAAGCCGGCAACAGGAGCCGGTTGTCCGGCCCCACCAGAAAGCGCATGAGGTGGGGGATCAACAGCCCCACAAACCCGATGATGCCCGATACGGACACGCACACCGCGCTCACCAGGGAGGCGGTGATCAAAAGGGTCAGGCGCACCTTCTTGGTCTCCACCCCCAGGGCCTGGGCCGAGCGGTTGCCCAGGCTCAGGATGTTCAGGTCCCGGGCGTAGAACAGGCACACCAGGAAACCCAGGCTGGTGACGGCGAGGGTGAGGCCCAGGTCCACCCAGGTCTTGGACACGAAGCTGCCCATGAGCCAGAAGATGATCACCGAGACCTGCTCGTCGGCCAGGTATTTGATGAAGCTGATGCCGGCCGAGAGGATGGCCGCCACGATGACCCCGGAGAGGATCAGATGGTTGGGGGAGGTCTGGCCCCGCACCGTGGAGAGGGCCAGCACCACCAACAGGGTGACTACGGCGCCCAAAAAGGCCAAAAGGCCCACGGTGTAGGGGCCCAGGAAGTTCAGCCCCAGCCACAACGACACCGCCGCCCCAAAGGCCGCGCCCGAGGACACGCCCAGGGTGAAGGGATCGGCCAGGGGGTTCAGGAGAATGCCTTGGAACACCACTCCCGCCAAGGCCAAGCCACCGCCCACCACCGCCGCGGTGAGGATGCGGGGCAGGCGCACCTCCAACACCACTTGCCGGAACAGGGGGTCCAGACCGCCCACCAGGTCTGGGCTGGCCCCCAAGCGCCAAGCAATGATACGGGATACCTGGCCCGGTGTGATGTGGATGAAGCCCAGCCCTGCGGCCCCTACGATGAGGCAGGCCAAAAGCACCCCCAAGCCCACCAACAACAGGCGGTGGCGGAAGCGTTTTTGGGGGCTGGGCGGCATGCGCTGGTCTCTCCTACCGGCTGCCGTAGAGGCCCGGGGCGGCCTTTTGCAGATGCTGGGCCCAGATCTCCACGATGGCGGGGATCTCGGAGATGGCCTTCATCACCGGCACCGCCTCGATGCCCTGGGCGGCCAGGAGGGACTTCCAGGAATCCGGCTCCGGCCCGGCCATGTCGTTGTGGGCGTGGTCGCCGGCCACGGTCATGAAGGGCAAGAGCCACACCTTCTTGACTCCCTTTGCCTTCAACAGGGGCAGCACGTCGTCCAGGGCCGGGTAGCCCTCCACCGTGGCCACGTAGACCAGGGGATCCTTGTGCTCCAGGAGGTAGGCCAGGGCGGGGTAGGCCATGTCCGCGGCGTGGGGGGTGCCGTGGCCCATGTAGAGCACGGCCTCGCCGGGCTGGCGCTCCTTGGGCAGGTTGGCCAAGAGGATGTCCCTGATTCTCAGCAGGTCCGCGGAGCCGTTGCACAGCGGCGGGCTGAGGATGGGGTGGAACTGGTGGCTCATGCTCCGGAAGCCGTCTACCACCCGGGCCAGGTCCGTGTATTCCTCGCCGGGGATCACGTGCAGGGACTGCACCCCCACCTTGGTGTAGCCCTGGGCCATGAGCCGGGCCAGAGCCTCCTCGGGGGAGAGGAGCTCCTGACCCTGGGCGGCCAGCTTCTTGCGGATCTTTTCGGCGGTGTAGGCCCAGAAGATGTCCACCCCGCGGAAGTCCTCTTGGAAGTACTTTTCGATGCCGGCGAAGACCTTTTGGGCCTCGGGCACCGAGGTGCCGAAGGTCACCAGGAGGATGGCTCTCTTTTCCGGCGCCTTCCCGCCGTGGGGGGCGGCGGGGACCGGCACGGCCCAGACCATTACCAGGAGGAGTATGAGAAGCACGAGAGTCGAGCGTAACCGTTTTGTCATGAGAAATCACTCCTTTGCATACAGTGTGATCCCTCCCCGGGAAAAAGAAAAACCCCGGAAGCGCTTGGCTTCCGGGGTCTGCACCCAGTTTCTTCGACCCGGGACCTCGCCCAGCCTATCCCTGGGCCTGCGAGGTTATGTCAGCACATTGGCAGGTCTTCTGGCTCCTGGATCATCCTACTCCCCGCGCCTTCCCATCCCGTTCCTAGCCGGGACAGTGACGTAATTGCGGGTTTCGTCCCCAGTTACAGCGGCGGGACCGCGACGGCTTGACACCGTCTTCCCTATTAAGCCCTGGTGGGCGCCAACGCACTCCGTAGAGGTATTCAGTTTAATAGCACAAACCAAAACCAGGGTCAATGAGAAGCTGATAGGAATGCCGATCATTTAGACGAGGCGATAATAACCTAGTAAAATACTAAACATAGTAGCGATCGCCTGGTCCCAGACCCTGGGCCGCTTCGGCCCGTCGCCGGAGCTGGTCCAGCCAAATTCGGCGGATGAGGCCGCTGAAAGGCCGGATCACGAGCCAATAAAGGCGGAAGTTCCGCCGGGCCGCGGGGCCGAAAGTGGCGACCCGGGTTTCGGTGGAGAGGCGGCAGAGGCCGGGCCCCAGGGGGGTGACCAGGAAGTTGAAGGCCAGCTTGGCCGAGCCCGGCCGGGCAAAGGCCGGGAACTGGGCCGGCTCCAGGGGCGCCAACTCCGGGGTGGGCCGCCAGAAACGGCCCGCCGCGCCCATGACCAGCTCCCGGGGCGGCTCCTCGGCCAGCAAGAGGAACCCGGCCTGGTGCATGCCCTCCAGGGTGGAGCCCCCGCGGTCCCGGAGCACGCGCTCCCGCCCGCGGCGGGGCAGCTCCCGCAGCCGCATCAGGGCCTTGACCAGCCGGGAGTCCCCGGTTTCCAGGTTGGCCAAGGCGGCGTAGACCCGGGGGGCCGCGGCCCGCACGGTGATGTGGTGCCGCTCGGCGAACTGCCAGGCGGGCATGTACTGGTCCAGCAAAGACGGCTTCGGCATGGCTCTCTCTTTCTCCGGCCCGGGCCGGGGGCGGCCGCGACGAACCCTGGCGGTAGGCCTTAAAGTAGCGGAAAGACAGAGCCAGGAAAAGGCCGTCCGGGCGGACGGCCGCGGAATTTTGCGGAGGGAATGGCCAGGCGGAGAGCGGGGAAGCGGAGCGGCTATCCTTCCTGCACCACCTGGCGGCGCTCGTAGGCCTGCTCCAGGATCTCCACCAGCTTGTCGATCTTCACCGGCTTGATGAGGTAGTCAAAGGCCCCCAGCTTGAGGCCCTCCATGCCCGCTTCCACCGAGGCGTGGCCGGTGAGCATCACCACCTCCACGTCGGGGTAACGGGCCTTGATCTCCCGGAGCGCCTGAATGCCGTCCATGCCGGGCATTTTCACGTCCAGAACCACCACGTCCACCGGCTGGGCGGCCAAATGGGCCAAGGCAGCCTCGCCGCTGGTCACCCCCTGGGCCTGCAGTCCGCGCCGGCAGAGCCGCACCACCAAGGGCTCCAGGAAATCGCGTTCATCATCCACCACCAGCACCTGGAAGGAATATTTCATGCCGCGCTCCCCGGGGCCCCTACCCCATGCTCTTGGGAATCTTTACGGTAAATGTGCAGCCATGACCCGGTTGGCTGGCCAGGCTCAGGGCGCCGCCCAGCTTCTGCATGATGGAGTGGCTGATGGACAAGCCCAGCCCGGTGCCCTTGCCGGGGTCCTTGGTGGTGTAGAAGGGGTCAAAGACCCGGTCCTGCAGCTCGGGAGGTATGCCGGGCCCGGTGTCGGTCACGGTCACCTCCACATAATCATCCACCAGGTGGCTGGTCAAGGCGATCTCGCCGTCCTTGGTCACGGCGTCCAGGGCGTTCTGCAAGAGATTCAGGAAAACCTGCTGCAACTGGGAAGTGTCGCTCCGGATGCGGGGCAGGCTCTCATCCAGGTTGAAAAGCACCCGCACATTGTTCAGGGCGGCTTCCTTTTCCAGGAAGGAGAAGGCTTCCCTGAGCACTTCATTGACGGAGAGATCGGTCAACTTGGGGGCCATGCGCTGGCCAAAGCCCAGCATGCGATGGGTGACCTCCCGGGCCCGGAACACGCTGTCCTGGATGGTCTTCAGGGTCTTTTGGAACAGCTCGCCATCGGGGTGCGAGGCCAGGAACTCCGCGTCCATCAGGTCTTCCAGGAGCCCCGCGTTCTCGCTGATGATGGCCAAGGGGTTGTTGATCTCGTGGGCGATGCCCGTGGCCAGGCGGCCCAGGGAGACCAGGCGGGCCGAGTGGGCCAACTGGGCGTCCAGGGCGGCCCGCTCCCGGTCCTGGGACTGGAGCTGCCCGATCATGATCCGCACCAAAAAGGCCACGGCCGCGGCCACCAGGATGGTGCCCAACAGGAGGATCACCACCTCCAGATCCCGGGCCAGGCTCATGGGCCCCATGGCCTCGTCGGGGTCCTCCTCGATGACCAACAGCCAGTTCTTGGGGCTCAGCCAGACATAGGCCGACAAGAGTTCCCGGCCGTCCCGGGCCTGGCGCGGCTCCACCGAGATGGTGCGGGGGGCCGCCTGGAGGTTGATTTCCGAGGGGCTCAGGAGCTTGCCCCCGAAGCGGGGCGGGGTCTGGTAGACGCCCTGGGCGTTGACGATGTAGGCGTCGCCCTGCTGGCGGAGCTGCACGCCCAGGACCAGGCGGTTGAACACCTCGGAGTCGATGGTGGCCCGCAGGATCCAGGCCCCGCCGTTCTGGTTGCGCTTGACCGCCACCACGAAGTGGGGCACCCCCCGAAAGCCCAGGAAGACGTCGCTGACGTACACCCCCCGGAGCATGGTCTCCTGGAACCACTGGGCCTTGGCGTAGTCCTTGTGCTGCAGGGGGTAGGGACCCACGTAGGCCACCTGCTCGCCCGAGCTGTCGATGACCCCCAGGTCCACAAAGGACCAGCTCCGCTGGTTCAACAGGGTGAACATCTTGTCCAGGGCGCCGGGCACCACCAGGTCTTCCATCTTCTGGGAGCGGGTGAGCACCTCCAAGAGGGTGGTGCGCTCAGCCAGAAACAACTCGATGGCCCCGGCCCGGTTGGCGGCCAGGGTCATCAGCTCTTCCTTGATTTTTTCCTGGTGCAGGAAGGTGTAGTAGAAATAGATGGCCCCGCCGATTAGGTAAAGGGGGATCAGGGCCACGGCCAGCGCGGTCAGGAGCATGCGGGTGGCGATCTTATTGTAGGCTTGCCTCATGATCTCGCCGCTTCGCTCATTTCGCAGGCCAGGTTGTAGTTGCCCTCGGCAAAGGCCTGGGCCAGCCAGTCCACCATGCGCCGGTCGTGCATGAGCATGTCCATCTGGCGGGTGAACAGGATCAGCCGTCCCATCTCCTCCAGGATCTGGGCGGTGGGCCCGGCCTCGTACTTCTTCAGGAAAGCGCTCACCACGTCCCCCACCCGTTCCACCTCAAAGCCCAGGGGGGTGAGGATGCGCTCGATCAGCTCGGCCCTGAGGGAGCGCCGGTCCTTGGTGGCCGCGCCGCCGTGGAAGCGGAAGCTGATGTAGTTGTCGTTCTGCTCCGGGCCGCAGAAGCTGTCCACCGCGGTGAAGTGGTAGCCCACCCGGCAGTTGAAGTTCAGGTATTCCCCGGTGAGGATGGCGTAGGCCTTTTCCCCCATGGAGCGCACCTGGCCGTCCTGGGGCGGGGTCAACAGGGAGCTGCTGAACACCGAGGCCAGGCCCCGGAAACTCACCGGCCGGGGCCGGTCCCAGGCCACCCGGGAGTCCAACAGGCCCCGGAAAAAGGCCTGGCCCGGCGCGGAGGAGACTTCCCCCGGCTCCACCAGGCATTCCCGGGCCGCGGGGGACAAGCCGCCGCCCAGGTCCACGATCCACAGCTCAAAGGGCAGCTTGGCCGTGAAGCGCCGGGCCAGGGAGCCGGCGGCCTTGCCGGCCGAGTCGCCCAGGAGAAACATCTCCTTGAAGCTCATCTCGTGCATGAAGCGGATGAGGTCGTGGAAGGTCCGGCAGTTGGCCGCGGCAAAGGAGGCGGCCCGGGGGTCGGTGAGGTTCAGCTTGGTGATCAGGCCCGCGGCCTCGCGCCAGGGCCGGGCCAGCGGCGTGCTGCGCCGGGCCGGCCGGGCGGCCGCCGGGCGCTCGGCCAACACCGCGGGGAGGCGGCCGGGGTACACCGCGCGGCCTCCCGCGTCCACGGTGACCATCTGGCCCGCGCCGATGGCGGCCAGGGCGCCCTCCACCCCCACCAGGGCCGGCACCCCGAATTCCCGGGCCAGGGAGGCCATGTGTCCGGTGATGCCGCCGATCTCGGTGACCACCGCGGCCGCCTGGTGCAACACCGCGGCATAGGAGGGCGAGGAGCGCCGGGTCACCAGCACCCCGCCCGGAGGGAAATCGGCCAGTTGGGTTTCCGGGCCGCAGAGGAAGGCCGGGCCCGAGCCGGCCCCGGGCCGGGCGGTCTGGCCGCCGGTGATCAGGGGGGGCTCGGAAGGCGTGGCTCCCAGCGCCTGGTGGGTGTGGCTCCCCACCAGTTGCAGGGGCCGGGATTGCAGGATGAAGAAGCGCCCGTGATGATCCAGGGCCCATTCCACATCCTGGGGACCGCCCAGCTCCCGCTCCAGCCGGACACCCAGCAGGGCCAGCTCCTGGGCCTGGTCCTCGGTCAAGACCGGGCGGGCGGCCAACTCCGGGGGCAGGGGCTCTTCCCTCACCCCGCCGGCTCCCCCCACCAGGCGGAAGGTCTTGGCCGCGGGGGTGCTCTCCACCAGGCGCACGATGCCGGCCCGTTCCAGGCCGTAGGTGTCCGGGTTCAGGGAGCCGTCCACCAGGCCCAGCCCCAGGCCGTACACCGCGCTGATGAGGAGCAGGCCCCGGCCGTCGCCCAGGGGGTCGGTGGTGTACATCACCCCGCTGGCCAGAGGCGCCAATAGCGGTTGCACCACCACGGCCATTTCCGCGTCCTCTTCGGAGAGGTGCCCGCGGCGGCGGTAGACAATGGCCTGATGGGTGTAGAGGCTGGCCAGCACCTGACGGTAGGCCCAGGCCGCCTCCCCGGGCCGCACCCCCAGTTCGCTGTGGTACAGCCCGGCGCAGGAGGTGTCGGTGTCCTCGCCCACCGCGCTGGAGCGGAAGGAAAGCGCGGTCCCCTCGCCCCGGCCGGCCAAAAGCCGCATGGCGGTCATGGTCAGCTCTTCCTGCAAGCCGGGGGGCAGCTCGGCCGCGGCCACCTCGGCCATGACCGCGCGGCTCATGGCGTCCAGGCTGGGGAACGATTCGTCCTCCAACAGCATCACCGCCTGGCGGATGCGTCCGCCCAGTCCGGTCTGGCTCATGAACAGGCGGAAGGCCCGGGTGCTCACCACGGCGCCGTCCACGATGGGCAGCCCCGCCCGGGCGATGCGGGCCAGGTTGGCGCCCTTGGAGCCCCAGAGATGGGTCAGCTCCGGGTCCACCTGATGCAGGGGACAGACCAGGCTGGGCGGCCCGCCGGCCTCGTGCAGGATGTCGTCTATCTTCATCTGGATGGCCGAGAAGGCCGGCTCCAGGCCGGGGTAGCGGTCTCCGCTGATGCGGTTCAAATGCCGGATCATGCGGTAGACCTTGGCGCTGGCCGCGATGTAACGGGAGCGCAGATAGTCCAGGCCCGGCTCGCCGCCCTCGGAGGCCCGGTTCTCCAGATCGGCGATAAGGCCCAGAACTTCGTTGTTGGAACTCAAGAGATACTTGAATTCCTGAAACTTCAGCTTGAAGTCCGCCAAGGTGGGCCCGGGACGGGCCGGCTCCTCGCGCCCCAGACGCTTCAGAAACGAGAAGATGTTTCTGGCCATGGCCGGACTCCCTTTGGGCCTAGCCCGTTAGTCGCGCCGCGGGGTGGGCAGGTTTTCCAGCGCGCCGAACAGACTGAAGGGGCGGAGAGGCTTCTCGCCCTCGGCCAGGGGGCGCCTGGGAGCCCAACGCTTCATGGCGAAACGGGTGGCGAGGATGGTGACCGTCACCAAGGGGATGAACGACTTGACGAAGGTCCAGGCGATTTCGGACCTGTCGAAGTGGGCCAGCCAGATGGAGAAGGTCAGCTCGGCCAGGAGAAACACGTCCATGATCGCCAGGATCGCCATGCGTCTGAAATCCATGTCAACCTCCAGGAGGGCCCCCCTCCCGGCCGGGAGGCCGCCGGGCCGGGAAGGGGGCTTGGGGTGTAGGCCCTACTTCTTTCTCAGGTCCTGCTTGGTGACGTTCATCACCTTTACCGCCATGTACTTGTTGCCCACCAGGTTGTAGGCCACCCGGATGGTGTCGCCCGCTTCGGGGATGAGCCCCACCTTGCCGGTGGAAGTGTCAAAGGTCACTTGGGGATCGGAGACCTTGTTCAGCTCGGCCTGGGTGTTGTTCAGCACCAGCACCTGGCCGGCCGCATCGTAGCTCTGGCACACGCCTTCGAATACCTGGGCCGCGGAGGCGGCCCCCACGCCGACCGCCAGGAGGGCCAAGGCGGCCAGGCAGATCGTGAGCTTCTTGATCATGTTCCCTATCCTTCCTTCACGTTTCGCCTAGTGGGCCGCGCCGGCGCCCTGGCTGGCCTTCTTCTGGGCCAATTCGTTGGCCGCGCCCTTGACCATGATTTGGATGATGTAGAGGCAGATGATGCTGATGGCCCCCAGGATGATCACCGTGGCGGGCGCATCGTACTTGAACTGCTTCAGGATGATGGAGACCATGCAGGCCAGCACCGCGGAGCCGAACAGGACCCGGATGCCGTAGCCCTTGGCGTACTTGGTGGCCACGGTGCCGATCTGGGCGCCCACGGCCGCGCCGCAGAGCATCACGAACACGGCCACCAGCTCGATGCGGCCCTTCAAGCTGTAGGTGAAGGCGCCGTACAAGCCGGAGATCATGACCTCGAAGAGGTCGGTGCCCACGGCGATGTGGGTAGGCACGCCGATGAAGTAGACCAGGGCGGGCATGCGCAGCAGACCGCCGCCGATGCCCAGGAAGCCGGCCAGCACGCCGGTGACGAAGCTGACGATGATGGGCAGCCAGGCCGAGCAATGGATGCCGGCCACCTTGAAGTGCATCATCGGGGGAATGTGAATCTTGTGCAGGGCGGGGGCCCAGTTGATGCCGCCGGTGGCCCCGGTGTGGCTGGGATCGTCGCTCTTCTGCTTGTTGCTCCGTACCGCCTTGGCGTAGTCATAGAAGACCATGAAGGCGATGAGGCCCAGGAAGACCACGTAGACCCAGCGCACCACCGGGCCCACCTTGCCTATCCGTTCCAAGGCCATGACGATTTGGGCGCCGCACTCGATGCCCACCATGGTGCCGATGAGCATGATGAAGCCCAGCTTGTAGTCCACGTTGCCGAACTTCGAGTGCCGCATGGTGGAGATCATGGACTTGCCGGCGATGTGGGCGATGTCGGTGCCGATGGCGAAGGCCATGGGGAAGCCCAGGATGTTGAGGCCGGGGGTCACCATCCACGCGCCGCCCATGCCGAAGAAGCCGCCGATGACCCCCACCGCGAAACCGATGAGCACCAGGCCTGGCCAGAAGATCTCGACGCCCGCGATGGGCATGTACATGTATAACCATTCCATGGATCCAACTCCCTATAGATATTGGAAAGGTTGCAGCCTAATGCTCGACGATCTCGCGGCTGGAGAGGTCGATGCCGGTGCGCTTCATGAAAAAGTCCATGATGATGCCGAGCCCCACGCCCAACAGGGTGGTGAGGACCACGGCCCAGGTGGCGAAGAGCCACATGTTTTCGTTGTAGAGATTGGCGATGTATTCCATGATGCCGGTCAGCTTGCGGGTGTCGGCCACCACGATGATCTCGGTGGCCTTGTCGCCCGCTGCCAGCACCCAGGTGGGGATGAGGGACAGCGCCGCGGTGATGCCGCTGGTAATCTTCCAATGCTTGGGCATTTCTTCCTCCTTTGGCGGCTCCGGGGGGAGCCTGGTCTCCAGTCGCCCTTTTGTGGGTTACGCTGGCCGGGCTCTCTTGCTCACCCGGCGGATCGTCTGCTGCCTCTGGGGCCGGTCCGCCGTCCCGCGGCGTTATCCGGACCTGAAACTCCGAACCTGGCCAAAGCATATGTAAAAAGGGATGGTTGCCACAATGAAGGCCCTCCCCCTATCAGGGGTGGGTTTGGCCCCAATTTGCCTGGGGGAGGAGGAAAAACCCCCAAGCCGGGAAAAGGAGGGCCAGGAAGCGGTGGCGTTGCTCAGCGATGCCGGAGGGGAGAGCGGTTTATTGGAAGCGGCAGGCTGCGCCCTCGGTGGGCGCGAAGGAGCGGGGAGGGGCGGTCAGGGGGCGGCCCGCGGCCTGGGCCAGGCCCCGCAGCATGCCCCTGTACAACACGGCGTGCACGGGCAGGTGCGCGTACCAATAGGGGATTCCGGCCAGGCCCCGGGGCAGGAAGCGGGCGATGAGGCTGACCTCGGTCTCCCGCTCGCCGGCCGGCGCCAGGCGGAACTCCAACACCGCCTGGCCGGGCATTTTCATTTCGGCCAGGAGCACGAGGCGGCGGGGCGGATCGGCCTCCAGCACCCGCCAGAAGTCCAGGGCGTCGCCCGGCCCCAACTCCCGGGGGTTGCGTCGGCCCCGGCGGAGGCCCGCGCCGCCGGCCAGGTTGTCCAGCACGCCCCTGAGCCGCCAGAGGTAATCCCCCCAATAGTAGCCCGTGCCGCCCCCCACCCGGGCCACCAGGGGCCAGAGGTCCGCGGGGCGGGCGGCGACCCGGGCCCGGTGGCCCGATTGCAGGATGGTGCCGCCGGCCCAGGCGGCGTCCTGGCAATAGACCCACTCCGGGGGCGTCACCTCGCCGGCGTCGTGCCAGCAGGTCTCCACCTTTTCCTGGGCGATGCGGTCCAGGGCCCGGGCGATGGCCTCCTCCACCGGCAACAACCGCTGCGGGACGATCTCCTCCAAGCGATGGTTCTGGACGATCACCTCGTTCTTGAGGCCGGCGGCCAGGGGCTGGGCCAGGGCGGCCGGCACCGGGGTGATGAGGCTGATCCAGAAGGCGGAGAGCCGGATGCTCAACAGGGGCACCGGCACGATGAGCCGGGGCCGAAGCCCGGCCAAGCGGGCGTAGACCTGGAACATTTGGGCGTAGGTCATGATTTGGGGGCCGCCGATGTCAAAGGTCTGCCCCAGGACGCGCGGGTCCTCCAAACAGCCTTCCAGGTAGCCCAGGGCGTTCTCGATGGCGATGGGCTGGCAACGGGTGCGCACCCAGCGGGGGGTGAGGAGCACGGGCAGGCGGTCCACCAAATAGCGCATCAGCTCAAAGGAGGCGCTGCCCGCGCCCAGAAGCATGGCCGCCCGCAGCCAGGTGACCGGCACCCGCCCGGCCCCCAGGATGCGGCCCACCTCGGCCCGGGAGGCCAGGTGCTTGCTTAGCCCCGCCCCGTGCGGGGCCAGCCCTCCCAGGTAGATGATGCGCTCCAGGGAGGACATCTCGGCCGCGGCCGCCATGTGCAGGGCGGCCGCCTGGTCGGTGCGGACGAAGTCCCGGTTCCCCGGGTTCATGGAATGCACCAGGTAGTAGGCCGCCCGGCAGCCCTGGCAGGCCCGGTGCAGGGAGGCGAGATCCAACACGTCGGCCTTGACCAACTCCACCCGGGGGTGGCGGGCCCAGGGCCGGCAGGCCAGCTTGTCCAGGGAGCGGGCCAGGGCCCGCACCCGGTGCCCGGCCGCCAGCAGACGGGGAACCAACCGGCCGCCCACGTAGCCCGTGGCGCCGGTGACCAGAACCGGCTCGTCTCTCACGCTTCCTCCTTCGCGCGGGCAGGTCCAGGGATAACTTATATTATACGAAAAAGGCCGCGGCGGAGCGCCTCACTCGGTGGGGGGATAGGCCTTGGCCTTCCGCCGGTAGGCCCAGAGGTCCCGCCAGGCCTGGGCGAGGCCCAGGGGGCGGTGGCCCGCCCGGCGGTTGGCCGCGCCGATCTCGAACAAGACGCGGAACTGGCGGAACAGAGTGCCATAGGCCTGGGCCAGCCGGGTCCGGGCGTCCCAGATGTGGGTGGCCTCGGCGCTGGCCCCGTTGATCTCCACGATCACGAAACCCCTTCCCCGCTGCAACTCCTCCTGGTCCGCGAAGCGCACATCGAAGCGGCCGAAAGAGAACCCGGGCAGGGCGCGGGCCAGGGCGTCCACCCGGGCGGTCAGGGCCGGGGTGATGAGCCGGCGGCCGTCCTCGAACACCGCGCCCTGGCAGTGGTTGCCCGCGAACACCAGGGGGAACTCCTCTCCCGCGGGCACCACCTCGTCCAGCCGGGCCCGGTGGCGGGCAAAGTAGACCTTGGTCAGGAGGCGGGCCCGGCGGTCAGCCTCGATCAGCTCCCGCAGGGAGTGGACCCCGTCGCCCGTGACCGTGGGGAAATGCTTCAGGGTCAGGGAGAATATCTCGCCGGCGGCTTGGCCCGGGCGGCGGAAGTAGAGAATCCCGGCCTCCTGGGGCATTTCCACCAGCTTCTGTAGGATCACCCCCTCGCCGGGAGGGAAGGCGGCCAAATAGGCCGCCAAGTCGCCCCGGCTCCACAGGCGGCGCACCCCGGCTCCCCGCTGGCCGATGTCCGGCTTGGCCACCAGGGGCAGGTCCAGCCCGGCGCCCCGCGCCGCGGCCCAAGCCGCTTCGGCCAGGTCCGCGGGCGGCGGCGGCGGGTCCGGCACCTGGTACACCACGTGGGGCGCCACCCAGGCGGCCTGGGCCGGGGGCACCAGGGAGAGGATCTGGGACTTGGACTCCAGGATCCAACCGCCGGCGTAGATGGCGGGATTGGCCGCGGTGGGCAAGAGCAGTCCCCGGAAGCGCAGGGCCAGCCAGAGGTAGTACCCCCCCACCGGCAGGTAAAAGAGCCAGGGCGGCCACAGTTCGAAAGCCGACACGGCCGGCGGCCGGGGCGCGGCGCCGGAGGCCGCCCGGCGGCGGCGGGCCAGCAGCCATTGCCCTCCGGCCAGGGCCCCGATGAGCCCCAGGCCCAGGGGCCATTGCCACGCGCCCAGGTGCTCCAGCACCTTTTCCTGGAGCTGCATGGTCAGGTGCAGGAGGAGGAAAGTCCACACCAGGGAGGCGGCCACCGCGGTGGCCAGGAACTTCCAGGGGTTCACCTTCAGGACCCCGGCCGTGGTGTAGGTGGGCAGGCGCATGCCCGGCACGAAGCGGGTGACCACCACGGCCCACACCAGGTTGCGATTCAGCCAGGACCCGGCGTTCTCCAGGCGCTCCAGGTCCACCAGACCCAGGGATACGGCCAGGGGCTGGGCCAGACGGCCCAGGAGATAGAGCCCGAAATCGCCGCCGGCGATGCCCAGGGAAAGGCCCAGGAAGGCGGCCTGGAAGCTCATGACCCCCTGGGCCACCAAAAGGCCGCAGCCCACGGTGGTGGGGTCTTCCAGAATGAAGGTGGCCAAAGCCGCCACGATCCCCTGCAAGAGGGGGTCGGCCGAGAAATCCCGGAAGAGCTGCATGAAGAATTCGTTCATAACCCTCAAGGGGGGGAGCAAGCGCGGGAATAGGCGCGGCCGGGCCGGCGCCGCGCCCTGGGTCACAGCTTACTGCTTGGATATTATAACTCTTTGGCGAGGAGCAAGCCAGCGCCGCCCCGTGAGGCCCGGGGCGGCCGGCGGGAGGCTCAGCCGGAGCGGGAAACCCGGTGGCCCCGGCCCTGGTGGTGGGCCAGGAAGGCCTCCTTGCCCGCGGGGCCCAGGTAGCGGGTCATGGTCCGGGCGTCCACTTCCAGGAGGTCCGAGACCAACAGGCAGTCCAACACGTCGCCGAAGTCCGGGTCGAGGTTCTGGGTCAGGCAGCGGGCGGCCAGCTTGAGGTACTGCTTGACCAGGATCGGCGCGCCCCGCCCCGGCCCCTCCAGGTCGGCGATGATCTCCGACACCTCGTCGATGCTGCTGAGGTTGGCCAGGAAGCGCCGGTAGCCCAGGCCCTTGGAAGGCCCGAAGCGCACCGGGTTCCGGGGGGTGACCAGCTTGGCCAGGGGAGAGGGAGCCTGGTTTTGCAGGAACTCGACCACCAGTTGCCGCGAAACCCGGTGATAGTCGTTGCTGATGCTCACCGGCCCGAAGATGAAGCGGTAGCGGGGCTCCTGCAGGATGAACTGGCCGATGCCCTTCCACAGGAGCATGAGCCCCGCGTAGGAGCGCTGGTAGTCGGGCTGCACAAAGGAGCGCCCCAACTCCAGGGCCGGGGAGATGTGGCGGAAGAAATCCTTGTGAAAGCGGAACAGGGTGGCGGTGTAGAGCCCTTCCACCCCGTGCTCCGCGATGATGCGGTCGGCCAGGCCCAGACGGTAGGAGCCCACCAGGCGCTGGGCTTGTTGATCCCACAGGCACAGGTGCACGTAATAGTCGTCAAAATGGTCCAAATCCCGGGCCCGGCCGGTGCCCTCGCCCACCTGGCGGAAGGTGAACTCCCGGAGGCGGCCGATTTCCGGCAACAGGAAGGGAATCTGGGGAGCGTGGGCGTAGAACACCAGGAACTCGCCGTGCCGGGTGAGGATTTGCCGGGGCGGCAGGGCCGCGATCTCCTGGGCCAGGCGGGTGGGGCTCTCGGGCGGGGCCAGGGGTTCGGGCCCGCTGTGCGGGGCCTGGCTCCGGTGGCGGCGGCTCCGGAAGAGGCCGGACCGGGGCGAGGTCTCTTTTAGCAGATAGGTCCGCCAGCGCAGGTAGGAGGTCAGGTCCTGGTGGTTGGCAAAGCGCTCCAGGCGGGCCGGGGGGATGGGGCCGCCCACCTGGGGGGTGACGATGCGGCCCCGCTTGTTAAACAGCTCCCGCGGCAGGAGCGCGGTGCGCAGCCGGGGGTGCAAGAGCCCCATGGTGTGGAACAGGTGGCTGTTTTGCCCGGGGAAGTACACCGGCACCACGCTGGCCCCGCCCTTGAGGGCGATGCGGGCCACCACCGGGTTCCACGGCGGATCGCTGATGATGCCGTTGCGGTGGTTCAGGTGGGCCACCTCGCCGGCCGGGAACACGGCCAACAGCCCGCCTTCCTTGACCCAGCGGATGGATTCCCGCAGGGGCCGGAGGTTGTGCTCCACCGAGCGGCTGGAGTCAAAGGGGTCCACGAAAACAAAGAGGTCCCGGAGTTCGGGGATGCGGCCCAACAGGTAGTTGGCCATGACCTTCACGTCGGGGCGCACCTGCAAGAGGAGGCGGGCCAGGATGACGCCCTCCAGGGCGCCGAAGGGGTGGTTGGCCACCACCACCACCGGGCCCTTGGCGGGGATGCGGCTCAGGGTGGCGGGAGACGCCTCCACCTCCACGCCCAACAGCGCCAGGCTCTTGGCCAGGAACTCGGAGAGGCTCGCCGCGCTGCGGGCGGCCGCGTGCACCTGGTCCAGGCGCCGCAACAGAAAGGCGCGCTCCAGGGCGCCGGCCGCCAGACGGTAAGCGCCCCGGAAAATTGGTGACGGGGGTGTGAACTCGATCTTGAACACGCGCGGATCGGATTCCATGACCATAAGCGACCCCTCTGATAGTTCAATTCTACCCGCCATCCGCCGCCCAACACAAGGCCGGCCCGTGGCCGGTGCCTTGTGGGCATATTCCGCGACTTAGCTAGAAAAATCAATAGGGTCGCCAAGACGTCGCCGGAAGTTAACCGGTTTGTCAAGGGCTGGGGCCCGGGCTTTGCCCCGGCGGGGGAGGGTGGGAAGTGCTAACATGATCCCAGCCCGCGGCCGGGGAGATAGCCCCGGTCGGCCCGAAACCGGGAGAGACCATGCCCCCCCGTCAGCCCAAACCGCCCTGGCTCAAACACCGCCTGCCGCCGGCCGGGCGGGTGCGCGGCCTGGAGGAGCTGCACCGCGGCCTGGGGCTCCACACCGTGTGCCGCGAGGCCCATTGCCCCAACCGGGGCGAGTGTTTCGCCGCCGGCACCTCCACCTTCCTGCTCCTGGGCCCCACCTGCACCCGGGCCTGCCGCTTCTGCGCGGTGCGCCAGGGCGCACCGTCCCCGCCCGACCCGGCCGAGCCGGCCCGGGTGGCCCGGGCGGTGGCGGCCATGGGCCTGACCTATTGCGTACTCACCATGGTGACCCGGGACGATTTGCCCGACCACGGGGCCGGGCAGGTGGCCCGCACCCTGGCCGCGGTGCGGGAAGCCTGTCCCGCCACCGGCCTGGAGGTCCTGATCTCCGACTTGGGCGGCCGGGCCGATTGCCTGGCCACCGTGCTGGCCGCCCGGCCCGCGGTGTTGAACCACAACCTGGAGACCGTGCCCCGGCTCTATGCCCGGGCCCGGCCCGGGGCCGACTACGGCCGCTCCCTGGAGCTGTTGGCCCGGGCGGCCCAGGCCCCGGGCGGAGGGATCAAGTCCGGGCTCATGCTGGGCCTGGGCGAGCGTCCGGACGAGGTGCGTCAGGTGCTGGGCGACCTCCTGGCCGCGGGCTGCGGACTCCTCACCCTGGGCCAATACCTGGCCCCCTCCCCGGAGCATTTGCCCGTGGCCCGGCACCTCCCCCCGGCCGAGTTCGCGGCCTGGCGGGAGGAGGCCCTGGCCCTGGGTTTCCGGGCCGTGGCCAGCGGGCCACTTGTGCGAAGTTCCTACCAAGCCCATGCACTGTGGCAGGCCGCGGCTACGGCCGGGAAAAAATTGGTCTGACCACGGGTTCCCGCCAAGGACGGCCCGCGGGGAGCCGGTTCCTATAACCTTCAGAAATAATAGTAACTTAATACCTTAATTCACCGCCAATTCTTTGTATCGGGAGGTCGGCGAAGGGTTGACAAACAAATTCACTTGTACTATCAATATTTGATCGGAAGGGGGCACAGACAGCACAAAGAGCACAACCTCAGTTCGGCCCAGGGCCGCGACGGGCTCTCATGTACCAGCAACTCACTTCCAAGCCGATCCAGATCCTGGGCTGTGGCAACACCCTCTTGGGCGACGACGGCTTCGGTCCGGCCGTAATTGAGCACCTACTCACGCACCACCAGCTCCCGGACGAGGTCCATGCCGCCGACGTGGGCACCGGCATCCGCGATCTCCTGTTCGACCTCCTGCTCTCCCCCACCCGGCCCCGGCTATTGATCCTGGTGGACGCCGCCGACCCTCCGGATCTGGCGCCCGGCGAGTTGGCCGAGTTGACCGTGTCCCAAGTGGACCCGGCCAAGGCTCATGACTTCAGCGTCCACCATTTTCCGTCCTTGAACCTGCTCCGGGAGCTGGCCACCCAGACCGCCACCCGGGTGCGCATCCTGGCCGTCAAGGTGGCGGCGCGGCCGGAACAGGTGAACCCCGGGCTGTCCCCACCGGTGGCGGCGGCGGTACCCCGGGCCTCGGCGTGGATTCTGCAGATTCTGCAAGAGATTGCGAGAGCCTGATGTTTGTAGTGAAAGTCTCGGAGTTGTCCTACAAGCTGGGTGTGCACCGCAACACCATCCGCAATTGGATCAAGCAAGGCCGTCTGGAAGCCGGTCCCGCGCCAGGCAAGGGCATCGTGTTGAGCCCCCAGGAGTTCAACCGTCTGTGCCGGGAGTTCAACATCAATCCGGCCACCATCCGGACCAAGCCCCTGGCCGCGGACCAGACCGTCAAGAAAAACCTCTACCTGCACCAGCCCACCGTGCGCACCCTGGGGCGGCGGACCACCCGGCTCCGGAAGGACGCCTCCTGGGCCGACGTGTGCCTCACCTGCGGGAGCTGCGCCAGCGCCTGCCCCATCAGCGGGGTGGACGGCCTGGACCCCCGCAAGGCGGTGCGGAAGGTGGTTCTGGGCTTGGAAGAGGAGCTGATCGAGTCGCAGTGGCCCTGGAAATGCACCCTCTGCGGCAAATGCGAGGAAGCCTGCCCCATGAACGTGGAGCTGGTGGCCATGCTCCGGACCGTGCGCGGGCTCCGGGACCGCGACCGGGTGCCCCATCCCATGCACCGCGGGGTGCTGATGGACTTGGCCCGGGGCAACAACCTGGGCATTCCCCGGGAGGATTTTCTCGCCCTCTTGGGGCAGTTGGGCCAGGAGTTGGCCGAGGAGAGCTGCCCCGGTTTCCAGGTGCCGGTGGACAAGGTGGGGGCCAACCTCATGATCACCGTGAACTCCAAGGAGCCCTTTGCCGAGCCCGACGACCTGAAGCACTGGTGGAAGATCTTCCACGCCGCCGGCGAGGACTGGACCATTCCCTCGGTGAACTGGGAAGGGGTCAACTGGGCCCTGTTCACCGGAGACGACGAGTCCATGCGCACCCTGGTGGGACGGGTGGTGGAGAACATGCACCGCCTGGATTGCAAGACCTTACTCCTACCCGAGTGAGGCCACGCCTATTATGCGACCAGGCTTGGTCTGCAACGCTGGTTCCCGGAAGATTTACAGAAGTTCGAGGTGGTTACCGTAATGGAGCTTTTGGCCCGCTACATCCAGGAAGGGCGCATAAAGCTGGATCCCTCGCGGCATCCGGAGCTGACCACCTATCACGATCCCTGCAACTACACCCGCAAGTCGGAAAAGGCCTTTGGCAAGGGCTATGCCGAGGAGGGCCGCTTCGTGGCCCGGCAATGCACGCCCAACTTCGTGGAGATGTACCCCAACCGCGAAGGCAATTACTGCTGCGGCGCCGGCGGCGGCGCCTGGGCCATGTCCTTCAACGAAGAGCGGGTTTTCTATGGCCGGTTCAAGGCCCGGCAGATCAAGCGCACCGGGGCGTCCCGCGTGGTGACGCCCTGCCACAACTGCCGCGATCAGATCCTGAAAAGCCTCAACCGGGAGTACAACCTTAATGTGGAGGTCCGCTATCTCTGGGAACTGGTGGCCAATAGCTTGGTCCTGCCCGGAGAGAGCCAATCCAGCCGGGCGTCGTAAAGCGTCCGGCCAGCCCGGATATTTCATGTGGGCCGGATGGTTAGGCCGCCTACGAACTGATTTGGACCGGTTTTTCAGGTCACGTTTTGTCACTTGGACCGGCACAGCCAGATGGCGGCCGGCAAGGCGACGAACAAACGACAACCGAGAGGCGTAGCCAAAGCTACGTCGAGGTTGGAGCGCAGTTCGCAACGAAGCAGGCGGACATCTGGCGCAGCCGGACGCCCGGGCTTCATGAAATATCCGAGCTTGCCTATGGGGGGAGGAGTTGGCGCCATGAGCCAAGAGATTATCGGGGCGGTGATGGTGGTGGGCGGGGGCATTGCCGGTATGCAAGCCGCCCTGGATCTGGCCAACGGGGGCTATCACGTCTACCTGGTGGAGCACAGCGGGGCCATCGGCGGCACCATGGCCCAGTTGGACAAGACCTTCCCAACCAACGACTGCTCGATGTGAATTATCTCGCCCAAGTTGGTTGAGTGCGGTCGGCACTTAAATATTGAATTGATGACTTTGACGGACGTGGTGGAGGTGTCCGGCCAGGCCGGGGCCTTTACCGTGACGCTGGAACAGCGCCCGCGTTACGTCAACGAGGAAAAGTGCATCGCCTGCGGGCAGTGCGCGGAAAAATGCCCCCAAAAAGCGCCGGACGAGTATGACCAGGGTCTGGGAGTCCGGAAAGCCATCTATGTGAAGTATCCCCAGGCCGTGCCCCTGAAATTCCAGATAGATCCCGAGCGCTGCCTGAAGCTCACCGAGGGCCGTTGCGGCACCTGCGAAAAGGTCTGCCCGGCCGGGGCCATCGACTTTTCCGACACCGCCCGGCAGCGCAGCGTGCGGGTGGGCTCCTTGATCCTCACCCCGGGCTTCCGGCCCTTCAGTCCCCGGGGCATCCGCACCTGGGGCTATGACCAGTTCCCCAACGTCATCACCTCCCTGGAGCTGGAGCGCTATCTGGCCGCGGCCGGTCCCACCGAGGGCAGCCTGATCCGGCCCAGCGACGGCGGCCGGGTGCGCCGCCTGGCCTTTTTGCAGTGCGTGGGCAGCCGCGACGTGAACAAGGCGGGCCATGCCTACTGCTCCGGCGTGTGCTGCATGTACGCCATCAAGGAGGCCATGATCGCCCTGGACCATGAGCCGGACCTGGAGATCTCCGTCTTTTTCGTGGACATCCGCACCCACGGCAAGGATTTCGAGCGCTACTACCAGCGGGCCAAGGAGGCCGGCATCAAGTTCCACCGCTGCCGGGTGCACACCCTGGAGCCGGCCGACGACAAGGGCGCCATCCTCTTGCGCTACATCACCGACCGGGGCAAGCAGGTGGGCGCGGAGTTCGACCTGGTGGTCCTCTCGGTGGGGCTGGAGACCTCGCCCAGCACCGTGGAACTGGCCCGGCTCACCGGGGTGAAATTGAACCGCAACCGCTTTGTCACCCGCTCCTGCTTCGCCCCGGTGACGGCCCAGGGCACCGGCGGGGTCTTCGTGGCCGGCTGCTTTGCCGGGCCCCACGACATCCCCCAGTCGGTCACCGAGGCCTCGGCCGCGGCGGCGGCGGCGGTGCTGCCCCTGGCCAAGGCCCGGGGCAGCCTCACCCGCACCAAGGAGTTCCCGCCCCCCCGGGTTTCGGAGGGAGAGGCCCCCCGGGTGGGCGTGTTCGTCTGCCACTGCGGCTCCAACATCGCCGGGGTGGTGGACGTCTCGGCCGTGGCCGCCTATGCCGCGGGCCTGCCCGCCGTGGTGCACGTGGAAGAGAACCTGTTCTCCTGCTCCCAGGACAGCCAGGAGCGCATCCGCCAGATCATCGACCGCGAGCGGTTGAACCGGGTGGTGGTGGCGGCCTGCACCCCCCGCACCCACGAGGCCCTGTTCCGCGAGACCCTGAAGGACGCCGGGCTCAACGAATGCTTCCTGGAGATGGCCAACATTCGGAACCAGGACAGCTGGGTGCACGCCGGCCAGCCCGAGATGGCCACGGACAAGGCCCGCGACCTGGTGCGCATGGCCGTGGCCAAGGTGACTCTGGCCCGGGCGGCCCAGGCCCCCCTGGTGGAGGTGAACCACAACGCCCTGGTGGTGGGCGGCGGGCTCACCGGCATCACCGTGGCCCTGGGCCTGGCCGAGCAGGGCTTCCCGGTGCATTTGGTGGAAAAGAGCCCCCGCCTGGGCGGCAACGCCCTGCATCTCTACAAAACCTGGAAAAACGAGGCGGTGCGGCCGGGGGTGGACCGCCTGGTGGCCCAGGTCAAGGACCACCCCCTGATCAACGTGTATCTGGAGAGCCGCATCAAGGAGGCCGAGGGCTTCGTGGGCAACTTCGTCACCACGGTGGAGACCCCGGACGGCCCCTTGTCCCTGGAGCACGGGGTGACCGTCCTGGCCGTGGGCGGCCAGCCCTACCGGCCGGTGGAGTACGGCTATGGCCAGTCCCGCCGGGTTTACACCACCCTGGAATTCGACACCCTGCACGCCCTGGGCGACCACCGGGTGAAAAAGGGCCACAACTTCGTGTTCATCCAGTGCGTGGGCTCCCGCGAGCCGGAGCGCCCCTATTGCTCCCGAGTCTGCTGCACCCATTCGGTGCAGGCGGCCATCGAGCTGAAAGAGGAAAATCCGGAGCGCAACGTCTTCATCCTGTACCGCGACATGCGGACCTACGGCCAGCGCGAGGAGCTCTACCAGCGGGCCCGCGAGCTGGGCGTGGTGTTCATCAATTATGAGATGCACGAGAAGCCGGTGGTGGAGCTGGCCGAGCCGGATCGGGTGGAGGTCCTGGTCTGGGACCACGTGCTGCACGAGCCGCTCCGGCTCCCGGCCGACGTGCTGGTCCTGGCCACCGCCATCGTGCCCCATCCGGAGACCGCCGAGCTGGCCCGCATCTACAAGCTTTCCCAGGATGCGGACGGCTTCATGCTGGAGGCCCACAGCAAGCTCCGGCCGGTGGATTTCGCCTCGGACGGCATGTTCATGGCCGGCCTAGCCCACTATCCCAAACCCATCGAGGAGAGCCTGACCCAGGCCCAGGCCGCGGTGGCCCGGGCCCAGACCGTCCTGGCCCAGCGCACCCTGGACCTGGAGCCCATCAAGGCCATGG
This sequence comes from Deltaproteobacteria bacterium, assembly GCA_020444165.1. The sequence continues at coordinate 57,307 of JAHLLK010000004.1, read as the reverse complement.
TGAACCCGGAGCTCTGCGACGGCTGCGCCCTGTGCCTGGACGTCTGCCCCTACGGCGCCATCACCCTGCTCAGGGTGGCCGGGGAGGGCGAGGGGGACGAAGGCAAGCTCCTGGTGCAGGTGGCCCCGGCCAAATGCAAGGGCTGCGGCTCCTGCCAGGCCACCTGCCCCAAGGAGGGCATCGACGTGGCCGGCTTCAGCTACCGCCAGCTCTCGTCCCAGGTGGCCGCGGCCTTGTCCGGGTAGGTATTTTGGGGAGAATTGAGAATGTGGGGGAAAGGACCCTTTTTTTCAAAAAAGGATGCTTCCCCCCCCCTTCCCCCCAAAAACTTCCGTGTTTTAATTAGGTCGTGCATTAGGCCTCGACAATTTTTCCTGCTGGAATGCACGGAGATCAGCTCATGAGCTACGAGCCGAAGATTCTCGTTTTCGCCTGCAACTGGTGCTCTTACGCCGCCGCGGATCTGGCGGGCACCTCCCGGCTGTCCTATCCCGCCAATCTGCGCCTGATCCGGGTGATGTGCACCGGCATGGTGCATCCGGGCTTGGTCATGGAGGCGTTTCTCCAGGGAGCGGACGCGGTCCTGGTGATGGGGTGCCACCCTGGCGAATGCCACTACCTGGACGGTAATCTGAAGGCCGAGGCCCGGCTGGCCGTGGTCGAGGAAATGATGGAAGTCTACGGCTTGGAGCCGGAGCGTTTCCGCCTGGTGTGGTGCTCCTCCTCCGAGGCGGAGCGGTTCGCCGCGGCGGCCACCCAGATGACCGACCTGGCCCTGAGCCTGGGACCCAACCCCCTCATGGCGGGTGACGGCCAGGAGGTGGCCTGATGCAGGTCCGAGTGGCCGGGGAGTGCCTGGGCGGTTGCGCGGGCTGCGAGATGTCGCTGTTGAACCTGGGGGAGGGCCTGTTGGACCTTTTGCCCCGCCTCAGCTTCGTGCATTTGCCGCTGTTGATGGACCACAAATACTACGGTCCCCTGGGTCAGGGGGACCTGGACCGCCCCCAGCTGCCCGCAGCCGATTTGGGCCTGGTCTCCGGCGGGGTGCGCACCGCCGAGCATCTGGCCGTGCTCCAGGCCATGCGGGAGAAGTGCCGGGTGCTGGTGGCCCTGGGCACCTGCGCCACCCACGGCGGCATCCCGGCCCTGGCCAATGAATCCCCCCTGGCCGCCCTGACCGAGCGGGTGTTCCGCACCAGCGAGAGCACCGACCCGGCCCCGGACCCCACCGAAACCGTGCCGTCCCTCCTGCCCCGGGTCCTGGCCCTGGACGAGAAGGTGGCGGTGGACGTGTACCTGCCCGGCTGCCCGCCCCACCCTGGACAGATCGCCCAGACCCTGACCGCGGCCCTGGAGGGAAACGCTCCCAACTTGGCCGGCAAAAGCGTGTGCGACACCTGTCCCACGGTGCGGGAAGGCAAGGGCTCCCTCAAGAAAGTGCGGCGCTTCCTGCAAAACGCGGTGTACGATCCGGACAAGCCCCTGGACCAGATGCGCTGCCTTTTGGAGCAGGGCCTGGTGTGTCTGGGGCCGGTGACCCGGGCCGGCTGTGCTGGCCCCGGCGGCGCCGCGCCGCGCTGCCTCGCGGCCCGGGTGCCCTGTCGGGGCTGTTACGGCCCGGTGCGCCAGGGGGGCAATCAGCTCCTGGACTTTTTGAACGCCCTGGCCAGCAACGCCGTGTCCCCCCGGGACCTGGTCGATCCCAGCTCGCTGTTGCGCTTTTCGGGGGCCCACGGCCACCTGCGCCCCCGCCCCGCCAAGCGCTGAAAATAGGTTATCCCCCATGCGAACCATCAATATCCAACCGGTAACCCGTATCGAGGGCCACGCCCGCATCGCCATCCAATTGGATGACGAGGGGCGGGTGGCCGACGCCAAGCTCCATATCATGTCGCTCCGGGGCTTTGAGAAATTTTTGGAAGGCCGCCCGGCCGAGGAGGTGCCCCGCATCGTCAGCCGCATCTGCGGCATCTGCCCCTGGATGCACCACACCGCGGCCAACAAGGCGGTGGACGCCTGCTTCGGAGTGCAGCCCCCGCCCACGGGCCAGAAGCTCCGCGAGCTGATGCAGGTGATGGCCCACATCAACGACAAGATCCTGCATTTCTTTTTCCTGGCCGCCCCGGACTTTCTTTTGGAGCCGGGGGCGCCGCCCGAGACCCGGAACGTCCTGGGTCTGGCCGCGGCCAACCCCGAGCTGACCCGCCGGGTGGTGAAGATGCGCCACCTGGGCCAGATGATGATGGAGCGCTTCGCGGGCAAGGTCATCCATCCGGTGGCCATGGTGCCGGGCGGCTTTGCCAAGCCCATGAGCGAGGCCGAGCGCCGGGAGCTGTTGGCCGCCAGCCGGGAGATGCTGGATTTCGCCCATTTCGCCATGGCCTACGCCAAGGAGCACGTGTTCGCCAAGCTGGACGACAAGCTCCTGGGCCTGGGCCAGGTCACCACCGGCTTCCTGGGCCTGGTCAATCCCTCGGACGGCTCCCTGGAGTTCTTCGACGGGGTGCTGCGGCTCATGAAGCCCGACGGCAGTCACACCGTTTTCGCGGACAACGAATACCAGGATTATCTGGGCGAGCACGTGGAGCCCTGGTCCTACGGCAAGTTCCCCTATGCCCGCTCCTGGGGCGAGGGGTTCTCCCTGGACCCGGACGCCCCCAAGGGCATCTACCGCACCAACACCTTGGCCCGCCTGAACGTCTGCGCCGGCATCTCCACCCCCCTGGCCCAGCGGGAGCTGGAGGAGTTCCGCCGCCGCTTCGGCCGGCCGGCCCAGTCCACCCAGCTCTATCACTGGGCCCGGCTCATCGAGCTGTTGTACGCGTCCGAGCGGGTGGTGGAGCTGTTGGAAGATCCCGGCATCACCGGCCGGGAGATCCGGGCCCAGGTGGCCCCCCGGGCCGGGCGCGGAGTGGGCTGCGTGGAAGCTCCCCGGGGCACCCTGTTGCACGACTACTCCACCGACGCCAACGGGCTCATCACCCGGGCCAACCTCATCGTGGGCACCACCCACAACCTGGCCCCCATGAACCTCTCGGTGCAGCAGGCCGCCCGGAGCCTCCTCACCGGCGGCGAGGTCACGGAGGAAGCCCTGAACCAGGTGGAAATGGCGGTGCGCTGCTATGATCCTTGACTGAGCTGCGCCACCCACCGCCTGGACGGCGGACGCGTGGTCGCAGTGACGGTTTTCGACGCCCAGGGGCGTCGGGTGGCCGGGGATAGGGTCTCACGGTAAGTTTCAGCTACGGCCGGGACGGAGCTCGGGCCGGCAGCCAGGGAGTTCGGACATGGCGCCAAAGAGCAAGCGCGTGCTGGTGCGCGTGGAGCGGGTGGACACCAAGTGCGGAGCCATCGGCCACATGAGCGTGGAGGAGATCCGGGCCCGCACCGTGGGAGAAGAGGTGGACCTGACCTGCCCCCAATGCGGCGAGATTCACCTGACCCCGGAGGACGCGGCCGCCGCCGAGTTGCGCAAGTTCACCGAGACGGACCGCTTTCGGGAGATTCAGCGCCAGGCCGAGGAGGAATGAGCTTTCCCTTTCCCACCTCCCGGCCAAGCCCCTCCGCCGCTCCTGACCGGGGCGGCCCTTCTTTGCCCGGAGCCACGCGTGTCTCCGGGGGGTGAAAATTGCGCCACTTTTTTTCTTCACGTTGCAATCTCCCCAAAAACCTTTTAGTTTTTAAAGAGATGCCTGGTGTCCGCCGCCTGAGGCAACCAAGGTGTCTTTTCCTGGCGTGGGCCATTTTCTTCCCGGCACCCCTCCAGAAAGGCCTCTCGAGCCAGCGGAAACGGGCATGAACAGCACCAGTCGTTTGGAATTCAGCCGCCCGGCGCCGGACACCATCCAGGTCCGGTTGGCCGGGGCTTGGAGCATCAAGGCCCCCCAGCCGGACGCTGCGGCGCTCCAGGGGGAGCTGGCCGGCGCCGGCCGGCCGGTCCGCCTGGTTTTCCACGCCGGGGGCGTGGAGGCCTGGGACAGCAGCCTGTTGACCTTTCTGGTGCGCCTCAAAAACCTCTGCCTGGCCCAGGACATCGCCTTCGACCCCCAGGGCCTGCCCGAGGGAGTGCCCCAACTCCTGGATCTGGCCGCCAAGGTGCCGGAACGCCAGGGCGCCCGGCGGGAGGTGGCGCGGGTTTCCTTCTTCAGCCGGGTGGGCGAGGAGGCCGTGGACTTTGCCCGCGGCGCGCGGGAGATGCTGGATTTCGTGGGCGAGGCCGCCCTCGCGGGCTGGGGGCTCCTCCGGGGCAGGGCCGGCTTCCGCGGCCGCGATCTCTGGCTCATCATGCAGGAATGCGGGGTCCAGGCCCTGCCCATCGTGTCGCTCATCAGCCTGTTGGTGGGCATGATCCTGGCCTTTGTGGGCGCGGTGCAGTTGGTCATGTTCGGGGCCCAGATCTACGTGGCCTCCCTGGTGGGGGTGGCCATGGTGCGGGTCATGGGGGCCATCATGACCGGCATCATCATGGCCGGCCGCACCGGGGCGGCCTTCGCGGCCCAGCTCGGCACCATGCAGGTGAACGAGGAGATCGACGCGCTCCGGACCCTGGGCATGTCGCCCATGAACTTCCTGGTGCTGCCCCGCATGTTGGCCCTGGCCCTGATGATGCCCCTGTTGTGCCTCTACGCCGACCTCATGGGCGTGTTGGGCGGCTTCGTGGTGGGGCTGGGCATGCTGGACCTGGGTCTGGTGGAGTACTTTCAGCAGACCCAGGCCTCCATTTCCCTCACCGATTTCTGGGTGGGCATCTTCCAGGCCAGCGTGTTCGGGGTGCTGGTGGCCGTATCCGGCTGCATGCGGGGCATGGACTGCGGCCGCAGCGCCTCCGCCGTGGGCGAGGCGGCCACCTCCGCCGTGGTCACGGGCATCGTGAGCATCATCGTGGCCACCGCCCTCATCACCATCATGTGCAACGTGATCGGGATATAAGGATGAGTCGGAGCAGTGGCGCCATGGCGGTTTTATGTCATTTCCCCAAATACGGCAGGAACTCCGGGCTGAAGAGGGATTTAGCTCAACACAATGAAAACTATGAAGTTTTTTTGGGGAAGAGGTTTCTCCCCACGTCTTCCTCGTTCTCCGGAGGGCTTTTAGGGACATGAGCGCTCCGGCCGGCGAACCCTGCCTCACCGTCCAAGGCCTCACCATGGCCTACGGCAGCTTCGTGGTGCAGCGGGACCTGAACTTCACGGTGAACCGGGGCGACATCTTCATCATCATGGGCGGCAGCGGCTGCGGCAAGAGCACGCTCCTCCGTCACATGATCGGGCTCAAGCGGCCGGCCGCGGGCGAGGTGTATTACGGCGACCAGGGCCTGTGGCGGTCCTCACCCCAGGAACGCAGCCACCTCATGCAAAAGGTGGGCATTTTGTACCAGAGCGGGGCTTTGTGGAGTTCCCTCACCCTGGCCGAGAACGTGGCCCTGCCCTTGGAGCAGTACACCAGCCTGGCCCCCGCGGAAATCCGGGAGCTGGCGTCCCTGAAGCTGGCCCTGGTGGGCCTGGCCGGCTTTGAGGAGTATTACCCCGCGGAGATCAGCGGCGGCATGCAGAAACGGGCCGGCCTGGCCCGGGCCATGGCCCTGGACCCGGCCTTCCTGTTCTTTGACGAGCCCTCGGCCGGGCTGGACCCCATCAGCGCCCACCTCCTGGACGAGCTGATCCTCTCGCTCCGGGAGAGCCTGGGCGCCACGGTGGTGATCGTGACCCACGAGTTGGCCAGCATCTTCGCCATTGGCAACAACTCGGTTTTCCTGGACCCGGTGCAAAAGACCATGATCGCCCAGGGCGATCCCCATCAGCTCCTGGCCCAGTCACGGGATCCCACGGTGCGGAGCTTCCTGACCCGGGGTCAGGAGTAGCCCTCGGCCGCGTCGGCCCGGGGTCAACCTTTTCCTCAACCAGGCAGGGAGGCGGGACGTGAGCCGCCAAGCGAACAAGACCCTGGTCGGCGCTTTCGTGGTGGGCGCGCTGGCGCTGGCGATGGCCGGAGTGATGATCTTCGGCTCCGGCAAGTTATTCAAAAAAACCAAAGACTTCGTGATGTATTTCCAAGGCGGGGTCGGCGGACTCAATGTGGGCGCGCCGTTATATCTGAAAGGCGTGAAGGTCGGTTCGGTAAGGGAGATAAAGCTTTTGGCCGACCCCAAGGAACTGGACTTCTCCGTGCCCGTGATCGTGGAATTCGACCCCGGCAGCCTGCAACTGGTGGAAAAGGAGCATCTGAACCCCCAGGCCAGGCCCTTGCATGAATTGATCAAAATGGGCCTCCGGGCCCAGTTGCAGACCCAGAGCATGGTCACGGGCCAACTGGCCATCAACCTGGACTTCTATCCCAAGGAACCCGTCCGGCTGGTGAACAAGTTCATTGACCTGCCGGAAATACCCACCATTCCCTCCACCATGGATATGCTCTCCCAGAGCCTGGAAAAGCTGCCTCTCAACCAGATTGCCGAGCGGCTCAATGGGGCCCTGGGCGGCCTCGACCGCCTGGTGAACTCGCCCGCGCTGCAGGGAGCGGCCAAAAACCTGGGCAGCACCCTGGAAAAGGCCCGGGACCTGTTCAGCAACCTGGACCAGCGGGTGACCAGCCTGACCGAAGAGCTGCAGAAAGCGGTCAAGGACACCCGCCAGTTGGTCCAGCGGGTGGACTCCAAGGTGGACCCCCTGGCGGACGAAGCCACCCAACTCCTGCGCAACGTGGACGACCGGGTGACCCCCTTGGTGGAAAGCATCCGCCAGACCGCGGAAGCCGCCAACCTGACCATCACCGAGGCGCAGAAGGTCATGGTCAGCGCGGACCGTATCCTGGGAGACAAATCCCAAATAAAGTACGAGGTGTCCCAGACCCTGGAGGAGCTGAGCGCCGCGGCCCGGTCCGTGCGCATCTGGGCCAACTACCTGGAGCGGCACCCCGAGGCCCTCTTGCAGGGGAAGAAGGAATGATATGAGACCGCACGCCAAGAAGCTGTCTGGCGCGGCCGTGACCGCCCTGCTGGCTTTGGTCCTGGGCCTGGCCCCGGGTTGCCTGGGCTCCAGCCCCCGCACCCAGTTCTACATGTTGAACAGCCTGGGGACGCCGGCAACGGACTCCCCGGCCGGACCGGAAAAAACGGCCCGGGTAGTGGCCGTGGGTCCGGTGGAGCTGCCCGCCTATCTGGACCGCCCCCAGATCGTCCTGCGTCAGGGGCCCAACCAACTGGAGTTCACCGAGTTCGAGCATTGGGCCGAACCGCTGGACAAGTCGTTCAGCCGGGTCCTGCTGGAAGACCTGACCAATCTGCTGAACTCCCAGGATTTCCGGTTCTACCCCTGGCGCTCCCAGGTCAACTTCGACTTCCAGGTGGCGGTGAACGTGTTGGCTTTCGAGGGCAATCAGGCAGGCCAAGCGGTCTTGACCGCGGATTGGCTCATCTTCCGGGGCCGCCAGGACCCGCAGGCGGCGGCGCGCGGCCACAGCCACATCGTCAGGGAAATCGGGGCCTGGAGCACCGCGTCCCTGGTGGCGGCCCAGAGCGGGGCCTTGGCCGAGCTGGCCCGGGAGATCGCCGCGGCGCTGGGCAAGCTGAAATGACCTTGCCCGGCGGAAAATCGTCAGCCCAAAAACGCGAGGCCGTCCCGGTGGGGGGCGGCCTCGCGGCTGGTTTTTGGGGTTGCGCTGGTTACACCGGGCGGGAATCCAGGCCCAGGGCCGCCCGCTTGGCCTCGATGTGGCGCCGGATCAGGAGGGCGGCTTCCTCGGGATCGGGCTCCACGGCAAAGGAGGCGCCCACCACGTCGTTCAGGCCCCCGGTCAACATCCCGGCCACGTTCATGCTGCCGGTGACCGGCGGCATGGGCCCCAACACGGTGTAGACCCCCGAGGCCACGAAGTAGCAGCCAATGGCCGCGGCCTTTTCCGAATACCATTCCGGCGCCGCGCCGGCCACGGGCAGGGCGCTGATGTCCACCCCCAGGGCGTCGGCCAGGGCCGCGCACAGGGTGAGGATGCGCACGTTGTCGACGCAACTGCCCACGTGCAGCACCGGCGGCACCCCCAAGGCCTGGCACACGGCCTTGAGCCCCGGCCCGGCCAGCTCGGCCGACTTGGCCTGCTTGAAGCCGGCCTTGGCGCTGGCCACCGCGGCGCAGCCCGTGTCCACCACCAGGATGTCGTTTTCGATCAGGCGCTTGATGAGGGTTACGTGGCCGTAGTCCTGCTTGATCTTGGGGTTGTTGCAGCCCACCACGCCCACCGCGCCCCGGAGCGCGCCGGACTTGATGGCGTCCAACAGCGGGTCCAGGCTGCCGCCCAGGGCCGCCAGCACCGCCTCCACCGAGAAGCCGCTGATCAGTTCGGTGGGCTCCACCGGGATGTAGACCTTGTCCGGGTTCCGGCGGGCGAAGTTCTCCACCGCCTCCTTCACCACCTGATGGGCCAATTCCAGGGCGTTGTGGGGATGGAACTCCCGGTGCTCGGCCCCGGGGAAGCCGGCCTTGTCGCTGGTGGAGATCATCTTGGTGTGGTAGCAGGTGGCGATCTGCCCCAGGGAGGGCATGATGCACTGGTAATCCACGATGAGCATCTCCACCGCGCCGGTGACCAGGGCCAGCTCGGTCATCAGGTGGTTGCCGGCCATGGGGATGCCGTGGCGCATCATCAGCTCGTTGCCGGTGCAGCACAGCCCCACCAGGTTGATGCCCGTGGCCCCGTGTTCCTGGGCCAGTTTCAGCAACTCCGGATCCTGGCAGGCGGTGAGGATGGTCTCCGACACCACGGGGTTGTGCCCGTGCACGATGACGTTGACCTGGTCCTCCTGCAAGACGCCCAGGTTCACCTGGCTGGGCCGCGGCGCCGGGGTGCCGAAGAGGATGTCGCTCACCTCGGTGGCGATCATGGACCCGCCCCAGCCGTCCGAGAGGGAATTCCGGAGCGCGTGCAACAACAGGCGCACCCAGTCGTTGTCCACCCCCATGTGGGTGCGGTGCATCATCTCGCTGGTCTCGCGGTCGATGCCCCGGGGGGTGATGCCCAGCTTGGCCCACAGTTTCCGGCGGGGCTCCGGGGCCCGGTCCAGCATGGTCAAGGCCTTCTTCCGGGTGCCGAACTCCTCAAAGAATGCGTCGGCCAGCTCCCCGGCCAGGGTCAGGTCGTCCTTGCCCTCCACCGCGATGCCATAGAGGGCGCAGTCGGCCCGCAGCTTGGCCGGGTCCTTGATGCTGTAGCCCGGGGCCTGACCCTCGGCCACCCGGGCCAACACCTCCACCAGGTCGCGGCCGTGGTCCGAGTGGGAGGCCGAGCCGGCCGCGATCATGCGGCCCAGGTTGCGGGCCACGATGATGTCCGCGTCAGCGCCGCACACCCCCCGCTGGGGACCCTCGCCAAAGGGGTCGATGCGGCAGGGGCCCATGACACAGATGCGGCAGGAAAGCCCCATCTCACAGAAGCCGCAGTGGGGCTCCTGGGCCTTCAGGCGATCCCAGACGGTCTCCACCTGGTCCCGCCGGGCCTTTTTCAGCATGAGCTGAGCATCCTCCACCATGGTCAGCTTGGAAAACTCGTCGTGATGACTCATTTTTTCCTCCCGGCCCCATCCGGGGCGGCCAGGCCCCGGTTGCATACGTTCATTATCGAAAAAATCGCTTCATCCCCGGCTCAGCGGCCGGCCAGCTCCCGGGCGGCCCGCTTCACCGCGGCCAACAGGGCCATCCCCGGCGGCGGCGGGGTTTCGCTGATCTCCGCGCCCAGGCTCACGCTGCGGGCCACCTCCCGGGTGCGCCGGGCCAGGGCGGCGTCAGGCTCCTCAAAGGTCAGCGCCCCCACCTTGCAAGCCTCCACACACGCCGGAATCAGCCCTTCCTCCTGGCGTTGCAGGCAATTGTCACATTTCACGGCCACGGTCTTGCCCAGAGGGGCCGCGAAGTCGGGATGGTAGCGGATCACCCCAAAGGGGCAGGCCATGGCGCAGGAGGCGCAGTTGATGCACCGGTCCGGGTCGATGAGCACGGTTCCGCTCTGGGGGTCCCGCAATATGGCGCCGGGCAGACAGGCCTGCTGGCAGGGCGCGGGGTCGCAGTGGCGGCAGCGGTTGGGGAAGCCCTCGCCCCAAACCCCGGCGCCCACGTGCACCCGGGGCCGGGGCCGGGGTGTTTCGCCCACTGCCCCCAAAAGGGTGCGGGAGCGGCTGTGCGCCGCGGCGCAGGCGGGCATGCACTGCATGCAGCCCACGCAACGCTCGGGATGCACGATCACTTGTTTCATGGTCCTCCCTCCGGCTAAGAATCATTCGGAGAAAGGGGAAGATGTGGGGGGAAACCCCTTTTTGTGAACAAAAAGGGGTTTCCCCCCACCCCCCTTCCCCCAAAAAACTTCATGATTTTCAACAAGATTAGCAATGGCCATATACAAGCCGCGGTTCCTGCTGAAAGTGAGGAAGTGGCTCAAGATAGCCCTGGCACGCATATTCCGACCGGCTCCCAACTAAGCCCCCAAGGAGGCGAAGTTGAAGCCGGGCTCCAGGAGCCGGGCCTTGTCCCCGCTCACCGGCAGCCGGCTCTGGATCAGGTTCATCAAGACCCCGCCCTGCTCGATGCCGCCCACCAGGGCCAGGCCCACCAGGGTGTCGCCCTGGAACACCAGGCGGCGGTACCAGCCCCGGCGGGGATCCTCGTCCTCCAGGGTCTGGCAGATGTCGTCCGCGGCCGGGTTCACCAGGCCGGCGGTCAGTACGTCCCGGCCAAAGACCCGGATGACGTTGCGGCCCAGGCTGCCCCGGTAGGCCACCGGCCGGCCAGCCATGTTGGCCCCGGCCAGGCGGCCCTGCTCCACGGCCACCGGCCAGATGGCGTTGACCCAGGGCCGCTGCCGGGCCACGTCGGTGTGCTCGGCCAAGTCCCCGGCCGCGTAGACCCCGGGCGCCGTGGTCTGGAGATGCTCATCCACCACCACCCCCAGGTCCACCTTGATGCGCTCGCGGTCCAGATAGGAAATGGCCGGGGAGACGCCCTTGCCCACCACCACCAGGTCGGTGGCCAGGCTGCCGCCGTCCGACAGCCGGGCCAGGGCCACCCGGCTTCGCACGGCCTCCAGGGCGGTCACCTCCACGCCCACCCGCACCTCCAGGCCGTTTTTCTCCAGCTCGTCCCGGATGAGCGCCCCAGCCCGGGGGTCCACCTGCATCACCAGGGGGTGGGAAGAGGCGATGAGCATGGTCACCTTGAGCCCGCGGTGCAACAGGCCGTAGGCCGCCTTGAAACCCACCAGGCCGCCGCCCAGGACCAGGGCCTGCTTGGCCGCGGGCAGGGCCTCCAGCATGCCCCGCACGTCGGCGGCGTCGCGCATGGCAAAGACCCCGGGCAGGTCCGCCCCCGGCGCTTTGAGGGGCCGGGGGTCGGCTCCCGAGGCCAAAAGCAGCCGGTCATAGGGCAGGTCCTCGCCCCGGCTGGTGCGCACCCGCTGGCGGTCCAGGTCCAGCTCCACGGCCGTGGAGCCGCCTAAAAAAGTGAACCCCCGATCCTGGTAATAGGTGGGGGGACGGATGGGGAGGTCGTCGAAACTGGCGGTGCCTTGCAAGGCCAGGCTGATCATGGGCCGGCAGTAGGGCGGCCCGTCCTCCCGGGAGAGGAGGGTCACCGCGGCCGCGGGATCCAGGGCTTGTATGGTTTCGGCGGCGCTGATGGCGGCCACGCCGTTGCCAATGATGACGTGTCGCATGCTCAACCCACTCCCTTCTGGGAGGACGGCCCCCTCCGCGCCACCGGCGGGGATTTGCCGGGGCTGAGGGCCATTCAATTATCAAAATAGCACCCCGGGACCGCGCCGTGTCAACCGGGGCTTGGCGCCCGGGGGATTTATCCTGGCCGCCGGGCAAGGCGGCGGGTAACATGAGGAATCGTGCCTGCGGTCTCCCGGCAGCCTGGGGGGCGCCGGGCTGGGCAAATACCCCTGGGCGGGACAGGAGCGGGGCTTGACGGTTTCCGAGCTGACTTCTCTTTTGGCGGAATTGCAAGGGGAGACCCGCTGGCTACGGGACGCGGCCCCGGCCCTGCGGGGTTTGTTGGGCCCCGGGCCCGCGGCCGGCCGGCCGGGCGGAGCGAGCGGGGCAGGGGGGGACGGGGGCTCCCGCGACCCCCAGGCCCTGTTGGCCGGCGAGGACCCGGCCTGGTCCCAGTTTTTGGCCCACGCCGAGCAACTGGCCCTGTTCAAGTACCCCGTGGCCGTCTTGTTTGGCCCTTCCGGCGCGGGCAAGAGCAGCTTTTTCCGCACCTTCTCCGGCCTGCCGGTGCCGGTGAGCCCGGCCATTCGGCCCACCACCTTCGCCTCCCTGGCCTCGGTGCCCGGGGATCTGCGGGAAAACGAGGTGGCCGGCATGTTCCCGGGCTTCCGGGTGGCGCCCCTGGACCCGGACCAGGCCAGCCTGTCGGCCAACCTGGGCGACCCCGCCACTCCGGCCGGGCTCCTGTTTTTCACCCCCGGCCGCGGCCCGGCCCTGCCCCTGGTCCTGGTGGACGTGCCGGACTTCAACACCGTGGAGACCCTGAACCGCCAGAAGGCCGAGGCCATGGTGCGCCGGGCCGAGGTGGTGCTGTTTTTGGTGTACAAGGAGGGCTACGCCGACGAGCGCACCGTGGAGCAGCTGTTGTTCTGCTGCCAGCGGGCGGCCATGCTGCTCTTTCTCCTCACCAAGACCACCCCGGAGGAGGGCCGGGCCATCTGGCCCGACCTTTTGGCCAAGCTGTCCCGCCGCGACGACTTCGCCGGGCGCCGGCCCGACGGCCGCAGCGCTTACGAGTTCCTGGCCCGGGCCACGGCCTACGCCAGCCCGCCCCTGGCCCCGGGCGAGACGCCCACGGCCCTGCCCCTGGATCCGGCCGCCCCGCCCCTGGCCGAGGCCCTGCAAAGCCGCTCCCCCCGCCATCTCCAGCTGGAAAGCCTGCACCTGGCCCTGGAAGGGGGCCGGGAGGCCGGGGAGCGGCTGGTGGCGCGGGTGGCGGAGCGGGCCTCGCGCCTGGCCGGCCTGACCCGCCGCCTGGAGGCCGGGCTCCGGGAGGAGTTCCTGGAGGCCGGCCTGCAGGAGTTCCCCATCGGCGACATGTTCATCACCCTCTCCAACCTGGCCCATGAGGAGCTGAAGGAGCGGAACTGGGCCACCCGGGCGCTCTACTACCTGAACCTGCCGGGGCGCAAGGCCGCCGAGCGCCTCAGGAAGCGCCTGGGAGACCAGGAGGCCGCGTTCCAGAAGCTGAAGGCGGCCGAGGGGGAGGGGGTCCGGCGGCACGCGGCCCAGTTGGCCAAGACCTGGCGGGTCTTGGCCCTGGAGGAGCCGGAACTGTTCCAGGGCCTGGGGGGCCTGGACGAACCCCGGGTGCACCGCTATCTGGACCACCTCCTGGAGGTGCCGCTGCCGCCCCTGCCCCCGGACTGGAACAGCATCCTGGCCGAGATCTGCCGCCAGTGGATGGCTGACAACTCCTCCAAGGCCCTGCAACTCTCGGTGTTGAGCGGCACCATCACCGCGGTGATGGGCGGCGTTTTTGTCACCGTGGACGTCCTCTTGGGCGGGCCGCTGACCAGCACCCTGTTGGCCGGGCCGGCCGGCGCCGTGGTGGGCCAGCTCATGGGCCAGCTCATCGTGGATTACCAACTGGAGATGGCCGTGCGCCAAGCCCACGAGTCGTGGCGCAAGGCCCGGGGACGCCAGTTGGTGGCCCACACCCGGGAGCACTTTGCCCGGCCGCTGCTCTTGGATCCGGTGGCGGCCAAGATCGCGGAGCTGGAGGGCGGCGGGATGGCCCGTTTCCAAGAGGGCCTGGCCCGTCTGGGGGACGACCTGACCAGGCTGGCCGGCCTCGTCGGCTGTTGTTAAACAGCCGACGAGGCGCGCCAAGGACGGCGCGCCAAATTGCGCGGCTTTGATAAAGCAGGCAATTTGACGAAGCTGGCAAAACCACGCTTTTGCCAGCTTCGGTTGAAAAAGGCCATGGAGGGACTTTTTCAACATCTTCAATAGCTGAAGGAAGACTGAAAGGGAGGTCGGGGTATTGGGAGTCTTGCGCTTGAAGGAGCAGGCGGGCCGGGTTTTGGCCCTCTTGACCGCCTATGAAACCCACCCCGCGGTGGCCGGGGCGGTGGAGCGCCTGGAAGAGACCCTGGCCCTGGTCACGGACCGGGAGCGGCCCACCATCGTGGCCCTGGTGGGCGGCACCGGGGTGGGCAAGTCGGCCCTGTTCAACGCCATCGTGGGCGGCGGCGAGGTGAGCCGGGTGTCCGGCGACGTGCGGCCCTGCACCCGGCGGCCCCACCTGGCCCGGGCCCCCCGCGATGCCGCCCTCTTGGCCGGCCTGGGCCTGGAGCCGGTGGAGGAGACCTCCTGGCCCCAGGAGGGCCTGGCCCTGGTGGACACCCCGGACCTGGACAGCCTGGAGCTGGCCAACCGGGAAGTGGCCCGCCAGGCCATCGCCCTGGCCGACATCGTGGTCTACGTCACCGACCCGGACAAGGTCTCCAACCTGGACCTCTTGACCGAGGTGCGGGACTGGAGCGAGAAGAAACGCTGGCTTTTCGTGATGAACAAGGCCGACACCCTGCCCGGGGCCGCGGAGCGGCAGGCGGCCCACGGCCAGCTCACCCGCCGCCTGGCCGAGGTGGGCTTCCCGGCCCGGGAATCCTCGGTGTTCCTGGTCTCGGCCATGGACCCGGCCGACCCCGGAGTGTCCCGCCTGGCCGGGCTGATCCTGGAGCGCACCTGGCGGGGCGGGCTGCGCCAGATCATGGCCGACGACGCCCTGTTGGGGGCCCTGGCCCGGGCCGCCGACCCCCGTTTCCTGGAGGAGATCCGCACCGCCCGGGCCGGGCTGGAGGATATTCTCCTGGAGCTGCACGCCGAGCTGTCCCGTCTGGTGGGCCAGGTGCTGGACCGGGCGGACCTCTACCCGGCCCTGGCCCCCATCCTGCGCCGGCACTTGGTGGGCCGCCTGCCCCAGGAGGCCCGGGGGCCCCTGACCCTGCCCCTGGCCCTGCACGCCCGGCTGGCCGGCATCTCTTCGGCCTGGCAGGTGTGGCGCATGCTGTCCCGGGGGGTGTCCTTGACCCGCCTGTTCAAGTTCGGCTTCTCGTTCTGGAGCGTGTTCCAGGGCACCTACGACCTGAAGCGCCTGGTGGAACACTTGGCCCAACGCTCCCGCGGCGGCTTCGAGGACCTGGAGCGCCGCGCGATGATGAGCCTGGAGGACCAGGGCTTTTTCCTGGCGGCCGGGCAGGAGGCGGTGCGCGAGGACCCCTGGCGGGAGGTGTGGGAGGAACTCCGGGGAGTGCCCCTGGTGGGCGGTTCCCTGGCCAACCTCACCCAGAAGCTCCGGGCCCTGCAGCGCCTGGAGGACCGCAACCAGGCCATGCTGTTCGAGGTGTTGAGCCAGGCTCTGGAGGAGGCCGGCCGGGAGATGGGCCAGGGCCTGGTGCGCTGGTACGACGAGCTGTTGGCCCTGTTGCCCCTGCCGTTTCTGGGGCATGTGGCCTATATCCTGGGCCAGCGCTGGTGGCAGGAGAGCTGGCTGGGCTTCAACTTCTATTTGCACGCCGGGTTCCTGTTCCTGCTCCTGTGGCTGCCGGCCTACGGCCTGGTGATGTTCAAGACCGGCCGCCGGGTGAAGAACCAGCGCATCCGGGAGCAGGTGGCCGCGGCCGCGGCCCTGGTGCCGCCCACCGGCCCCCTGGAGCCCTTGTCCGCCGCGGTGGCCGGCCTGGAGGAAGGGGCCCAGCTCCTGGAAGACCTGGGCAAAGAGGCCCGGGCGCTCCGGGCCAACCAGGCCCGCCAGACCCGGCTGGGCATCCTGGAGACCGCCAGCCCGGGGCCCGGCGGCCAGGGGGATGAGGAGCCGCCGGCCACGGAGTGAGATTTCTTTTCCCCAGGGCGGCGGTTTCCCCCCGCTTCCGGGCCTGTGCTAAAATTTGAGGGCAGGCGCCGCTGCCCGGGGGGCGCCCCTCCCGGGTCAAGGCCGCCCATCCAGGCCCGATTGCTGACAAAGGCCGTCCTGGCCTTTGTCAACCTAACGTGGTGAATACGCGGTTTTGCCACGTTTGTAAAATTGCTCGCTTTTGCAAAGCCGCGCAATTTGGCGCGCCGTCCTTGGCGCACCTAGCCGGCTGTTTTGCAACAGCCTGCTCCACACGGAGGAAAGATTTCATGGCTAATACGCCTAAATGGCTGGTTTTGACCCTGTCGCTGCTGGCCCTGGCGGCCCTGGCTCCGGCGGCCCAGGCCGCCGATTTCTCGGCCGACACCGTGATGTCCGGTCAGATGCAAAACACGGGCAAGATCTACGTCAAGGGTGACCATTTGCGCATGGACATGAACATGCGCGGGGTCAAATCCATGCAGTTCATCGATCTCAAGACCAACACCACGCTGGTGTGCACCGAAACAGCCAAGGTCTGCATGTCCATGCAGCGTCCGCTGCCCAAGGGGCAAGAGCGGCCGGCGCCGGACCTCTCCAACGTGCCCAAGAAAAAGCTGGGCACCGAAAAGGTCTCCGGCTACGAGTGCGACAAGTACGAGCTGGAGACGCCCAAGGACAAGAAGGTGCGGACCATCGTGTGGGTGTCCCAGAAGCTGGGCTATCCCATCAAGAGCGTGCACATGATGCAGGGCAAGGAAATCTCCTACGAGTTGGTGAACATCAAGGAAGGCGGGGTGTCCGACGACGTGTTCCAGCCGCCGGCCGACTTCAAGGTCATGCCCATGCCCACCAAGCCCCTGGGCGGCATGGGCGGCGCGGGCGGTATGGGCGGTATGGGTGGCTCGGGCGGCGCGGGCCACATGCCCCTGGGCCAGATGCCCAGCGGCCCGCCGGCCCAGAAGTAACCACCCGGCCCCAGGCTGTCCCGCCCGGCCGGGGCGCCCGGAGTCCAGCCTGATCCACCACAGCCCGCTCGCGAACAGGGAGGATGGTTTGTCCCGCTTGCTACCCTACGGTTTCTTTGGCTGGGCCCTGGTCTGCCTGGTCCTGTGGGCGGCCCCCGCGGCCGCCGGCTGCCAGGAGGGCGACTGCGCCAACGGGCAAGGCACCATGGTCTATGACGACGGCACCGTGTGCCAGGGCTCCTGGCAGGGCGGTCAACGCCAGGGCTGGGTGAAATGCACCTACCCGGACGGCCGCGTGTACGACGGCGAGTTCACCCATGACGTGGAGAACGGCCGGGCGGTGTTCACCCGGCCCGATGGGCTCAAGTATCAGGGCCAGTTCCAGAACGGGCAGTTCTCCGGCCAAGGGGCTTTGACCCAGGCCAACGGCGACCGCTATGAGGGCGGGTTCGCCCAGGGGTTGTACAACGGCCAGGGCAAGTACCTTTCGGTGAGCGGCGAGACCTACCAGGGCCAGTTCAAGGCGGGCCTGCCGAACGGCCTGGGGATTCAGACCCTGCCCGGCGGCGACCGCTACGAGGGCGAGTTCCGGGATGGCCGCAAGGAGGGCCTGGGGGTGTATTACCCCGTGGGGCATCCGCCCTATCAGGGAACCTTTGCCAACGACCAGTTGGTCAGCGAGCCTCGATCCGCGCCGCCGGGTGGTTTCCCGCCCCTGGTCCTGCCCACGCCGGCGGCCGGCCCCGCTCCGGCCGCGGTTCCGGCCCTGACGCCGGGCTCACCGGCCTCTCCGGCGGCGCCGGCTGCCACCCCGGCCGGCTCCGGCCTCCAAGAGGAGGTCCTGAGCCTGCCGCCCCGGGCCACCCCCACGCCGCCGCCCGCGGGCCACAAGGTGGAAGGTTTTCACTAACCATAGAGGCTGAGCCCATCGCCGGCCCCCGGGCTGCGAATGGCCCCGCGGATAGTTTGTGAGGAAAGCGAGAGAATGACGCAAGAAGAAGAACGGGCCAAGCTCAGGGAGACGGGCTTCCGCTTTCTGGCCGCCCTGGATGAGATGTCCGCCCGCAAGGTGCAGGACAATCTGCGGACCCTGGCCCCGGAGCTGGGCGATTTCATCGTGGAGTTCGCTTACGGCACGGTGATCAGCCGCCCGGGGCTGGATCTGCCCACTCGCCAGGTGGCCACCGTGGCCGCCCTGGCCGCCCTGGGCAACGCCCCCGACCAGCTCAAGTTTCACCTGGGCGGGACCCTCAACGTGGGCGTCACCCCCCGGCAGATCGTGGAGATCATGTACCTGGTCACCGTGTTCTGCGGGTTCCCGGCCGGGCTGAACGGCTTGGCCGCGGCCCAGGCTGTGTTCGAGCAGCGGGGCCTGGCCGTGGAACTGGTGCCCGCGCCCCAGGGCGCCCGCCGGGAGCGGGGCCTGGCCGCCCTGGAGGCCACCAGCGGCCCGGCCGGGGAAGAGGTGCTGAATTCCCTGGCGGAGATCGCCCCGGCCCTGGCCGATTTCATCCTGGAATTCAGCTACGGCGACGTCATCTCCCGGCCCCATCTGCCCCCGGCTTGGAAGGAGACCGTCATGATCGCCGCGGCGGCCGCCCGGGGCGGCATGACTCCCCAGCTCAAGGTGCATCTGAAGGCGGCCCTGGCCGTGGGCATGACCCAGGAGGAGTTGTTGGAGGTGATGAATCAATTGGCTATTTACGCCGGCTTCCCCAGCGCCTTGAACGGGGTGGCGGCCCTCCAGGAGGTCGTGACGGACTGACTTCCGCCCGGCGCCTGAACTGAACGCGCCGCCCGGGGCTCACCCGGACGGCGCGTGGTTTTTGGGGGTGGCCGGAGCCGCCGGCTCCGGGCAGGTCAGAGGTTATGGTGCAAATGCTTCTTGAGCGGGGTCAGGAAGCGCTGGTGCCGGGGGCCCCGGTGGGCCAGGTGCTGATACACCGCGATCTTGGCCCAGTCCTCCACGAACACCCAGACCAGGCAGTAGGCCCAGACCAGGCCCACCATGTCCCAGGCCAGGGGGGCCACGAACCAGCCCAGGCCCACCACCAGGGTGGCCAATAGTTTGGTGGCCAGGGCCGACCAGATCATGGCCGGGGAGGGGTAGGGCGGCCGCAGGAAGAAGCCCCGGGTGCGGGCCACGAACAGGGTCAAATGGCCGGCCACCGCCAGCTTCAAAAAGATCAGGGACTGCACCTCGGCCGCGGAAAGATGCAGCCAGGAGCGGGCTATGATCAAGAGCAGGAAGGTCTCGGCCACGCCCAGGGTGCCCAGCACGGTGGCCACGGTGAGCACCCGCCGCATGTCCCAGCGCACCGGCCGGGGCGCCACCTCGGTGCGGTCCGAGGCGATGGTCATGATGGGCACGTCGTTCAACAGGGCCAGCAGGATGATCATGATGGCCGTGATGGGGTAAAAATTGTAGAACAGCATGGCCAGGACCACGAAGAACATGATGCGGATGGTCTCGGTGATGCGGTAGGTGGCGTAGGAATTCATGCGCTCGAAGATGCGCCGCGCCTCCTCCACCGCCGAGATGATCACCCCCAAACCCGGGGCGGTGAGGATCAAATCCGCCGCCGCCCGGGCCGCGTCCGTGGCCCCGGAAACCGCGATGCCCACGTCGGCCTGTTTCAGGGCCGGGGCGTCGTTGACCCCGTCTCCCGTCATGGCCGCCAAATGCCCCCCCTGCTGCAAGGCCTTCACGATGCCATACTTGTGCTCCGGGAAGACCTGGGCAAAGCCGTCCGCCTGCTCCACAATGGCTACGGTCTTTGGCTCGGGGTGCTCCACCCCGCCGGTTCCCTCGAACAACTGGTCCGCCGATTCGATGTTTTGCCCCAGGCCCAACTGGCGGCAGGTCTCCCGGGCGATGGCCGCGTGGTCACCGGTGACCATCTTGACCACGATGCCATGCTCCTGGGCCTGGCGGATGGTGAGGGCGGCGTCCTCCCGGGGCGGGTCGAACAGGGACAACAGCCCCAGGCAGGTCCAGGGGCCCACCTCCGGGGCCCTGGCCACCCCCAGGGTGCGGTAACCCTTGGCCGCGAACTGCTCCACCAGCTCCGACACCTGCCCGGCCAGGGCGTCGTCGCCCGGGCACAGGGCCAGGATGGCCTGGGGCGCGCCCTTGGCCACCCGGGACACGGTCCCGTCCGGGGCCTTGACCTGGGCTTCGGTGCGCTTGCTGACCGGGTCAAAGGGCTGAAAGCGCTCCTGGGTGTAGCCGGCCAGGGCCGCCGGGTCCTGGGCGGCCAGGATGGCCGAGTCGATGGCGTCCTTGCCTTCCTCCTGGCTGGCCAGGGCGGCGGTGAACAAGAGCTCCGCCGCGGTGGCGCCGGCCAGGGGCGAGGTGTCGCCCAGGGTGAGCTGGTTCTGGGTGAGGGTGCCGGTCTTGTCCGAGCAGAGGACGTCCATGCCGGCCATTTCCTCGATGGACTCCAGGCGGCTGACGATGGCCTTCATCTTGGAAAGGGACAGCGCGCCCACGGCCATGGTGACCGAGAGCACCGCGGGCATGGCCACCGGAATGGCGGCCACCGTGAGGATCAGGGCGAATTGCACCAGGACCAGGGGATGGGCCCCTCGCCCCAGGCCCACCAGGATGAGCACGGTCACCAGCCCGAGGGTCAGGAAGATGAGATAGTCCCCGATGGTGAGCACGGCCTTTTGGAAATGGGAGGGAGCCCCGGCCCCTTCCACCAGACTGGCCGTGCGCCCGAAAAAGGTCTCCGCGCCGGTGGCCGTGACCACGGCCTCCACCGAACCCTGCCGGGCCACCGAACCGGAAAAAGCCATCTCGCCGGGCTTCTTGTTCACGGGCAAGGACTCGCCGGTCAGGGCGGACTGGTCCACCGTGAGGTAGTCCCCGGCCATCAGCTTGGCGTCGGCCGGCACGATGTCGCCCAATTTCAGCCGCACCAGATCGCCGGGCACCAGCTCCCGGGCCGGGACCTCCTGCCAGGCGCCGCCGCGTTTCACCCGGGCGGTGAGGGCCAGCTGGTTCTGCAAGGCGGCCAGGGCCGAGGCGGCCTTGTGCTCCTGCCAAAAACCCACCAGCCCGTTGAACACCAGAAGCACCAGGATGACGGTCAGGTCGTCCCAGTGGTGGACCAGGGCCGAGAGTATCGCGGCGGCCTCGATCATCCAGGGGATGGGGCCCCAGAAAAACCGGAGGAACTCCAGGAGGGGGTGTTTCTTGTGTTCTTCCAGGGCGTTGGGGCCTAATTGCGCCAGGCGGGCGGCGGCCTCCCCGGGGGCCAGGCCCGCCGGCGAAGACTCCACGGCCTGATAAAGATCGTCCAGGGTGAGTTTCTCAGCTTGCTGGGCAGATAGTTGGCTGACTGGCATAATCCTCACCTCGTGCAAGAGTGACCGCCCGGCGCCGGAGCGTGGAACAGCCGGGTGTTTCTAACATGGTAGAGAAAAAGCCGGAGATTGGGTAGGGCCCTGCCGGGAAAAATGGCATCCGGAGGCGGGAATGAAATGCGCTACGGCCACGCAAAAAAGCGGCGGGCCAGGCGCATGGCCTCACCCGCCGCGGTTCCTCGTCAGGGGGCGGAAGTTACTCGGTGAGCTTCAGGATCAGGCTGTTGATTTCCTTCACCTGGGGATTGTCCGTGGTCAGGTTGCCCTTGCGGGCGTAGTAGTGGCCCAGGGCCAACTGGGCCATGGCCTGGTCGAACTCGCGGCGCTTCAGATAGAACTCGGCCCGCTCCAGGAACTGCTTCTCGCGGTTCTCGAACAGCTTCAGCACCACCTGGGCCAGCTCCTTGATCACCGTGTCGGTCAACTGGGTCTTGACCTCCGTCTCGGTGGGCAACACCAGGGGATCGTCGGCCACCGGGGGCTCGGCCTGGGGTACGCCCTCCTGGAACTGGTCCTCAAAGCGCTTGTCCAGCTTGAACACGTTGGCGTAGACAATGGAGCCGCTCTTTACGTCGAAGATGCGCACCGACACGTTGAGGTAGCCCGCCTCCAGGGCCCGGCCCTTGTTGTAGGGAATGGCGCTGTAGTCCTTTTGCTCCACGGTCATGGGCACCTGCTCCGGCCAGTTGGCCGGGTCGGTGCCGTACTTGGCCACCATCACCTGGTACTCGGGATTGAGGCGGGTGGAGGTGCCCACCGGGATCTTGGCCACGGCCTTGTAGGAATGCTCCTGGCGCTCCACCTTGAGCCGCGAGACGTTGCCGGTGATGATGAGGTTGACCCCCAAGAGCTGGCCGGCCTTGCCGACGTCGCCGGACTGCTCGGAAAGGGCCAGGTCGATTTTCTGGCGCTCCACCAGGTGGATGCCGTAGGGGAACTCGCGGAACAGGTAGCTGATGAGGTCATCGGAGAACTGCTTGCCCGCGTCGGGCTCGTCGGCCGGGGCGTCAAAGGCCGCCACGGCCACATACTGGGAAAGGGCCTGGTCCAACGCGTCCTCGGTGGCCTTGGCCAGGTTGAAGGCCTCGCGGTCATTGGGCAGGAGCACCTTGGCCTTCACCGCCGCCACGTAGGCGCGATAGGTCTTGCCCTCTTTTAAAAACTCCTGACCCTTGGTCACATAATAACGTCCGCCCTGGTCCCGCACCCGGCCCAGGAGATCGTCCAGCTTTTCGCCCACCGGCGAGGAGGTGATGGTGACAAAGGCCTGATACCACTGGTTGGAGGACATCATCTCCTCCACCTTGGCCCGGGTGTCGTTCAGCTCGTCCTGGGCCAGGGCCTGCTCCGCCGCCGCCACCTGGGGGTCGGCCGGGGCCACGCTTTTCAGCCTCGGCAGGAATTTGTGCACCTCGGGCCAATCCCGCTGGGACAGGGCTTGGCCCAGGCTGGCGGCCAGGGTGCCCCGGCAGCTTTGCAAAAGCTGGGCCCGCTGGGCCTGTAGGTCGGCCGAGCCGGGATTCAGGGCCAGGGCCTGGTCCATGCGGGCCAGGGCCTCCAGCGGCTGGTTCTGCCGGAAAAGCTGGTGGGACTCCTGGAGAGCGGCGGCCACCTGCTGGTTCAATTTGTTCAGCTGGGCGGTATAGTCCGCGATCTTGGCGGCCAGGCGGTGGTTGGGGTCGTCATAGGGCAGGTAGCGGTTCAGGATATCCAGGCCCTGGTTCAACTTGCCGATGGTCGCCGGCGGCGAGCCCTCGGCCGCGAAGGAGGCTTCCTGGAGCTTCTGGCTCACCAGGGCGGTCTTGGCGCTGTCCAGGGCGGACTGGATGGCCTGGCGGGTCTCGCCGGCCTCGGTTTCCGAGAGAGCCGTCTGGTAGGCCTGGATGGCCTGCTCCAGATCGCCTTTCTGCTGATACTCCTTACCCTTTTCAAAGTTTTCATTGGCGCAGGCCGCCAGGGCTGTCACCAGCACGATCATGAGGATTCTCAGCAGATATTTTTTGGCCAATTAAGCTCTCCTAGTGGCTGTGCGTGAGGTGCGTGGGGCAAAATTAACTAGGCCCCCCTGGCCCGGGCCGGGAAACGGCGGATGGGTTCCCCAGAACAGCGGGACAGCGAGGGCGGGCGGGCATGGCTCAACCAACCATAGAAGAACTGGTGGGAATGAGTCAAGAAAAGGCTAAAAAGACCAGCTTTGCCGCGGCGTTGCCCGGGACGATCCCGGACGGGGCGGACTGGTCCGACTGGTTGGCGCCCCTGGCCCTGGGCTGGGCTGCCGGGCTGGGCCAAACCGTGCTCCTCCGGGAGCTTTTGGTCCTGAACGGGGGCAATGAGTTTGGCCTGGGCCTGGGTTTGGCGGCCTGGCTGTTCCTCTCCGGCCTGGGCAGCCTGGTGGCCGCCCGCCGGCGCCTGGCGCAGGGGCCGGCGGTTTGGCCCCTGGCGCTATTGGGGCCGGCCGCCCTGGCGAGCCTGCTCCTGGCCCGCCTGGGACCGGGCCTGGCCGGCTGGGAAGCCGGCCGCACGGCACCCCTGGTCACGGCCGCCGGGCTCTCGCTCCTGGTGCTGGCGCCTTTCGCCCTGACCGCGGGCGCGGCCTTTCCCCGGCTCCTGGCCGGGAGGCCGGCCCGGGAGGGCGCGCCCGGCGCCCGGCTCTCTTGCTTCTATGGTTGGGAAGCTGCGGGCCACACCCTGGCCGCGGGGCTCTTCGCCGTGCTCCTGGCCGGTTGGCTCTCCCCGGCTGCGTTGTTGGCCCTGGCCGCCTTGCCCGGGGCAGGGCTGGCCGCCCGGTCCCGCTCCGGAATGGGGGGTTGGTTGGCCCCGGCCCTGGTGCTGGGCTGCCTGGCCCTTTTGGTTTGGCCCGGCCCCCTGGAAAAGTGGAGCCGGGGGGAGCAGTGGCCCGGCCGCCGGATTACCGGGCTGGTGGAGAGCCCCTATGCCCAGCTCATGGCCGCGGAGCGGGAGGGACAGACCGACCTCTTCGCCAACGGTATGTACGAGTTTTCCCTGCCGGACCCGGAGCGGGTGGCGCGGGGGGCGCGCCTGCCGCTCTTGGCCCGGCCCGGGGCCCGCGAAATTCTCTTCCTGGGCGGAGGGGCCAGCGGCCTGGCGGCCGAGGCCGCCCGGCTGGCCCCCGCGGCCCGGGTGACCAGCGTGGACCTGGATCCTTGGTTGGGGGACTTGGCCCGCACCGTGAACGCGGCCGCCCCGCCGCCCAACCTGAACCTCCTGACCGGGGACGGCCGGGTTTACCTGGACCGCGCGGACCGGCGCTGGGACCTGGTGGTGGCGGCCCAGCCGCCGCCGGTCACCGTGGCCCTGAACCGCTACTACAGCCTGGAGGGCTTCGCGGCGATGGCCCGGCGGCTGAACCCGGGCGGCGTGGCCCTGGTCTCCCTGCCCGGAGCCGAGGGCCTGGCCGGGCGGCTGGAGGCCCTGCGCCTGGGCGCGGTGCTGGCCGCGGCCCGGGAAGCCTTCGGGCAGGTGGTGCTGCTGAACGGCCCGGAACTCCGGGTTTTCCTGGCCCGGCGGCCGGAGGACCTGCCCGCCGCGCCGGCCGTCTGGCAGGCGCGCCTGGCCGCGGCCGGCTGGCCACCCTCGCCGGCCATGCGGCAGGGCGTCCTGGCCTATGAGCTGAACCCTTGGCGCATAGCCCAGCTCCGGGCCGGGTTGGCGGCCAGCGGCTCCCCCGACCCCAACCGGGACCTGCGTCCTCTGGCCCTGTGGTGGGATCCGGGGTATTGGGGCGGCCGCCTCGGCGGCAGCTCCGCGGCGGCGGTGGCCCTGGCCGGGCTGTCTCCGGCCTGGTTGCTCCTGGCCGTGGCCCTCTGGACCGCCCTGGCCTGGGTTTGGGGGCGGCGGAGTGGGGCCGGCCGGGTGGCGCGCGGGGGGGTGTTCTCCGCCGGGTTGATCTCCACCGGCCTGGCGGTGTCCCTGCTCCTGGCCTGGCAGGTGGTCACCGGGGCGGTGTATTTGGGCCTGGCTTCCCTTTCCGCCGCGTTCATGGCCGGCTTGGCCGCGGCTTCCCTGGGGGCGGCGCGGCTTCGCCGGGTGGGGCCGGCCGCTCCGGCCTGGGCCGGGGTGGCCCTGGGGCTCTGCCCTTTGGGCCTGGCCGGGGTGTTGGCCCACCTGCCGGAGCTGGGCTCCGGCGCGTCTGGGCTGCTCTTGGCCCTGGCCGTGGCCGGCGGGGCGGCCACGGGGGCCTACTTCGCCCTGGCCGGGCGTTGGGCCCTGGCGGAAGCCTGCCCCGGACCGGACGAACTGCGCCGGGTGGGCGGCGGGTTGTATGGCTTGGACCTGTGGGGCGGGCTGCTGGGCGGCTTGCTGGCTGTGGAACTCATGCCCACCCTGGGGCTGCCGGTCGGACTCTACCTGCTGGCCGGCTTGGCCCTGCCGCCCCTGGCCGGGTGGCTGAGCTGGCGGGGGGCAGGGCGGAGTTGAGGGGCCGGCTGAGGGTCCGCCATCTCGGGAGCGCGGTGGGGTGCTTGTCGGTTCCTACGCCCAATTTGGCGGCAACTCTCGGGGTTACAAGATATCTGGCTTGGTCGTTCCCTGGCTCATCCTCAAAGCTGCCGAAACCGCCCTGGTAAGGCATCTTGGCGCGGTACCTGGCGCGGTACCTGGCGCTAACGGCCATCTTCCCGAGCCGGTCGGTATCTAACGACCCGCTGTAGTTGCGGGCAAGGCCGAGGCAGGCACCCAGGTTGACGTTTTTGCCTTAGGAACAGATTATGTTAAGGCTTGGGATTGTAGATGAACCCCGAAAAGTCAAAGTTGGCGGGCATCATTTTTAAAAAAGCATAGGTATCGGCAATGCGGCGCCAGCGTTCTGGATTCATATGGCCAAATTCCACGGCCCCGGGAAGGATCAGGTTGCGGCTCTCGGTGGCTTCAAATTTCAGCTGCTCCCGGGAGTGGCGCTTGCTGTATTTGGCCAATATGCAGGCAATGATTTCATCCGGGTTATCCATGGCGTAGCGCCACCCTTGCCGAGTGGCTTCCACGAATCTGGCTACTCTGGCGGGATGCTTGGCCAGTTCAGCTTCAGTGGTGAATAGAGTGTCGCCGTAAAAGTCTATGCCCACCGAGCGTGGATCGAAGATCTTGTAGGCCACTTCCGCCTGTTTGAGTTCAAAGGGCTCGTCCGTGGAATAGGCCGAGGTGGCGGCCACCTCGCCCTGCAATAGAGCCTTCACATCGAAACCATGGGGAACTATTTTCAATTTGGAGAGTTTTAAGCCCTCCTTTTCCAAGTACGCCAACAACTCGGCTGCTTGCGGCTCTACCGCTATGACTTGGTGCGCAAGGTCGTGAACCGTGGCAATGCCTTGATTCGCCAGGGTCAAAAACACCAGCGGCGAGTGCTGGTAGATGGCGGCCAGAGCCACTACCGGCTTACCCTTACTCCTGAGCAGGACAAGGTCGGAAGTGGCGATCCCATATTGCGCCCGCCCCCCAAGCACTACCTCCGCCGGATCTACGCCTGCGGTGGCCTCCAACAATTTAATTTTTAGACCAACCTGCCGGTAATATCCCTTTTCAATTGCCGCGTAATAGCCGGCAAACTGGAACTGGTGCCGCCATTTCAATTGGAGGGTGATTTCTTCCAGCGCCGTGGGAGCCTGGACCTTGTCCTGGGCTGCGGCCGGTTCAACCGCCAAGACCAGCAACGGGACCAGCGCCAGCGCCGGCAACCATGCCGCCAGGGATCTGAAAATTGAGTTGAAACGGCAAGCCAGCCAAGCGAGGAAGGACATGGGCGCAACCTTTTACCGTATTTCGAAGTCTGGAGCCAGGGGGAATGGGTGGCAGTACAGTACCCCAGCGAGGCGCCATTGGGTTGCACAAGCATACTTGGTTGTGCTCAGGCCTGTCCAAAGTTTTGTCCCGGGGGAATAGGCCAAGTTCGCCGCAACCTGGGCGCTTGGTTGCCTGCCTTGGGCGTGGCCCCTGCCCAAGCCCGCGACGGTATCTTGCTCTGCCTGGGGCCGGATTTTGGGTTCGCTTGGCCCGCTCGATGCGGTCTGGCCGGGGTGACAACGATCATAGGCCCCCATAGACAGAATGCCCCGCAACCAGTCTCAGGCCCAAATCCCCGGCACCGCCCGCCCGCAGGCCGGGCAGCGCCCGTCCTTCATCTTGACCTCCCGCACCTCATAGCCCACCCGCTCGATGAGCCGGGTGTGACATCCGGGGCAATAGGTGCTCTCGCCCGGGTGGCCGGGCACGTTGCCCACGTAGGCATAGGCTAGGCCCATTTCCAGGGCCAGGTCCCGGGCCCGAGTCAGGGTCTCCACCGGGGTGGGCGGCAGGTTGTTCAGCTTGTAGCGTGGGTAAAAGCGGGTGAAATGCACGGGGGTATCCGGCGACAGCTCGTCGTGCACAAAGCGGATCAGCTTCCTGGTCTCGGCCGGGTCGTCGTTCAGGGTGGGGACCATCAGGTGCACGATCTCGGTGTGCACCTTGGCCTGGGCCAGGCGGCGCAGGGTGGCCTGCACCGGGGCCAGCTCGCCGCCGCAGATCTGGCGGTAGTAGTCCGGGTTGACCGACTTCAGGTCCACGCAGGCCGCGCCCAGCACCTCGCAGAGTTGGCCAAGCGGCTCGGCGTTCAAGAAGCCGTTGCTGTGCATGACCTTCAGGAGGCCGGCCTTCTTGGCTTCCCGCCCCAAGTCCAGCATGTACTCGAAGAAGATGGAGGGCTCCACGTAGGTGGAAGCCAGGGAGCGGGCTCCCATTTCCTTGGCCTGGCGCACCGCCTCGGCCGGGGAAAGGGCCGTGTTCATGGTGTCTTCCGGCCGCTTCTGGCTGATCTCCCAGTTCTGGCAGAACTGGCAGTGCAGGTTGCAGCCGGCCGTGGCCAGGGACAGCGAAAGCGTGGCGGGCAGCACATGGAAAAAGGGCTTCTTCTCGATGGGGTCCAGGTTCACGGCGCAGGGGTTGCCGTAGACCAGGGAGTAGTAGCGCCCGTCCCGGTTCTCGCGCACCCCGCAGGAGCCCCGCTCGCCCGGCCCCACTTGGCAGGCGTGGGGGCACAGGGTGCACTGCACGAAGCCGTCCGCCAGGGGCCGGAAAAACGGCGAGAGGTGCCGTCCGGCGAGGCCGCGGGCCAGGCGCGGCGCGGCCGCGGCCCGGCTGGGGAACAAGGCGGCAGCGGGGGCGGTCAGGCACAGGCCGCCCAGGGCCAGGGCCTGCTGCAAAAAGACGCGACGGTTATAGCTCATGGGAACACCAAGGCCTGGAAACGCCAGAGCCGGGTATCCGGGTCGCGCCAGGCGTCGGCCGGCAGGCCGGCCTTGTGGCACAATCCGGCCAGGAACTCCTCCCGCCCCCAGCCCAGCTCGCCGGGCACTTGGGGCAACAGGAGCCCCCGATGGAAGCCTTTTTGGATCATGAGGCCGTCCACCCCCACCCGCACCTCCTGGGGGGTGCAGGGCTCCGGGGTGGTGAGCACGCTGATCTCCAGCGTGAGCCCCGGCGCTTCGGCCGGGGTCACCGGGGGGAAGCGGGGGTCCTCCAGGGCCGCGGCCCGGGCCATAGCCACCACCGCCTCGCCCAGGCCGCGTTGGCCGCTCAGGTCGCCGATGCAGCCCCGCAGCTCACCCCGCTCCCGCAGGGTCACGAAGACCCGGGTCGGCCGGGCCAGCTGAGGGTCCCCCTCCGGCGGCGAGGGCAGGGGTTTGTCCGCCGCCGCGGCCAGCACCGCCTGCCGGGCCAGGTCCAGGAGCATCTTCCGGTGCGCCGGGTCCAGCTCGGAGCGGGAGGGGGCCGGGGTCGGGGCCGGAGTGGCCACGGGGGTGGCTGGCGGGGCCGCAGCCGAGGCCGGGGCGGCCGCTCCCCCCAGGGGGATGGCCGCGGCCAGATAGCCCACCACCCGGGTGCGGTCCCCGGTGGAGGCGGCGCTGGTGTCCATACGGAGCACCCGGCCCGTCTTGGCCCCCAGGTCCCGGGCCGCGTACATCACGGCCAACAGCCCTTGCAGGCCGCAGGCCTCGGCCTGGTCCTCCCGGGCCAGGTCCCACAAGGCCCCGGGGTCCAAGGCCCGCACCCGGGCGGCCAGGCGGCCGTCCATCTCCTGGGCCGTGGCCAGGTCGTGGAAGTGCGAGAGATCGCTGGAGGCCACCAGGAGCACGCCGCCGCCCCGGGCCTCCGCGGCCAGGGCCCGGCCCAGGCGGCGGGCCGCGGCCGGGTCCGGCGGGCCGGTGAGCACGGTCACCAGGGAGGCTCCGGGCAGGGCCGCCTTGATAAAGGGCATCTGGACTTCCAGGCTGTGCTCCATGAGGTGGGCCTGGGGCACGAATTCGGCCCCGATTTCGGCGGCCAGGTCCGCGGCCAGCTTGGCGTCGGCCGGGATGCGGCCCAGGGGGGTCTCGTAGCCGCCCCGGGTCCAGACGCTGGGGCGGGTCAGGGGATAGCGGTGGCTGGGACCCAAGAGGATCACCGTGCGGGGCGGGGGGGAAAGCCGGCCGGCCAGGGCCCAGCCCGCCCCGGCCACCGCCCCGGAATAGGGGTAGCCGGCGTGGGGCACCAACAGGGCCGCCACGCGGTCGGGTGGAGCACCGGGCGGGAGTTTCAGGTACTCGGCGAGCGTAGCGCGGAGTTCCGGGGCGGTGCCGGGGTACCAGGCGCCGGCCAGGGCGGCGGGGCGGTCCCCGGAGTCAGCCCAGGCCGGGCTCCCGCTCAGGAAGAGCAGGGCCAGGATCCCAGCGAGCGCTCGGACCAGGCGGGCGGCGGCGGGCAGATGCATGCTTCACCTCGTGGCAGGTTAAGCGGTTGTTATCCAGCCAAATATACCACAGCTTTGCCCGCGTCCCCATGGCGGGGAGGTGGCTCCTGCCCCGGCTCTTTCCCCGCGGCGCCCTCTCCGGGGCAGGGGGTGGGGCGGGCCAGGCCGGCTTTTGGTTTCTGGTGCGGCGGTGACAAGTCCTATTGATATCGTTTCCTGCTTATCGTCAAAGTTTTCCCCATTCCACTCCTGCCTGGAAGCCCAATTCTGCGGGATGGCAGGGGAATATCTGGTGACAATTCCAGGTTCCTTACCCAGTTGCGCGCCGAAAAGCATGGACGCGGGCAGGTTTTTTTGCTTATGATCCCTCTCAGGAAAAGAAAAAATTCAAGGAATATTAAGTACGGAAGGTGGCCTGCCGGTCATCTTTCGTCGCAAGACCCCGCTTGCCCTGTATCGGCAACGCCAATTAGCGAGGTTCCCATGGCCAGTCACAAGTTTTCCCTAGGATGGACCCGGTGGGTCCTGGCGGCCCTGCTGCCGGCCGCGCTTTTGCTCTGCTCCCCCCGCCCCGCCGTGTGCCAGGAACTCCCCTTCTGGGGAGCGGCCAACTTTGGGCAGGAGCTTTTGCCCGGCGACCAGGCCCGGGTCCCGGAACCTGGCGCGGCCTATGAAGGCGACTCCGTATCCTTCCTGGACCTGCTGAACTGGATCAACGACGCCAACGGCCGGGACCTTGAGGGCGAGGTCACCTGGGACATGGTGATCAACGGCTCGCTCAACACCGGCCAGGCCCACGGCTTTTACTACGCCGACACCGGGGAGATCGAGGGCACCTATGACTACACCGGCGCCACGCCTTCGTGGCCCATGGACCTGGGCGCCGCGGCCGGGCTCGGCGGCGAGAACTACGAGTTCAACTGGAGCGACGACCGGGTGGACTGGACCTTTGACCAGGACGGGCAACAGGGCGTGGGCTGGGCTACCTTCTCCTATGACGTGGACTTCTTCGGCGGCGAGGCCGACGTGGAGATGGATTTCGCGGTAGACCGCGGCGATTATCACACCTGGGGCCACAACGATCTGGTCTATGACCTGGGCACCGACCGCATCGCGGGCACGGTGAGCGTCACCGCCAGCGACGGGAGCCAGACCACCAACGCGTGGTCCGATTATTCCCTCTGGCTGGACGGCGACCTGCTGCGGGGCACGGCCTACGTGGCCGCGGACTGCGGCAGCTCCTACGCCCAGGGCGACCTGGCTTTCTGGCTGCGCAAGATCTAGGGATTTGGGGGGGAAATGGGAAGAGGTGGGGGGAGGGGTCCTTTTTTGAAAAAAAGGACCCCTCCCCCCACACCCCCCTCCCCCAAAAAACTTTAGCTGGTTATGGATTCACCTCAAGCTGGCTTCGCCTGCTTGAGGTGAATCCATAACCAGCCTGGTGGTCTAGGCTCAGATATTTCATGAGGGGCGGGGGCTTGGGGACGATGCTTTGTACGGGCTGGTTGTTCAGATGACCTTTCGCACCGGACCGGCACAGCCAGATGCCCCCGGTCTCCATGAAATTAGTCCCGCAGCCACAAATCCATAACCAATCCGGCCGGCAGGCGGCGGCAGGGGAACTCTCCCCGGAGCCGGAGACGCGCGGCCGTCACCGGGCGGAAATCCAGCCGCACCGTGCGGTCCGGCCCGGCCAAGGGCAGCATGCCGGCCCAGTACAGCCCGGAGGAGGTGCTGACCCGGAAGGCCAGGGGTTGCCAGGGGCCGTCTCCCACCTGATACTCCAGGCTGTAGGCCTCGGGGCTCCAGGCAAAAAGATCCGGGTTGGTCAGGGAGGCCCGGCTGCAGCGCCGTTCTCCCCCCAGATCCCATACCAAAGCTTCGCCCTCCTGCCGGGGCCGCAAGTCTTCGGCCACCAGGGTTCCCGGGGGCTCCGGGTTCCGCTGGGCGGTCAACAGGGTGTAGCCAAAGCGGGTCTGGGTGGCGGCGCGCCAGCCGGCCCGGCCCAGGGCCCGCAGCGCCGGGGCGGTGAGCCCGGCCGGCACCACCAAATGCCGCACCTCGGCGGCGTCCACCAAGAGCCGGTGATCCAACACCCCATGCCAGGGGTTGCCCCCGTTTTGCCAGGGTAGCTGGAACTGGAGCCGGGGGGGCAGCCAGGCGTCCAGCCCCGGGGGGCACCACACGGCCGTGCGGCCCGGGATCTCCTGGGCCAGCCAGGCGGCCGCCTGGCGGGGGTCCTCGCTCTCTCCGCCGCCCACCCCCACCACCAACTCCACCACCCGCCAGGGCCGTTGGCTGGTGGCGGTCTGCACCAGCTTCAGGCGGGAGAGCGGCTGGGGGGAGAAGCGGAACTCCAGCCAAGGGGCCAGCGGTTGGGGGACCAGGCGGCCGGCCTCCCACACCCAGGCCGCCGGCAGGGCGTGCTGGGTGCCCAAAAGCTCCCAGGTCCCGTTCCCGGGATCGCCCCACAGCTCGACAGTTTGGGGCAGGGCGCTGAAATCCCCGCAAAAGACCAGGAGCTGGCAGACCTGCTCCCGCTTCTTCCCCAGGTCCAAAAGGAGGAACTGCCCGGGCTCTTGGCTCTTGCCCGGGGTCCAGAAGGTGCCGGCGTTGCCGTCCACCGCCGCGGCGGCCAGGCAACTCCGGTCCGGGGACACAGCCCGGAAATCCTGGCCGGCCAGGGCCACGGGCCGGGTGGGAGGCGGGTTGAGGTTGGTCGCCAGGCAGAAGCCCACGTTGAATTGCCGGAAGGTGGCGCCCATGGCCGGCAGGTTGTCGGCCATGATCTCCATGTAGTTGGGGTCCAGGTACAGGCCGGGGGCCTGCGGCGCCCGGAGGGTGTCGGTGAGGTAAGGCCAGCGCTGCCCGGCCACGTAGGCCAGGGGGAAGCGGCAGCGCTCCCCGCTGTCAAAGGTGAGGCGGAAGGACTCGCCAAAGGTCATGACGTAGGCGTTGGGAGTGTGGTGGGCCTGCATGGTCTGGCACAAGGCCCGGGCCTCCCGGGTTTCCCAGGTGTACTGCTCCACCACGGGCTGGTTCATGAGGGGCGACATGCGCACCACCCCCAGGACGAACAACAGCCCCAAAGCCAAGAGCCCGGCCCGGGCCGGCACCCGGGTGCTTTCCCAGGCCTGGGCGGCCCAGAAGGCCTGGGCCAGGAGGATGGGCAGGACCAGATAGAGGGGCAGCAAATAGCGGATCAGCCCCACCATGGGCCAGCGGGCCGCCAGACACAGCCCGCAAAGGGTGAGCGTCACCAGGAAGAGCAGCTCCGAGCCGTCGCCCTGGTCGCCGTGGACCAGCCGGCGCCAGAGGTTCCGGCCGCCATGGCCCAGGGACCAGACCACGGCTATCACCTCCACCCCCAGGCTGACCGGGGCCAGCACCATGACCAGCCACTCCTGGGTGAAGTAGCCCTTGACGCCCAGCACCACCGGCAGCACCCAGTACCCCAGGTTGTGCAGGGTGGCCGCCAGGGTCTCTTTCTGCTGGGGCGAGGCCATGAAACGGAAGGTGGCCCAGTCGTGGTTCAGTTGGTAGACCCAAAACGGCAGACTGCCCAACCCAAAGGCCAGGCAGAGGAGCCAAAAGCGTCCCCGGAGGGGCAGGCGAGGGTCCCGGCGCCACAGCAACAGCCCCGCGGGCCCCAAGTAGCACACGGCCAGGGGGTGGGTCCAGAAGGCCAACCCGGCCAACAGGCCCCAGGCCACCATGGCCCAGGTCCGGCGGGAGGGCGAGAAACGGTCCCGCAGCAGGGCCAGGGTGAGCCACAAAAGCCAGGAGCCGCAGGCCAGCATGGTCATGTAGATGCCCCGGGCCAGGACTGAGCTCCAGGTGAGGTGGAAAGGCCCCAGGGCGGCCAGGAACAGGGCCACCAGGGCCAGCCGCCGGCCGCCTATCTCCCGGGCGGTGCAGTAGAGCCCCAGGAGGAAGGCCAGGGACAAGAGCACCGGGGCCAGGATCAGGGTCTGGCGGCTGATGCCCAGCAGCCAAAAAATGGGGGCGGTGAGAAAGGACTCGAAGGTGCCGCCGTAAAAAGTGGTCCACCAGAAGGCGGTGAAATCACCCCGCAGCATGTGCTGGGCCATGAGCCCCACCATGGCCTGGTCCGAGTCCATGGCCGGGGCGGAGAAATACAGGGCCCGGCTACCGGCGGCCAGGAGCAGGCAGAGGACCACCAGCCACTTCTCCCGCTGGGGAGTGAGCCCGGAACGAGCCTCTCTGCCGGAGTACATGACAAACCTCCCAGGGCGGCCGGCAGGGGCGCCGCCGCGGGGAAAAGTATGCCAGGGTCACGTCGTACTTGACAATGCTTCTGACGCGAAGATAATCAAGTGATTACTCAGTCAAGAGCGTGGCCCGGTGCGTTCCGCCCCGGGCGCCTGCACGCGGCCCGGCGGCTCCATCCCCTCGGCGGAGCTCCCGGGCCTGATTTTCGCCGGCCCCCGGGCGGCCAGCCCGCCCCGGTCCGCAGGAGAAATATGGATCGCAGGGAAGCCATAAAAACCGCGGCCATCCAGCTTTTCGCGGAAAAGGGCTACCACGCCACCAGCACCCACGAAGTGGCCCTGCGGGCCGAGGTCTCCGAAGGTACGGTCTTTTATCACTTCCAGACCAAGGAAGGGATTCTGGCGGCGATTTTCCATGAAATGATGGATAGTTACCTGGAAGATCTCCGCGGAGTCATGGAGCAGGCTCCCACGGGCATGGCGGCCCTGGAGAACTACCTGACCGAACACTTCCGGCTCTTGGAGCAGAGGCCGGCGGAAAACCGGGTGTTGGTGCGGGACCTGCCTTCCAGCATAACTTTGGGCGAGTCCCCGCACAATGACGGCTTCCGCGGCCGCCTGGAGGAGCTGAACCAGTTGCTGCGGGCCGCGGTGGTGCGCGGCCAGGCCGACGGCTCGGTGAACTCCCACCTGGAGCCCGAGGAAACCATCTTTCTGCTCCGGGGACTGGTGGCGGGGGTGACCAAGGTGAAACTCTTGGGGCTTTCCCAAACCCCGGATATGTCCGAGGCCGTGGTGCGGTTCTGCCGCCGCGCCTTGCAAGGGGAAACATCGTGAAACATCATTGGAGCTTGCCCGGCCTGGGGCTGGCCGCCCTGGGGGTTTTCCTTCTCGTGGTGGCCGCGGCGGGGCCTGCCGGGGCCGCCGAGCCGGTCCCCGAGCCGGAAGGCCTGCCTTTTGGCCCGGTCTTGACCCTGCGCCAGGCCCTGCAAAAGGGCCTCGAGGCCAACCTGAACCTCAAGATGGAAGAGGTGAACATCCCCTACAGCCAGGAGGGGGTGCTGGTGCAGGAGGCCGTGTTCGACCCGGCCCTGGACGCCTACAGCTTCACCAGCCAGAACCGGGACGCCAGCCCTCTGTTCAGCGCGCCCGGCGGGGTGGAGACCCTGGACGCCAGCGAGGCCGGGGCCGGCCTAAGCAAGAAGTTCGCGGCCACCGGCCTGGAGTCCCGCCTGGGCTTTCTCACCCGGGGGGTGGCTACCAACTCCACCTCGGTGGGGCTGAACCCCTATTACCGCAATGCCCTGGTCCTGGACCTCACCCAACCCCTTTTGCGGGATTTCGGGCGCACGGTGAACACCACCGACCTGACCATCTCCCAGAACCAGTTCGCCCAGGCCCGCCTGGGCTTTACAGACCAAATGGAGCGGACGCTTCTATCCATCGAGCTGGCCTACTACGACCTGGCCGCGGCCGAGGCGGTGTTGAAGCACCGCATCGAGTCCCGGGCCCAGGCCGAGGAGCTTCTCCGGGGCAACCAGGAGAAGTTCAAGAGTGGGGTGGTGCCCATCACCGAGGTGCAGGAAGCCGAAACCGCGGTGGCCCAGCGAGACGAGCTGATCGTGCTGGCCCGCCAGCTGGTGGAGACTGCTTCCAACCGCCTGGCCGACCTCCTGGAGGTCCGCCCCGGCGATGCCCTGTACGGCCAAGTGCTCCGCACCCAGGCCGTGCCCCAGAAATGGTTGCAGCAACAGGTGCCTGACCGCGAGCACTCCCTGTCCACCGCCCTGACCAACCGTTCGGATCTGCGGCTCAGCAAGCTGGAGGTGGAGAACCGCCAGCTCCGCCTGGACTACCAGACCAACCAGACCCTGCCCCGCCTGGACCTGGAGAGCAGCCTCGCGGTGAACGGGCTCTCGGGCACTGCGCGGAGCGACACCTACGACGACGGGCCGTGGTCCAGCCCCTATGACGGCGACTACGGCCAATCCTATAACAGCCTGGCGGACGGCGACGGCTATGGCTGGTACCTGGGGCTTCGGGTCACCTACCCCCTGGGCAACCGCTCGGCCCGGGCCCGGGAGAACCAGGCCGCCCTGGAGAAGCGCCGGGCCATCTACCGGGTCAAGCGCCTGGAAGGGGCCATCATCACCGAGATCGACAACGCCCTGGTGAGCATCCGCCGGGGCTTGCAGCGGGTGGCCGTGGCCCAGCGCTTCGAGGACCTGGCCCAGATCACCCTGACCCAGGAGCTGAAGCAACTGGCCGAGGGGCTTTCCGACACCTTCCGCATCCTGGACTTCCAGGACAAGCTCATCGAGGCGCGCATCCGCAAGGTGGCGGCCCTCACCGACTACAACAAGGGCCTGGCCGCGCTCTACCGGGGCATGGGGACCAATCTGGCCCGTTTCGATATTCAAATGAAAACCCAGGAGGAAAAAAACTGATGCCTGCCCTATCCCGCTTCGCGAGCAAGGCTCTGGGTTTGGTGGCGCTTTGGGCCGGTCTGGCCGTTTTGGCCGGCGGGGGCTGCGGCTCCGCGGGCGACCAGCCGGCCGCCGTGGCGCCGCCGGACACCCCGGTTACCGTGGGGGAAGTGGTGCCCCGGCGGGTGGAATACCTCCTGGAGCGGGTGGGCACCCTGCAATCCAGCGACCAGGTCACGCTGCGGGCCGAGCTGGCCGCCAGCGTGGATAGCATCGCCTTTACCCAGGGCGGTGACGTCAAGGCGGGCGAGCTGTTGGTCAAGCTGGACGGCGAAACGATCACCTCGGAGATCCACCGCCTGGAGGCCCAGATCAACCAGTTGGAGGTGCGGCTGGCCAACCAGAAGCGCACCCTGGAGCGCAACCGGCCCCTGGTGAAGGAAAAATTGGTGTCCCAGCTCAAGTTCGACGAGCTGGAAACCGGCATCAAGGAGGCCGAGCTGGCCGTGACCCAGGCCCGGGCTGAGTTGAGCCGGCAGCAGGAGCTTTTGGCCGACACCGAGATCCGGGCGCCCTTCGCCGGGGTGGTGGGGGCCAAGACCATCTCGGTGGGGGACTACCTCAAAGCCGGCGATCCGGTGGTCACCGTGGTGGACCTGGATCCCCTGGAGCTCTCCTTCCAGGTGCCGGAGCGCTACAAGTCGCGGCTCTCCCTGGGCCAGACGGTCAAGGTGCGGGTGGCTTCCGAGGGGGAAAAGGCCCTTGAAGGCCAGATCTTCTTCATTGCCCCCCTGGTGGACACCAGCACCCGCACCTTCCAGGTAAAGGCCCGGGTGGCCAACCCCCAAAGGCGGCTCAACCCCGGCATGTTCGCCCGGGTGGAGCTGGTGACCGAGGTGCACCCCGACGCGGCCACCGTGCCCTGGGACAGCATCATCCAGACCGAGGACGAGGCCTTCCTCTACACCGTGACCGGGGGGGTGGCGCACAAGGTGCCGATCAAGCTGGGCTGGGTGACCACCGGCTGGGCCGAGGTGCTGGCCCCGCCCCTTCCCCCGGGGAGCCAGGTGGTCCGCCAGGGCAAGTTCGCGGCCAAGGACGGCCAGAAGGTGTCCGTCAAGACCAGCCCCACGGCCACCCCAACCACGTCTCCCGCCCCGGCCGCGCCGGCCGGAAAGGCGAGCTAGGCCATGTTTCTCCCCGAATTCTCCATCCGCCGTCCCGTGGCGGCCACCATGCTCATCACCGCGCTGGTGGTGTTCGGGGTCATCGGCCTGCAGCGGCTGGGCATCTCCCTGTTCCCGGACGTGGACTACCCCGTGATCACCGTGACCACGGTGTGGGAGAACGCCCGCCCCGAGGAGGTGGACAACCAGATCACCGACAAGCTGGAGGACGCGGTCAGCAGCGTCAGCGGCATCAAGCACATCACCAGCCAGAGCATGCAGGGCCGCAGCCGCATCACCATCGAGTTCGAGCTGGACAAGGACGTGGACGTGGCCGCCCAGGAGGTGCGGGACAAGATCTCGGTCAAGCAGCGGGAGCTGCCTGACGACGCCGACGCGCCCTACATCAACAAGCTGGACTTGAACGCCCAGCCCATCATCTGGCTTTCGGTGGCCGGGCAGCAGGCCATCGAGGAGATCACCAAGGTGGCCGACGAGCAGGTGCGCCCCATGCTGCAGCGGATCCTGGGGGTGGGCGAGGTGCGGGTGGGCGGCGGCCGCAAAAAGGAGATCCACCTCTGGTTGCAGCGCGAGGCCCTGGCCGCCTACGGGGTGGGGGTGGACGAAGTGGTGCAGGCCCTCACGGCCCAGCACGTGGAGGTGCCCGGCGGCAAGATCGAGTCCGCGGACAAGGAGTTCCTCATCCGCACGGTGGGCGAGTTCCTGACCCCGGCCCAGTTCAACGACCTCATCGTGGTCTACCGGGGCGGCACGCCGGTGCGCCTGAAGGACCTGGGCTTTGCCCGGGCGGCCCGGGAGGAGAGCATGGGCGTGGCCCGCTTCACCACCCAGGCCGAGGGCAGCGAAAAGACCGTGGGGGTGGGCATCTCGCCCCGCTCCGGGGCCAACCAGGTGGCCATTGCCCGCGACGTCCGGGCCATGCTGCCGGAGATCCAGCGCATCCTGCCCGAGGGCATGAAGGTGCAGGTGGCCACGGACACCACGGTGTTCATCGAGCAGTCCATTGACGAGCTGCGCTTTCAGCTTCTGTTGGGCGGGGTCATCGCCGCCCTGGTGATCCTGTTGTTCCTGCAGAACCTCCGCACCACCCTTATCAGCGCCCTTACCATCCCCACCAGCATCGTGGCCACCTTCGCCTGCATGTATTGGATGGGCTTCACCATGAACAACATGAGCATGTTGGCCCTGGTCACCGCGGTGGGCTTGGTGATCGACGACGCCATCGTCATGGTGGAGAACATCTACCGCCACCGGAGCGAGCTGGGCAAGGGGCCCTTTGCCGCGGCCTATGACGGCTCCAACGAGGTGGCCTTCGCGGTGGTGGCCACCACCCTGGCCCTGGCCGGGGTGTTTCTGCCCGTGGCCTTCATGGGCGGCATGGTGGGGCGCTTCTTCTTCGAGTTCGCGGTGACCCTGGCCTTTTCGGTCACCTGCTCCACCCTGGTGGCGCTCACCGTGGTGCCCATGCTTTCGGCCCGCTTCCTCACGGTGCACCAAGCCCGCAGCGGCCTGTTCAACCTGTTCAACCGGGGCATGGAGGGCACCGCCCGGCTGTACCGGCGGATTCTGGTATGGTGCCTGGGCCACCGCCTGTCGGTGTTGGCCCTGGGCTTTGCGGCGCTTTTGGTGGGCGGTTGGCTGTTCGGCCTGTTGGGCAAGGAGTTCATCACTGCCGAGGACCAGGGCCGCATCCGGGTCCGGGTGGAGACCCCCTTGTCCTACTCCATGGACAAGACCGACGCGGTGATGCGCCAGGTGGAGGCCAGCCTCAAGGCGGTGCCCGAGATC
Source organism: Deltaproteobacteria bacterium (assembly GCA_020444165.1). The sequence goes on along the minus strand of JAHLLK010000004.1, from coordinate 17,747 downwards.
GACCATTTCTTCTCGGTGACCGGCTGGGGCGGGGCCAACAAGGGCACCGCCCTGGTGACCCTGAAGACCTGGGACCAGCGGCGGCTGAGCCAGCTCCAGGTGCAGTCGGTGCTCCGGAAATCCCTGAAGGAGATCCCCGACCTCCGGGCCGCGGTGACCGACGTCTCGCCCCTGGGCGGCGGGGCCCGCAACGAGGACATCCAGTTGGTGCTCCAGGGGCCAAATATCGGCAAGCTGGACCAGTATTCCCGGGAGATGATGGAGCGGCTGCGGGCCCTGCCGGGCTACGTGGGCATCACCCGGGACCTGGAGGTGAACAAGCCCGAGGTGCGGGTGAAGATCGACCGCGAGCGGGCGGCCGACGCCGGGGTCAACGTGCGGGAGATCGCCTCGGCCGTGGCCGCCCTGTTGGGCGGGGTGAAGGTGGGCGAGTACAACGACGGCGGCAAGCGCTACGAGGTCCGGGTGCGGCTGGTCAAGGACCAGCGGCTCATGCCCGGCGACATCGAGCGCATCTACATCCGCTCCTCCGCGGGCCAGCTCCTGGACCTCTCCAGCTTCGTGCACTTGGAGACCGGGGTGGGCCCCAGCGTGATCAACCGCCGCGACCGCAGCCGCTCGGCCACGGTGTACGCCAGCCTGGAGGACAAGGTGCTGGGCGAGGCCCTGCCCGAGGTGGAGAAGGCGGTGGAGGAGGTCCTGCCCGACGGCTACACCTACTCCTTTGCCGGTGGGGCCGAGTCGTTCCAGGAGACCTTGGGTTACGTGGTCTTTGCCTTTGCCCTGGCCATCGTGCTCACCTACATGGTGCTGGCCGCCCAGTTCGAGAGCTTTTTGCAGCCGCTGTCCATCATGATGGGCCTGCCCCTCTCCTTTGTGGGGGCCTTCGGCCTCCTGTTGGTTTTGGGCAACACCTTCAACCTGTTCTCCATGATCGGCCTGATCCTCTTGGTGGGTCTGGCCACCAAGAACGGCATTCTCTTGGTGGACTTCACCAACCAGCTCCGGGCCCGGGGCCTGGATCTCCAGGAGGCCCTGGTGGAGGCCGGGACCACCCGGCTCAGGCCCATCCTCATGACCGCGGTGTCCACCATCGGCGGCGTGCTGCCGGTGGTCATCGGCCTGGGCGCGGGCAGCGAGAGCCGCCAGCCCATGGCCGTGGCCATTGCCGGCGGCATGATCTCCTCCACCGGCCTCACCCTGCTGGTGCTGCCGGTGATCTACTCCTACCTGGATCAGCTCTCGGTGTGGGGGCCGGTGATCAAGATGAAAGAGCGCTGGCTGGCCGAACGCCAGGGCCAGGCGGCCGGCGGCGCTCCGCCCCCGCCCGACGCGGCCGAATAAATCCTTATCGCGCCGATATCACCGCCGGCAGGGGCCCTGCGCCCTGGCCGGCGGTGTTTTGGCCCCGGCCAGGTACCTCGCCTTCGAAAGGGGTAGAAGAAGACGGTGGTGAAGGAAAAAGGGGGTCTTCCGGGGCAGTGGTTGTGGGTGGGGGCCGGCGCCCGGCCTAGCCGAAGCGGGCTTGGTTAAGAAGCGGCGGGACGCGGGCGCCGTGGCGGGAGTGAGGCAGGAGACCAGGGTAACGGACGCCAACCAGGGGGCGCACCACGGCGGAGAGTGAAGAAGAAAAGGGTGGTGAAGGAAAAAGGGGGTTTTCCGGGGCCGCTGTGCCGGGTTGTGCCACGCGCCCGGCCTACCCGCGGTGGGCTTGGTTGCGACAGGGCATGTCGCGGGTGCCCTCACGACGCGCTGGCCTGCCCCCGTTGGGCCGAGGTGCGGCAGCGGGTCCGGTGGCGTCCCGGAGCCGCCGCACCCCTGGGGGGCCGGCTTCGCGCTCCTCATGGGCGGATGGAGTTCGTCCGCGCCTCACCGCTGGCGGGGGAACCAGGTCCGCTAGGCGGGGCTGGGCAGCGCGGGCAAGCCGCGGTGCCCCTCCCTGGCTCCCTTGACCTTCCCCACCTGCTTGCTCAGGTGCAGCGAACCCGGAGGCCCGCCGGGTCAGCCTCCAGCCCTCCGCTCCAATACCCCGGGCTACAAAAGGCTCCCAGCCAGCCCCAAGGCCGTGAGCACCCCCCCGGCCAGGATGCCCAGGGACACCGGGGAGCGGAACTCCGGCCGCCCGGCCAGGAGGAAGCCGCCGTGCAGACCGGCGGCCAGGACCCCGGCCCCGGCCAGGGCCCAGGCCATCACCCGGCCAAAGCCGCCTCCCGCGGCCAGGCTCAAAAGCCCGGCCAGCACCAGGGCCACCAGGGGCAGGTGCAGGGCCATGAACAGGCCCGGCCCCCCGGGCAGGCGGAACATCTCCCATTCCCTCCAATAAGCCGAGTCCATCTCGTGACAGAGCAAAAACGTGGCAGCGGCCACGTACCAGAGCACCACCGGTTGCTCCATAACCCCCTCCCTCCTTTGAAACCCAGTATAACTCCGCGGCCGCCGCCTCTGCCGGGGCGTCGTCACCGGCGAAGATGCGGCCACTCTGACCTTGCCTAATGGGGGAGGGGCTTGCTATCGTTAGATAACTAAAACAGAATAATTACTAGTAGTATAGTACCAATAATGGCGGCCAGCCGCCTGGGCAGGGACCAGGCGGGGGGAGGCCGGCCCATGGGCGTGACCCAAAGGAGATGACATGCACGCAACCATTCAGAAACCCATCGAAGAGATCGTGGGGGCGCTCAGGCCCGGGGAAAAGGTGTTCGTGGTGGGCTGCTTCAACTGCGCCATGAAATGCCACTCGGGCGGCGAGACGGAGACCCAGGCCATGGCCGAGCGGCTGGCCCGGCGCGGCGTGGCCGTGGTGGGCTGGGCCGTGCCCGGGCCCATGGGCATGTCCCTGTGCAAGCTTTCCAACACCCAGAAGGTGCTCATGGAGGACCGGGCCGAGGAGGTGGCCCAGGCTGACTCCTTCCTGGTGCTCTCCTGCGGCCAGGGCATCCACACCGTGCTGGACGCCACCGGCGGGGCCATGGTGCACCCCGGCTGCGACACCATCTTCGGCGGCGAGACCGTGTCCGACAGCGAGATCCAGGAGTTCTGCTCCCTGTGCGGCCAGTGCGTCATCGAGTACACCGGCGGGCTCTGCCCCATGACGCTGTGCTCCAAGAACCTCTTGAACGGGCCCTGCGGCGGGGCCCAGGACGGCAAATGCGAGGTGGACCCCAACCGGGACTGCGCCTGGATCATGATCTATGAGCGCCTGAAGGCCCTGGACCGCCTGGACATCCTCTCCCCCTACCGGGCGCCCAAGAACTACGCCCGCTGGGGCCGTCCCCGCCGCCTGACCGTGGGCCCCGACCAGGCCACCTTCTGCTCCCAGGCCGGCGATGTGACGGTCAGCAACCAGGACTGAGGGAACTACCCCGCATTAGGCTGCGCGGCCCTTTCCGGGCCGAGGAGAGGATAAGCGAGATGAAACTGACCGAACTTTTCGATAAAGGCGTGTTCGTGGTCACCAGCGAGGTGGGCCCCCTGAAGGGCGCGGTGCCCCGCAACGGCAACCTGCCTCCCCAGCATATGAAGGAAGCCGCCCACCTGAAGGGCAAGGTGCACGCGGTGAACGTGACCGACAACCAGGCCGCGGTGATGCGCCTGGGTTCCCTGGCCGCCTGCGTGGGCCTCAAACAGGCCGGTCTGGAGCCGGTGTGGCAGCTCACCTGCCGCGACCGCAACCGCATCGCCCTGCAATCCGACCTCCTGGCCGGCTACTCCCTGGGCATGGACAACGTGCTGCTCCTGACCGGCGACCACATCAAGCTGGGCGACCACCGGGAGGCCAAGCCCGTCTTCGACCTGGATTCGGTGCAGCTCATCAAGATGGCCGCCGGGCTGCGGGAAGGCCACGACATGGTGGGCAACCCCATCGAGAACCCCCCGGACCTGGCCTTGGGCGCGGTGGTGAACCCGGGCTTCCAGCCCCTGGACCTGCAACTCATGAAGATGAAGAAGAAGGTGGACGTGGGGGCCGAGTTCTTCCAGACCCAGGCGGTGTATGACCCGGCCCTGTTCGAGGGCTTCATGAACCAGGCCGCCAAGTTCGGCAAGCCGGTGCAGTTGGGGGTGGTGGTGATCAAATCGCCCCAGATGGCCCGCTACATGAACGAGCACGTCTCGGGCATCACCGTGCCCCAGGCCTGGATCAAGGAAATGGACAGCGTGGCCGAGGGCGACCGCAAGAAAAAGGCGGTGGAGATGACGGCCCGACTCATCCGGGAGCTGAAACCCCTGGTGCAGGGCGTGCACATCATGCCCATGGGCTGGACCGACGTGGTGCCGGCGATCCTGGCCCAGGCCGGGGTGGAAGCAGTCTAAGAGCCTGGCGGAGAAAGAGGAAGATGTGGGGGAACCCCCCTTTTTGTGAACAAAAAAGGGTTTTCCCCCACACCCCCTTTGCCCCAAAAAACTTCATATGTTTAGGTGGGTTGGGGAAAAATCATCTCCGGCGTGCCGGCGCGGCGGGGCGGCGGGCAAGCAGGCCGGGTCACTTCCCCAGCTCGGGGTAGAGAATCTTCACGCAGTCCGGGCAGATGCCGTGGGTGAACTGGGCCGCGGAGTGGGCGCTGATGTAGGCCTCGATCTGGTTCCAATACCCCTGGTCGTCCCGCACCTTCTTGCAGTTGGCGCAGATGGGGATGAGTCCCTGCAAGGCCTTGACCTCGGACAGGGCCGTTTTGAGCTCCCCGATCAGCCGCTCCTTGTCCTGGGCCAGCCTGGTCTGGACGGTGATATCCCGGGTGATGGAGATGATATGCGGTACGCCCTGGAAGCTGATGACCTTGGCGGACATGGCGCCGTAGATGGTCCGGCCGCCCTTCATGACGAACTCGGTCTCCAGACGGTCGCAAAAACCGTGACCCCGCAGCTCCTCCACCAGTTTTAGCCGGTCGGCCGGCACTTTCCAGATGCCTAATTCAATAGAGGTCTTACCGATTACTTCTTCACGAAGATAGCCGGTGATGCGGGTGAACCCTTGGTTGATATCCACGTAAAGTCCGTCATCCAAGCGGTTGACGTTGACCGCATCCGGAGTGGTGTAGTAGAGGGTGCGGAACCTTTCCTCGCTTTCCCGCAGAGCCTCTTCGACCTTTTTCAGGTGGGTCACGTCCTGAAAAACCGTGGCGAATCTGCCTGGCCCCAGGGCGCAAACCGAAATCAGAAAATGTTTGTCCAGAGGTGCGAAGTAGTCTTCAAAGGTGACGGGTTCCCCGGTCCGGGCCACCTGGGAGTATAGGTCCAGATAGGGCGGCGGGTCACAGCCATAAAGCCGGGAGGCCAAGGCTCCCACGGCCGTGAGCCGGGTGATGCCGGTGAGGGTTTCATATTTGGGATTGATGTCCAGGATGCGATAATCCACGGGCGTTTGCGCTTTGAAAACCACCTCATGGAGGCAAACGCCGTCGTTTACCGCCTGGAACAAATTCCAGTAGGGTTCCCCGCCCCCGGGCCAGAGAGCCGCGGCGGCGTGGGTTGCTTCGTCGTTCCGCTCCCGGCTCTCCCCGGGAGAGGGCGCTGGTTCCGGGGATCGTTCCTTCGCCATGGTCAGTACCTTTCACCCCTCGGGGAGTCCGGGTTGCTGGGGCAGGGAAGGGGTGGCCACGCATGGTGACGGTGAACCTGGCGGGCTCGGGCCCGGCCAAGTGAGAGCCGTAAGCGCTGATTTTTTGAGCTCATGAAGCCGGTATAGCCTGCAATAACACCGAAAAGTCACCTTTCCGATCAACTTTTGCCTGTTTTGTAACCACCATATGGCAAGCGCGCCCGGCTCGTCAACCGGTTAACCCCGGGCCCGGAGAGCGGGCTTCCTCCGCTCTTCCGGGCTCCCGCGCGGCCGGGAAGCTCTGGAGAGCTGGCAAGGAGCTGGAACAGCAGGCTCGGGCCGCGCGAAAGGGAGCGGCGCCAGGGCGGAGCCGCTTTGCTCGAAACCTGAGCCCCTGCCGCCGGCCGGCCCGGGTTTCTCGGGGAAAATTATTTTTCCCCGTCCCCTTGCCATGATGCCTTTCCCGCCCGCCACGCGATTCACCAACCATACGGCGGACTTGCTTAAAACGGCAATCTCGTGCTAATAAATGGTGGTTTGTATGCTAAATGATAGGCGTGGTCAATATTCATCGGGGCGCACGCTTTTCCATTTACCTTCCTCCTTTCTTGCCGCCGCCCCCAGCCCCGGAGGCAATTCATGGAAATTTTCCGCCGTCCCGCTGACGCCGTTCGCGCCCGGACCGCTTGGACTCTCCTCTTTGGCTTTGGGCTCCTGGGGGTCCTCTGGGCTGGGTGCCTGGCTTGGCCCGCTCCGGCCGCGGCCCTGGAGACCATCACCCGCCTGAGCCAGAGCACCTATGGCGTTCCCCAGGAGGATGGCACCGAGGTCAGCTCCGCCCGCAACTGGCTGAGCGAGGATGGGCGTTACGCGGTGTTCGCCTCAGGCTCCTCCAATCTGGTGGAAGGGGACACCAACGGGGTACAGGACGTGTTCCTGCATGACCGGGCCACCGGCCAGGTGACCCGGGTGAGCGTGGCCAGCGACGGCAGCCAGGCCGACGGCGAAAGCTACGCCCCGGCCATCTCCGGCGACGGCTCGTACATCGTGTTCCTCTCCCGGGCCGGCAACCTCTCGCCCCTGGCCAACGGGCAGGCCCAGGTCTACGCGCACGAGCGGGTGAGCAGGGTCACCACCCTGGTCAGCCTGGTGGACGGCGGGGGCGCGGCCGCGGGCGGCGAGTGCAACGAGGCCTTCCTCAGCCGGGAAGGCCGCTACGTTGTGTTTTCTTCCACGGCCGCCAACCTGACCGCCGACTCCGACACCAACGGCTTCCTGGACGTGTTCCGGCACGACCGCCAGACCGCGGCCACCGTGCTGGTGAGCTGGAACAGCGCCGGCACTGGCACCGGCAACTCCGCCAGCTGGTTCCCCTCGGTGTCGCCTGATGGGCGTTACGTAGCTTTCGAGTCCCTGGCCACCGACCTGGTGGCCGGCGGCACCGCGGCGCTTCGCATCCATGTCTATCTGCGGGACCTCTCCGCCGGCGAGGCCCGCCTGTTGGACCAGGCCCCGGACGGCGCCCAGGGTGACCACGACGCCCGCGACCCCCGTCTGGGTCCGAACGGCCGCTATGTGGTGTTCCACAGCATGGCCGGCAACCTGGACCCCCGCACCCAGGCCTCCACCAACAACCTGTTCCTCTATGACCGCCTGGCTCCCTCCCTGCGGCTCTTGAGCTTGACCCAGGGCGGCGTGGCCGCGGACAACCACTGTGAATACCCGGCCCTGGACCAGGGCCGCTACCTGGCCTTCGAGAGCCGGGCGGCCAACCTCACCGCCGAGGGCTCCAACGGCATTCGCCAGGCCTACCGCCTGGACCTGTGGACCGGAGAATTCCGATTGCTCTCCAAACGCCCGGATGGCGCCATGGGCCAGAACGCCGGCGACAACACGGCCCTGCCCCTGGACGGCCGGATGGTGGGCTTTTTGGGCGAGGACCCGGCCCTGGTGAACGACCCTTCCCTGGCCGCCAAGGAGGCCTATGCCTGGCTCTCCGGGCCCGGCGGCAGCTATCCGGACGACGGCCTGGTCAGCAGGAGCGACGCCGGAGTCCTGGGCGATGACGTTTCCTCTTGGAGCTCCAGCACCACTTTCGGGCGTTGGGTGGCTTTCTATACCAGGGCCGAGAATTTGACCCCTTTGGATGGCAGCGGCCATCTCGACGTATTCGTGCGGGACCGAGCCACCGGACAGACCGTGTGCGCCACCCTGAACGCGGCCGGCACGGCCACCGGTAATCACGATTCCTGGACTCCCATGGTCTCCTGGGACGGGCGGCAAGTGGTGTTCAGCAGCGAGGCCACCGACCTGGTGGCTCCGGCCACGGTCAACGAGCAGGTGTTCTTGCGTGACCTGGAAACCGGGGCGGCTTCCGTGGTCAGCCAAAGCACCGGTGGTGTAACCGGCAATGGTTATTCGAGGTATCCCCGTTTCAGCGGGAACGGCCGTCAGGTGGTGTTCAACTCCTTGGCCGACAATCTGGTGGCGGGCGACCTCAATGGCCGGAACGACGTGTTCGCGCGAGATCTCCAGAACAACACCACCACCCTGGTGAGTTTGGCCTTTAACGGGGCCCAGGGTAACGACAACTCCCTTTGGCCCGATGTCAGCGGCGATGGCCGCTATGTGGTGTTCCGCTCCGCGGCCACCAATCTGGTGCCCGGAGGCACCACCAACCAGCAGATATTCCGGCGGGACACCGTGAACGACACCACGGAACTGGTGAGTTGCACGGCCGGCGGCGTGGCGGCTGACGCGGACTGCGATCGGCCCCACATCTCCGCGGACGGCAACCTGGTGGTTTTCGAGAGCTCAGCCGGCAACCTGGCGGCGGATGGCAACAACGGTTTCGCGGACGCCTATGCCAAGAACCTGACCACCGGCGAGGTGATACTGGTCAGCCGGGCCGCTGATGGTGGGGCGGGCAACGGGGACAGCGTGAAGCCCGCCATCTCCGCTGATGGTGCGTCGGTGGTCTTCGCTTCGGATGCCAGCAACCTGACCAGCGACGACAACCCGGGTTACCGGGATGTCTTCGTCCGCTGCCTGGCCACCGGCCGCACCATCATGCTGACCCGTTCCCACCTGGGGTTCCTGGGCGCCGGTTTGCCGGCCATCTCCCCCGACGGCCGGACTGTAACCTTCAATGTGGACTCCGACAGCAACCTGGACCCCAACGCCACGGGCCATCAGCAGGTCTACGCCGCCCTGGTGGGACCGGGGGCTCCGGTGGGGCAGGGGCCCAACGGCGTTTGGGCCGACAGCCTGACCCCCACCCTCGCCTGGCTGGAGCCGGCCGGCGACCAACCGGACACCTATTACCTCTCCATCTGGGGCGACGACGGGCTCTGGCGGGAGCAGGCCTATCCGGCCGCGGCCTATTGCAGCGGCGGGGTCTGCACCGTGCACCCCAGCTTCGCCTTCCGGTACGGCCAGACCTATCTGTGGAGCGTGCGGGCCGATTACGCGGCCGGGCAGGGGCGCTGGTCCACGGCCTTGTCCTTCACCCCCACCATCACCACGGCCATCGCGGCCAGCCCGTCCCCCGTGACTTTGAGCGCGCCGTACCAGGGCGGGCCGGCCAGCACCGGGCTGACTGTCTCCAACGCGGGCGGGGGCAGCTACGCCTATACCATCGCCAGCGACCAGGCCTGGCTCACGGTGAGCCCGGACGGAGGGACCTGCGCGGGCAGCCCGGTGGGGCACACCCTCACCGTGGACCCCGTGGGTATGGCCCCTGGGGTGTACACCGCGAACCTGACCATCAGCGGGCCGGCGGCCAGCAACAGCCCGCAAACCGTGCCGGTGAGCGTGACCGTGGACGCCGGGGCCTGCCCGGGCCTGCTGCGGGCCTACCACCCCGGACTGTACGATCACTTCTACACCATCTCCGCGAGCGAGATGAACCGCGCGCTCACCTGCGGCTACCAGGCCGAGTGCGCCCCCGCGCCGTTCTACGTGCAGGCGGCCCAGAGCGTGGCCAACCGGGCGGTGCTGCGGCTCTACTGCCCCTACAGTGGGCAGCACTATTACACCCTGAGCGGCTCCGAGCGGGACGTTTTGGTGGGCTTGGGTTGGCGCTATGAGGGCGTGGAGGGATATGTGTTCCCCACCCAGGCCCCGGGAACCCGGGAGGTGTACAAGCTGTACAACACCATCGAGGGCTGCCACCTCTACACCCTGAAGCTGCGGGAGATGCAGTGGATATTGGCCAACCTGCCGGGTTGGCAGCAGCATTCCTCCCTGGGCTTCGCTTTCGCGCCCTGAGCCGGGCCGGGGCGGTGGGCCAGGGTCACGGGGCCCCAGGCCAAGAGGCGGGGCTGAGGCGCGGCCAACCGGAAAGATGGGCGGGGGCGCGGGGCGCGGTCAGTCGCCGGAAAAGGAAAAGGCAGGGGAGAGCGGCGCGGACCGCCACCTCCGGCCCCAAACGGGACGGGGCGGCGGAACTTCCGCCACCCCGTAGCTTTTGGTCGCTGGAATAGCCCCTTACATGGCCTGGGAGCGGAGGTTGGCCAGCTTGATGATCACCACCTGCTTGCCGCTGGCCTTGTCCTTGATCCCGGCCTCGCGGGCCGAGAAGTGGCGCTCGATGTTGTTCAAAGTCATGATCGAGCGCGAGCCGCGGATCACCGTGGTGGGCTCGGCCCGGCCCCGCACATCCAGCCACACCGCGCCGGTGGGCACCAGGGCCTCCATCTCGGCCACCCGGGCGCGCAGCTCCTGCACCTCGGCGGTGAGGGTCTCCATCTGGGCCTCGCCCTCGGCCAGGCCCTCCCGGAGGTTCTCCCGCATGGGTTTCAACAGCTGCAACTGACAGATGATGCCTTTTTGCTCCTCCGGGGGGGATTGCCGGCAAAGCTCGATCATCTCCCGGAGTTCCTTTTCCAGGGCCTCGGCATCCTGCGCCTGGACGGTCACGTTCTCCTCCACCGCTTCCAGCTTCTCCTCCAGGGCTTCCAGCTCCCGCCGCAGCGCGCCCAAACGCGCCACGAACTCGGGGTGGGCCCCGATCTGAATCTCGGTGGCGTTCTTGCTGGAACTCAGGATGTCGCCGGTCATGACCCCCTTGATGGCCCGGATGGTGCTGTTGACGATGCGACCGTCGCGGGCGGTGATCTTGAAGGCGCCGCCGCACTCTATGCGGCAGGCGACCAACTCGGTCTCCACGGTGATGTTGCCTTTGCACTCCACGAAACAGTCGCGCATGAACCGGGTGGTGATGTTGCCGTCCACCTTGACCTTGGCGCCCATGATGCCGCCCCGGACCACCAGGTCCTCCTCTATCTCCACGATGGATTCGGGCTCCAGGGTCTCGGCGTGCAGGGAGGTGGACTTGACCCGGAAGTCGGGCATCACCGCGCCCTTGACCCGCACCAGGCCGGGGAAATCGATGTGCCCCACGTTGTAGTCCACGTCGCCGTCGATTTCGAGGACGTTCAGGACTTCGTACTTGTTCTCCGCCGGGTTGGTGACCACCCCCTGGACCGAGGACACCAACAGGGTGTTTTCCTCTTCCAGGGTGACGCCCTTGCCCCGGTTGAACCTGAGGGTGCGGATCTCGGGCGCCCTGATCTCGCGGCCGTAAACATCCCGGCCCGGCTTGCCCGGCACGCCCCGGAACAGGCGGGCCACCGGCGTACCGGGCGTCACCACGGGCAGGGGACCGCGGTCCCGGAAGTCGATGTGCCCCGATTCGCTGGTCTTGCCCACCACGTTGCTCACCAGCTCCACCAGCGGCTCGATGTAGGCGTCGCTGCCCTCCTCGGGGGGGGTGCCGCTGGCCACCGGATGGCCGGTGAGTTTCTCGCCGCTGGCCAGTTTGTCAATGGCCGCCAGGATGCCGGTGCTCAAGAGCCCGTGTCTTATCCCGTAGTCTTTGAGTATCTGGGTGAGGGCATATTGCACCCGTTTACGGTCCAGACCCGGGTCCACTTCGCCGTTGATGGCGGCCTGCATGTTATCCGGGGTCACCGAAAGCTTCAGCCGGGTACCCTCCATAAGGTCCGGCGTTTTTTCCTTTTCCGGCTCGGCGGTGTTTTGGGCTTCTTGATTTTCGGCCACGATGAGCTCACCTCAATGAACTGGCATATTTTCTCTGCGAGCCATAAGTTAGCAATTCTCATCCCCGGTTGTCGAGGCCAATGAAGCCCAATCGGCAACAGGAAGTTAATTGCCCAGCAACAAGCTGCCGCCCGAAGCGAAAATCCCCGCCACGCAGCCGGTCATCACCGTGGTGAGGGTGGCGGCCCACAAAGCCTTGAAGCCCAGGCGGGATAGTTCGCCCAGACGCTCCGGGGCCAGGGCGCCGAACCCCCCCACGAAAATAGCCACCGAGCCCACGTGGGTAAAGCCGCACAGGGCATAGGAGGCCACCAGGACGCTGCGGCTGTACACCAGCCCATGCTGGGCCAGGAGCTGGGCCAGGTCCGCGTAGGCGGGGATCTCGGTCACCAAGAGGCGCTCGCCCAAAAGCCGGGCCACGGCCAGGGCGTCCACCGGCGGCACCCCCATGGCCAGGGTCAGGGGCCAGGCGGCGTAGCCCAAGAGACTTTTCAACTCCAGGCCGGGCAGGCCCACCAGCCCGCCCAACCAGCCCAGGATGATCTGGGCCAGGGCGGCCAGGCCCAGGTAGCTGGCCAAGAGGGCGCAGATGCCCACCAATAGCCGCGCCCCGTCCAGGGAACCCCGGTTGATGGCCTCCATCAGGCCCTCGTAACGGCCGATCTCCGGGTCCACCACCCGGCCTGCGGTGAGGGGCTGGCCGGTCTCCGGCTCCATGAGCTTGGCCACCACCACCGCGGCCGGGGCCGACATGAGGGAGGCGCTGATCAGGTGGCCGGCGATGTTGGGGAAGATGTGGTGCAGGGTGGCGACGTAGATGCCCAGCGTGGTGCTGGCCACCGTGGACATGGCCGCGGTGAGGAGACAGAAAAACTCGGAGCGGGTCATGGTGGGCAGGAAGGGCCGCACCATGCCGGCCGACTCCACCCCCACGAAGATGTTGCTGGCGACGCCCAGGGACTCGGCCCCGCTGCTGCCCAGGGTTTTCACGAACAGCCGGGAGAAGATGCGGACCACCCGCTGCATCACGCCCAGTTGGTAGAGGAGGGCCGACAGCGCCATGAAGAAGATCACCGTGGGCAGGCCCTGGATGGCCAGGATGAAGCCCAGGGAGGGCTGTCCGTCCGGGCCGGTCTGGCCCGGGCCCACGGCCAGGGGGCCGAAGAGAAAGGCGATGCCGGCCCGGGAAGCCTGGATCAAGGCCAACACCACGTCGTTGATCATCAGGAAGAAGCCCTTGCCCCAGGGCAGGAAGAAGAACACCGCGGCCAGGGTGAATTGCAGGCCGAGCCCCCAGGCCACGGTGGTCCAGCGGGCGGGTCCGCGCCCCAGGCCCGACAGCCGGGCCAACAAGAGGATAACCGCAACGCCACCCAGACTGATGAAGTTGTAAAACCAGGGCGCCGCTTGCATGGTGAACCTCCCTTTACCCGCCGGCCGGCGGGAGCGGCGGACATCATAGCACGGTCCACTTGACCACGAAACCGTGGCTTGCAGGGCTTGCAGGCCAATGGTAACAATGCACCCCATGATTACCTTGCACCAAGTTTCCAAGTATTACGGCCGGCAAGACGTGCTGAAAGGCGTGAGCCTCCACGTGGGGCCCGGGGAGCGCCTGGGCCTGGTGGGGCCCAACGGCGCGGGCAAATCCACTCTCCTGAAGCTCATGCTGGGGGAGATCGAGCCCGACCAGGGCGAGGTGTTCCGGGCCCGCCATCTGCGCCTGGGCCATCTGCCCCAGGACCTCCTGAAGCTGAGCGGCCAGACCGTGCTGGACTTGGCCATGGACACCGGCGACCGCCTGGGCGAGGTGGATCAGGAGTTGGACGAGGTGCACCAGGCCCTGGCCGAGCGGCCGGACCCCGCCGAGGAGGCCGAACTCCTGGCGCGCCAGGGCCAGCTCCTGCACATCTTCGAGGGCCTGGGTGGTTATGACCTGGAGTCCCGCGCCCGCCGCACCCTGGCCGGCCTGGGTTTCGAGGACTGGCAACTGGAAAAGGACGTGTCCATCCTCTCCGGCGGCTGGCTCATGCGGGCGGCCCTGGCCCGCATCCTCCTGTCGCAGCCGGACCTCATCCTCCTGGACGAGCCCACCAACCATTTGGACCTGGACTCCCTGTTGTGGCTGGAGAATCAGCTCACCCAGATGCCGGCCTCCCTGGTTTTGGTGAGCCACGACCGGGTGTTCCTGGACAAGGTGGTCAACCGCATCGTGGAGGTGGCCGACGGCCAGCTCTTCCTCTACGGCGGCAACTACAGCCAGTACGTGGAGCAGCGGGAGTCGCGCCGCAAAGCCCAGCAGGCGGCCTATGAGTCCCAGCAGGAGCGCATCCGGGAGATGCAGCGGTTCATCGATCGCAACCGCTCCCGTAAGGACCGGGCCAAACAGGTGCAGGCCCGCCTGAAGACGCTGGACAAGATGGAGATGCTGGAGCCTCCGCCCTCGGACGAGGCCATGAGCCTGGAACTGCCCCCGGCCGAGCGCTCGGCCAAGGTGGTGGTGGAGCTGTTGAACGTGGACCTCGCCTACGGCCCCAAGGTGGTGTACCGGGACCTGAACCTCATGGTGGAGCGGGGCGACCGCATGGCCCTGTTGGGCAAGAACGGGGCGGGCAAGTCCTCACTTCTGAAGCTTTTGGCCGGGCTGGTGGAACCCCAGGGGGGGCGGCGGCTGGTGGGCGGCCGGGTGAAGATGGGCGTGTTCAGTCAGCACGCCCTGGAAGACCTGGACCCGGAACGCACGGTGCTTCAAGAGCTTTCCACCGTGGCCGGGCTCATGGCCACCGCCCGGCTGCGCTCCATCCTGGGCGCCTTCCTGTTCAAGGGCGACGAGGTGTTCAAGAAGGTAAAGGTGTTGAGCGGCGGCGAGCGGAGCCGGCTGGTGTTGGCCAAGCTTCTGTTGACCGAGCCCAACCTGCTTTTGCTGGACGAGCCCACCAACCACCTGGACCTCACCAGCCGCCAGGTTTTGGAAAAGGCCTTGCAGGACTACACCGGCACCCTGGTGCTCATCTCCCACGACCGCGCCCTGATCAACGCGGTGGCCAACAAGCTGGCCTACGTGGCCGGCGAGGGCCAGGTGACCCTGCTGCCCGGCAACTACGACGATTTCGAGCGCCTGTGGAAAAAGCGGCTCAAGGAAGCCGAGACCGGCGGGGAGGCGGCCCCGGCCCCAGAGCCCCCCGCGGCGGCCACCCCCACCGCCCCGGCGGACGAGGCCCGGTCCAAGGCCACGGGGAAGAAGAGCAACGCCCGGAAACGGGCCGAGGCCGAGCAGCGCCAAGCCCGCTACAAGCTTTTGGGTCCGCTCAAAAAAAAGCTGACCCGCCTGGAAAAGGAAGTGGAGGAAGCGACCCTCCGCCTGGACGAGCTGGTGGCCCAGATGCTGTCGCCCGACCTGGGCGGCGAACCCGGCCGCTGGTCGGAGCTGTCCCTGGCCCACGCCCAGGTCAAGGAGCATTTGGAAGAGGTCTCGTTGCAGTGGGAGAACCTGGCCATGGAGCTGGAGGAGGCGGAAAGGGACATCGCCGAGGAGTGATACCCGGCGGGGAGGTTTCTCAGGAGCAGGGGAGGACCCGGGCTAGTCCAGGCCCAAGGCCTGTTCCAGCTCGGCGATCTCGGCCTCCAGACGGCGCTTTTCCGCGGCCGGGAGCTCCGGCTGGGCCAACTGCCGCCGGAGGGCCAGGAGACGTTGCCCTTCCCGGTAATCCGCGCAAGTGACATTGGGGGTGTAGGTCATCAGCCAACTTCCCGCCGGAAAAGTTCGGGTTCGAGCATACCACAGGGGCACTTTTCCGCCAGGGCCGGGGGCTACGGACCGGTACAAGCCAGCGGGTTGCGGTAAAATGGTACCGATTGGCTTGCTGCCCTCATCCCTCCTGGTCATCCCCAACGCGCAGCGGGGGGAGCGGGCTTAGGCTGGGCGCCGCGCACCGGGGGGCGCGCTCGCCGCGAAAATATCTCCTTTTTCCTTTGGGTCCCGCCATGCCAAATTTAGAATCCCTGGGCATTGCCGCCGAGGATGTCCTCGACCAGACCTTGGAGGGCATCTATGTGGTCGATCCCACCTGCAAGATCCTCTACTGGAACCGGCGCGCTGAACAGATAACCGGCTGGACCGTGGAAGAAGTCCTCGGCCGGCGCTGTTCCGAAGATGTCTTGGTCCACGTGGACCGGCACGGCCGCCAGCTTTGCTCCCCCGGGCGCTGCCCCCTGCACCGCTGCATGTCTTCCAAGAAGGCTTCCGCCACCTCCCAGGTGGTGTTCGCCCGCAAGAAGGACGGCGGCCGGGTGCCGGTGAGCGTGTCCGTGTCGCCGCTCATCAACCGGCAGGGCACGGTGGTGGGCGGGGTGGAGGTGTTCAGCGACGAGACCGAGAACATGCTGGCCCTGGAGCAGGCGCGGCGGGTGCAGCGGCATGCCCTGCCCAAGCAACTCCCCCGGCAAAACCCCCGCTTCGAGGCTCTGTACCGGCCTTGCGGCGTGGTGGGAGGGGACTGCTACCAGGTAGAGAGCCTGGATGCGGACCGCCACGCCTTCATGCTGGCCGACGTCTCGGGACACGGTCTGGGAGCTGCCTTGTACACCATGACCCTGCAGGCCCTGTGGCACGAAAACGCCCACTTTCTGGACCGGCCGGCCGAGTTTTTGACCCTTCTGAACCGCAACCTGGAGACCCTCACCCTGGGCGACAGCTTTGCCACCGCCTTCATGGGGGTGGTGGACACGCGGAACCGCAGCCTCCACTACTCCGCGGCCGGCCACCCGCCCGCCCTGTTGCGCCGGCCCTCCGGCGAGGTGGCGCGCCTGGAGCCTCAGAACCTGGCCCTGGGCATGCTCCCCGGGGAAAGTTTCCAGGCGGACCAGGTGGATTTGACGTCCGGCTCCACCCTGCTGGTGTTTTCTGACGGGGCTCTGGAGGCGGAAAGTCCCGCCGGGCATCCCCTGGGCCTGGAGCGGCTGCAAGAGTTGGTGGCCGGGCTGGGCGGCGGCGAGCCGGGCGAGCTGGTGGCGGACCTGGAAAAGGCCATTCTGGACCATGCCGAAACCCCCGCCCTGGAGGACGATTTGACCTTCCTGGCCGTGAAGCTGACGGCATGAGCCCGGCCCCGCCGCCGGCTTTCAGCTTTTCCCGCCTGGCCGGCACGGCCCTGGGCACCATGTGCGGCGACGCCCTGGGCATGCCGGTGGAGGGCTGGACGCCCCAGGCCATCCGCCAGGCCCATGGCCGCCTGGACCGCTTCCTGCCGGGGCGCCTGCCGGCCGGCAACTACACCGACGATTCGGAGATGATGCTGGCTCTCCTGGAGAGCCTGGTGCTTTGCCAGGGCCTGGACCCGGCCGATTTGGCCCAGCGTTTCGCCGCCAACTTCGATCCCCGGCGAGGCTACGGCGCGCGTATCTTCGGGGTGGTGGAGCGCATCCGGGCCGGGATGGCCTGGGACCAGGTGGGCACCGACTCCTTTGGCAACGGCGCGGCCATGCGGGTGGGGGTGTTGGGGGCCTACTTCGCCCCGGACGAGGAGACCCTCCTGCCAGCGGCCCTGGACCAGGGCCGCATCACCCATCAGCATCCCCAGGGCCTGGCCGGCGCCGCGGCTCAGGCCCTGGCCGTGGGCCTGGCCTGCCGCCTGGGGGCCGCGGGGCAGGCCAGGGACCAGGCGGCGTTCGTGGTCCACCTGGCCGCCCGGGTGGCCGCGGTGGACGCCCACACCGCGGCGCGCCTGGCCGCCCTGCCGCCTCTGGCCGGCTTGGGCGAGGACGCGGCCCGCGCGCGCCTCAGCGGGGAGTACACCTGTGACGTCACCGCGCCGGAGTCGGTGCCCCCGGCCCTGGGGTCCTTCCTGTGGGCCGACTCGGCCGCGGACGCCATCGTGCTGGCGGTGAGCCTGGGGGGCGACACGGACACCATCGGGGCCATGGCCGGCGCCCTGGCCGGGGCCTACTGGGGCGTGGAAAACCTACCACCCAGATGGTTGAAAACCCTAGAGGATGGGCCCCGGGGAGCCTCCCTGGCGCGGGAGTTGGCTAAAAGGCCCTTCCACCCAAAAAGCGGTTGACGAAACTCCGATCCCCTGATAAAAACGCATGCCACGGGCTGCTAGCTCAACTGGCAGAGCAACGGACTCTTAATCCGTAGGTTCAGTGT